>JAFGJO010000057.1 GCA_016929065.1 Spirochaetales bacterium | reverse complement strand
CGTAATCTGTGTACACGCGGATAATCGCGCGGGAATCTGTGGTTTATTTTCTTCTCTTTTGGCTGACTTTTCACACAGTCTGAAAGACCACAAAGGGGAAGAAAAGAGGTTGTCAATTTCGTCTGGCCGTATTCGTATACCCATTGTAGAAGGAATGTGAAAAAAATATTATATTCCATACATGTCATTGAAAATCGGGACCTGTTCCTGGAATTATGATTCATGGGCGGGGCTTGTCTACAAAAGCAAGGCTGCACGCTCAGCTGATTATCTCAAACAATATTCTGAACTCTATTCAACCGCTGAGATAGACAGCTGGTTTTATCATATCCCGGCAGCAGAAGAAGTCCTGGAATACAAAAACAATGTCGGGAATGGTTTTTCGTTTACCTGCAAAGCACCGCAGACGCTCACCCTCACACATTTGCGGAAAAAAGAAAATCCTGCGAATCTTGATTTTCTGTCTAATGAGTATTTTGCCCTGTTTGCGAATGCAATTTCACCGCTAGTGCCGCAGATCGATGCCGTCATGCTTCAGTTTGAATATCTCAATAAACAGAAAATGCCCTCCTTGCAGGAATTTTGCAAGAAATTAAATGAGTTCAGGCATCAGATACCGCTTGCTATTCCAATAGCAGCCGAAATCAGAAACGGAAATTATATAAAAGAAGAATATTTTCAGTTTTTAAAGGAATCCGGAATTATTCCGGTGCTTGTAGAAAAACAATATATGCCCCCGGTCACTCAGGTGTTTGAGACATTTGAGGAGTTTATTGGGGAGAAGGTCATATTCCGGCTTTTGGGCGGCGACCGCAGGGAAATTGAACAAATTACCGGCGACGCATGGGATACTGTTGTTCTGCCGAAACAGTCGACCGTAGAAATCGCGAAGCTTGTCAAACGCATCAGCAAAGGCCGGCAGGTGATTGTCAATGTAAACAATCATTTCGAAGGCTCAGCCCCGCATTCAATCAACACCATGCTGAAGATTATTGAGGATTGATGTGCAGACTTTTTTATTTATGGGGACAGGAAGTATGAAGCACCTTCTGCTGAGCCGGATCAACCATGTTTTCACCCTTTTTGAATCATGGAAAGCAGCTGCAGACGGTTCTGCACCCCGGTTTTTTTGTAGATATTGTTGACATGGTTGTCCACGGTCTTGGGGGAAATAAAGAGCTGCCCGGCAATTGTTTTATAACTGGTGCCCTTGATCAGCATGAGCAGTATTTCTTTTTCCCTGCAGGTGATAGAGTACCGTTCATAAAACACTGTTTCCGGCTGGAGTGTCCTGTTGAGGGTGGGGGCTATCTCGAGCAGTACAGACCGTATCCCGACAGCCCTGCTGGCGCTCTCGATGAGACTTGATTTTATCAGCACTGTCACGGGCCCCTCTACCGTACCGGAGAGTTTGATTTCGCGGAGATCTGAGCTGTTGGTTTTAATCAGGAGAGCCGCTGCTTCCTGCATGGAGGCGACTGCTTCTTCCCCCATGAATTCCAGGAACGACATGCCCCTTGCTGAGTTGCGGATTTGCAGCAGCTGCCGCGCATACCGGTTCATGTACCGGATTCGGTACTGCAGACTGAATTCTACAATAGCCTGTGGCAGGTTTTCCGCCATTTCCCGAAATCTTTTTTCGCTCTGTTCGATTTTTCGCCATGCAGCGGTTTTTTCCTGAAGGCTTTTCTCGCGCTCTTCCATGGTCAGGGCAATCTGCAGCGCGTTTGCCAGCTGTCCTGCAAACAACTCATAGACCAGCGGGTCCCGGTGCGTGCGCTCGAACACGATATACCCGATTTGCCGGTCACGGGAATACAGCGCTTCCACCACCAGTGAAAACTGTTCGGGAAGCAGGCGGGCGGGTACGATGTCCGGTGTTGGAAATGCAAGCCCGCCCGGCGGGAGTTCAAGGCGTTTATGATCACGGACAGCCAGGACACAACGTGCTCCCTCCAGAGGGCTTTTTTCATTTGCATACAATGCAACATAGCATCCGGGCAGGTGAAGGGCAGACAGCCAGAAAGCCACCTGGTCCATCATCCGGCCGATGTCATAGTCGACGAGCAATGCGCGGCCGAATCTCCGGATGGTATCCGCAGTTGCGGCTTCATCGATTGCCCGGCCGCGTTCAAGGAGAAGCATTGTTCTGGTATAGTGAAGGCGCATATCCTGAAAAACCAGGGCTGCCCGGTTTTTTGATTTCGGAGTATTTAAAAGTGCAAGAAGCTCGTTGCACAAGCCGTTTAAGGCGCCATACCAGAGGTCAAGCATCTGCCGGCTGACGGCCGCGAGTTGGAGATGATCACAAAACAATTGCAGGAAGCTGCCTGATTCACTGTCCAAATCAACAATATTAATAAACTCGGTTGCCAGGCAGTCGGCAAGGTCTGTGCCCATTCCCATATCTGCACATCGCCGCTGAAAGACCTGTGTTGCAAGCCTCACCCGCTCGTCGGGAGGTGAAGCAGCAGGCGGAGCCGAACTGGTCACCGGGATGACATCCGGATGTGTGCATCCGCAGGATTCACGCAATATCAGTTTGGAAGAAATCTGGTATCTGCTGGTAAAGGGCGTCTGTGATAAAATGGAGAACATCATTTCACCGGCCATTTTGCCCTTGTCGTAAAAATTGAGCTCTACCGAGGAAAGGCCCGGGGAGATAACAGTGCCTTCCAGGTAATTGTTGAACCCGGTTACAGCGACGTCCTGCGGCAGCTGTACTCCGCGTTCGGTCAATATGCGGATAATATCCAGCGCCAAAAGGTCGCTTGCGCAGACGACCGCATCGAAATCTTTTCCCGGAACCGCGCCGTGGGTGTCCAGAAATGTGATGAACTGATGCTCCCACCAGTCGACCGGCTCGGGGATCAGTTCCTGGGCGAATGCAATCCCCGATTCCGCAAGTGCATCCCGGTAGCCGCGGAAGCGGTTTTGCGAAGTAATATGGCCGGGCGGCCCGCCGATATAGGCAATTCTGGTTCGGCCATGTGCCCGGATTAAATGGCGCACCATTTCACGCATGGATTCATAATTGTCATCCGGTAAAAATCGCCGCCCATTTCGATCCTCGCGGATGGTAATGACCGGCATATCCAGCTGGAAGGTCGCCATCAATTCATTAAACGGTTTTACAGAATCCTTGTAGGTGTTGCCGAGAATACAGCCGTCGAAGAGGGCCGGGGTGACGAAATTGACGAGGATATTTGCCTGTTTTTCAAAGCCTTCCGGGTCATGCAGAAAATGGGTGACGAAACAGATGAGATTGGCATTTGATACACGCAAATGGTCAGAGATACCCAGATAGCGGCTCTTGTAATTTGGGGTACTGATATAGGCAGAAAAAAAGGCAATCAAAGGTCTCTTGCCTTCTGTATTGGCCATATAATCAATTTCTCCTGCGAAATTATAGCCCACTTTGTTTCCTGTTCATAGGGGACACTGGATTTTTCTCTTGTGGTACAATATTTTATTTCCTGTGTTTTTAATACCTGCCTTTTGGTATGTTATTATTGTATTGAAAGAATCTGGATTACTTGCAAGCCATTGATCATTTCAAGGATAATGTTTCCGTCTCTTTTTCCTTGTCAAATATACTGGTTTTTCGCATCAAAACGGTTATATTTAATATATCAACAAGAAAACAGGAATTGAAAAATGAGGGTATTAATTGGATTTGTGCTGATTAGTTTCTGCTTTGCATGCGCTGCTTCTCCAGTTAAAACAGAAACTCCTCCGGTATTCGCGGTGAGTATGAAAGACGGGTATGTTGTCGCATACAATACAGAGAACACTTCCTTTTCGTATATTGTTCCCGGGAAAAATCTTTCGCTTCGCCAGGACAAGGAGGTTCTCTTTTTTTTCGGAACAGATCCTGTTATACAGCAGAAGAACACTCCACTTTTCTTTATTATGAATGCAGAGGAAATCAAAAATACCCCCAATGAACAGATCCTGCGAAAATACATGAGCTGGGAGTTTGCTCTGCGCAACAGCATGTTTGGAAACGTGCTCGAACTGGGAAAAAATGCTCTGTTTGATTCAACGTCCTCTCCATGGCTTCTCTGGTCATACAGGCCTGTAAGCCTGAAAAACACGAGCCCTTCAAAATCGATCGAGTATGTCGTGCTGGCGGCCCGGTTGAAGGACATTCTGTGTGTGTTTGAAACAGTGATCAGCGGAGAGTCAGACAGGACCGCCGGTATTGAGAATCTAAAAGAAGTTGCCGCATCAATCACCTTGTATGACCACCCGATATCAACCGGTGAGATAAAGCACATGTTTGCCTCTTGACCCAAAAACGATAATTACCCATGAATACCGGATATCCGGGGAAATAATTTCACCCTTGACATTGTATTCAATATAACTTAATATATACTAATTAAACTTAATAAGTAATTAAGTCAGGAGAAGCATGAGATGGCATATCAATTTGGAGAAAAAATCCGTAATGTCCGTGAAAAAAAAGGATTAACCATGAAAACTGTGGCAACAGAGGCCGGGGTTACCGAGAGCATGATCTCACAGATCGAGACAAACAAGGTGTCGCCATCAATCGAGACACTTTTGGGGATTGCCGATGTCCTCGGCCTTGATATTGACTATCTGTTCAGCGACTATAAAAAGGAGCGCAAACTCAATGTGATTCACAAGAACGGCCGGAACCGGATGGTGATGGGCAAAACAGTATACGAGCAGCTCTCCAAGGTGGACGGAGCGAATGATGATCACGCAATGGAAGCCTATGAGCTTGAGCTTGCGCCCGGAGGGAAAAAGGGGAGCAGGGAATACGGTCATAAGGGAAAAGAGCTGGGGATCATTCTTGAGGGAAACGGAGAATTCTCGTATGGAACGAAAACCTATGAATTAAAAGCAGGGGACAGTTTTTCTTATGATTCAGATGTGCCTCATGAGCTGAAGAACACCGGTGAAAAAAAGTTGCGCGCATATTGGGTGACCACTCCGCCGAAATTGTTTTTTAAGGAAATGGAGGGGTGATTTTATGACTGGAAGAATATGGAAATTCGGCAATGATGTTGATACAGACCAGATAATAGCATCACAATATCTGCTTGTTTCAACTGTTGAAGAAATGACGCCGTTTGCGTTTGAAAGTATCCGAACCGATTTTGCAGCAAATTGCCGTTCCGGCGATGTCGTTGTCGGCGGCAGCAACTTCGGCTGCGGATCTTCCCGCGAACAGGCTCCCATGGTATTAAAGGCCCTGGGAGTTCAGGCGGTGGTGGCAAAATCATTTGCAAGGATATTCTACCGCAATGCGATCAATATCGGATTGCCGGTCGTTGTCTCTGATGATGCTGTCAAAGCCGTACCCGATGGTGCTTCTGTTGACATGGATATTGCTGCAGGGACGCTCGTTGTGAATGACAGCCAATATGGCTTTACTCCGTTTCCGGATAATATAAAATCAATCGTGGAAGCCGGCGGGCTTTTGGAATCTATTAATTCCAATGCTGAGGAAGCAGATGAGGATCAAAAGCCGCTTTCAGAACCCCGCCCCATGACGCTCACTGAAAAAATACTTGCTCATTCGGCAGGAAGGCCGGCGGTGAAACCGGGCGATATTGTCACAGTTCCGGTAGACAGATTGATGACCAATGATGCGACGACACATGTCAGTGTCGGATTGTTTGAAAACAAGTTAAAAAAGAAAAGTGTTGCAATCGCTGAAAAGACTGTCGGAATTATTGATCATAATGTGCCGGCAGAAAGTGTAAAAACAGCCCATGTCCAGAACACGATGCGCCGGTTTTGCCGTGAACAA
Source organism: Spirochaetales bacterium (assembly GCA_016929065.1). Lineage (GTDB taxonomy): Bacteria > Spirochaetota > Spirochaetia > SZUA-6 > RPPD01 > RPPD01. Next base: position 2,887 of record JAFGJO010000057.1, on the reverse strand, counting down.
AGTATTGCCCTGCATGACGGGGAAGGGGTGTGTCATCAATTACTGGCAGAGTACTACATTATGCCGGGCGATATTGTTATCGGGGCGGATTCCCATACCCCGGCATCCGGGGCGTTCGGGGCATTCGCTGCCGGCGTTGGTTCCACTGATTTTGTCGGCGCTCTGGCAACCGGAAAAACCTGGCTTTGCGTTCCGCAGACTATTCAGATACAGCTTACGGGAAGTTTTCCACGCGGCGCCGATGCTCGTGACCTTATGTTCATGCTCATCGGCGATATCGGTGCCGATGGTGCCTTATACTCGGCAATCGAGTTTTGCGGGGAGGGGGTCTCCTCAATGACAATGCCGCAGCGCATGATCCTCTGCGCCATGGCCGTCGAGGCCGGTGTAAAAAACGCGGTGATTGCTGCAGATACGGTAACGCGTGACTTCCTGCAGGCATCCGGCCGCGGATTTGATACGGCAAAGATATTCAGTGCTGATGATGACGCGGTGTATGCAAAAAAACTTTCATATGATCTCGATAAGCTTGTATCCGGTGCGGCAGTGCCTCATGGGGTACACAAGTATGCACCACTCAAGGAGCTGGAAGACAAAAAAATTAAAATAGACCAGGGGTTTATCGGGTCATGCAGTGCAGGAGGGATCGAGGCGCTGCGCACTGCCGCACAAATTTTAAAAACGCGGCGTGTCCATCCTCTGGTGAAATTGATTATTACCCCGGCCTCCCGGAAAATCATGCAGCAGGCCGTGAAGGAAGGCCTTGTCGAAGCATTTATAACGGCAGGTGCGATGGTTATGAATCCAAACTGCAGTGTCTGCTGGGGGGCGTGCCAGGGGGTTCTTGGGAAGGATGAGGTGATGATTTCTACCGGAACCAGGAATTTCAAGGGCAGGTCAGGCAGCCCGGAAAGTTATGTGTACCTGGCGTCAGCAGCGGCAGTGGCCGTATCGGCGATTGAAGGATTCATCACTGATCCGCGGAGGTTTTTGGAATAATATAATTTCTCGCAAAGACTGCAAAGACCGCGAAGGAGAAATTGGAGAATTCTTTCCATCGCGTACTCGGCGTGCTTCGCGTGAAATGAGAAAAGAGGAGTTGTATGAAAAACATACTGTCGGGGCGGGTATGGCTGCTTGGCGACAACATCGATACTGATATCATTATTCCCACGCAGTTCATGACCCTGCCGACGATTGAGGCCATGAGTGTCCATGCATTTTCCCCGCTTCGGCCTGAACTCGCGGGCATGATGAAACCGGGGGATATCCTTGTTGCAGGGAGCAATTTTGGATGCGGTTCGTCCAGAGAACAGGCACCGGAGGTAATCAAGGCACTGGGGGTCTGCACTGTGATCGCAAGAAGTTTCGCCAGGATATTCTTTCGGAATGCGATCAATAATGGACTGCCCGTTATTGAAAACTCCTGGATTCAGGAATATCTGAAAGAAGGACACACAATTACCATTGATACGGTTTCCGGTGAAATAATTCTGCCGGATGGCACTTCGGTGCGGTTTCCGCCGCTTCCCGGTATGCTGATCGACATGATCGACGCAGGGGGGCTTGTTCCTTTTTACCGCAAAAAAAACAAGGGGGGAGTGTTGTGAAGCAAACTCTGTACGAAAAAATATTGTGCCGCAAAACCGGGAAAGACCGGCTTGAGCCTGGAGAAATTGTAGAGATCGCTCCCGACCGCGTGATGATCCATGATTTCTTTACTCCTTTTGTCATAAACAAGTTTCGCGAAATGGGGTTTTCGCGTGTTGTTGACCCTGAAAAAATCGTGATCGTCTACGATCATCTTGTTCCTGCAACGTTTCCGGATGATGTCCGCCATCACCGCATCACCGAGGAATTCGTCAAAGAACAGGGAATCACGAGGATACACCGCAGCGACGGGGTATGTCATCAGCTCATGCATGAACAGGGTTATGCGGCGCCCGGCGATATTGTCCTGGGAACCGATTCCCATACGGTAACCTACGGCGCGATGGGGGTGCTGGCGACCGGAATAGGTTATTCAGAAATGGCAGCGGTGCTGGGAACAGGGAAGATATGGCTCAAAATGGTTCCAACTGTCAGAGTTACTATTGACGGGGCATTGCCGCAATGGGTAACCGGCAAAGATATTATTCTGAATTTGATCCGTGACCTCAGGGTGGACGGGGCAACCTACCGGTCTGTTGAATTCAACGGGACGGCAATTGAGGCCTTAAGCCAGGACGCGCGGTTTACATTGTCGAATATGGCAGTTGAGGCCGGGGCCAAAACAGGATTGATAGCAGTTGATGATATCACCAGAGCATATTGTGCCGACAGGGGTGTGGGAGTACTGGATGGCCTTTTTCCGGATGAAGATGCCGGCTATGAACGGGTGATTTTATATAAGGCTGAGGAATTTTTTCCGGTGGTTGCCTGTCCGTATAACCTTGATAATGTCGCTCCTGCGTCTGAACTGAATAATGTGAAAATAGATCAGGTGTTTCTGGGCTCCTGTACGAACGGCCGGCTCGAAGACCTGGAAGTCGCCGCCCGAATCGTCAAGGGGAAAAAGACTGCCCCTCAAACCCGGTTTCTCGTCGTACCAGCTTCGCGTGAAGTATACCATCAGGCAATACAGAAGGGGTATATCTCTGCGCTTTTGGAAGCGGGAGCGCAGGTGGGACATCCGTCATGCAGCCTGTGTGCCGGAAGGAGCGGCGGGATTGTGGAGAATACCGATACGGTCCTTGCGACCAACAACCGAAACTTCCACGGCCGCATGGGCGGAGAAAACGCGAAAATCTATATTGCTTCGCCTGCCATAGCTGCGGCAACAGCATTGAAAGGATATATATCAAATCCTGAAATACAATAAATACTCTGTAAAATAAGGTTGCCGCGT
>JAFGJO010000056.1 GCA_016929065.1 Spirochaetales bacterium | reverse complement strand
TTCGCCGTGCGCATATGATTACTTCGCCCACAATCACTCTGTTCTGAGTACAGCACACTAAAAGCGCCATATCAATCTGAAAATACTGAAATTCATTTTGAAAAATTTTGCAACCTCAGGCAGGAGTTCAAGAAGCTTTATCGCGGAAAAATTCCTCGACCACATTTTCGCTGAAATAAAACCCGGTGATTACCTGCTCATTCAGTGAGCGCACAATGATGAGAAGCAGAGCGATCCGGACCGCTATGCCGCGCCCTTCACCACCTTCAACGAGACCCTCACCATCTACATCGAGGGAGCGCGCAAGGCAGGCGCTTTCCCGATATTGCTCACCCCGGTCAACCGCCGCACCTTCAACAGCCAGGGAGAGGGCACCAATTCGCACGGTGATTACCCCAGGGCGATCCGTGAACTTGGGGAAGCTCTAAAGATTCCCGTACTCGACATGATCGAGCAGACACGCATCCTGCTTGAAAAGGCCGGACCCGAGGGCGCCAAAAAAATATTTCTCTGGACAAAAGCAGGCGAATACCCCTATTATCCAAGGGGAATCTCTGATGACACCCATTTTCAAATCTCAGGCGCGCATGAAGTCTGCCGCCTGATGATTGAAGAAATTAAAGCCAAGGTTCCTTTACTGGTACCGTGTATCAAGTAGAGTCGAGGTAAACATGAACAGACAGCATCCCCAGGGCCAGGCCAAGGGCCCGTTCAGCTGCACCTATTCCCCAAACCTGCCCGAGCTGCTCATGCAGATGAACTGTACAATAGCACTCAGCACATACCAGGCGGGCAAGGTCGTGTTTGTAAGCGCCCAGGACGCGGACAAGCTCATCCAGCTGCCCCGCAATTTCAACCATGCGATGGCATTGGGTTTGTACGGCAACAGGCTGGCTGTCGCGGCCAAGCACGAGGTCATTGTGCTGGCACATGATCCGGGTCTCGCGGCAGCGTATCCAAAACAGCCAAACACCTATGACAGCCTCTTTGTGCCAAGGGCAAGTTATTACACGGGCGCCGTGGACATCCATGGGCTGGAGTGGGGCAAGGCCGGGCTATGGGCTGTCAACACCAGTTTTTCCTGCCTGTGCCTGTTGAATGACCAGTACAGTTTCATCCCGCGCTGGAAGCCTTCGTTCATCAGCGGTCTTGCTTCAGAGGACCGCTGTCACTTGAACGGCGTCGCCATGAATGACGGGGAACCCCTCTATGTAACCACCATGGGACATGACGACAGCTTCCAGAGCTGGCGAAAAACAATTCCGAACGGCGGTACTGTCATCAATGTCCGGACAAACGAGATCATCATGGAAAACCTTCCCATGCCCCATTCTCCCCGGCTTTACGACGGAAAGCTCTACATGCTCTTCTCTGCAACCGGCGAGATTGTCGCGGCTGATCCGGAAAAGCGGACCTATGATGTTGTCAACAAGGTGGACGGTTTTGTCCGCGGCCTGGCCAGGCACGCTGATCATATCTTTGTGGCCCACTCAAAACTCAGGCAGAACTCCTCCACGTTCAAGGACCTGCCAATTGCGAAAAAGGCCGTCACCTCGGGTGTGACGATTTTTCACCTGCCCACCGGCGCCCGGGTCGCGGAACTGAAGTATGAGACGACAGTTGACGAGATCTTTGACATCCAGGTAATCCCGGGGCTCAAGCGGCCGGGAATCGTCAGCCCGGACCAGGAGGTTCACCGTTTGAGCCTGGTCATCCCGGGCACATCCTTCTGGGCAAAGCCGGAAGAAGAGAAAAAAATCGAGTAGGAGGCTGATGAAATAATTCATCAGCCGACCTCTCACACCACCGCGAGAAGCAATGTCCGCTTTTGCCCGCAGGATTACAGGGAGGCGTGGAGAATTAAGAATGTAATTCTCCAAATTTACTCCGAGTGAAACGAGGAGTAAAACGGTATTTGCTGCATGAAGCCGCATACTGCTCTTAATCTTTACAAAATACTGTTCAACTGCTATGATTTTTAACAGAGTTATGGAACACACCTGTATTGTATACCTTTTAACAGGCACAGGAAAATTATTCAAACACATAATAGAAGAATGTAATTCTTGCAGCGGTTTCATTCAACTCGGGAGTAAATCTTCCATGAACGGAGAGATTCAATCCTGACCGTTATACACAACTTGGCAAAACTTTGTTTTTCTATTATAATTTAATAATTGTTTAGGAGTTTACATGCAATATACAGCTATTGTAAAAAATGACGATGATTGGTGGTACGGCTGGATTGAAGAAGTCCCCGGTGTCAACTGCCAAGAAAAATCACATGATGAGCTATTAGAGACTCTTAGAATTTCCTTAATAGAAGCTCTTGAATTCAATAAAAATGATGCAATTTCTTCTGCAGGCCAAGGCTTTAAAGAAGAAATAATTGCAGTATGAAGCGTTCTGCTTTAATTAAACATCTACAAGCCAACAACTGCTCTTTACTGCGTGAAGGTGGTCGTCATTCCTGGTGGCACAATCCTTCAAAGAATTTAAGATCAGCCATCCCGCGTCATTCTGAAATTAAAGATATTCTTGTTAATAAAATATGCAAAGATCTTGGAATCGAAAAACTCAAATAAGTTGCCAAGCGGCGTACAACAGCATGTTTATCTCCGCTCGCAACCTCCGGTTGCGGCTCCGCCCTGCACGCTCCAAACCGCTCATGTTTTTCGGTTCGGTTTGTCGCGCTTGGAGACATTGGCCGAGCCGCATAAAATGATAGTGGAATTGTTATAACCTATCCGTGCCGGCATGTACCATTTTTTAACCAATTTTCGCCGTGCGCATATGATTACTTCGCCCACAATCACTCTGTTCTGAGTACAGCACACTAAAAGCGCCATATCAACACGAATATCTTGAAATCCAATTTTAAAAAGACAAACCGTTCTCCTGAAAAATGTGTTTAATTCCCGGTCGTGCTACAGGAGCACACGCCGGCACTCCGGTATCGTCCAGACGAATTGACGGTGCGGCAGCGGCAAAAGCAGATCGTGTGTACTTTTGAAAAACCTGTTGAGGTTTTTCAAAAGATTCCTTTATTCGCCGAGAAGCAATGTCCGCTTTTGCCCGCATGAGGGGTACAGAAAAAAACTCTTGCAGAAGAAGGGACGAAAAAATCGTATCCGCTAATCCCTGCACCTGATACTTGCAATGCCTTCCATACCAGTCGCCGCACAGCCCGAATGCTTGTGCTTTACGCTGGATTACCGGGAGGTGTGGAGAATTACGAAAGTAATTCTCCAAATTTACTCCGAGTGAAACGAGGAGTAAAACGGTATTTTCCGCATGAAGCCGCATACTGCTCTTCATACATTGCTTCAAAGCGGGCAAAACTGTTTTGAAACAACCGTTGAATGACATTTTTCTGCCTTGGATGGTAATGGTTTTGGGATGATATATTTTTCTTTACTGTACAAGAGAGTGCTGCCACATTCTGATATACATACTAATGTGGTGTAGGGCTTTCAATACCCCAGCACCGCATTCCGGTATTCTTCCCGCCCGCATCGCTCCTGCCAGCTGTATTTGCCCTGCATGCGGGTCATCCAGACGAAATGCTGTTCGTCAAAAACAACAAAACTATATTCAAACCTGGATTTTCAGAGGAAAATTAAAACTGGTACACCTCAACCTGCTCCGCCCAAATTCGAAGATAAGGAATTATTATTTCAAGCATTAAGATATCTTGAAGAAGGTTCGCTTTTGGCTGGAGATTTATTAGGTGATGTACGTAATAATTTTGTTGATAATCCTGATTTTAGTAATAAGTATTTTTATTTGTCATGGGCTGCTCCTTTTATTCAAACAACCGTTGAAATTCATCAAGACCTGTCATGCTTTTAAAATCCTTGCTGTTTCGCAATGAGTTAAAATTATCATAATCCCACTTTTTGCAGAGTCTCAAATAGTGGAGAGCCCTGTCATGTTTTCCCCGGAGGGCTAATAGTGATGCGGTATTCCCGAAAATCATTGGAAACTCGCCGAAGTACCGTTCTTCCTTGGGCATGCGAGAATCGACCAGAGCGGAGACCCTGTCTTTCGACTCATCATCAAGCAGGCCAGCCGCATAGGTATAATTGATCCAACAAAAGACCGTGATCGGCGCGGCGGCGCGCAACAGGAATTCAAAAAGTTCCATGGTTTCTCTCGCATAACCTTTTGAACTTGTCAGCGATAAAAAATTCTCCATGACCGCGGTAATCTGATATTCCTGGTTTTCCCGGAGGTATGAGCTCACCTCGGCTACATATACGTCAAGTTTGGATTTGTCAGGCGTCTTGAATGCATTATAAAGATAGGAGAGATTGGCAACAATACCCGGGCTCTTTTTTCCTCCCTCGTCCAGGAAGTCTTCAATAAGTTTCAGGGCTTTTTCAAATGCCTTTGTCCTTATCAAATTGAATGTTTGATTGAGAACATTTTTTTCTCTGGCTTTCAATTGGTTTTGCATGTCTGCTCCATAAGATCGATGGCGGTTTTACGGAACCAGGGTTGTGCCTGGATTTCAGCAGCTTCTGCTGCCGTAAGTCTTTTGACAGGTTTGCCCGGTTCGAGCCGCCACCCGTCCGCAAACTCGATGCAGACAGCGAGCACCTCACCCGTCGCACCCGCAAGGCCGGCGTGAAAAACAAGTGATGCGAGCTCGGAAGCGAGGTCATTGAATGCGTCCTCGCCGAACAAGCCATCGAGATGCCATCGTTTGCTCCCTGTCCGAAGGTCGATTGCGCCCATGTTGCCCCATTCCTCGATCACCTCGTCTACAGGCCTTCCAGGCAACTCGTCGTCGAAGGGCGCGCGGAGTTTTTTTGGCGCCTCATTCAGTTCGGTTTGCAGAAAGGCTTTTGCCTTTGCGGTATCGGGAAAAGTCAGTTCAATGCGGAGAATAATATCTGCGCCCATACATACCTCACTTGAATATAATTTTTAACCGCGACTACTGTGAAATTATTACCTGGCGGATCTTTTTGGGGATGTCCCCGAGCACCGAGCTGGCAAACCATTCCATGGTTGTGTGGCCGTTCTTGTTTATAATTACTCCTTAGGTTTAAATTGGTTCAAATGATAAGAATTGTTATAACCTATCCGCGCCGGCATGTACTATTTTTTGTCCAATTTTCGCCCCGTGCGCATATGATTACTTCGCCCACAATCACTCTGTTCTGAGTATAGCACGCTAAAAGCGACATATCAACACGAATATCTTGAAACCCAAATTTAGAAAGACAAACCGCTCCCCTATTCGCCGAGAAGCAATGTCCGCTTTTGCACGCAGGCATTTCGTGATAGTCCAGGCAAAAGAGACGGTGTGGCAGCTGTAAAAGCAGGTCGTGTGTTCTTTTGAAAAAACTGTTGAGGTTTTTCAAAAGATTCCTTTATTTTAGAAATTGCGCATAGAAGCAATGTCCGCTTTTGCCCGCAGAGCCTTAATGTTTATGTTGCCCGCTGGATTACAAGGAACCGGTATTTGCCGCATGAAGCCGCATACTGCTCTTCATACATTGCTTCAAAGCAGGCAAACCGGTTCCGGAACAGCTGTTGAATGACATTTTTCTGTCTGGATTGATACTGGTGTTGAGGAGTTTCAATTTTCTTTACTGTACAAGAGAGTGCCGCCACATAGTGATATACATACTAATGTGGTGCGGGGTTTTCAAAACCTCACCGCTGTATTCCGGTCTTCGTCGTAATAATGAGGGAGAAAAATTGTGAACAAAACTGAAAATAACCTCAAGTAATCATTAATATGATTATTATGGTATTATTTTCTTTTGAAACCCTTCTTCAACGTTCGTAATTGAGATTCTCTTTAGATGGCAGAGAGTAGTTTTCACATCTTAGCGAATCGCAGATAACACTTCCATCCGGGTGACTTCCGGGTCTTTTGTATAAACAAACAGTTCCTGCTTGCTGATATTTCCCCGGACAACGAGCTTGAATCCCCCGGTTATCGGGAGAAATTTGATCCCCGGCTTTCCCCGTCCAATGTTCGAGATCATCCCAAGGGATATTTTTGTCACCTCCGGCCTGTCATGGATCGCATCCACAATACGTGCGGCATGATCAATAAGAGTGGTATGACTTCGAGTTATTTTGCCGCCGGCCCGGTGATTTCCCATAGCAGTCGAGTATACAGAAATCAGAGATTTATGCAAATGCTGTGGATCAAGTCTTCTCTATAAATATAATTAAAAAGGCTGTCTTTTGGGCAGCACGGCCTTTTTTATTCTGCTGTGGAGAAGACGATCCAAATCAGCTTCGCTGATTCGGATTGGGAGTTTTTCTGCGAAAAACTCCACGAGATACCCCTGCCCGTGGAGGTTCAAGATAGTAGCACACCTTGTACATGTTATTACCTGTTTCCCCCTGTTTTGAATATAAGCTATTTTAAGCATGTTTTCAATTGATTGAGTTGGATGTGTTTTAACCTGTTTTGATTATTTATTGGTAATCTTATAATTTTTTTTCTTTTCCGAGTTTATGTCTTTTTTTTTGTAAATTTCTTCCATAGTCAAATTTAATTTTTTATGATTTATAAATGCTCTAACGGAAATAAAAAACATTACCAAACCAATTATTATAATTTCAAAATCCATTCTCCAATATTTGAGACATTCTATTTAGCCTAACAGAAAAAAAGAAAAACCAAGATTTCCCAATACTTAAAAAATGACTACAGATCTATTGCTTGTCGAAGCAAAATACTCATTCTTCTTCTCACTTGCTTCAAAATCCAAATGCCATTTGTAATAGCATTCTACATTCAACAAATATTTTCCAAAAAGAATAAATTTTACCCATTTATATGCAACTACAATCCAGCAATCATTTTTTTCTTTTTTAAATTTTTCTTCTGATAATTTACTAAATCGAAAAAACAAATAATCCCTTAAAGAGTTAATAATCAGACCAAAGCAGTATAAAATTGTTATTGCGAGTATCATTAGAATATAAAAAATAAATCCGGCACTATTATTTTCAAGTAATTTTTTAAATAATTCTTGAACATAATTTTCACCTATCAATTCACATATAGTGAACATAAAAACAATTCCAGGTGCAAAAATAGATAATACATCTCTGAGAAAAAACTTGCTGTACAAAATATCAAACATTTTTTCCATTCTACTCCCCTTGTTTTATATCAATTTTCAAATTATTGGATATGCATTAAAATCTCTATATAATGCATTCACCTTTTTAAAAGGTATTCTGAATTGGCTTCTTGCTTTTACTTTTGATTTTGATGAATTCGCATTCATTATCTTTGAAGCCGGATCATATATAATATTTCCTTCTTCAAGGGCAGAAAGAAATAAAATGAAGTCTGTTCCTTCTCCCATCCATACCGGGCTCTGATAATAGTATTCCGGAATCCCGGGCTCACTTGATATCAAATATTTAATATATGCTGCTTGGGCATGTTTGCGGCCCCATTTTTCAAGCAGCTTCTCAAATGACCACATTGCAGCAATGTCACCAGTTGCTGTTTGCAAGTATATGCCTCCTCCGGGATTACTAATTATTCTTTTACTGGAATTAAATCCTGATATTTTCAATTCCAGTTTGTCATATTTCGTATTCACCTTGTAGCTGCCAGTAAAATAAAGGGTATCATCTCCAGCATCGTGTCCATATTTTCTGACAAATTCTTTCACACCATATTCACCATAAAATCCCTTGTCCGGCTCTGGTGTCATGAGGGTAATTCTGTCTCTTGAGAATGCCTTGATTTCCCATCCCAGAATATCAGGTTCCGAAACCCCGTTTGGTATTACTCCCAATAAAGCTTCAAGGGTATATCCGCCACCATTTCTTGCCTTGTACACTTTTATTCCGCCTTTGGTATCAAGCTTGCAGGATTGGCGCCATCCGCTCCTGATGATCCCGGACAGTTTTGCCAATAATATTTCCTTTGTATTTGTATGAAATACCATTGGGAGTGCAACAAACAATTCATGCTTATCTTCATCAAGAAATCCATCTTTTTTTAAACTGTTTGCAACCGGGGAATTATTTGGAGCAAGAAATATATAAATTCGGTTTCTACTGGTTACCCCGAATATCAATAACCTGCCATCCTTTCCTTTTCTTCTTGATTTTGGAATCGGCTGCAAATGGGTTGAAGGGGCGATTGCACATTCTCTCAAAAAACCGGATAGTCTGACTTCAGGATATTTGGGATATAGTATCAATTGTGCATGTGGGGCTGGTGCGGTCTCGGCATCATCTGACACCCAGAATAAATCCAGTGGAGCCTTGAAATTCTGCTTCCCTTCAAGATTACCAATCCTGACAGATCCATACGGGATTTTGTTCAGGGCTTCAAAACTACCACCAAGATATATTTGTTGCTTTGCATTGTCATTTTCAGACAATTCTTTCATGAAAGCACGGGTGACACCAAGAGAGGTAAAAAAATCCATCAGTTTTGTATAATCTGTAAAAGCCAATTGTATCTCCATCATTGTTATCGGCATATTTTCAGACAAATAGAGCTTGTTGACAAAGGGGACACAATGTTGCACAATGCAATAAATATTCCCCGCAGCCGGGGGAGGGAGAAATCATAATGAAAAACGATTCGGCAATTCTGGAAAAACTTGAACAGGTAAAAAGATTCTACAGTGTACCTGAAATTGCTGATGAGCTGGAAGTTAATGCAACCACAATATATCGTTGGCTTAACAGACAAGCAGAACCAAAACCATATGTAACAGACCGCTTGTTCAATATGCTCAACAAATATCTGAAAAATGAAACAGAGAAAAAATCTTTTTCCTTTATTGATTTGTTTGCCGGTATAGGTGGCATGAGGAGAGGGTTTGAAAACGCAGGAGGAGAATGTGTCTTTACCAGCGAATGGAATGATTATGCCCAAAAGACATATCTGTCCAATTTCCCGGAAATAGAAAAAATACATGGAGATATTACCAAAATCGATGTAAATGAGATCCCGGATCATGATGTCCTGTTGGCCGGTTTTCCCTGCCAGCCATTCTCAATTGCCGGTGTATCCAAAAAAAAGGCATTGGGCCGTGCCCATGGTTTTCTGGATGAAACACAGGGAACCCTGTTTTTTGATGTTGCCCGTATAATCGAGACAAAGAAACCAAAAGCTTTTGTTCTTGAAAATGTCAAAAATCTGAAATCCCATGACAAGGGAAAAACATTCGAAATAATTACAGGAACGCTTCAACAGGAACTTGGGTATACTCTTGATTTCAAGGTAATCGATGGCCAACACTGGGTTCCACAACATCGTGAGAGAATAGTAATTGTCGGATTAAGGGAACCCAGGGATTTCAGTCTGGAAAATCTGAAATTACCCAACAAAAACGAAATAAAACTGGGATCAATTTTGCATAGAACTGTCGCCACAGAACCATGGCTTGACCATGATGAAGACAAATATTTTGATTTTAAAAACAATAAAGTACAATCAAAATATACTCTCACTGACCATTTATGGGAATATCTTCAGGCTTATGCTGCGAAACACCGATCCATGGGAAATGGATTTGGTTTCGGGTTGGTAACTGAAGAATCGGTCACAAGAACCCTGTCTGCAAGGTATTACAAAGATGGTTCGGAAATTCTTGTTGATCAGGGTAAAAGAAAAAACCCAAGAAGATTAACCCCCCGGGAATGTGCCCGGTTAATGGGTTTTCCTGATGATTTTATTATTCCGGTTTCAGATACACGAGCATATCAACAATTTGGAAATTCCGTAGTCGTTCCCATGTTTTCAGAAGTGGCTAAATTTTTAAAACCGTTAATTGTTCATGATGAAATAAAAAACTGATAATGGATGTTGTAGACAAGAACACCAGAAGCCGGATGATGTCCGGAATAAAAAACACCAACACAACAGCAGAATTGCTGATCCGGAAGGGCCTGCACCGGAGGGGATTTCGATACAGTTGTCATAAAAAAGGAATTCCGGGAACACCGGATTTGTTTCTTAAAAAATATAACGCCCTCGTATTTGTAAATGGCTGTTTTTGGCATGCTCATGGCTGCAAATACTTCAAATGGCCATCCACAAGAAAAGAATTCTGGGAAACCAAAATTAATTCAAATGCCGAGAGAGATAAAAGAACCAGAAAGTATTTGTTGAAAATGAATTACAGGATTTGTACTATTTGGGAATGCTCCTTGAAAGGGAAAAGCAAAGAGCAAAAACTTGATACCCTGATTACCAGGCTTGCTGAATGGTTACTTTCTGATAAAAAAACAAAAACACTATAAATCTGTAGAAAATTACCAAATTTGGGTGAGAGGACTTGCCTTCCAGTCGCCGGATCATCCGGCTCCTTCCAGGCCGCCTCGTTCGCTTCCGCCGCCATCCATGGCGGCTCTTCCTCGCAGCCGCTCTGCGCTCACTCGGTTCAAGCCCTCTCCATAAATAAAAACAGGCTGCCCCTTTGGGACAGCCTGTTTTTCTGCTGTGGAGAGGACTTGAACCTCCACGGGGTAACCCCCACTAGCCCCTCAAGCTAGCGTGTATACCAATTTCACCACCACAGCGAGTGTCGATATACTACTGATCACGCCCAATTTTGTCAATAAGGCCGGGAAGCATTCATACGGTTATCCTGTATTCATTGAATACTCATCTTACGTGGTAAAAAAACCTGTTATTTCCCGCCGAGTGAGACCAGAAGCTTTCTTGTTTCAGGCCCGGCATAATCGAGTGCGGTCATGCCGTCACTGTCTTTCTGGTTTATCACGGCTTTTCGTTCAAGCAGTAATTGTGCAATTTCACGCTTGTCGAGCCCGGCGGCCATGATCAACGGGGTGACCCCGTTCCATCCCGGACGATGCATTACCTGATTCACATTGGCACCGGCATCGAGGAGCTGCCGTGCAAGCGCCGCGTTGCCTTTTTCGATTGTGAAAAAAAGCGGAAATGTCCCGGTTTCATCAGCTGTATTCACACTTCCCAATACTGCTTTTTTGGAAACAAGAAAATCCATGATTTCTTTATTAGCCGCGTACATAAGCGGTGTCCAGCCGAAATCATCCTTTTCATTCACTCCGCCCGCCTTTGCAGCGATATCCTTTACCAGAGTGCTGTCTCCATATTCGGCCGCGAGCATGAGTGCGGTCCGGCGGTATTCCCCTTTTTGTGCCGCATTTTTTGTCTTTTTATATATCGCGCGAATGACATCAGCGTCCCCGCTTTTAAGAGCAAGCAGAAGGGCAGTGTCGCTGGTGTTTCCAATGACATTGACATCCGCATCATGATCGAGCAATGCGCGGACATACCGGAGTTCGTTTTTCCGCCAGTCCGGCACCTCTGCTGCCATCCTGAGCGAATGAATTAAAAGCGGTTCACCGTCTCGCCACTGTTCATCCGGATCTGCATTTTTTTCCAAAAGAAAAAGAAACAGGTCATATTCACCCGCATCCATCGCGATGTACAGGAGTCTGTCCTGTTTGTCTGTCTTTACCCCCCTTGAAAGCAGCAGTTCAAGAAATTTTTTATCTCCCAGTTTCACCGCCGCCTGAAGAATCGACAACCCGTTTTTATTTTTGGACTGAAGATCCGCTCCTGCGTTTATAAGCATGACCGCAAGGTTCCGGTCTTTTTCTATCAACGCCAAGAGAAGGGGGGTGTTGCCGAGACTGTCGCGGATATTAATATCTGCCCCATGGGTTACAAAAATTTCAATCAGTTTTTCATTCTTTTTCTGCAGGGCCCAATACAACGGTGAAATGCCATAATTGTCTTTTTTGTTTACCTCTGCCTTTTTATCCAGAAGAAATTCGACGATTTCAATATATTCATGCTCCGCGGCTCTTCCCAGCGCGGTCGCCCCTCTTGCGTCCTGTCTGTTAACATCCGCACCGCCGCTGACAAGCAGCGCAATCATCTTTTTTCGCTGTTCCTCAGAATAACTGTCGGTTGAAAACATCGGTCCAGCGGCCTCGACGATTGCGATGCTTCCTGAGGAATTGGATGCATTGATGTCCTTGATTTTCGGTATCATGTATTTGACATCGTCAATCTGCATTTTTGATACCGCCTCGATAAACATGTACATCTTGCTCGGCTCGGAATACTTGTCGAACGTATCCGCTGACAGGAAAGAAACCGCTGTAGTACAAATCAATACCATAATAACAAACCGGAATTTCATTTCACGCTCCTGTAACAATGAACTATAGAATTTGTTTGCACAGTTTTCAAATAAATTGGCGTTCTGATGGAACCAAAAAAAATCAAGGACCGGAACCGCATGAAAATTGGATTTCCAATGGAAAATCGATTATGCTTTTTTTATATCTTTATACAGGGAGAAAATATCATCATGAAATTACAGGTATCTTTGAATGGTCTTTTACTTTTTATCTGTGTGCAGCTCTTTCTTCCGGCTGCGCAGAATCCAATACACGCACAGGAAAATAATGCTGACGGGTCATACCTTATCGCAGTGGCGACAATTGACAAGACCGGTGAGCATTGGGGTTTTATTGATTATACCGGTACGGAGGTAATCCCGCTCAAATATACATACACAAAACCATTTACCGATGGCCTCGCGGTCGTCGCCAACAAGGATGAGAAATTCGGCTATATTAATCCCCAAGGCGAGGTAGTCATTCCGCTTATCTACGAGAACCCGAGCAAACCTTTTGCTGAGGGGCTCGCCTGTGTCCGCAAAAACGGCAAATACGGGTTTATCGATATTGCCGGCAATGTAGTGATCGATTTTCAATACAGCACCGCTGGTCCGGGTTTTTCCAACGGTCTGGCCGCGGTGGGAAACAGCACCACCACCATGGGTTATATCGACAGAAACGGAAACAGGGTTATTCCCTTTGTATACACGAATCCGCTCCAGTTTCAAAACGGCCTGGCCCCTGTACAAAAAAAAGGCACCTGGGGTTTTATCGACAAAACCGGAAAGGTTGTTGTTGATTTTCAGTTCGACCGGGTCAGTGATTTTTCTGAAGACATGATCTGGGTGAGAAATGACGACATGAAGGTTGGATACCTCAATACACGCGGTGAAATTTCCGTTCCTTTCGATTATAATTTTGCCGTCCCCTTCCACAACAACAGCGCCTTTGTCAAAACAGGGGGAAGCCTTACAACAGACTCATGGGGCATGATCGACAAAACAGGGAACTGGATCGTAAAGTTTGCTTACCCCGACATCTACACATCGTACAGCTTTTGCGAGGGATTGGCGCGGGTTCGTCATGTTAAAATGAGCCCGCAAAAATGCGGTTATATTGATAAAACAGGAAAGGTCGTTATTCCGGTCCAGTATCAGGACGCGCTTGCATTTTCAAACGGGTATGCAGGAGTACGGATGAACAATAAATGGGGATTGATTGACAAATCCGGGACTCTGCGGGTTGCCTGTAAATATGACTGGTTTGTCTACAATAAATGTTTCTGGTAAGACTCCCCGCTCAGTCTCCCCGAACATATGAACCTCCTGAACAAAGCGGGATTTCAATCATTCGGTATTATCTGGAAAAAGTATAATTTTGCGATCTATACGGCATGTAAAGCAGATTGGCTTTATTTTGCTTTTTTTATCTCTCTCCAGGACTCTTCGCCTTTAACAACATTCGGAGAATGAAACGTAAAAAACCGGATTTTTGATTCTGCTGCCTGTTCAATAAACCGTTTATTGGCTGCGGGATCGACCGCCGATCCCACAGGTTTTTTGTCAATAATATTCTCGTCAACATATGCTTCATCACCGGTGAGCAGGATTTTCTCTCCATCAAGATTAATGTATACCACACACGATCCCGGAGAGTGCCCGCCGATTTCCTGTATAAATATATTTTCATCAAGAGCGTATGAACCGTCATACTGTGTGACATGTTGACTTTCTTTCAGAAATCGCCGCACCTCCGGGAGCTGTTTTTGCGATTGAATAACATTAAAGGCTTTTTTTGTAATATGAATGCGTGCCTCAGGGTATTTCACCACCCCGCCGATATGATCAAAGTGGCCGTGGGTAAGAATAACGTCGGTAATGCTTTTGGGCGGATATCCCATCCTGGTCAGAATTGCATCGGGATTTTCAAGTGAAATACCAAAAAGATTTCTGAATTGTTCCTGGTAAAACCCGGTGTCAACAAGTATTTTCTTTTCCGGGGAAATGATAAGGTAAAAAAGCCAGTGAAAGGGCACATTTTTAATTTCTTCCGGTTCTGCAAACAATTCTTTGGTTGAAAAGCCGGAAACTCCGTAGCGGATTGCATAAAGCCGCACATTGTTTCCTGCAGATTGAAGCTCTTTGCTTTTGGGAGAATTATCACCGCAGCCAAATATTGTCACAACGGCGAGCAGAAAACAACAGAAATTAAGAGCTTTCATGCTGTCTTTCTTTTTCCAAGCATGAGTATAATGAATAATACCAGTCCGGCAGCATAACAACCTGTTCCCGCCAGAAAAGACATGCTGTATCCATAGGAGACATTTAAAAAAATTCCCGAAGTTGCGCCAAGTGTGGAAAAAGCGCCGCTCACTCCGAACATGAGCGTGCCGTATTCTGATGATGTATTCTTGCGGATTATTTCGAGTGCATTGGGAAACGGTATTCCCATAAGAAATGTCACCGGCAGCAGCAGCAGCGCAGAAATGAATATTTTCGTTTCAAACCCCATACTTCCGAAAGCAAGAAAAATACCATCCAGGGTAATAAGCATTATCAGGAGAATGACAGGAATAAGTGCAACAAGTCCGATCACCAGTTTTTTATTGAAATAACGACTGACAAAGCTGCCAATCCCGCTGAACAACAGCAAACCGCCCAGGGTTACAATCAGTGCGTAAGTCGGATTTCCGATAAACTGCTGGAACTTCTGCATAAGCACAATTTCAACGAGCATATAACCAAATCCGGTAGCCGCCATGAAAAGGTTCGGCACAAACAAATTCATTTTGTAGTGTCCGCTTTTATTAATAATCAAAAAGAATACCGGCACAATTAACAGCAGACTCAACAGAAACACG
Source organism: Spirochaetales bacterium (assembly GCA_016929065.1). Classification (GTDB taxonomy): domain Bacteria; phylum Spirochaetota; class Spirochaetia; order SZUA-6; family RPPD01; genus RPPD01. The sequence goes on along the minus strand of JAFGJO010000056.1, from coordinate 44,116 downwards.
ATCCGCAATATCTCCAGCACTTCATACTTTTCCTTGTGTACATTAAACGGAAACGGCTGGTCGTCAGTAGCAGGACGCAAATCGAAGTGCCAGGAATATTCAGCTTTTTGTAAAACCTGTGCCAGTTTGTAGGTATCTGCATCATTCATCCGGGAGGTGTATAATTCGAAACGATTATAACTGCGGTTGTAAAAATACAGGGAGAGCATGAATCTGATATCTTCAGGATCATCCAGTTTTGCCATAATTTTATTTTGAAACTCATGGGACGATAAAAAGTTTGGAAAAATCTCTTTATATTCGATCTCGTCAAGTATAAATGGTTCTATATCACTTCCATACCGGGTGCCGTACGGGTCAAACACCATCTGTACATTATAGGCACTGAAGGGCTCCTTGTTGGTCACTGTATCTATATAGCTGTCCAGAGTTTTCTTTTCTTCCATATTAAATGGTGTCCGTTTGATAATGATCGTCCGAAATACATCGCTGTAGGTGCTGAATCCCCATTTATAGATATAAATATATTTTTCGGGATTTTCGATGCCCCTTTTGCGCATCGCCGCTTTTATGGTATTCATCATCTTGTACATCGCCAGACGGCTGCGAAACGAATCGATAATTTCCTCATAGACAACGTATCCACGATCGGTAATTTTATTTAACAGCAATTGAGTTCCTTCAATAGTATGAAAATACTCCGGAGCCAGGGTGGAGATTGGTCCATGCTCCATGTGAATATTCATTAAATATATCGCATCATACTGTTCCCGGGTCGTTTCAAGAAATCCCCGTCCCTCGCCCTTGTAGACTTCCACGTCTTTATATGGATATCCCGCAGCGTAGGCAAAAGGGCCGTCTTCAATCATGGTATGGTATATTCCGGGATTTATTTCGATACCACTCACCTGTGCGCCTTTGATTCGTTTACACGATTTCACAATTCCGTCTGCGGAAAGTCCGACAATAAACATCTTCGGTGAATCGGTCATCCAGGGCACACGCGGGTCTTTGATGGAGCCATTGTACGCATCGATGGAATCCAGTGCGACCCCGTTCATGTACATATAGTATTCATCCTTGTTGGGAATAACCCCCTCCATACCGCCGGCTAATTGCCCGGTGTATTCAAGACGGCCAAGAGTTGAATCCTCGCTCAGTAATATTCTGTCGCTCCCGGTAAATATCTTGCGTTCATCAAGAAGGGAAGCGTGATACCGCACATCAAAGTTCAGGTCGATCGTTTCCATATGCCCCAGCTGTGTCAAGAGATACCGCGCACGCTTTGCGTCATACCCGTCCCCGGTCATATGATAATTTCCATCAGACTGCTTCGTGTACACCCGCTGCATGAAAAGCAGGTCATAGTTGCGGAAAAAAAGCGTGTCATATTTTTTCTGCAGCAGGGGCAACAGTTCTGCTTCGAAAAATATTTTATTTAGTTTTTCAGCTGAGTCAACAATTGTCCGCTTTTCCAGAAATGGTATTTGGGAAATACCCCAGCGCTCTCTGAAACCAAGTACTTTTAAAAAATAATCAGCACGCTTCAGGTCATATTCATCACCGGAAAATATATAGTTTCCGGACTCTTTATCGACCATATACACCCGCTGAAAAAACTCAAGCGGGATGTTTTTTCTAAATTCTACTTTTTCAACATCCTTATCGAACTCGGCTATTATTTTATTTTCAAATATATCCGCAGAAATCACATCCGGAGTTGAGACATTATTGGAAATGGTACCTGTGAACTGAACGATCACAATCAGCACTGCAATCGCAAACAACCCCTTCACTACAAGATGAGAAATCCTGAACGACTGGATAAATATAAACACAATTGGAACCAGCATGAGAATCATCATGCTGCTTTCGCTTTTAAATACCGGGAGAAACACAATCGGAAAAATGACTCCCAGAGCTGATGCCGCAAGATTGATGAAATAGGTGGTATTTGAATTCCCTTTCGCGAAAATTGAAGAAATATTTATCGAGGCAAACACAAACGGCAAAACAAGCAGATAGGGATATCCCAGAACCCCGATATTGATAATATTGTAGTATGCGAGAATGATGGAGAAAAACAGACACACACTCGAGACAAACATTACCCGGTGCACATTAAACCGGTTCAGATAAAAGCCGATAAGGCTCCCCAATGCAATGCCCAGCATCGCAATGGAAATAATAAAGGTCGCCTTCAGGTAGCTGGTCACGACCATGAGTACATGAAACTGAATTGTTTCCAAAGCGATGACCAGGAAGGAAAATAAAAACATTGCAATGAAATAGACCACAACATCCGGAAGGATAAATTTCTTTGGCGAAAGGAATGTATTGGCGTCTTTTATTCTGGAATATATTTTGTAAACCGGTTTATGCTCATCGCCAAAAACAGTCTTGATCCTGTTTATGAAAGAGACAACCGGTTTTTTTATAAGCATTGCCACATTCTTTATTCGCTGCTGAAAGGTTTTAAAAAAATGACTGATTTTTTCCGTTAATGTATATCCAGCCTGGGGTCGTGCTTTCCGTATCATGATGATTCTTCCTTTTAACGGGTTTTCTTTTAAAGAATTATGAGCAAACGAAACTGTATGCTTTGCCAAAAAGAACTGTTTCTTCGGATGGTATTCTACCAGATTCCTTTTTATTCAGCAATTCATTATTAATATTTATAGTTATTTTAACACGGACTTCCCAATAACCTGCACTTGCTCTGATCAAAAAAAATCTCCTATAATCCAATTAACATGACAGAAAAAACAATATTTTTATGCAGTGAGTGCGGGCATGCCGAACCAAAATGGCTCGGGCGCTGTCCTGACTGCGGCAACTGGAATACCCTTTTTGAATCAACGCAGCAAAAAAAGTCCCAAAAATCAAATACACCGCAGCATACCATGAAAACGATTCCGCTCAACATTGTTGAATCAACTCAAGCATTACGTATCAGTTCCGGATTAACCGAGCTGGACCGCGTGCTTGGCGGCGGAATCATGAAAAGCGCGACCGTACTGGTAGGCGGCGAACCGGGTATCGGCAAGTCTACCTTAATGCTCATGGCTGCTTCCCGTTTATCCACAATGGGAAAAGTATTGTATATCTCTGGTGAAGAATCACCGGAACAGATAAAATTGCGGGCCCAGCGGATTAATGCTCTTGCCGATCACATTGAACTGTGCATTGAAACCGATGTGGAAAGCATTATCCATATTCTGAATAAACTGAAACCGGTTATGGTCATCGTGGATTCAATCCAGACTTTAAAAAAACAGGAACTCGGCCTGGTCGCGGGCACAGTCAATCAAATCAAATTTACTGCACAGGAACTGATAGACTGGACAAAGCAGCACAATACCTCACTTTTTATGGTAGGTCACGTCACAAAAGAAGGAACCATTGCAGGGCCAAAAGTAATCGAACATATGGTGGATACAGTACTGCAGTTTGAATCAGCGGATAACGATATCCGACTTCTCCGCGCTTCAAAAAACCGGTTTGGTTCCATAGATGAGATTGGTATTTTCCAGATGCTTGAAAACGGCCTTGTCCAGCCTGATGATTCCGAATCTCTGTTTCTGGAAAAACGAAACGGGGTACTGCCTGCCGGTGTGGTCGTTGCTCCGGTATATGAAGGCTCAAGAGTGATCCTGCTTGAAATTCAGAGTCTTGTGGTTCCCGCAAAAGGAGGGATATCCCGTGTTTATTCTGACCGGATAGACGCCCGCGTTGTCTGGAAAGCCCAGGCAGTCCTTGAAAAACACTGCAGCCTGCAGTTTGGAAGTTATGATATGTATGTCAATGTTGCCGGGGGGCTTTCAATAAAAGAAGTGGGCATTGAATTACCGCTCTGCCTGGCCTTGTTTTCCGCACGAACCGGTATCCCATTTCCCTCCCATACCACTGTAACCGGTGAGGTCAGCCTTGCAGGAGAAATTCGAAACGTCAAGCATCTGGAAAAACGGGTAAAAACAGCGGCCGAGCTCGGTTTTTCAAAAATGATCGGGCCGTTCCAGGCCAGTATGGGGAATAATAAAAATTACCTGGGAGTTTCGCTGATTCAGGAAGCAGTCCGGGGCGTTTTCACCAATGCAGACTAGAATATTTTTTCATATACCGCAATCTGGTCGCGGCCGTGTTCTTTGACCCAATACAGAGCCTTATCGGCCCGGTGGATGACTTCTTCTTTTGTCTGGTCACCCGGATGGAACTCGGATATTCCAACCGATACGGTAACATGAAACTCTTCTCCCGCCGGCCCTTTAAACAAATGTTCCTTCAACGCCCTGGTAAAACGCTGTGCAGGGCCGATGGCATTATTTACATTCGTTGAAGGGAAAATACCAATAAACTCTTCACCACCAAAACGGCCAAGAATATCGGATTCACGGAAAATGGTATTGTCCCGCAATAATTCACCGATAACCTTCAATACCTGATCCCCCACCAGATGTCCATACGTATCATTTATTTTCTTGAAATGGTCAACATCGAGCATCATGACGGTGTATACACCAATGTGGTCGAGTATTTCCCCGACCGGGACATTTTCGAAGCGTTCACGCACCTCTTTCAGCTGTTCCGCCTGTTTCTCCTGAATTGCATTCGAAATACGCCAGAGATCTCTTATGGTCCGTTTTGACTCAACATCCAGAAAATCAAACATAGCCTGTCGATTGTATAAATTGGTCAAACTGTCTGTTTTATTTTTCCACTCCAGTTCCTTGTTCAGCAGTTCAATTTCATCCTTTTTCTTCCGCAGTAGCTCCGAGGTGACGATATGATCGAATGAATGAGTAATATAGTCGAGCAGCCTGGTGGAAAGCACCGTTTCGTTGAAGAGCTTGAACATGTACAAAATCAGATTATGAGCAAGTACCTGGATATCTGCATCCTTGTGAATATAGAAGCAGTGTTTTTTCCCGAGGACAATATCATCATCCTGAATAAAATCCGGAGCAGAAGACAAGATCAGAAAATTGGAAAAAAGATGGTTGTAGATAGAACGCATATATTCATGAATTTCTTTTTTATTATTCGTGTAAACCGATTCATCCACAGAAATAAACAAATTTCCAAAATCCAGTTCCTGAAATATAGCCTTATACTTATCGCTTTTAAAATCATCAAAGGTGATAATGTCGACCACAAAGGGAGCATCCTGTTTGAGACGGGTAAAAATATCTTCAAACTCGCTTAAATTATCGAGCAGGATATAGAGATTCTTCTTTATCATAATAGTAGGCCTGTTTGGAATATCCCGTGATTTCTGTTGAACACTCAACAATGACTTTTGGACAACCCTTCCACGATCATAATTAATTGATTTAAAAATATCAAGTGCCGGAATTTTCTATTCTTAAAAGTTTTTTTCGTGTACAGCGAAAAGTTCAATTATTTCAGCAGGTGAATCGACAATAATATCAGGTCCGGAATGGGATAAAAGCTCCCGTGAACGAAACCCCCAGGTTACCGCCACAGCATACATCCCCGCATTCCGGGCAGTCTGAATGTCGATCTCGGAATCACCAATAAATGCGATCATATCAGGTGATTTTTGCATTTGTGCTGCAATATTCAGAGCAGCGGATTTCTCCGGTTTTGGTGCGCTTCCTTCCAGGGCGCCCTGTATCCTGACAAACTGCCAGTCAGCCAGAAGCCCGGCTACACTCTGCACTGCGATGTCATGCGGTTTATTGGACAATATTGCCATGGGTATTTTTTTTCTTGCCAGATAATCCAGACATTCACCAACCCCGGGATAGAGCGTCGTTTTCCCCACAGGGGCAGCCTGATAATTCTTTTTTACTGAGGAAAGTATGGTATTATACGCTTTCTCATCTGAAAAACCTGGAGGGAGCGCACGTCGCACAAGTTTTTCGATCCCCTCACCGACAATAGTAGCGCACGCCTGAATAGTAAGCTGCGGCAGATTATACAAGGCCAGCCCCCGGTTGATCACCGAGGTAATATCAGCAATTGTATTCAATAATGTTCCGTCAAGGTCAAAAATTACAGCCTGTAACATCAGCTATACCTCGAATTAAAAAAGACACCAAGAGCCATAATGACCTTTGTTAATGTGATCTGAGATAGAGGAGGGGATCAACCGGTTTCCCGCCCACCCGAATTTCAAAGTGGATGTGAGGCCCGGTACTTTTTCCTGTATTCCCCGACAATGCAATAATATCGCCTTTGGCCACTCGCTGTCCCACCTCCACGAGAATTTTACTGTTGTGGGCATACCTGGTCTCGGTCCCGTCATCATGGGCAATTGTTACAAGATTTCCGTATCCGGTACCATCCCACCCTGCGCGAAGAATTGTCCCTGGCCTATAGGCAAGCACACTCGCACCGGTGGGTATTGCAATGTCGATCCCGAGATGACGCCGGCCGCCCCCGCGTGGCGCACCGAAATAATCTGAAATAACACCCATCCCCGGAGGGAGAACCGCCCCGGAGACTAGAATATCATTCGGTGTCCGGCGTGTTCCGATCCGGAGCTGTCTCAATTTCGGAGCCTTAATGGGGATTTCTTTCACAATCACTACTTCAAACTGCTTTTCATTGATATACGTTTTATCAGCAAAAATCTGTTTTCTTCCACTTTCTCCCTGAATATCAACCTTTCGTTCCGTACGAAGTAATTCTGAATCCAGAACGACCCGTACCGGCGGCGGAATGGTCACCTCCTTGATAAACCGGTATTTTGACTCGACATTAAGAACAGGTTTTTTAAGAGAAAGGCTGATTTTATCACCTGCTTTCAATTTTTCGGGATCAAACTCTTCATTTGCCCGAACAAGCTGGGTAAAATTGATATCAAATTTTTTCGCAATCGTAAAAAAATTGTCTCCCTGCTGTACAGCGTATGTTTCAATCTCCTGAGTTCCCTGTAGTGCATAATCAACCGCTTCATCCAGTGTTTTTATAGCATCATAATATGAATATGCCTGCTCGATGGTATATGGTTCCATTATCCGCATCGTCAGGTTTTCGATGACCTCGCCTCTCCCGGCCTTTGGAACGAATTTTTTTTCAATCCGATTCACCAATTCTTCAATTTCTTCCTTTGTCCGGCAAAAGACAGATTCCTTGTTGTTCACCACAAGTGCCCACACTTTGCATTTATAGCTGATATGGTTTTTCAAATTCTGATCGAGTGTCTGCTGCACGGTGAACCGATCAAGGGTTGTTTCAATTGGTGAATAGAGAATCAGATGATCCTCAAATTCAATATCAATATTCTTCTCATATTCAATCTGTTTTTCGATCACCGAAAGTCTGGACTGTACATCGCTTTTGCTTTTTACAATTCCCAAATCAATGGAATTGATAGAGACAGAAAATCCGTCAATGTAGTCCACAACAACCAGATTGAACACAAGGATTCCGACCACGAGGAAAAAAAGATAGATGATAGGCAAAACTACCCGTTTATGTTTAAAAAGCTTGGATAAAATAGCAATCACGGCGGTTTGAGAATACAATGAAAACAATTCAAAGTAAAGGTGCGGCAATAAAACTGTTTTTACCGGTAAAGAAACTTAAAATTCCTGTTTTTTTACTTTTTACGAATTTGCAAAAAATGACGATGATAATAAGGACAGGTTCTGCTTGTAAAACTCATGCTTTTATGGGATACAATAGAGAGGGTTCATGAAAGACAGTATTATCGTCATAGTATTATTCGTAATTGTACTGGTTGGTGTACTCATTGTTTCCTCTTTTTTTTACAGTATTGGTTTCATGGGCTCACGGCTTTTCCTTTTCCCTTCCATTAATTTTGAAAATATACTCACTCTGATTCCAAACGCATTTCTGGTGATGATCCTTCCCTCGGTGCTGATTTCACTGTTTCTCACCAGTATTCGAATGCAGAAAAATCCGGGTATCAGAATCATTTCGTATTTGTCTATTGGAGCATTGGCAGTGGGTGTACTCATATTCGCCCCGGCATTGATTAAAAAGAACATAAACCCGCAGCTGACAGAAATGCTCCGCGGTGAAGAGCTGAAAACCGGATTGCGAGACCTCACCTATCCTCAACAGCTTGTCGCAGTCAATGAGGGATATTTTTTCTTTGGTACCAGGACTGGAATATCTCTTTCTCCCCTGATCGTCATCAAAGACTCCGGAGCATATCCAAGAATTACAGCGTTTGACCGGATTCAGTTTCATTCCACAGAGACCGGTACCATATTTCTTGATAAAGCAGGCACAAAAAGAATTTCGCTTTCACCCCGAAAAACGGAAGCCAATCTGTTTCAGCCGGAACAATCATTTCAGAGTCTTTATGACCTGTACACCCCGCTGCAGAAACATTTTGATACCCTGCTTTGGGCAGAGAACCAGGAACGGCTGCTTTTGTGTGTTATGCTCGTCGCATTGGTGCTCAGTTCATCTGTGTTTCTGCGCTTTTCACGGTGGAGAATAGCAAATATCATGCTGACACTGCTTGTTTTATTTCTGGTACTGACATTGTATAACTTTATCTCATTTACCCTTCTCCCGCAGGCAAAATACATAACAAGCGATTTGTCACTCATCAGTCTTATTCCCTATTCCATTCTGATATTTTTCAGCAGTTTGTTTTTCCTTTTTGATTTTATATTATTTCCACGCAGAAGGAGCGAAAACCCCAATGCGTAATCCGGTTGCAACACCTGCATCAGTCATATTTGGCATTCTTGTCCTCGGTTTCGGTTTTTTTGTTCTTATGGCCTTCCTGAACGGTGAAACAAATCAGATCATAGTACCCTTTCGTCCGGAAGTGATCTGGGGGAATGCATTCTTGAATTTTATCGCACACTTTGCAGCACTCCAGTGCGCAGGAGCACTTATAGCTTATTCCTTGTTTTTATCGCCTCCTGTTTACCAGCAAAAAATTATTGCCAGTAAAAAAATGACTTCCATCATCATTTCGATCGTATTGCTGACTTCAATGTATATCGTGTTCCACGAAGCGCTTGTCCCGGTCGTCCGAAAAAACCTGTCCGAGAAAAAGGCATTAAGTACTTTTTCCACCTCTATTTTCAAAAAAGCACATGAAAAAGAAAAAGAAAATGATCTTGTCACTGCGGTTGAATATATTCGGCTGTCCCTTGCCGTGGACAGGCACAATCCGCTTACCATAAGTGAAAATTCCAGGCTTATCGCCGAGTTATCCCCTGCTGAATTCAGGGAGTATGTATTCAGAACAGCAGGTGAATCAGGACTCGAAAGTTTTGATTCAACACAATTACTGACCCGGGCAGAAAACGCACTTGAAAAAAAGAATTATGTCGATGCATATTATTTTGCCCGGCAGGTCCTTGCAATTGACAACTCCCACAAGGAGGCATTACGGATTTCAAGTATTGCCCGTGAATCCGATTTTGAAGGGATCGAGTCCAGGGAAAAATCCCGCGCAGCATACCTGTTTTCCACAAAACAGCAGGGCTATGATGCACTGACCAGCACCGACCATCCTGATTTTATCAGGGCCTATTTTATTTTTCTTGATCTTAACAGACAATTTCCTTTTGATGAGACAATCAGGGATTACCTCCAGCAAAGCCGCCAATTGCTGCCCCAGGTATCCTTTTTCACCCATGAAGCGGAACTCATACTGTCGTTTGATGCATTGAAAACCGGCCCGATAGTTTTTTTCAACAGAGATACAAACACAGTCCGTGAAATCATTACCATTGAGTCGATTGTACAGATAGGTGACGGAATTTTCTTGAAAAATATTGAAGTGATCGGACTTAACGCATCGGATGCAGTGCAGTATCATTATCTGGCACCAATTGGAAAAATTCTGGAAGACCATATTATTATCAATGGCATTGACCGGATCGATCCAAAAAAACAAACCCGGCTCACGGTGTATCAGGGAACCCCGCCAATCGATCAACTATATGGCATTTTATTATTTCCCGATACCAAGATGGAAAACCGTCCAAAAAATATTACAGTTTTTGGATCAACCCAAAAAGATTTTGACACCATGAATATCGCGGATCTGGTTCTCGTGCTGCCGTTTGTAGCTCATCACGCTCAGCTGCCCGAACTCATTTATATTGAAATAGCGGGAAGAGTATTGACTCCATTTTTCATCATTATGCTTACATTGATATGCCTGGTCATCGGCATGAAACACTCAGTACAGCAGGAGGCCTCATCGGTACGGCATTTGTATCTTCTTGTTCCTGTGGTTCCGTTTGTCATGGCCAACATCATCGGATTTTTTCTTTTTCTGCACCGCATTTTCATCAGTTTTTCATTTTATGCAATGGGGTTTGTGTTTTGTATCATTCTCCTGTCAATTGTTCATATTGTCCTGCTGATTCTCGTGTTGGGATATTTTTCGGGAAAAGTAAAACTCAGGAATAAAACTGTTTTTTAAAAATTATTCTTTCATGGCCTTGATTTTCGCTCCCAGACGTGCAAGCCGGGAGACAAGCTTTTCGTAGCCGCGTTCGATCTGATATACATTATGTATGGTGCTTTTCCCGTCCGCGCAAAGGGCTGCAATCACCATTGCCATACCGGCGCGGACATCCGGTGACGTCATTTCCGACCCCCGAAGCCTGCAGGGTCCGGAAATGACGGCCCGGTGCGGGTCACACAAAATTATCCGTGCTCCCATACCAATCAATTTGTCTACATAAAACATCCGTGATTCAAACATTTTTTCATGAATAAGAACGGTCCCTTCAACCTGTGTGGCAACCACCAGGAGAATGCTCATTAAATCTGTCGGGAAACCAGGCCAGGGAGCATCATCAATTTTTGGAATCATCCCCCCGATATCAGGACAAACGCGAAGTTCCTGGGTCGAAGGAACATTAATAGAGGAGCCATCTGTCTCCCAATGAATACCAAGTTTTGCAAAAGCGATTTTTATCATCCGCAAATGGTCGGGAGAGACGTTTTGTATTTCAAGCTCACTGTGGGTAACTGCAGCAAGCCCGATAAACGATCCGACCTCAATGTAATCTGATCCGATTGAAAATTCGGTTCCATGCAGGGTTTTCACTCCCTCGATACAGAGAATATTCGATCCCATTCCGGTGATTTTTGCACCCATTTTGTTGAGCATGTCACAAAGATCCTGAACATGCGGTTCAGATGCTGCGTTGCGGATAATTGTTTTTCCATCCGCAAGAACAGCCGCCATAACGGCATTTTCGGTTGCGGTTACCGATGCTTCATCGAGAAAAATATCATCACCAACCAGTTTCCCCGCCTTGACCTGGAAAATACCATCAATTTCAACCTGGGCGCCCAAAGACTTGAATGCATGAAAATGGGTATCAAGGCGCCGGCGGCCGATGACATCCCCCCCCGGCGGCGGGAGAATCACTTTCCCGGTACGCGCCAAAAGCGGACCGGCGAACAGGATGGACGCACGAACCTTCCTGGATTCCTCTACCGGCATCTCATGGGTCGTGATGGCTTTTGTGGTGATCTGATACTCATTTTCCGCTTTTTTTTCTACTTTTGCTCCCAGAAGCTTTAAAATATCAAGCATGACATGGGTATCTTCGATTTCGGGTATATTTTTTAACAGGACAGCCTCATCTGTCAGCAACGCGGCTGCAAGACAGGGAAGAGCGGCATTTTTATTGCCGCTGGCCTTGACTGTGCCTTTAAGAGGATAACTGCCTTCAATATAATATTTCTGCATTTGACATGAACTCTATAGAAAAAAGCCTCGGTATGTCAACGGGAGTCACACACCGGATGTTGCAACATGGCCCAGAAGCTTGTATCATTGGAGTATTGAAAGGACAAGCATACCCCCGCCACACTGTATCCTTGACATGATAACACCGATTATATTACCTTTTTACTGCCAATTATGAGAAAATTTTTAAAGAAACTTACAGAACTCCGCTACTCAATCTTTAAAAAAGAGACAATGATTCTCCGTGACCATCTTGCCGCTGACAGGACAAAGATGGCTGCAGAGCGAACCTTGCTTTCTTACAGCAGGACTTCCCTTATGCTGCTGGTCACCGGGATTACTTTTTTAAAATTGTTTTCAGAAGAAATCTACTTTGTTGTTTTATCCTTATTTCTCATTCCCGGTTCAATCCTGCTTTTTTTATTCGGGATGGTCCGGTTTATTCTGTCCTGGCGGCATTTAAAAGAGCTGACGCCGCAATTAGAAGAAACACCCTTTCCCGACGATCAAAAGAAAAAAGCCATGGATAAAAATAGATAATCAACAGATCTTCCTTGACACCGTGCGTCACCACGATTACTTTTTTAGAACAGCCCATGAAAAACATCGAACCGCTTGAAATCAAAATAAAATCGCTCTCAAACGAATCCGGTGTATACATCATGAAGGATGCAAATAATAAAATCATCTATATCGGCAAGGCAAAGGATATAAAAAAAAGAGTCCAGTCGTATTTCCGAAAGGACCGGGATTTAAAAACACAGTTTTTGATGCAGCAGGTTTGCGATATCGAAATCATTATTACCCGTGACGAATATGAAGCACTGATAACTGAAAATAACCTGATAAAAAAACACCAGCCCAAATACAACATCAATCTGAAAGACGGGAAGACATATCCAGTGATCCGCATTACCAACGAGGAATTCCCGCGTATTTTTAGAACCCGGCGGCTGGTTTTTGACGGCTCATCCTATTACGGGCCGTTTCCCAGCATCGAAGAGCTTGATATCACCCTTGAACTAATCGAAAAACTGTATCCGCTTAGAAAATGCAAGGGGCATTTGAAAAAAAGAGTTCACCCCTGCCTGTATTTCCATATCAACCGATGTGCTGCTCCCTGCGCCGGAAAAATCACAAAGGAAGCATACCGGGAAAGAGTAAACAAAATAAAGCAGCTTCTTGCCGGTGATACTTCAAAGCTCCTCGCTGATCTTGAAAAGAAGATGCGATCAGCAGCCAAAGACCTTGATTTTGAGAAGGCAGCTGTTTTCCGGGATCAAATAAATGCGGTAAAACAAACTCAGGATACCCAGAACATGCTTTCTTTCGAAGCACCCCGTGAAGATTATATTGGGTATGCCCACAAAGACAATTTTATCTGTTTTACCATTGTCAGAATTCAGGATGGAAATATTCTTACCAAAGAGATTTTCCGTTCACCTATATATGAGCTTGATCCGCAGGAAGCACTCGGTCAGTTTATTTATCAGTATTACTCAAAACGGCCCGGCCTGCCGCATCTTGTGTTTGTGCCTGTTGTTTTGAAACCAGAGCTGATCGAGGCGCTGAAAAATGAGCTGCATAAAAATATCAAATTCCGCACCGCAGAATCAGATCATGATAAAAAAACCATTCGGATGGCAATCCAGAACGCAAATCAGGAACTGATGATCTCACACGTGGACGGCCTGGTGGATCTGAAAGAAAAGCTCTCACTGTCTGAACTGCCGCTCCGTATAGAAGGGTTCGACATTGCTCATCTCTCCGGCACCCATACGGTTGCCTCGATGGTGAGCTTTTTTCAGGGAAAACCGGACCCCACTTCTTACCGACGGTTTAAAATAAAATCCCTGGACGGGAAAATCGACGATTTTGAAGCCATGCGGGAAGTGATTGCCCGGCGGTACATGCGGCTGATCAATGAAGAACTTGAATTGCCGAACCTGATCCTTATTGACGGCGGAAAAGGCCAGCTTGAAGCCGCACGGTCAATCCTGAAGGGCCTGGACGTTGCATCGATTCCGATTATCGGCCTTGCAAAAAAACATGAAGAGATTTACATTCCCGAAATGGACTCACCACTGCAATTCCCTTTGACCTCTCCGGCTCTGCGGATCCTCGTTGCAGTGCGGAATGAATCTCACCGATTTGCAAACACCTTCCACAAACTGCTCAGGGACAGGGACATGAGTACATCGTTGCTGGAAAAAATAAAAGGGATCGGAAAGAAAAAAGCAAAAAAACTGCTCACAGAGTTTGGATCGTTGGATGCGATTATTGCAACTGAGATAAAAAAAGTAGCAGCGTGTGCAAAAATACCGGAACATGACGCTCTACTTCTTGTTGCGCAGCTGAAAGCTGAACTGGGCGAGGATGTAACAGAAGAAAAATAAATTCACCAGCAGGCTTTTTTTTATACAATTCTTTCATCAATCATAACTGATAGTTCCCATTTCCGGAGTTATACTATTTCTGGAGGATCGGTATGGAAGCACTCAGACTATTATTATTTGCAGCAGCATTGGCGATAAGCATTATCAGCCTTGCTGCATATCTGGTTAATAGATCCAAAAAAAATGACGCACATAAAAATATCATGTCCCGGCTTGCACCGTTGCGCACTCTTTCCCCGGAGGAGCAGGATAAATTCTTTGAGCTGTATAAAATAAAATTGGGTGAGAAACCGATTTCTGTGTATAAGCACAGCGGGCTTGTTGAATATATTGCGCTCACCATTAAGGGATCAGAACAGAGGGAATTCACGATCGGCAGTATCAAAATTGCACATAAATGTATTATGCGATTGGAAAAGAAACTGAAAGATATCTATTTTGCAGGAATCGCAGAAGAAGATTCAGAAAAAATAAAAGTCAGGGTCGAACAGCTTCAGTCAAAACATGCCGGCACAGATCTGGTTGATGAACAACAGGTTCAGAAGAAACTGAATGAAATTCTTTCTGAATTCAGCCACCGGTTTGAAATAATCTTTTTAAACAATGATGTCTCTAAACCCGCCTTTCTTGTGCGGTTTGATGATTGGCGACTTGATGATTAAAAGAATTGAATTGCAGACCGTTTGTTGCCATTTGTGGTTAAAAATAAATATTGTCTTAATAAAATACTAATATTATATTAACAAAAATACTGGACTATAATATTTAAAATCACAACCGAAAAAGTATTTTAAAAGTAATATATCCAACCAAGTAATGTGAACTCAAAAGCAAATGGAAATTCCAAAAAAAGTAAAATATTATTTTCAGGATTGGATTATAAATGGAAGATAAAATACTCTATGATTATCTGCAAGAAGTGAACGCACTTTTAGTGAGTGTAATCGGCAGGTTTCCTGTGACAAACAACGAAATAGACCAACACTTTAAAACTGTTTCCGAACTGTTTATCAAATACAACACCAACAAACTCATTCTCGATTACCGGAAGATGATTTATGATCAGTCTGTCCTGCAAATTGTCAAAGGCCCCGAACGGATTATTCGATACAACATGAATGACCGGGTCTATTACTGCGCTGTTCTGTTTGACACACAATCAGAGACGTATATGAATTACAAGCTTTTTCTGGCTGAAATTGATACCAAAATATTTTTTGGTAAAATCAAGGGACGTTACCAGATATTCAATGAATTTGACTCGGCCGTTGAATGGATTAAGCTGAAAGCTGCAACTGAATCTTCACCTGTTTCCTGAAAATTCACTTGATATCTTTCAGTAAATTTTCCTTCAGCCTATGCCACAAGAAGTTGTTCAAGCTGCCCACTCAGGAATTCCCGCAGAAAACGCCACGAAATCTCACAGCAGATCATTGAATCTTCAATGCTCCGGTAGCAAAATCCGTTTATTGACCGCCAGGTGTATCCGGCGCAGAGAAGATTGGAAAAATCTTCGCTGGTATCAACCTGTATCCAGATCACTCCATATTTGATTTCTGACTTTAGTTCTGGCAGGTTTTCGCGGAGCCAGACGGCTTTTTGTTCAAGTGACCTGATTTTATGCAAACCTTTTTCAATACACTCATGTTGATGCATGACATCCCCCTTATCAATGTAGAATATGTTTATAATACAGGAGGATAGTGGACAAATAATGTCCATGGTTTTGCTTTTTTTGGAAATTATTCAAGTGTACGCAACTGGAACCTCGTTGAAAAATAGCCGGTGATAAATACCCATAAGAGAAAAAACCCGATAGTGAATCGTTCCATGAGTCCCCCAGAAGGCCATCCTGAACCGAATGCAACTGAAGTAAGCCCGCCGGAAACGAAAATGAATACTGCAAGCATAAAGGAGATTTTTATATAAACCCCCATACCCGTGATATTCCGTTTTGAAACACCAGCGACAATTGGTGTAATAATCGAAAGAAGCGCAGTAATTCCAGCCGCAATAATATGCAGAACACCACCTGCAGAGAATTCCTGTCCCCGGGGGTCCTGGCCTGCCGCAAGCATGACAATACCCAGCAATCCGCAGATTCCAAGCAGTAAAAATACAGTCCGGATGGAGAGCCTGGCCAGATAAATCATCCCCATGAATCCGAACAACACTAAAAGAAGGTTGTAAATGCCGAACATGATAAAGAGTATAATACTGTTTGGTGCTCCGGTCATGGTAAGTTCACTCACCGAATTATAGATATGGTTATATCCGGAGTTCAGGATACCGCCGATGAGTACAGTTGCCAAATACACAATTGGTGCTGACATGCCAAAATAGGGAAATATTTTTTTCATAATGCCTCCTCGTACAGCCTGGATCAGGGTTTCCGGTCTGCACAAACCCTTCAACATACCTGTACATCCATTTTCTGCTTATCTTTAAATTATAATCGCAACAAGGAGCATTACAAGCACAATAGCTAAGGAGAAAGATTTTCAAGGTTATTTTGATGAAAAATAAATAACATATTTTTATCTGTCTTTTTGCTTACGTGAAAAGATATAGGTTACTTTATTTTCCACAGAAACGGTAAATTTTTTTCCGGCATTCTCCAGGCAAAATTGCTCCATTTCAGGCACAACCCCGTCAAGCATACTTTCCAATGAGAAATCACCAGCCCTTACAAAGAGAGGCGGAGTAAATGACAAATCGGCAAATACAATCGGAAATGCACTTAATTCCCGAACACACGTATACTCTTCGATTTTGCCCTCGATCCAGTAATATCCAAACTGAATCTTATCCGAAATCGCGGAAAGGAATTTCATTGTATAACGGTTCGCAATATAAAGAAAATAATCAACAAAAAAAACAACGTTTGCCGATGAAGAAAACTCATTGCACAAAGCAAGGTGTCCGATATTGTTCAGACCAATGAGAAATCTCGTATCCGGGTGTAACAGAATAATTTCACGAACATGGTTTTTTATATCATCTGTCAGCATTACCGGAGGCAACGAAATAAATTTTGTTCCATCATATTCAGCCAATTCTTCATATTTCGTTCCCGCAGAAACAAATGTCGTACGGGAAGACCGGGGGTTTAAATTTGTGCGGTCTGATACAAAGGTATACAATTCACCCGATAATTCCTTCTTGTCAGCAAAAACAACCCCTGCCGGAATACGCTTCTGCAGTTGTTTTTGTTCCTCTTCCTGGATAGTCTGTAACAACTCATACACCTGCTTAAATATAGATATCAGCTGCTTTGACTGTATTTTTACCGTTGTCTTTTCTTTAGCCCCGGCAGCGTTTAATTCCAGAATCAATTGCCAAATACCCCTCATTGTTTTCAGGTTGGCTGCAGATATCCTTTTTTGCAGGTTCTCTTTCTCTTCATACCCTTTTGTGTTCACTGTGAATTTTTTCGTATACTGCTGCCCGTATATCGTAAACGATAAAGAAAGAAACATTTCCCGAGAATCAGAATGCACCTCCACCCGGCACGGTAAAGAAAGTTTGAATTCATCAAAATTGTCATGACGTATTCCGGGTAGTTCAAGCTCCCGGGAATACAACTTATATACTTCCTGACCAATGTCCGGGATTTTTTCTGAATCAATAGTCACCAGATCCCCTGCTCTGCATTTCTCTGTATGTATATTGTGAACCATCATTTCCCGAACCGGAATCTTGAAGGGGACCTCTTCATCCCTGGTCAGATATACCGAGATGACATCCTGCCGGGATATTGAAACTTCAGCCTGAAATATAAATCCAGATTGTGTTGCAGCAACTACTTCACCTGCTTTTTTTCCCCTGTGCCGCTGGTATTTTTTGACAATCAGAGATTCTGCAGGCGCACAAAACAGTTTTCCCTGATTATGCTCCCGGGAAAAAACATAGTGAACATTATTTTCAAGTGTTTTGAGTTTTTCAGGATCAGTGTCTTCCTGTAATGTATCTATAATATACCGGTAATATTTCACCGTGTGAAATACATAATTCGGCTGCTTTAATCGGCCTTCGATCTTGAGGCTTTTCACCCTGCACGAGACAAGTTCACGGACTCTTGAACCGGAAAACAAATCGCGACATGCAAACGGGAAATCCCTGGTGTTTTTTCCCTCGAATCTACACCTGCACAACTGTGCGCACTCCCCGCGGTTTCCGGACCTGCCATAAAGCAGGCCCGATGCCAGGCAGACCCCTGAGAAGGAATAACAAACTGCTCCATGAATGAAGACTTCAAACTCCATATCAGGGAACCTGTCGGCAAAATCCTTTACCGTATCTTTGTCGAGTTCCCGGGGAAGGACAATGCGCCGGACACCCATTTCTTTGGCCATCATGACTCCGTCATTCGTGTGTAATGCCATCTGGGTCGAAGCATGAACACGGAGAACGGGGAAATTCCGTCTCAAAACATACACCAGCCCGATATCCTGAACAATTATTCCATCGACTTTTATTTGATCAAGCAAATACAATTCATCATTAAGACGGTCAAATTCATCATCTTTGATAATTGTATTCAGTGCAATATAGATCTTTTTATTTTTTTTTACTGCGAGTTCTTTCAGTTTTAACAGTTCGGTTTGGGAAAAATTCTGCGCCCGCTCCCGGGCACTGAACTTCTGGAGCCCCAGATACACGGCGTCTGCGCCTGCTTCGAATGCATAATACCCGCTCATAAATCCTCCGGCCGGGGCGAGAAGTTCGGGGACCGGAGAATTTAAGTTGCTCTTCAATTTTGTATCTGCAGACACTATATTGTCCATTGTGCGCGCATTATAGACCTGCTGTGTCGGGATTTCAAGGGCTTGGCATTTTACCCGGCGCTATAGTGCACATCCGGTAGTCCGCGCATCAGCTCTGCTGCTGATTCTGCAGTAATATCTCTCTGGGGCATGGCGAGCATCTCATAGCCCACCATAAACTTCTGTATGGTTGCGGACCGGAGCAACCGTGGATAATAGTGAAAATGGAAATGCCAGTAATTAAAAGCTTCTCCGGTCACCGGCCGCTGGTGAATCCCCATTGAAAACGGGAATGAAGTGTGAAAAATATTGTCATACCGGATGCACAATCGTTTTAAAATATCTGCACAGTCGTTCACCGTCGCGGGCTCCAGCTTGTCGATCCCGGTATAATGTTTTTTGGGAAGTACCATCACCTCGAAAGGCCAGACCGCCCAGTACGGAACGAGCACACAGAAAGAGCCGTTTTCAATTACGATCCGTGTTTTTTCCTTCAGCTCATATGCAAGGTAGTCACAAAGCAGACATTTATGCTGCTGTTCAGCATATTGTTTTTGCATACTGTCCTCTTTGGCCGGGATCACGGGAACCGTTTGATTTGCCCAAATCTGTCCATGAGGATGCGGATTTGAGCACCCCATAATTGCACCCTTGTTCTCGAAAATCTGTACATAGCTTATTTCCGGATGCTCTGAAAGGGATTGATACTCTGCTATCCATGTCTGCATTACCTTTTCCACTGCTGTATATTCCAGTAGCGCCATGGTTTTGTCATGAAGGGGAGAATAACATATCACCCTGCAAATACCCTTCTCACTCTCTGCCTGTATCAAAGAATGTTGATTCAGTCTACCTGGAGGCATTTCGGTATAGAGAGCGGAAAAATCGTTTGTAAATACAAAGGTGTCGGTATAGGCCGGATTTTTTTCTTTGTTTGCCCGGGAGTTTCCAGGACACAGATAACAGCCCGGATCATGAGAAATACCGCTTCCCTGCTGTGTCTCATCAACCTTTCCCTGCCAGGGACGTTGAGTCCGGTGCGGTGAACACAGGATCCATTCATCTGTCAGCGGATTGTAGCGTCTATGCGGATGCTGTAAAAAATCCACTATGTCCCCCTTTTTCGAAAATTAGACCGCAATGACAAACTTATTTTCAAAGCAGTATATCATCAATAACAATAATATAATTTTAAAATATTCACCTCCCATCTTTTTTTTATTACATTAATAGATAAGTATATTTGATTTTTCATATTTCTTTCACGACAATTAATATCATATCATGATTCTGCGAGGTTTATAATGCAGGTTGTCTATACAAAAGAACAAATTTCAGATTTTGAACAGTTTTTACAACACGAATACCTGTTAACAAATGGAAAAGGGGGATACTGCTCATCAACACTGCTTGACTGCCACACCAGAAAATACCACGGCCTGCTTGTCGTTCCGCTCCCCCAGCTTGATGCTGTATATGTACTTCTCTCGAAAATCGAACTCTCTGCAATAATCGGAAAAACGCAGTTTGATTTTTCTGTGAACGAATTTCCCGGAAATTTTTTTCCAAAGGGGTACACATATTGTGAAAAAATCGAAATGGATTACGTTCCCACAATGTACTACAGGGCAGAGGACGCATTGATTGTAAAACAGATCCTTATGCCGCAGAATGAGAATACCATCCTAGTAAAATATTCGGTACAGGAGGCAAGAAAGCCGATTGTCCTGAAACTGGCTCCATTTCTGGCATACCGTAATATGCACTCATTGTCGAACCAGAATATTGAAATTCGGCCCCGAACCTATTTTGAAACAGACGGGTTTAAAATAGAACCCTATCAAAACACCCCGCCCCTGTTCATGCAGACATCAAAGGTCTCGGTTTTTTTTCCCGCTCCAGACTGGTGGAAAGATTTTACCTATCGTAAAGAAATGCAGAGGGGATATCCATATAAAGAAGACTTGTTTTGTCCCGGTATATTCGAGGTGAAACTGAAAAAAGGAGAATCAGTGATACTGCGAGGCTCCTGTAATCCTGTACAAACAAAAATCGAGACTGCCTGGAAAACCGAGGAAACGAGAATTTATCAGCTCAAGAAGAGTCTTGTAAAAGATCCTGAACCAATACAAACGCTCAAGGCAAGTGTGCAGCAGTATATAACAAAAAATCCGAATGGAATCATCGCGGGGTATCCATGGTTTGGAGAATGGGGCCGGGATACCATGATTTCCCTTGCGGGCTGTACCCTGTTGCACGGCAACACCAGGGAAACACAGGAAATCCTGGGTGCCTATGCGCAATATATCAAAGACGGACTCCTGCCGAACACCCTTTCACCTTCCCGCAACTTCGGGTACAACACAATTGACACCCCGTTTTTATTCATCAGGGCAATTCAGCAATATCATGCTGCGGGCGGTGATTTAAATTTCATAGAATCCAGGCTATTGCCTGCAATGATTTCCATCATAGAACCGATTCTGGGCGGCAGTCAGCCGCTGGCTTTCCTTCACGAAAACGGGCTCTTGTATGCAGGCGACCAGACTACCCAGCTGACATGGATGGATGCTCAAACTGCCAGCGGCCCGGTAACTCCACGGCATGGAGCAGCCGTTGAGATCAATGCCCTTTTTTATAACGCACTCTGTTATATCACCGAATCATTTACCGCCAGTCTGCCGGAAGGGTTTCGGGAAACCTGCCTGCAGGCAATTAATACATTCAGCCAATCGTTTGAAAAGCTTTTCTGGAATGAGGAAGCACAATGCCTTGCGGACGTATTCCGGGAAGAAAACGATATTGACAGGGCCATTCGTCCAAACCAGCTGTTTGCAATTGGATTACCGTATTGCTGCATTTCTGAAGAAAAAGCGCGCACTATAATTGAAACCGTGAAACAGCATTTGCTTACTCCATACGGCCTGCGCACTCTCTCTCCCCAGGATTCACGCTATGTTGCCGAATATTCAGGAAATCAGGAAAAAAGAGATTCCTCGTACCATCAGGGAATTGTCTGGCCGTGGCTGATTGGTATTTACACCGATGCCTGCCTGAAATTTGGGAGAAATATTTCCAGTATGAAAAAGGAAATTTACAATCAATTTTCACTCCTGTTTTCCTCGCACCTTCATGAAGGTTGTGTGTATCATGTTTCCGAATTGTTTGATGCCGCCGATCCTTTCCTTCCGAAAGGCTGTCCCGCACAGGCATGGAGTGCTGCCGAGCTGCTTCGTACAATCATGCTCGTAACAGAGAATGTATAGAAACCGGTTTTTTTTTACAATTTATCGAATGATTTATTTGCAATCCATTTTTAACAAACGTATATTATAGAAATACGATTGCAAAAAAAAATGAAAGAGGAACCCAATCATGAAAGTACTTATGTTTGGATGGGAGTTTCCGCCATTTATAAGCGGCGGCCTGGGGGTGGCGTGTTACGGAATAGTAAAAGGACTAAATAATAATAATGTTGAAATAAAACTTGTACTCCCCACCACCGGAGGCCAAAAAACCGATTTACCTGTTGAAATTTGCCCTGCGGATAAAATTGTCATCAGTGAAACATACAAAAAAAAACTCGCTCAAACAATGTCCTCTACCACAGGCAAGGAAATGCTTTCAGGAATTATATCTCCCTATGAGACATCAGTCTCGGGCGGAGATTTCTTTAACAGATACCAGAATATGATCAATGAACTGAATATTCAGGGGAAGGATACAATACTGGCGTTTACCGGTAATTACGGCCGCGATCTCATGGCAGAGGTCTTTCGGTACAGTATTATCGGGGAATTTCTGGGGTCGCTGGGTGATTTTGACATCATTCATGCACATGACTGGCTTACTATTCTTGCCGGTGTCGGGGCAAAGCGACTGTCCGGAAAACCATTAGTTATTCAGATCCATGCGACGGAAGTTGACCGAAGCGGGAGCAGTATCAATTCAAATATTTTCAATATTGAAAAATACGGGATGGAACAGGCGGACCGAATTATTGCAGTGAGTTATTATACAAAAAATATTATCGTCAATAAATACGGCATTGATCCTCATAAAGTGACAGTAGTGCACAACGCGGTTGAGAAAAAAACCCAACTTGAGCGTTTGGGTATTCAAAAAAACCTTGATGAAAAATATGTCTTGTTTCTTGGCCGGGTAACCATGCAGAAAGGTCCCGATTACTTCATAGAAGCGGCGAATCTGGTATTAAAAAAAATAAAGAACATCAGGTTTGTCATGGCGGGAAGCGGAGACATGATGCCGCGCCTGATTGAGCGCGCTGCTGCATTAAAAATAACAGACCGGTTCCACTTTACCGGTTTTTTAAATAACCGGCAGCAGGTGGAACGCATGTACGCGATGAGTGATTTATATGTCATGCCGTCTGTTTCAGAACCTTTCGGAATAACCGCGTTTGAGGCATTATTGTATGACGTTCCGATCATTCTTTCAAAACAGTCCGGTGTTGCAGAAGTCCTCCGCGGTGCCATGAAAGTTGATTTCTGGGATGTCCCGAAACTTGCGTCAGCAATTGTTACCCTGCTCGAAGATGAAAAACTCTCAAAAGAGATGGTTGAAAGCTGTAAACATGAGCTTCAGGATATTCACTGGAACACGGCATCACAAAAAATAAAAAATCTGTATCATTCATTATTGTTTCACAATTCACATTAACGGAGCGGTTCATGGTTTCGATTTGTTTCTACTTTCAGGTACACCAGCCTTTCCGGCTGCATAAAGGTTATTCATTCTTTGATATCGGGGCTAATCATTTTTATGAAGATGAAACAGCAAATCGCGAGATTTGCAATAAAGTCAGCAGCAAATGTTATATCCCCATGAACAGGCTTCTGCTTGAACTCATTGAAAAACATAAGGGCAAATTTAAAGTATCCTTTTCAATTACCGGAGTAGCCATTGAACAGCTTCAGCGGTTCAATCCTGAAGTAATTGAACTCTTCAAAGCATTGGCTGACACCGGCTGTGTCGAGTTTTTAAGCGAAACTTACTACCACTCTCTGGCTTTTTTGTTCTCCCGGCCCGATTTCAAAAAACAGGTTCTTCAGCATAAACAAATGATTCATGATTTGTTCGGCCAGACGCCGACCACTTTTCGGAATACGGAACTGATTTACAATAATGACCTTGCCAAATTCATAGAAGAAATGGGGTACAAAACAATTATCGCCGAAGGCGCAGACCATGTGCTTGGATGGCGGAGCCCAAATTTTCTTTACCAGCCGAAAGACTGCTACAAACTCAATTTGCTGCTGAAAAATTACAAACTCTCTGATGATATTGCATTTCGTTTTTCAAACAAGGGCTGGAGTGAACACCCCTTGAAAGCGGAAAAGTATGCTGGCTGGCTGCATTCGATAAACGGAAACGGCGAATTGATCAATCTGTTCATGGACTATGAAACCTTCGGCGAACATCAATGGGAAGATACGGGAATATTCAATTTCATGCGGAAGTTTCCTGATGAAGTATTCAAGCATCCCGATTTTTCTTTTATTAATCCGCACGAGGCCGCAATGCACTATACACCGGTCTCGAAAATAGATGTTCCCAACTTCATTTCATGGGCTGATATCGAACGGGACCTCACCGCATGGCTCGGCAACCCAATGCAGAATTCAGCAAGCGAAATGGTGTATGCCCTCGAACAGGATATCGTGAAAACAAAAGACCAGAATCTTATCAGTATCTGGCACAAATTGCTCACTTCCGATCATTTTTATTATATGTGCACGAAATGGTTTTCTGATGGAGATGTTCATAAATATTTCAATCCGTATGACACTCCGTTTGATGCATATATTGTATTCGTAAATGTTTTAAATGATTTGAAAGAAACAGTAAAGAACAGGCTGAAATCACGTGCCGTACGAAAACAAAAAAAGGTAAATCAGCCAATTCCGGATCGTTCTTTGTAGCAGAAACGTTATATCCAAAACGGGGGCATGTATGTCAGATCAATACACTTTTTTTTGCGAGGTTTCCTGGGAAGTCTGCAATAAAGTTGGCGGTATTTATACAGTTATAAAAAGTAAAATATCCGAAGTCAAAAAACAATTCAATGAGCATTGCTGTTTTATCGGGCCGTTGATGGACAATAATCCCGAGTTTGAAGAAACAAAGGACGTTCAAACCGAAGAACTGAGAAAGGAACTGACGCGCTACGGCTATCATATGAAAGTGGGGAGATGGAAAACTTCTGAAAAACCGCTCGTCATCCTTGTCGGGTATAAAAACTCGATCGATCAAAACAAACTTCTCTATCAGCTATGGGAGGATTACAGTGTCGATTCCATGACTGGCGGATGGGACTATATTGAACCGGTTATTTTTTCAACGATGGCCGGAAAAATAATTGAAGCACTAAGCAATCATCTCCCCAATATGGCAATTGTTGCACAGTTTCATGAATGGATGTGCGGTGCAGGACTGCTGTATATCAAAAAAAGGGTTCCCCGCGTTTCTACCATTTTCACGACCCATGCGACCGTACTTGGGCGTTCCATGTGCGGAAACGGCATCGATATCTATAAAATGCTTTCAGATATCAATCCGGAACTTGAATCAACCCGTTTTCATGTCCTGGCAAAACATTCAATCGAACAGATCACTGCACGGGAAGCTGACTGCTTTACGACCGTCAGTGAAATTACTGCGATAGAGGCCCAGTATCTGTTAAAAACCCATCCTGATGTGACTCTTCCGAATGGATTTAATGTTTCTGCTGCACCAAGTTGTACAACCACTCCGGATTTTTACCGAAAAAACAGGGAACGGCTTATTTCCTTTGCTTCGAGATTCCTTCGGCGGGAACTTCCACCAGAAGACACCATCATCATTTCAACTTCCGGACGGTATGAATTCCGTAATAAGGGCATCGATTTGTTTCTTGATGCCCTTGGGCAAATAAACAAGAATCCTGAACTGTTGGGGAATAAACATATACTTGTATATTTATTTATTCTGACCGGTGCAATCGACCTGTCAAAACGAAAAACCGATAATGAATCCGTTGACCCTCTCCCGATTTATTCCCAAATTTCCACTCATCCATTGTGGGAACCAAATCATGACCCGATTGTCAACACCAGCAAGCGGCACAACCTCCAAAACAACATTAATGATAAATTGAACCTTGTTTTTGTTCCTGTATACCTGAACGGTAATGACGGAATATTCAATATGGAATACTATGAAGCACTTTCCGGTTGTGACCTCACTGTTTATCCATCTTACTATGAACCATGGGGATACACCCCTCTTGAGAGCATCGCGTATTCGATTCCCACGGTGAGCACCGACCTTGCCGGTTTCGGACGGTGGATTATCAATCAAAAACTTGAATCAAACGGAATTAAAATATTAAAACGATTCGACCGGACCTACACAGATTCAACGGAAGAGCTGAAAAATTATATCATGCAGTTTATCTCGTTTTCGCATGAAAAAATAAAGGAAATAAGGGCCGAAGTCCGTCAGACAGCGATGAAAGCGGAATGGAATATTTTTTTCCAGCATTACATTTCAGCTTTTGCCATGGCAAAACGGGAATGCAAAAACCGGCTTCAGGGAAGAGCAAAAAAGAAAGTCATCGAGTTCAAGGAGATTGAATACCGCGGTGCAGACAGTCAGCGCCCGCGCTTTAGAAAATTTTCCGTAAAAACCTCCATTCCAAAAGTACTTTCCCGCCTGAGGGATATTTCGTACAACCTTTGGTGGAGCTGGAACACAGAATCCCAGGAACTTTTTTCCTTGCTGAATGCATTGCTGTATGAAAAGACCGGTAACAATCCGGTCGCGCTCATCGAAACATTAAATCCCGCACGATTGGAAGAATTTTCAAAGAATGACAATTATCTGCAATTATATAAAAACATTGTTACAAAATATGACCGGTATATGCAGCAACTTACCAGTCCGGTAGAAAAAGCGGAGGAAACATTCAAGGAACATCCAGTCGCTTATTTTTCCATGGAATATGGATTTCATGAATCTCTGCCCATTTATTCAGGCGGGCTGGGCATTTTATCCGGCGATCATATCAAGTCTGCCTCTGATCTGAATGTAAAAATGATCGGTGTCGGCCTTCTGTATAAAAACGGGTATTTCAAACAGGGTATTTCACGCGAAGGGGAACAGCTTGTCGAGTATTATTATAATGATTTTTTCAGGATGCCGCTTCAGGAATGCCACCGTGACGGAGAGAAAATAATTGTTTCCATTGAATTTCCCGGCAGAAAAGTCAACGCCCGGGTATGGGAGGCGCATGTCGGACGGGTCAAGGTGTTCTTTTTTGACACTGATATTCCCGAAAACAGCTCCGCTGACAGAAATATAACCTCCAAATTATACGGCGGCGGCAAACAGGTACGAATCGAACAGGAAATCCTTCTGGGTATCGGAGGAATCCGGCTGCTGCACCACCTTGGCATTTTCCCCTCAGTATACCATTTAAATGAGGGCCATTCCGCATTCCTTATTATCGAACGGCTCATCAATCTTTGCAAAGAACACAGTCTGGATATTGAAACAGCAAAAGAAGTGATAAAATCAAGTACAGTGTTTACTACCCATACACCAGTACCTGCCGGAAATGAAACATTTGACATGCCCTTGGTGGAAAACTATCTGAAAAATTATGTAGAAAGCCATGGACTCAGCTGGCAGGAGGTCGTTGATCTGGGTCATAAGAGTATATCCGATTCCGGCCCCTACGAGATGACTGCCCTTGCGTTGAAAAATACCAACCGGCGAAACGGGGTCAGCAAGCTGCATGGAGTCGTTTCCCGAAAAATGTGGGCAGATATCTGGTCGGGCTTTCTGATCGATGAAGTTCCCATTTCTCATATTACAAACGGGGTTCATGCCTCAACCTGGATTACAACGGAAATCAAGGCCCTTATCAACAAATACTGTTCACTCGATTTGAACACAGATCTCCTCAAAACCGATGATTGGGAAAAAATCCACAATATACCGGATGACCTGCTTTGGCAGAACCATGTTGCCCTGAAAAATAAACTGTTTAACATGATCAAGGACAGAATAACCTCAAACTGGATGCGTGAAGGCGAGGACCCCACACTGCTGGACAGTTTTTTGGTAAATATGTCTTCCAGTCCACTGACCATTGGATTTGCACGGCGATTCGCATCCTATAAGCGGGCAACATTGATATTCCGTGACATGGAACGCCTGAAAAAGATTCTTTTAAACCCAAAGGTTCCTGTTCAGTTTATTTTTGCAGGAAAAGCACATCCAAACGACAAGGCTGCATTCGGCCTCATCAAGGAAATCGTTGAACTCTCCAAAAAGGAAGAATTTTTGGGAAAAATAATTTTTGTCGAGAACTACGATATGCGGTTTGCCCGCCGTCTGATTTCCGGTGTTGACATTTGGCTCAACAACCCGCGCAGGCCGCTGGAAGCAAGCGGAACAAGCGGACAAAAAGCAGGAATGAACGGCGTGCTCAACATGAGCATTCTTGACGGATGGTGGGATGAATGTTATGCAGACGACCTTGGCTGGGCGATGGGCAATAAAAAAGAATATAAAAATCCTGAAACACAAGACATCAACGACTGTGATTCCTTTTACGATCTTATGGAAAACGAAATAATTCCCCTGTATTATGCACGGAACTCAAAAGGGGTCCCCGAAAAATGGATTAAAATGATGAAGAATTCCATGTCCAAAATTATATCAATATTCAATACACACCGTATGCTGAAAGATTACAGCGAAACGATGTACATTCCTACTGCAGAAAAATATGCAGCTTATTCAGCGGAAAATTTCAAAAAGGCCAAAGACATTTCACAGTGGAAAAAATCCATCCGTGCCCGGTTCCCCAGTATTCATATCAACAATATTTCAATTTCGGGAATTGATGGAGATATCCTTAATGTAAAGGATGAACTGACCTTTTCACTTGAAGTCCATAAGGGGAAAGTGGAAAGAACAGAGATTACAGCCGAGGTTATTATTTTCCAGGACATGGAAGAGGATACGCTCACCTTCTTGGGCGAAGGCAGTCTCCCCCATGAAGATATTACCGTTGTTGCAATGGAGCAGAAAGAAGAAGCGATGGATATTATAAAATATTCGTGTGTATTTACCGCAACAAAATCGGGAAAATTCAATTACGGGATCCGAATTCTGCCGTTCCACCCTGAAATCGATGATAACATCGATCTCAATCTGGTATTCTGGGGATGATACAAATTGTTCAATAACCCCGACAGGAATGAAAAAACAAAGTTATTGAACAATGACAACCAATACTGCTACGGCAGCAAAGAACTGATATAGGAAATACCGACAACTTTTCCGACGATCCCCCCCAGATTCGTGAACAAGTACACGAGCAGCACCTTCATGATTCTGTTTTTATACCATGTGCGTATTTTCACCATATCATCTTTTACCGCTTCAAAATCCTGAACACGGGGCCTGCGCAGCCGATATTCAACCAATCCGCCGACAGTTCCCGGACCAATGATGGGTAGAAATGTGGTAATGGGTGCAGAAATTACCGCTAACAGAATTGCGAGCGGATGACTTAATGAAACAACTGACCCGACAAACGAGAATACACTCGTGGCGATGACCCAGCTTAAAATGCCGTTAAGAGTGGTTTCCATCCCGCCGCGCAAATACCCAAGCACAAGAAGCGCCGGAACCAGCACCGGGATAAACCAGGGTAATATTTTTCCAATTATCTTTTTCTTCGGAATTACTTCCAAATCCTCGATATTGTCTTCCAATTCTTTTTTCTCGAGTAAATCGAGATTTCTGATCACGCCGTCAATATGCCCCGCCCCAAGTACAGCAACAACCTTTTTTGTTTTCACTCTGAATATTTTTGTTGCGAGATACCGGTCGCGTTCATCAATCAAGACTTCCTTTACTTTGGGCAGAAAACTGGAAAGCTCCTCGAGCATGTTGTGCATAAGGCTTTTTTCCTTCAGTTTTTCCATCTCCTCGACCGATAGTGTTTCCTTGGAAAACATCGAGGAAAGCAGTGCTGCAAGCATTTTATTTTTCCCCCAAAAAGACGACTTTGCCCATGCTCTCCGGAGCGTTGTCTGTACTTCCCGGTCACAAAACTCAAACGGAATATTCAGTTCTTTTGCAACATTGAGCGCACGCACCATTTCTTCTCCCGGTTTTGTCCCGACATCCAGGCCAAGCCGTTTCTGAAACGATGAAAGAATTATATTTGCAAATAAAAGAAATCCTTTTCCATCTTTAATTACCTTGGAAATATTCAGGTTTTTCCATGAGGAATTGTCTACTATTGTCTGATACCGCGCCTGGTCCAATTCAACACACACTGTATCGGGCTTTTCATCACGAATGGTTTGTTCTACCTCTTCGACACTCGCCTGTGAAATATGAGCCGTCCCCACCAGTATAATTTCACGCCCCTTTAATGAAACCCGGGAAATCATACTTTCTCCGGTTTGTTTTGTATTTGCCATGTATAAACTCCTTGTTGGTTTTCACACTAAATGAATTCGGATTCGTTATTTTTTATATTTCTCAAGCAGGTTCCCTGCAAGACGTTTTTCAATGATCCCGTTACGGTCAATATTCTTCGTCTCAATCAAATACGTAACAGCCGGTTTTTCCTTGTTTTGAAATAAATATTGTGCGGCAATATAAAATAATATTCTTCCCTTGGTAACAGCATTCTTTTCCTGGTTTGCGATGCTCACCACATTGAAATCATTCTGCGGATTCATGTAATAATTTGAAAGTGGATAATACCACGAATCGCGCGGCAGCAATTTCTGTTTCTCTTTTAACACAGCAAATGCTTCCTTTTCTTTTCCTGCCCACTTTAACGCGAGTGCCGCCAATAACACATATTCATGCCGGTCTTTTTCATGGTTATACGCATTCAAATACATTAACGATGCCGGTTCATACTGCCCGGTAAGCAAATAAAGCGTCCCCAGCGCACTATAAGAAAAATAGTAAGCCGGTTTCAATGTGAGGGTCATCTCATAATCTTCAATTGCCCGCTGGTAGTTATCCATTTCATCATACAATCCGCCGCGCATCACATATGCGATAAAGATTTCAGGATCCAGTTCAATTGCCTTTGAAAAATCGGCAATTGCCTGCTCCCGTTCACCCTTGTCCATCAATATTCTGCCGCGGTCGTAATGGGAATATGGATATTCCGGATCAAGTTCTATTGCTGTTTGAAGATCCTGAAGTGCCCCGGCTACATCACCCTGCCTTTTTCTTACTCTCGCACGATCAATATAGGAAAAGGGATACTGTTCATCTGCTTCAATTGCAGCGGTGAAATATGATTCCGCTTCATCATATTTTTTTTCCCGGTATGAAATGTTTCCAAGCCCCAACAATGCGACAATACTTTTCTCGTCCTCTTTTTTCACTTTTAAAAAGAGATCCTTCGCCTGATCATATTTTTTTTCTTCGAGATATATTTTTCCCAGTGAAGACATTGCCTCCGGATTTCCATTATTTTCCCTGGTGACCTGCTCCAGAAGTTCCTTCTCTTTTTCTTTTTTTCCTTCCAGTCCCTCAAGCAGTGACAGGGCATACAAGGCATCGGCATTTTCCGGTTCAAGGGTCAGGATACTTTCAATTTCATTACGTGCTTGTGTATATTTTCCTGCCAGAATCAGCAGCCGTGCATAAAGTACCCGCGTGACACTATCGTCGGGCTTCTCGGCATAGGCCGCTTCATAGGCGTTGATTGCCTTCTGAGGATCTCCCAGGAGCAAAGACGAGGAAATACTTTCAAAAGGAGAATCTGTATCCTGCTGTCCTGTTTTTTCTGTTGTCGCACAACCGACCAATACAACAATACAGATGATACAGAATATATATCTCACAAACATGACACACCTCTCAGACCGTTTGAAATCAGCTTGGATTTGATTATTCTATGCAAAAGTCTGTCTACTTTTTATGTTGCTACAATATACAAAGACACGGATGTTTAGACAAGAGACATTATAACCCGGTTTTTCATTGACTGATTGTACAATTTGCCATACAAATAAATTGTACATTAATGAAACAAGAAAATACTGCAGACATTTCTGAAGGTTTGAAATGCTAACCCGACGACGCCAACTGCAGAAACAATAAACACTCAGGAGCAGCAATGAACAATCATGAAAATATCCATCCATTTGACAGGTTATATAAGATCATTCAAATTCTCCGAAGTCCGGAAGGCTGTCCCTGGGACAGGGAGCAGTCTCCCCGAACTCTCCGGGAAAGCCTGATCGAAGAAACATATGAATGCATCGAAGCAATCGATACCGGAAGTATTCATAATCTCCGTGAAGAACTGGGAGATCTGTACCTGTTGATCACCATGATTTCATATATGAACGAACAACTGGGAAATTTTTCTGTCGATGCTGTCCTTGACGAAATTGGTGAAAAACTCATCCGTCGGCACCCCCATGTATTTGCAGAGAAAAAAGCAATCAGTATTCCGAAAATAATGGAGAACTGGGAATATATCAAAGAACATGTTGAAGGAAAAAAGAAAAATCCTTCTATCTTAAGTAATGTAAAAAAATCGCTCCCGCCGCTCGAAAAGGCAGTAAAACTGCAGAAAAAAGCGGCAAAAGCCGGATTTGACTGGCCCAATATTGATCCGGTTTTCGAAAAACTTGAGGAAGAAACAAAGGAATTAAAGGAAGCAGCACGGAACAACGATGAAAAAGCGATAGAAGAAGAAATCGGAGACATGCTGTTCACCCTGGTGAATATTTCCCGTCATTTTAATACTGACCCGTCAATTGCTCTCAATCATACAAATCAAAAGTTTATTTCACGATTTCAAAAAATAGAAGAAAAACTCCAAAAAAAAGGGCTTCCTCTTCAAGATGCAACCCTGGAAGAACTGGATGCACTTTGGGAAGAAGCCAAAAAAGAATAAGCGTGAGTAGTATTATATATTATGAATAATCCCGGCTTCGATAGCGAACGCGAACCTGTTTGTATAATCCTTCACCTTCACTGACAGTTTCAATATCGCTGTAGCGTGTCAATGCTGTATGAATAAGCCTGCGTTCATACGGGTTCATTGGCTCCAACAAGCGGGAACTGCGTGTGCGGCGTACGGTATCTGCAACCTGTTCCGCAAAATCAAGAATTTTTTCCTGGCGGCGCTGACGATAATTTTCGCAATCAATAATCGTGCGCACCCCGTTCTGTGACAAGTTCTGCGCAACACTGTTTGCCAGCACCTGCAGTGCATCGAGGGTTTTGCCCTTTTTCCCGATCAGAATACGGGAATCTTCACTCTCAATCGCCAGACAGATCTTGTTTCCCATTGCAGAGCTGATAGACACCTTCCCGTCAAGCTCCATTTTATCAACCACATTTGAAATAAATTCCTGTACTTTAGAAACTACCGTCTCATCAATATCACCGGCAACATCCCCGGCCACTTCAACACCAATCCGGACTTCCCCCTTGGAGAACAGTCCTTTCTTTTTCACATCAACAACTTCATACTTCAGATTTTCAGCTGGAATCCCCAGCTCTAGAGAAGCAATTTTCACTGCTTCTCCCTCGGATACACCGGTAAATATTTTCATTGCCATATTTTCCTCCTCTATTGCAAGGACCTCAATTACATTTGAAAGCTTAATTTCCGCTCTTTGACAAAATTCCGAATTACAATAATCAGAACCGTCAAAAAGTTCTGCACTGTCCAGTAGAGTACCAGCCCTGACGGCAGGTTGTACAGAACGAAAAAGAACACACCCATTAAAATATAGGGCAGATATTTCATTTTGTTGTCACCAGTCGTCGCCTGTGTTGACTGAGTGGTCAAGGTTGATAACAGCTGTGTCGCAAGCATGATAAACGGAAGAAGCCGGAATTGGTCACCCAAAAACGGTATTTCAAACGGAAGTTTGAATAAACTTTCCGGTATCGATAAATCGGTTATCCATCCGATAAACGGTGCACCCTTCAGGCCAAAATGGTTGTTAAACAGGTTATACAATGCAAACATGATGGGAAGCTGCAGAAGCTGTGGCAGACAACCGCCAAGCGGACTGATTTTTTCCCGTTTGTAGAGATCCGCAATTTCCATGTTCATCCGTTTTGGATCATCCTTGAATTTTTCCCGGATTTCAGCAATTTTCGGATTCAGGCTCTGCATCCGCTTCATGGAATCCTGGCCTTTTTTGGTCAGCGGATAAAACAATATTTTGATAAGAATTGTCAGTATGATTATCGAGATACCATAGTTTCCGGTTACCCCTGCAAAAAAATCCAGCGGGTATTTGAACAGTTCACCAATAGTTCCAAAGGGAAAGTCAATCGGCGCAACTTCTCCGTATTTCTGGTCGCTGTATTTTGCAAGAATTTCCTGTTTTTTGGGGCCGATAAAAAAAGTATATTCATCAAGCCGTTTCGGCGTTCCTTCGAACTTTCTTTCGATATACATCGCTGAACGCAGTTTGGGAACATAAAAATCATTCCGGCTGTCAAAAACAAACCGTTTTGTCTGTGCATTTGTGGAGGCGATCAACGCATAATATTTTCCGGTGATTGAAATCCAGCTGAAACTGCCCTTTTCAATTTTTGGCTCTGCGCCTTTACCAAGTACAGTTTCCTGGGTTCCGTTGCTGTTGATGTAGCGAAACTTGCGGTAATCAACCCGGTCGGACGGAGCCTCCCCGGTAAAATCGGGGCCGATCTGCGGCCCAATTTCCATCGTGTACAACAGCCCGTCAAGATTCGGCAGATAATCATTTTTACTGTTGGACAATTCAATATAAAGGTGCAGGATATATTCATCGTCAACAACCCTGTAGGTTTTTTTCACGGTAAACGGAACACCTTTATAATCATACATTCGGGTAAACTCGAGCGTATGATCATCGACTTCCTTCATTTCATATAAATCCATGGACGGTGCAGTCTCAAAATCCCCAAAATGCAATGCAAACGGATACTGCGCTATTTTTGCCTGTGCGATGGGATCTGTCAGATCAAAGGAATTGATCATTTCTATACTGTCATCTGATGATTCGTTGTTTGGATCTTTTTCCAGATCATTTATTTTGAAGGATGTAACCACTGCACCCTTGTTGGAAAAGGTGACATCATATGCATTCAAGTGATATGTTTTTGTCTGCTCCTCAATTTGTTTGGTTAACGGAACAGCTTGTAAATCCGGAACCTTTGCCACTTCCTCAACCGGGACCTGTTCCTGTTCCTGGTTTTGAGCAGGCACCTGCTTCTGGTTGTTCTGTAAAAACTGGGGAATTACAAAAACAGACAGGAGCATGAAAACTCCCGCCAAGGCAAAAAAGATTATTGTTCGTCTATCCATAACTATTACTATCCTCTTTCAAGTTGATATTCTCTGATCACTCCACGACTTTTACTCCACAGGATCGTACCCTCCTGGATGAAACGGATGACACTTTAAAAGCCGTTTTATTGCCATCCATCCGCCTTTGAAAAAGCCGTATTTCAGCAATGCCTCTTTTGCATAATGCGAACAAGTGGGGATAAACCTGCAGGAAGGCGGAAAAAGAGGAGAAATCCCCTTTTGATATATCGTGATAAGAAATACAAAAATGTATTTCATGTCCTATTCGCCTTCATGTTCCAGCTGATTATTGCTTTGTAACAGAGCAAGAACTTTCTTTTCCAATTCAAAAAAAGAATATTCCCCTGGTGAAAGAATAAACACTAAATCAAAACCCTGTTTCATTTGGTATTTATTGGTACGATAGATCTCACGCAAAATACGTTTTGCCCTGTTCCGCTTTACCGCATTTTTAAATCCGCGGCGAAGCGAAATACACACTCTGTTATAATTCATCCCGTTTTCACGGCATCGAATAACAAGCCCTTCTCTTTCTATCCTCCGGGAATGCCTGAATACATTCCTTATATCCTGCTTTTTATGTATCCTTTCGCTTTTAGTAAGGCTTTTTCTCATTTGCGACAGTAAGCTTTACTCTGCCCTTTTGTCTTCGGCGTTTTAAAACAAGTCGGCCATTCTTGGTTGCCATTCGGGCTCTAAACCCAAATTTCCTGTTTCTCTTCACCCGGCTGGGCTGATAAGGTCTTTTCATATATGTTCTCCTGCTTTCGTTGTTAAAAGAATTAATGGACGCTACTACAAAGAATATGTAGTATACAAAGATAATCTTCCAGTGTCAATAATTTTCATTGCATGCAAACGAGCGGATATCTCCAAAAACTCTATCAATTTCCGTTATTTTATTTTAATCGACAGACCGGCTCCTTAGTCATCAAAAGCCTGCGGGTCTTCAAATCAAAAACAGTTGCGCAGAGTCATCGGTCATCATGCATCTGTTGGGAATGAAAGCGCGCCGTCATCATCATCATGTTCTGCCATCGAAAACCACCCGGGATCACTCACTAAAAAATATTATTCCTTTTTTTTTCAGAGAAAATATGCCTGATTACCTTCTGCTGTTCCGCTTCATCGAGCCGGTTCATGGTTGTTTCAACTGATTCTGTGCGCGCCTGTTCCTGGGCAGCCGGCTTTTTTTTCGCGGCCTTGCCCAGTTTCACCTGGATATCCTTAATTTTTAAATCCGGATACCGTTCCTGTATTTTTTTCAAGTAATACTGCTTTTTCATGGCAAAGGTCTGAATCCAGCCGGGATGCGAGGCTTCTGCGATAATGACATTATTGACAATATCCCTGATTTCAATCTGGGCGGAAAGCCGCTGGCCGAGCAGATCATGGAAAAAATGAAAAAACGATGAATATTTCTGCGCTTCTTTTGAAAGAGCCGAACCAAGAATATGCTTTAAAATATGTCCTGCTTTGTCCACAGCCTGAATCGTCCTTTTTCCACCCGGAATATTTCGGTAGTATCCCTTTTAAAGGCATTATAGTCTTCATCCGGCAAAAAAGTAAAGAATGCCTGTTCGTATTCAGGCAGGTTGTTTACAAACAACTCGCGACGCTTCTTGTCGAGTTCCAAAAGAACATCATCGAGCAGCAGCAATGGTTTTTTCCCGGTATATTCATGAAAAAAATGCGCCTGGGCAACCCGAAGAATAATCGATAACAGCCGCAGCTGTCCGGTTGAACCGATACTGCAAAAATCCTTGCCGTCATACAAAAATAAAAAAGTATCACGGTGCGGCCCGGTCGTCGTCGTTCCGTACTGCATATCCCGGTTGATGGATTTATTCATGATACTCATTGCTGTTTCATAACTTTCAGTCTGTTTCCAGGATGGTGAATACACAATTGAAATCTCACCGGGAAGCCGCGAAACTTTCTTGAAATAATCCCTGAATACAATATTGAATTTTTCAATCATCTCCCTGCGCTGCATCTGGATGTGAAATCCTATTTCTGCAACCTGATGTGTATAGACATCGAGAAGTTCATTTTTTCTCTGTTTCAGCAAAAGATTTCGGGCAGAAACCACTTTGGAATAATTTCTCAGCGCATCAAGATAATAAATATCATACAAACACAAAGTCTGATTAAAAAACTTGCGTTTTGAGGCAGGTGTTCCTTTGATAAATTCAAGATCATCATGTGAAAAAACAACACAGGGAATTATCTGGAGAAGATCTTTCCGGTCATGTATTTTTTTTCCGTTTACCAGTATTTCTTTTTTTTTATTTGCAAAGAGTGAAACACAGATATCCTGTTCACTGCTCTCTTCATCAACAATCGTTCCAACAACATATGAGGTATCTTCATCAAGTTTTATAATATCCCTGTCATTGTGCGTTCTGAACGATGAGCCGTAACACAAGGAATAAAGTGCTTCAATACAGTTTGTTTTCCCCTGGCCGTTTTCTCCAATAAGAAATATCTGTTCAGACGAGAATGTTATTGATTCATTTTCAAGATTTCTGTAATTGCTGAATCTGAGTGATGCAAAACCCATTATTCACTTTGCAGCGGCATCACGATATTCATGTAATCCTGTTCGCCTTTCGCTTTCATGATTACTGCTTTTTTTGGATCATTAAAATCCATCCGGATATATTCGTCATCGATGACATTCAACGGTTCGAGTATATATAAATAATTAAATGTCAGGGTATATTCCGGTCCGCTATACTCACACTCAAGTTCCTCACGGGCCATCCCTATATCACTCTCTTCAGAACTCACTGATATCAAATTTTCTGTGATATTAAAAAATACGCTCCTTGTCTTGTTTTCCACAAGGACCGAAACGCGTTTTAATGACTCCGCCAGTATCTGTTTTTTTACAAGAAAAAAATGTTCATTTTGTTCGGGAATGATCTTTTTATAATTTGGAAATTTACCGTCAATCAGGTTTGATGTATAAAGCCTGTTGTCAATTTTTACAAAAATATTTTTATCGGTTACTGCCAGTGATAAATTCCCTTCACCGGGAGTATTTTTTTTGACAATATTCAGGATTTTGGGTGGAATAATAATGCCATTAATGTCGTCAATATCCGCTTTTATGTCTTTTGAAATAAAAGATAACCGTCTTCCATCCGATGCTACCATATTGAGTTTAGAATCATTTTTTTCAAAATAAACACCATTTAAAAAAAACCGTGTTTCATCATCGGAAATGGCAAATATTGTTTTTGAAATCATTTCAATGAAATCTTTTTGCGAAAACTCAAAAAACAGGGCTTTGTCAACTTCCTGCTGCGGTGGGAATTTATCGGCCTGTATGCATTTGAGTTCAAAATGTGCACGGGTCGATTTTGGGGTGATCAGCAATACAAGATTTTCCTGTAATGCAAACTCAATTTCTCCGGAAGGCAACGACCTGAGGATATCAAGAAGACGATCACAAAAAACTGCTACACTTCCCGGCTGTTTTACCGTCACTGGTATTTTTGTAGAAAATGATATTTTTAAATCTGTTGCTTTTATAACAAGAGAATCATTTTCAGCGATAATCAATACATTCGAGAGAATTGATATCGTACTCTTTGTGGAAATTGTTTCATGGGAAATTGCCATTTCTTTTAGAAGAATGTCTTTATCAACATTAAATATCATTTCTCTTACTCCTATTAATTAATATTAATATTAGTAGTAGTGGTAGTAGGCACAGGATAATTGTTGATAACCATAATAATTCTTTATATAAAAACAAAATATATTGTGGATAACATTATGTTCTTATTAACATATTATTAAGGTATTCAACAACTCTTGGTATGTGCCTGCTTTTTCCACAATGTTTTCACATACTATTAGTTGTTTATTTTATATTCTCGTATCATTCTAATCAAGTGCTGAATTGTCGGTTCCAGCGTCGGATCTGTTTTTTGTGTGTTTTCTATTTTTTGACACGCATGCATGACGGTGGTATGATCCCTGCCGCCAAAGTCCAGTCCAACCTCTGTTGTGGAATATTCGGTGATTTCCCGGCTGATAAACATCGCAACCTGACGGGGAAAAGCAATTGCTTTCGTCCTTTTTTTGCCTTTCAGGTCGTTACTCGACACGCCAAAGTAATCGGCAACCACTTTTTGAATCAAATCGAGTGAGATATTTTTCTGCGATGGCTGGGTAAAAAAGTCCTGGAGCTGACGCTGGGCAATTTCAAGGGTTATTTTTTTATTAACCAGGTCTGCATAAGCAACGAGTTTGGTGAGTGCTTTCTCAAGGTCTCGGACATTCGTCGTGATGTTTTTACAGATAAGTTCTATGACTTCATCCGGAATGTCCACATTTTTGTTCTCGATCTTTTGTTTGAGAATCGCGATCCGTGTCTCAAAACTTGGCGGCTGCAGATCGACATTCAAACCCCGTTCAAAACGGTTTCGAAGCCGGTCCGAGAGCGCCTTCAATTCTGATACCGGCCGGTCGCAGGTAAATACCATCTGCTTGTTTGCATCATACAGCGCATTAAAGGTGTGAAACAGCTCTTCCTGGGTTTCGACTTTGCCCGGCAGAAAATGGATGTCATCGACAAGAAGAATGTCTACCTTTCTGTATTTATTTTTGAATTTATGGGAGGATTTTTCTTTAATAGAAAGAATAAATTCGTTTGTGAATTCTTCTGCGGTAACATACACAATTTTCATGGTGGAAAACTCGTTATAGGCCTGATTTCCGATTGCCTGAATCAGATGGGTCTTTCCCAGTCCGACTCCGCCATAAATGAGACATGGATTGTAGGCTGTCCCCGGGTTCTTGGATATCGCAAAAGCGGCATTCGCAGCAAATGAATTGTTTTCTCCAATAACATACTTTTCAAAACTGTATTCCGAGTTGAGGCGGGGGTGAGTTTTTATCACTTTTGGAGCCGGTTTCTTTTCTTTTTCCTTTGCGGCTGTTTTTTTCTCCTCGGATGACGAAGTTTTTGATTTGGCCTTGACCGTGAAGGATATTTTTACCGGCTGGCCGGAGAGTTCGAACAGTTTTTCTTCGATAAATGGCAGATACCGTTTGGATACCTGGTCTTTATAAAATGATGAGGGGACCGAAAGTCTTATTTCCTCTTCGGCCGACGAAGAGTATTCCATATTATTAAACCACATCACATATTCCTGCTCCGATATCTCATGTCGGATTGTATTTGTCACTTCTTTCCAAAATACTTCATAATCCCATTTCTGGTTCGGCATCGCATTCTCCGGATTCACACAAAATAATTAACAACTTATCCACATTTTTGATTTTTGCATTGTATTAAATTTTATACAATTGTATACAATAATTTGCCAAAAAAAAATAAATCAAGACTATAATCTTCTAATTCTATATATAGTAGGTAATTATGATGATTACCGCTGCAATTTTATATATTTACATAATTCTATACTGTATAAATAAATACTGTTATGTCCAACAACGGGACTGCTTAATTTATCCACAAGTTGTTAACAACTAGGATAGACGCTTATTGTATATAAATATCAAGTACTTTTCAACAATTATTCAGGTATTGAAGTATAAATATTCGCTAAAAAACCTACACAATTGACGGGCGGATTACAGTCTTGTTCGTGCCTTCATTGCCTGCAGGATGGTGAGCCTGTCCGCATACTCGATGTCGCCGCCGACCGGGAGCCCGAGTGCAATTCTTGACACCACAATGCCGGTATCTTTGACAATTTTCCCGAGGTACAAGGCGGTTGTATCCCCTTCGACTGTCGGATTTGTGGCAATAATACATTCCTGAACAGGGGGTTGTATCCGTATCAATAGTTCGCGTATCCTCAGTTCATTCGGACCAATACCCTGAATGGGGGAAAGAACACCTCCCAGAACATGATACAGCCCTTTATATTCATGGGTTGCCTCAATCGTCAGGATGTCCCTGGCTTCTTCAACGATACAAATAACGGAATTGTCCCGATGCGGATCACTGCACAATGGGCATGGATTGGAATCTGCGTAATTTCCGCAGACACCGCATTCCTTCAGGGTCTTTTTTACTGTTGTAATTGCGTTGACAAGCGCATCCACCTTATGTTCATCGGTTTTCAGAAGATGATAGGCAATTCTTGAGGCACTTTTTTTTCCCAGACCGGGGAGTTTTGAGAATTCCTGGATCAACCGTTCAAGACTGTTCATGTGACTATCCAAACATATTCGGCGGTATATCCATCCCTGGAATGTCCATTCCCCCGGTGAGCGAAGACATTTCCTCCCTCAGTTTTTCCTTTATTTTCACAGAAGCATCTGTGTATGCTGCACGTATCAGGTCCTGAAGCATGAGCCGGTCTTCTCCGGAAAAGACTTCATCGCTGATTTCTGTCGAAACCATATCCATTTTTCCATTGAGGGTTATTTTTACCATTCCGCCGCCTGCCGAGCCGATCGCGGTGATGGTATCCATTTTTGACTGCATTTCACTCATTTTGGACTGAATGTTTTTAAAATTTTTCATTAACTCAAAGGGATTCATAATTACCTCTTAATTTTCCTGGATGACACTGCCTTTAAATACTTTCTTGATAATATTTTCGCTGTCATCTTGATCTTCTTTTCGGGCTGAAAGGTCCTTTTCCATCAGCAACGTCTCGACAGACAGCTTTTTTCCGGAGATTGATCCTGCGAGTTCGGTGAGTGTCATTCTTTCCTTTGTCACGAATTCAAATGAATACCTGTCTGCTTCATGAAAAAATATGGAAAGGGCAGTACCGTCTATTTTTGCCTGTACATTTTTCTGTAAAGCAGAAGCGAGAGCAAGTTTTTTTCTGCGTATTGCTTCAATCATTTTTACAAGAAGGGTATCGCCTGTAAGAATTCCTGGTTCCATGACAGAATACGAATCTGATTCTTCCTGATCGTCATCTTCTTCATAATCATCGGAAGAGTCAACCTGTAT
This sequence comes from Spirochaetales bacterium, assembly GCA_016929065.1. Classification (GTDB taxonomy): domain Bacteria; phylum Spirochaetota; class Spirochaetia; order SZUA-6; family RPPD01; genus RPPD01. Next base: position 1,941 of record JAFGJO010000056.1, on the reverse strand, counting down.
CGGGTGTTTGGGTAATGAAGCCGGAGCGGATACAGGATTGACAGTACCTGCACCCAGCTGGTTTTTTAAATGCTCCAGGCGATGCAGAATTTCCTCTGGTGTAATATATCGTGAAATATTGCAGAGTCTTTGTACAAGCAGTTCAAGCTCAAATTTCTGATTGAGTGAGAATTTCAGGCTGCGCAGCAGTTCAAATATAAGGGTGAGCGATTTTTCTATCTGTGCAGTAGTAAAAGCATTGATAATATCTTTTTTAAAGCTTTCAAGCGAATACCCCAAAAGTGATTCCTTGGTGATGCCTGAGTTTAAAAGCAATAGGTTACGAAAATATTCAGCAAGACTGATCAACACTTGTTCCTCGGAAATCCCTTTCGCGATGATGGTGTTGACAATTTCTATAACGGGTTTTGATTTTTTTTCCGCGATCGCAGCAATCAGAACCTCAATCTCCTCCATTCCGACTATACCGAGTTTTTCCTGTATTTTTTTCAACTGAATTTTACCATCGGCGAAGGAGACAACCTGGTCAAATAATGTGTAGGCATCTCTGAGTGAGCCGGTCGCTTCTTTTGCTATCCATATGAGTGATTCGGCATCGGCTTCAATTTTCATATCCTGGATTGCTGTCTGCAATTTATTTATGATTTCATCAATGGAAATAAGACGGAAATTATACTGCTGGCACCGCGAGCGGATTGTCGCCGGCACCTTGTGAATCTCGGTTGTTGCAAAGATAAAGACTATATACGGCGGTGGTTCTTCAATCGTTTTTAAAAGAGCATTAAAGGCATTGTTGGAGAGCATATGCACTTCGTCAATGATATATATTTTATATCTACTGCTTGACGGCGCAAAGAGCACCTCATCCCTGATTTCCCGGACATCATTCACGCTGGTATGTGAGGCTCCGTCAATCTCTATCACATCAAGTGCATTTCCCGCAGTGATCTCTGTACAGGAGCTGCATTTTCCGCAGGGGGAAGACGTGATGCCTGCACTACAATTAAGTGCTTTTGCCAATACCCGGGCAGCAGAGGTTTTTCCGACACCGCGGGGCCCTGAAAATAAAAATGCATTGGCGATTCTTTTTGATTCAAGTGAGTTTTTCAACGTTTCAACGACAAAATCCTGTCCGACGAAATCATCAAAGTTTTGAGGTCTTTTTTTTAACGCAGTAACTTCATAATTCATAGAGTATTTTTCATTACCTTTGAAAGAATTCCTCTTTTTCAAATCCTTTTAAAAACCCCTTCAGCGTGAGCCAGACCGTTTGCGTCTCAACTGAAAATCACTTACCGCTGCTCCCTTCCGGGCCTGACGGGGTTGGGCAATCACAGATAGCGCAGGGCCTGATTCAAACACTAAAGGGGAAATCGGAGAGAGAGGGATTCGAACCCTCGGTACCCGGTTAGAGTACATACGCTTTCCAAGCGTACACCTTCGGCCTCTCGGTCATCTCTCCCCTTGTCACAAGGATTATGAAAAGAAGGCGTTTTGCGGAGAGAGGGGGATTCGAACCCCCGGCCCCGCACTCAACGCATAAACTCAACAGGGTGAAATAAAATAACCCTGAGCCATCAGTGGCTTTTGCTAATGGGTTGAGTGCGGGGCAACGGTTTTCGAGACCGCCCGATTCAACCGCTCTCGCATCTCTCCATAGGATCTCGTGCCTAAGAGGATTCGAACCTCTGACCTTTAGATCCGCAATCTAATACTCTATCCAGCTGAGCTATAGGCACATATCGGAGAGGGGGGGATTCGAACCCCCGGTACAGTTACCCGCACAACTCCTTAGCAGGGAGCCCGATTCGGCCGCTCTCGCACCTCTCCAAAAAAAAATTACTCTGTATATCTACGGAGAGGGAGGGATTCGAACCCCCGGTGAGTTGCCCCACAACGGTTTTCAAGACCGCCTCCTTCGACCACTCGGACACCTCTCCC
>JAFGJO010000055.1 GCA_016929065.1 Spirochaetales bacterium | reverse complement strand
CAGGGTATTAAACGAGTGGCAAATGGGGTTGATAATCTGTTCCCTTCGCGCACTTTGCGATCTTCGCGAGAAAAATGAACAAGGAAATCATATGAAAAAAACAATCATCATTTTTACTGTAATTATTCTCCTCTCCTCCTGCATGCTCTGCTGCGAGGAGAATAAAATCATCATCGCGAGCTATAACGTCGACAACCTGTTTGATGACATCGATGACGGAACAGAGTACACCGAGTTTGACCCGGGAACCGAAAAGTGGACTCACGCACTGTACCAAAACAAGCTTGCCGCGATACTATCTGCGATCCGCTCTATTCCCGACACCCCGGATATTCTCTGCCTGCAGGAAATAGAAAACAAAAATGTTCTGGAGAGAATAAAAACCGTGCTTGGCTATACATGGTCTGTTGTTCCACCGAAACCGGAATCGGCAGCAACGATCGGTATTCTTTCCAACCTGCCGGTTAAAAGAGTTGCGGTACACAAACTGCCGGACTGGGAAAATAATCCGGTACGGGAAATACTCGAAACTGAAATAATGATTAATGACATACCAGTCGTACTATTCAACTGCCACTGGAAATCAAAATCCGGAGGAGCAGAACATACCGAACCGGCACGTCTGGCAGCTTCGGGAACTCTAAAAGACAGAGTCGCTGTTCTGCAAAAAACCAGGCCCGGTCTTCGCATCCTTATCACCGGAGATCTGAATGAACGCCACGATGAATATGAACTGATAAAATCTGCATATCAGACGGCTCTTCTGCCGTCATCTGTTTCTTTGCCTGATTCTTTTCAGGCCGAAAGCATCTTCCAAACCGGCGATTTAAATGAAACTGATTTGGCGGAGAATAAACTCACCGCATTCCAGCCCTGGTATACTGTTGATTCTTCTCCTGCCGGAAGTTATGTGTTCAGCAAACACTGGGAAACAATCGACCACATTATGCTGATTGGCAATTTTTCCGAAGAAAGCACTTTAAAATTTCAGCGATTTTTTGTCCATAGCGCGTCGGCGCTTGTCTGGGAAGATTCCGGGTTTCCCCGGACATGGTCTGTCAAACACCCTGACACAGGTGCGTCAGATCATCTTCCTGTTATAATGCAGCTGGAAGTAAAGTAAAAATCCCGGCTAAAATTTCAGAAATAATGCTCAGCTATGAGTTTTTCATCCCTATGCACTTCGGAGCACAAACTGCAAAAATACGCAGGAACCAATAATTAATAAGCCTTTGCTTATCTCCTTCATTCCCACATGGAAAATGTCCTTTCTTTAGAGCCTGCCGGGTGATAGCGTTGGCCGATGAAGCGATTGAAAAAGCTTACACTGTTTGCTTTGAACGAATATCCAGTCTTATAAGGATATTAAAAACAGTTGAGATGCAAAGAGCATCCGATTTTCGCCTGCGAAAAATCTTAAAATCCAGATTACCGATTATCGATGAAATTGGATATACACCAATTGAAAAACGCGAGGCAAATCTCTTTTTCAACCTCGTAAGTGAAATGTATGAAAAACAATCTATTATTTTAACGTCAAAAAAATCTTTTACTGCCCGGGCAGAAATGATTGGTGATGAAGCAATGACAACTGCACTGCTTGACAGGTTATTACATCAAGCAAAAATATTCAGTCTTGAAGGCAATTCATTGAGATTAAAATCAATAGAGGAGGAAGTAGCCATTTGATACTGTGAAAATTATTTTCCAAGACTATGTGAATTCCTTCCGTGTTTATCCCAGCACCTGGATTCTGGATGGCTGCATCAAAAGATGGTTTCTCGCGGGAAGTTGATTACAGTGCACCTTGGAATGTCTACTGGAAGCCAAGTTCCCCCATCGAGAAATATGGTCTGTTAACTGGAACCGAAGCGGTAATAGTCAATAGCGCGCGCCACCTTTTCTACACAGGTTGAGGCAGCAATAAAGTACCTGATGGCTTTTTGGTTCCGACCCGCGATAAACGACCGAATGTGCCCGCAGTGCTGAACTTAATCAATGCTACGCAAGATGCTGACCAATAAAACAGCGGAGTTGCATTTTAGTGAATCGCAGCAGGGTACCACCTGATAATGATTTACTGCGACATCGCAATACGAAGCCCGTAATGGTTGTATTCATTTTCAGGAAAGCTGGTCATCTCCACTCCTGTCTGTAAATAAAAGGCGGTGTAATCCCAATTGCCCCCATGAAGAATTCTCTGGGATGCGGCCTGTGAGTATTTATCGAAACACCACTCATTGACATTCCCGGCCATGTCATAAAGCCCGAGCGAATTGGCCCCGTTTATCCCCTTGCTTTTGACCACTGCTGTTCCCATTGTTGTAGTGGCCACCCATGAATCCCCGTCCCAGTAGTCCCCGTATACCCCGAGTCCATGATTGGTATCCTGTCCATCCGGAATTCCGTTTGCAGGATAGAGGTCCTCGGCATCATTGTAGAATGTAATGGCCCCGCTTGCAGAATTGCCTCGAGTGAACCACGGGTTTGAATACCCGGGAACAGTATTGGATGAATTATTCCTCCATCTGGCGGCGAATTCCCATTCTTCAGTGGACGGCAATCTGAAGCCCGTGCCGGTCGGCTTGATGCCCGCATTGTCGCAAATATTTGAATTGGCATCACGCGAATCCCGGATCGTTCCGTTGACATGAAAGTATACCGGGACAAGGTTTGTACCGTTCTGGTAATTGCAGTATTCGGTCAAGGCATTGCACCAGACAATGGCATCGCGCCAGTTGATTGTGGTGACCGGATGCTGGTCTGTGGCTGTGCCGCTGCCCTGCGCCCCGTCATTTGCGAAATAATAGATGTTGCTCCCCCGGGCCGAACTGCTGGCCCACAGGCGGACAGCGTTCCAGAGCTGGTAGGTCACCTCGGTCTCGGCGATTAGGAAGGAATTGGCAACTATAGCGGTTTCATCATCCCCGGTACCCCTGGGAAACGTATGGCCACCAGGTACGTATGCCATCTTCCAGGATTGATTGCCAGCTGTGAAAGTCATGATTGATCCGGCTGACGGGTTGCCTGGCTCCTGCAACTCGCATGCCCAGAGCGTGAAGACGGCAAATACTGCCGCATACGCAAGAATCATGGCCGAAAGTCTGTTATGTTTTTTCATGTCTCCCCCGATTCAATTCATTTGTAGAAAGTTTATCCAGGGTTTCTTTGTCCATCCATGTGCCTTATGGCATGATATTATGAATTGTGCAGCTTCAGGTATTGCGCGGTCAACCCAAGTGTTTGCGGTATTCCAAAGGTGATTTATGTAAAAGCCTGCGGTACATCCTGTTGAAAAGCGAGATGTTGTTTGAACTGCATTCAAATGCGATTTCCGTAACTGATTTTGTCAAGTTTTACAAAAGCAGGCACGCCCTCTGTATCCTGAGGCGGTTCAAAAATTCAAACAGGTATTCGCCTGTTTTGCTTTTGAAAAATTTAGAAAGATTTGATGAAGTGTATCCGATTTCTGCCGCGAGTTGTGACACATGTCAGGAAAATTTATAGCCCCTTCGCACCAGGAAGGTTTGTTTTTGGGCTTTTTTTTCCAAGCGACGGTGCATTCCTTCACCAATCATCCTCTCTGCTTATAGTCGAGCATGGTCAGATCGGCTTTTCCAGGGTCTTCAGTGAAACAGAAATTCTTTTTCGCACCGCATCGATGTCGATGATCTCAACCTCTTTCACATCACCGACCTTTAATACATCCATCGGATTTTTAATATAAGTATCGCTGATCTGGGAGATATGCAGGAGCGCGGTTTCCTTGATCCCGATATCCACAAAAGCCCCAAAATCAACCACATTCTTTATTTTTCCGGTCACCTTCATGCCGACTGCCAAATCCTCAAAACTGACCACGCCGTCCTGCAGAATCGGAGCGGGAAAATCCTGGCGGGGGTCACGGTTCGGCTTTTTGATTTCCTGAATGATGTCGTGTACAGCTGATTCGCTTACCCCGAACAGCCTGGCCAGTTCATCGGTTTCTTCTTTACCAATGGTACTTTCATTTTTGATTCGCCGGTAAATCTCTGTTGCGATTCCGTACTGCTCCGGATGCACCCAGGTATTGTCAAGCGGGTTGTCACTTTCCGGTATCTTTATAAAACCCGCACATTGTTCAAAGGTCTTCTCGCCCATACCCGGAACTTTCTTCAGCATTTCCCTGTTTTTAATAATCCCGTTTTTTTCACGGAACGTCACGATCTTTTTTGCGGTTCCGGCAGTGATGCCGGATACATACTGTAACAGAGAAGATGATGCGGTATTCAGATTTACCCCGACATTGTTCACCACAGATTCCACGGTTTCATGAAGCGATTCTGAAAGTTTTTTCTGATTGACATCATGCTGATACAGTCCCACTCCGATAGATTTCGAATCGATCTTCACCAGCTCGGAAAGCGGGTCCTGCAGCCGCCGTGCTATGGAAATCGCGCCCCGGATCGTCACGTCGAGATCGGGGAACTCTTCTCCAGCCAGCTTTGACGCGGAATACACCGATGCCCCGTCCTCGCTGACCACCGTATATTTAAGCGGCAGATTGTATTCTTTTATCACATCCGTGATGACTGTCTGCACTTCGTGAGAGCCGGTCCCGTTGCCCACCGCCACAAGCTCAATCTTGTATTTGACGATATTATCATGAACACATTTTTTTGCTTCTTCTGTTTTATGCTGGAAAAAGGTGAAGTATCCCAGAAACTTTCCGGTCGTATCAACCGCGGCAGCCTTGGTCCCGGTCCTGATTCCCGGATCGACCCCCAGCACCCTGGTTTTTTTTATGGGCGGCTGCATTAATAAATTTGACAAATTCGTGGCAAATAACGTGATACCGTGTGCATCGGCTGCTTCGGTAAAATCACTTCGGATTTCACGAAGCACAGCGGGAACAAGCAGTCTGGTTAATCCGTCTTCAATGGCCCGTCTGTAACAGGTACTGTTAATTCTAAAATTCGTTAAAAATGCTCTGCAGCACGTATCATCGTCAAAATCGATTTTTGCCTGCAATTCCTTCTCTTTTTCACCGCGATTAATCGCAAGCACCCGGTGCGGTTTGACCTGACTTAATGGCTCCTTGAAATCGTAATACATTTTATACACACTCGCGTCTTCGTCTTTCAGCCCTTTCACCACAATTACTCCGTGCTTGAGGACAAACTCCTTCAAGCGTTTCCGCTTGTCTATGTCGTGTGCGGTATTCTCCGCAACAATATCCTGCGCTCCGGCAATTGCTTCCTCTGCGGTGTGCACTTCTTTTTCAGGATTAATAAACCGGGGCGCCTGGGCCTCTATTTTATCATCAGACTCCTTTTCGATAATCTCCGCCAGTTTTTGAAGGCCCTTTTCCACCGCGATCATCCCGCGAGTTTTTTTCTTTTTCTTAAAGGGAGCATACAGGTCTTCAAGTTCCGCGAGCGTATTCGCCTTGGTGATATTTGTCAGCAGCACGTCTGATAATTGACCCTGTTCATAAATCAGCCGGATGATATCGATCCTCCGCTGTTCCAGATTTTCCAGGGCGGTAAGCCGATGGGATATATCCCGCACTGCAACTTCATCCAGGGCACCGGTTGCTTCCTTGCGATAGCGGGAGATAAAGGGAATGGTATTGTCGTCTTTCAGCAATCCAATTGCAGCCGATACCTGCCGGGTGGTGACATCAAGTTCCCGGCTGATTTTCTCTGTAATATCGCTTTGCGAAACCGCAAGATTTTCTATAAACGAGTCATTGATTTCCATAACTACTGGTTATAGATAATAAGAGCATAAATGTCAAAAGGGATACTGCTGCAGCTTATCTGTTATAAATAATAATTTTCATGGAAGCCTGAACATATTTTTTACTCAGTAAGAGGAAAAAACATTTAATCAAAGGCAGAAGGGTTGTGATATTTCATGTCAGGGTGCCGGTTTTTATCTCAATTGGGTCAACCATATTTGTTTTTCTCCCGCCGCTTGCTCTCCTGCCGGATTATCAGCCAGTCAGGCGGTGCAGGTATGCGCCGCTCCTGAATTTCACTTCACACCCATACCGATATATGCTATTGTAAATAAATATTCACAGGTTGATGATAAAAATATAATCGTCAAAGTTCATGATCGGAGAGGCCTGCCATGACCCTGAAAAAAAGTCTTACCACATTCGGCGTGTTCAGCCTCGGCGCGGGTGCAATGATTTCATCAGGACTGTTCATCCTGCCTGCGATCGCCTTCTCCGAAGCAGGCATTGGCGCGCTTATCTCATATCTTCTGGCCGGAATCTGCATGCTCCCCGCGGTCTTTACCAAACTTGAACTCACATCCGCCATGCCCAAGGCGGGAGGCGCCTTTTTCCCGCTCGCACGCATCTTCGGCGCACCGGTGGGCCTGATCGCGGGTTTCGCCGACTGGTTTTCTGTGGCACTCAAAAGTGCCTTCGCCCTCGTGGGAATCGGGATCTTCGGGTCGCTTTTATTCCCTTCATTCGGAGTACTTGAATTCAAACTGATTGCAATCGGGGCGTGTCTTTTTTTCACCGCATTGAATCTTTTCTCCGCAGAGGGAACTGGACGCTTTCAGATATTCATGGTGTTCTTTCTTTTTTTAATACTCGCGTTTTATCTTCTGGCGGGATACCGGCATATGGATTTTATTCACTTTGAGAAAACAGCCGATCTGTCACTGTTTGATATCGTTAAAACCACCGGGCTGGTCTTCATCTCCTACGGGGGAATAACCAAAATTGCCGCCGCGGTCGAGGAAATCAAGGATCCCAAAAAAATGCTCGTCCCCGGCATCCTCTCCGCGTTTCTGGTGACTCAGGTTGTCTACCTGCTTGTGGTATTTGTCACCATCGGCGCCATGGACGGTATCGCGCTCGCAGCAAGCTATTCACCGCTCACCGATGCGGCGAAACTGTTTTTTTCCGGACCCTCAGCCCCGATTGCCGCGATGATCGCTGTCGCTACCGCGGGAATGCTCGCGTTTTTCACCACCGCAAACGCCGGGATATTAAGCGCCTCGCGAATTCCCATGGCAATGAGCCGTGACGGGTTTCTTCCAAAATCACTCGGATTGGTAAATAAAAAGGGAACTCCCACACGAACCATACTCATCACCAGCGCGTTCATGATGGTAATTATCATCGGGCTTGATGTCAAGGAACTGGCCAAGGTCGCCTCGCTCTTTCTGCTTCTCGTGTTTCTCCTGGAAAACCTTGGGGTTATCGTTATCCGTTTTTCCCGGCTTGGTCATTACCGCCCGCTTTTTTCCTCGCCCCTGTTCCCTTTCCTTCAAATTTTCGGTGTACTCGTCTATGGTGTATTGATTGCGACACAAGGCCTTGTGCCGTTATTAATCGCGGCGGGCTTTGTAGTGACCGCACTTGTCTGGTATTTCGCGTATGCGCGCAGGGGATGGTCAAAGACGAGTGCGTTTGTGACAATGATACGAAAACTCTTCGGACCCGAAGAAAACCACAGCGAGGAGGAACTTGAAGATGAACTCCTTGCGATTTTACTCGAACGCAATGACATCCGCGAGGACGAGTTCGACCTCGTAATCCGCAGGGCGCTGGTCATTGACTATCCAAAAACAGTCGAACGTGACGTGATGTTCGGTGATGTTGCGGCCCTCATCGCTGAAAAATACAATCTGAATAAAAAAACCCTGCTGGATAAATTCCGCGAGCGCGAAGAATTGACCTCGACGCTGATCTATCCCGGAGTTGCCATCCCGCACGCCCTGCCGCATGTGATTGTCGAGGGCGAATCGATCTTCGACATCATTCTCGTTCGGTCGCGGTATGGAATTATCTGGACAAAAAAAGAAGTGGTGTATACCGCGTTCTGCCTCGTTGGAAGCAAAGACCGGAGAAATTTCCATCTCCGCGCGCTCATGTCGATCGCGCAGACCCTTCAGGACCCGTCATTTCACTCGGCATGGCACAAAGCGAGGAACGAGAAAGAATTGAAATCCGCGATTTTGCTGTCACACAGAAAACGGCATCGTGAAGATGAAGAAAAAAATATTTGAGAATATTCATCTGCCGGGCAGAAAGCGGCGCGGTTATGACTCCCCCGAAAACAGCCATATAAAAAGAAAGAATATTTCAACCATCGATCGTCTGTGCATGAAACCTCCCCAGTCATTGCATTAAACTATACTGTTGAGTATAGTCGCTGAATGTGATGAGAAAGTGAGAAAATTGTTTTTTCGGCAGTCTTTTTAAGAGTATGCATCCGGATCATCAGGAACAGCAGGCTCTCGGACAATAATTATTTTGATGAATATTGAAAAACACATACCTCGGTGATAATTTAAAAGAGACAGGAGAGCAAATGAGAGTGTTTGGTTTATTTTTCATGATCGCGGCCATCACATCCGCGTTTTCAAATCCTGAATCCGACCGGGAACATGTCTGTCGGCAGTAAATTACACGGAAGATGGACTAAGCGGGGTTCAAAAATCATTCTGTATTTTCCGGAATACAAAAACAGTGTCCGTGAAAAAGCCTGGCAACAAATCAATGGCCAGATATTTTTTTGGGGAACTCTGGATATCAATGGAAATGCCATGGAAATTGATATTTTTTATAGAATCGAAATATTCCGATAGATATCAATCGTTCTGCCCCCTCGTCAGTTCCAGTGCCAGCCGCTTTAACCGGCGAAGATCTTCCACTGTAAAAGAATCACTCTGCAGGGCGAACAAACTGTTGTTGTGGCAGAGCGGCTCCTCTGCGATCGGGAACCGCGACAGCGATACGCTTTTCTCCCACAAAGCGGTTTTTGGAATGGGAGAATATTCATTAATGAACGCGCGAACTTTCAGATCTGCACATGTGCGTATTGTTTCTTCAACCTCCTCCGGCATCTGCCCGGGGAGTCCGGCCATAATATAGGCGGCGAGATCATTATCCTGAAATCCGGCGGTTCGCAATGCATCGATGGCGTGCGGGAACATATCAGCAGAATATTTAAACCCAAACTCATTTTGAAATTCTGAATTTATACTCTCAAACCCGAAGCGGAGGTCTTTGCATCCGGCTTTTTTCATCAACCGGGCGATTTCTTCTGTCAGGAAGGAGATATGCAATCCGTTTGGGAAAAAGAAATTCAATTTTAACCCTGATTCGATGATCTTTTCAAGGAAAGGAATAATTCCTGTTTCGGCTTTAAAAAGCAGCGCGTCATCATAAAAGGCAAAATTTACGATACCGAGTGTATTGTGAATCCGAAACACTTCATCTGCCAGTTCACCTCCGTCCCCGGGCCGAAATTTCGGGCATAGCGCCTCTGATGCGCAATAGCTGCACCGGTGCGGACACCCCTCGTGCAAACGGATTGCCGCGGCATCCAGAAACCCTTCTTTTAAAAGCAACTGTGTCCCGGGATAGGATATTTTTGGAACAGGAAGCTGCAATTTCTGCAGGATTGCCGGCAACCCCGCACATCCGTCCCCGTTTACAACAAAATCAGCCCCGGCCTGCTCTTCTGCATGATCCGTGCAGAGCGTCGCATACACCCCACCGAGTACCACCGGTGTTTTTGGTTGAACCTTTTTTACCGCAGTGATGACCTCACGCACCCCCGGATACCAGTAGGTCATCCCCGATCCGACAAGGATAATATCAGAATGCGCGTGTGAAATACGTTTTTCTATTGTTTTCCGCGGGATTCCATACCGGGCATACTTTCGCTTTACACTTTTCAGCACCGGCGGCTTTTCAATAATCTGGCGGAATACCTTCCCGGTCCCGTTCGGCTTGCGCTGGACTTCACCATATATTTCAACGCCTGCCGAATCGGTATAATCAAGACAATTGAGAAGTTCAACTTCATACCCGGTATCAGAAAGCCATTGACCAATCCGGAGGAGACCGCAGGGTTTTACAAACATGTCATAAAACGCGAAATCATAAACTGGAGGAAAAACAAGAAGGGCCATTGGTTTCACAGTGAAACAACGATAAAACACTCCATAAAAGAGGTCAAGAGAGTTCATTTCCCCTGTTTTTTTTCGGGTTACAGCAAAAACATACCAAAAGGCACATGTGTTTTATCCAGGTTCGCGTTAAATTTATTCCTGTATCATATCAAAAATGTAATTGTTTTCATAAAGGAGTAGTTTTCTTCCTGATGAAAACAGGGAAAGGAAAAGCCCGGGAATAAAATTCCCCGACTTGTATTGTTATGAAAAAGAGCATTGTTTGTATATTATTGCTTTGTTTTGGAGCCTTGGCATTTGCCCAGACTCCGGAACAGGAACTTTTTACTGAGGCTGAAAGTTTCTATTTTTCAAAGAACTATGGCCTGGCACTGGAATCCTATCAGGAGTTTTCCGATAATTTCAAGCAATCGGAGCTTTACCCGGATGTCCAGTTTCACCTGGCATTATGCTATTTTTACCTTGAACAGTATGAAGAATCACTTGCAGTTCTGGAGAAAACAGAGCGCCGTTTCCGTTCAACCAAATTTCTTCAGTTCATACCCTTCTGGAAGGGCATGAACCGTTACAGGAAAAAAGAATACATCCCCGCCCTTGAAGACTTTACAAAATACCTGGAATTCGGCCTGGTCAACAATATCACCGAACAGGCGGTCTATTACAAAGCGGTCTGTGAATCGGAGGTGGAAGACTATAAAACAGCCAGGACAACTGCTGGAGCCTATCTTTCAAAGTACCCGAATACGCCGCTGTTCCATTACAGTTTCGTGCTTATGGCGTATATCAATTTTAAAACAGAAAAGGCCGACGATCTGATAGGCCAGCACAACACCAAAGAGTTCGCCAATTTGCCACCCGCCCTTAAAAACAAGTTTCTGCTTTACTATGCCGATGCGTTGATTGTAAAAAACCAGACACAGAGCGCAAAAGATATTTACAATTCGCTGCTTGCGGAAACGCCAGACATTTCGGGGGTGGCACTGGCAAAACTGTTTACCCTCGCGATGAAATCAAAACAGTTAAAGGAAATGGAACGGCTGATCCGTATTGCAGAAGATACCTTTGCAGACAATCCGGCAATGCTTGTGGATTTCTGGACGAATATCGGCATTGCCAGTTTTTCGGACAATAACATGGAACAGGCGGAATATTATTTTAACCGCGCGTGGGGATTCCGCAACAGAATCCCAATCCCCGTTTCGGTGCCGCTGTATCTTTCCGAGATTCTGATAAAAAAAGGGTCTGCCCAGTATGCGGCAAAAATCCTCCAGGAATACCAGCAGTTATTCAAGGAACAATCAGATACCGTACTGTTCCGTACCGGCAGTCTCTCTGTTCAGGCGGGTGATTTTGAAACCGCAATCAATATTCTGGAACAGCATCTTCACGATTACCCGGCTTCGCCGAACAAATCAAAAGCAGCATACACACTCGCGTATGCCCTGTACAAAACAGGCAAAACAGAACCGGCCATAGTGCTCACCACCGGGCTTTTGGCCGATAACAACCAGGAGGCAGGGATTCGCCGGGCTGCGGTAAAACTGCACTCAAAACTTCTGGTACAGCGCGGAGAAATATCACAGGCGAAAGATTTTCTTTCAGGGTACATCAAATCAAGCACTGACGACCTTCAGGCCCAGCGGGATTATGTTTATATTCTGTTCCAGGAAAAAAATTATAGCGAAGTGGTCTCTCGGGTGGCAAAAGTCAATCAGGCTTCGCCGCGGCTTAAAACAACAGAACCTGTCCTGTATACAATATTTAAATACTTTGAAGGCCTGTCCTTTGTCTCACTCAAGCAGTATAAAAATGCCCTGGCAAGTTTTTCTGAAATCCAGATTAAAAATACTGATGATCCCGAGCTGGGCGACATTGCGCCGTTTGTTGTTTTTTATAAAGGCTGGGCATACTATCGTCTGGGAGATTTTGATACGGCTTCCGGTTTTTTCACCGAGATGATTTCCGCATTTCCCGAACACGAATTGGCTGAACAGGCATTGTATTATAACGGCTGGTGTTTTTATTCGGCCGGCAATTACCGCCAGTCAGCCCGGTATTTTGATCAGCTGGCACAGAAAACCAAAGATGCACAAACTCTCTCCAAAGCGCAGTTTTTCCTTGCCAAATCAGAATTGTCCCAGGGCAATAGTGCAAAGGCCGAAAAACTGTTTCTGGATATCTGGAAAAAATCTTCGAATGCTGATTTTGCAGACGATGCCCTTTTTGAGTATGCAGGAATTCTGGCCCTGCAGGGAAAAACCGCGCAGGCAGCTGATGCATACCTCTCTCTTTCAAACAACTATTCATCAAGCCCGCTGCATGCCCAGGCCCTGTACAACCGGGCAGAACTGTATTACAGCGCAGGATCATTTATGAGCGCAAAAAGCGCGTTTGAACAGTATCAGTCAAAATTTCCAGACGGCGACTTGATTGATGCTTCTCTGTACTGGGCGGGAAATGCCGCCCTGCAGGTAAAAAACAAACCGGAAGCGCTGAGACACTGGGAGACGCTCATAAAAAATCACGGCAAAAGCCCGTTTCGGTCCGAGGCCATGAAACAATCGGCACAAATCTACATGGAGCAAAAAGCGTATGACAAGGCCCTCGCCCTGTATCAGGATATTATTGCCTGGTATCCAAAGGAAGCCGAGGCAATGAAGGCATCCGAGACTGTTTCCGAGCTTCGCTACCTTGTGCTGGGATTGAGCGGGGAGGAAGCGCGGCTGACTGCTCTTATTGACCGCAGCAGCAAGACCGCGACCCCGCAGGGCAGAACTGCGATGAACGACCTTGCCGCGCTGTACCTTAAGGGAAACGATTCTTCAAAATGGGAAACCGCTGTATCGCTGATCTCCCAGGTGCTGCGCGTATCCTCGGACAAAAAAACCGGAGCACGGGCGCAATATCTGATGGGCGAATATTACAACAGGAAAAAAGACTTTAAACAGGCAGGCAACGAGTTTTTAAAGGCCGCATTTGTGGATTCATCCAACCAGGATCTGATGGCAGAATCCATTTACCGCGCTGCCGAGATGATGACTTTTTCCGGAGACAAGCAGGCGGCAAAAGACCTGGTTGACCGGCTGGTTCAAAACTTTCCCTCCTCTCCCTGGACACAAAAAGGGAAGAAACTGATCGGCGGGGGAAATTAAAAATGAATAAAAATATAATTCTGTTAACACTTGTCCTTCTCCTGTTCTCTGCAGCTGCAGTGTTCGCACAGGAGAAAAAAAAGGAAGAAGCCGAAGATCCGGGTGATCTCTTTCCTTCGATGGTTCTTGAAATCGATGATTTAAGCAAGGAACAGATCGATGCAGGTTTCACCCCCGACGAAGACCTGATGACCTTTGAACAGGAAGCTCCGCTCCCGCAGCCTGATGAAATTCCCATCGATGAACCGGATGTCGATTTGATTGTTCCGGGACAGGACGGCGAGTATGCGAGGATTAAAGACAAGTCTTTTTTTACAAAGGTACTTTTTGGGGTGGGGCTTCAGAGCAATTTGTTGAGCGAAATCACTTTTTTCAAACTCAAGGAACAGCCGATCGTAAAGCTGTTTTACAAACATGAAAATGCCGACGGATTTGCCTATAACCAGATTGGGCTTGGGTATCATGCGCGCCAGGACGAGTTTGAGGGATCGATAAAAATTCAGATGCCGGGGATTACCATTGAAGCTGACGGCGGATTTCATGAAAAAGAGCAGGGCCTTCAGGAACAGGTCGCGTATTTTTCAACAATAAACCAGTTTTCACATCTTGATGCATTGTTCGCCTTCAAGCTTGCTGACTTTTTTACCCTGTCGACAATAACCAATTTCCAGTCGACCAGCCTGCATCTCACCGGGGATACAAATCCCGTCTACACAGTAGCGTATCCGCCGATCGAGTTTGCGATCCGGGAACAATTAATCGGCGATGCACGGTGGGAATCTGTGACAATACAGCTGGCCCTCAATTACAAATACAGGAATATCGCAGGTGACGCTGATTATGAAACCCACCGGTTCCGCACAGACCTGTCCCTGGGATTTGAACTGGGGGACTGGTTTCTTGCCGATGCCGCAGCGGGATTTTTTACCAGCTCTGATATTCCGTATCTTGTCCCGTTTACGATCACCCTGCATGCGTATCCGGCCGACTGGCTGAAACTGAGCGCGGGCGGCGGTTATAAAATTGAAGAACGCGACTTGTTTCACCTCCTCAGCGGTTTTGACTATGCAGATTTCCCGGCCTCTCTGGCTGACAACCACGGCTGGTTCGCCAATGCGAGTGTACAGATATCTTTGGAAAACTCACTGCTTATTATTGCCGATGCAACCATTTCCGAAAACAGATCATATGTCACTCAAGGAGAGACAATGTCCGGAACAACCGGCTTGTTTCCGGTAATCTATACGCCGGATGTCTGGCTTTTCCACACTGATGTGAAACTCCGGTTCCCTGTTTTCAACTGGCTGGCATTGAGCTCGGTAAATGCAATCGACATTCCGTTTGATACAGAGCTGCATTCATCATTTTCAGTCGGCGGGGAGCTGGCCGCAGAACATGTGGAAGGACTCTTTGGTGCAGCTGTCACCCTGCGTATCAAGGCAGAGGTGGGCGGCATCTACGAGTTTCCGTATCTTGACGCCAGTGCCTTTGTCCGCGTGCTTGACAACATGAAATTCATTCTGGAAGGACTCGATCTTTTGTCGCCGCTTTTGGGCCGGCAGCGGGAAAGTGTGTATCCATATCTATCACCGGGAATCCGTGCCCGGTTTAAATTTCAAATAACGTTTTAAAAGGAGCATACAATGTGGGAATTAATGATCAAAGGTGGACCGCTCATGTTTATTATCATGCCGCTTTCAATAGTGGCATTTGGAATTATCATCGAGCGGTTTTTGTACTTTCGAAAAATACGGGTTGATGAAGACAAGATGATCAACCGGCTCAAGGTCACCATGGAGAAGCATCACTATGATGAAGCACTCGCCATCTGCGAGAGCAGTCCTTCCCCCATTACCAATCTGCTGAAAGTGGGTATCGAGCATAAAAATTATGATGTCCATATCATCAAGGATGCCATCATGGATGCCGCAAACCTGGAAATACCAAAACTGGAACGAAACCTTTCGACCCTGGGAACGATCGCACATATTGCACCGCTTTTGGGACTGCTGGGAACGGTCATCGGAAACATCGGCGCATTCGGCGTGCTCAAAGAAGCCGTCGGCCAGCTGGATCCATCGCTGCTGGCAGGGGATATTTCTGTTGCGCTGTTGACAACCGCCGCAGGAATTATTGTCTCTATTCCAGCGATTATCTTTTACAATTATCTGGTAAGCAAGGTGAATCATATCATTATCCGCCTCGAAAACCGGGTAAACCAGATGGTTCTCCTGTTAACCGAAGGGAAATAACATGAAGTTTCGAAGAAAACTTGTCCCAAAAGCAAATGTCGATCTCATTCCCATGATCGATGTCGTCTTTCAATTAGTAATCTTTTTCATGGTATCAACAACCTTTTTAATTACACCGGGGATTCCGATTATTTTTCCGACATCAACAACAGCAGAACCGGTCGCCATGACAAAACTGGTAGTGACGGTCGTATCAGAACGTGAACTGTATGTAGCTGACAAAAAGTATTCTCTTGAAACACTCGATGCCGCGCTTGCAAAAACCGTTACCGTTGAGGAGATTGACAGGAAGGGAGCCATTATCGAAGGAAATGCAAATGTTTCCTACAGCCTGATGATATCTGTTTTGGACGTCCTCAGGAAAAACGGATTCAAGGTCGCAAACCTGAAAACCAAAACAGACAAGGAGTAGCTGAATTGATGCACCAGTCATCTGAAAGAGAAAACGAACGCCTCGCAGTGGGGATCATCAGTGCCGCTGTTCTGCATGCAGTAATTTTTCTCATATTGTTTTTGTTTCTGGGTGATATTGTACCGGAGACGCCGGAATACGAAGGCCCAATCTATATCGAGCTCGACAGCATGTTCACCACTACACCGACGGTTCAGACAGACACAACAACGACAAACACTGCCCCGGATTCAGGACCAGTGGAAAATACACAACCGAAATCCGGGCCAAAAAACAACAACACCAATGCTGCCTCTGCAAACAACACTGCTCCCCGGACAGAGGAAACAAAACCTGATTCCAACCTTGAAGAAGGCAGTCTCTCCCGCCTGGATGAAATGCTGAAAAACAGGGACACTTCCGGCGGAAACAACAGTTCCGACGATTCAGCTTCTTCGCCCAACCCTGCATCATCGTCCTCAAGTTCATGGGAAGATAATGCATCCCGCCAGCCGATTTCCCGCGTTGAACCAGACATCCCCCGATGGGTTTCCGAGCAGGGTCTGCGTCTGCGGGTGGAGCTTTCGGTGCAGCTGGATGCCTCGGGTTTTGTCCGGGTGACGGGGATCAAAAAATCATGCGGATACCCGGACGTTGACTCGGCAGTACGAACCGCAGTGAACCGCTGGAAATACACCCGTGTTTCCGGCACCGCCACGATCCGCGGGACAATTGTCTATGTCATCACCCCCCGGTGACCCCAATAATTTCTGCAGAATAGCGGCATAAGCCTTTACAAATCAGGCTATTTTTATTATATTCGTTTCTGCATCAAATGATATTAAAAAAGGTTCGTGGAGTTCCGATTTATTCCTTAATATGGTAAATAAGATAAATCGGAACTCCGCGGTTTCATGGCAAAGGAACAATCCTTTGCCATGAAACCGCGGCGCCGTACCCAAGTGGTAAGGGAGAGGTCTGCAAAACCTTTATGCAGCGGTTCGAATCCGCTCGGCGCCTTTTTAAAAGCGTTCACTAAAGGTGAACGCTTTTTTATCTGACCGCCCCTGGCAATCTACTCGGCAGCGATTTCAATTTGATTATCAAGTACCGCATACATCAGCGTTGATTTTCCTTGATATTCTATTAGATTTATGTCCGGGTCAGTCTATTCAGACAGGATTTTCCTTACTTCATCCCAATTTCCAGCTGCTGCGTAAGAGACTATATCCGGTTCTCCCGCCCGGGTTTGCGTACCGGATACAATAAAAAAAGACCAGCAGCAGTCTCAGCTTTTGATTTTTCACCATGTTTCTCCTGATGTACAGTATAATACCTGAAGATGCTGTTAACAGAAAAGATTTAATTCTTTTCCCTTTCTATGTAATCGGTGAAATCTGTGGTTTCTTACTCCGGATACCGGTATTCTTTCCCCGCATCGTCTTTCAGCACAATCCACCCTTCCTCATGCCCAACAATTCTGTCAGGCGTCAACGGCACTTTCCCGCCACCGCCCGGCAGATCAAGAGCATATACAGGAAGTGCATAGCCGGCTAACCGCAAGCGCAGTTCTTTCATGATTTCAAAGCCTTGTTCGATTGTAACCCGGAAATGGCTGGTCCCGGATGCAGAGTCGAGCTGAAACAAATAATACGGTTTGACCCGAAGCCGTATAAGCTGTGAAAAAAGCTGTTCGAGTGTATCTGCTTTATCATTAATATCCTTGAGCAGAACAGTCTGGCTCAACAGCGGGATGCCGTTATCTGCCAGCAGAGAGATACACCCCGATGCCTGCGCAGTCAGCTCTCCCGGATGATTGGTGTGAATGCTCACCCATAAGGGAGAAAAAGCCGCAAGCATTTTCACCGTCTTTTCGGTTATCCGATCCGGAAGAACTACCGGTATCCGTGTATTGATGCGGAAAACAATATCCGGCCGTTTCTCCCGCAGCACAGTCAAAACATACTGCAGCTGAGTATCCTTCAGCATCAGTGGATCTCCACCGGTCAATACGACTTCGGCTATTTCCGGATGCTCCGCAATATACACCGCTGCCAATAAAAGATCGCTCTCCAAAAGAGCTCCCCTTTTTTCTGCTATTAAAGCTTTTCGAAAGCAAAACCTGCAATGAACCGCACATTCATCGGTTACTTTAAGAATGACCCGGTTTTGATACCGGTGCACCAGGCCGGGTGAAACAGTATGCATATTCTCCGACAGCGGATCCGGCATTTCATATGGTTGTGCAAACAATTCCCGGTCGTCCGGCTCAATTTGACGTTGCAGTTCCTCACAAAGACCGGAAAGCGAAGCGTAATACGGTGTTGATTTTTTCGGCAGAATGCCAACAGATTCATTCATAGAAGCATTTGATAGTATCACTCGTTCAATCGGAATGCAACCATGCATCCTCATTTTCATCCAAACAAGCTTTTGGCTCTTCATTCATTGATTTCCATAGGCATGTTTTAAATATCCATATATAGCAGACCTCATAACTGGAAGGATATTTTTTATTTCTTTTTGACAAACAACATTTCTCGGATTATACTCAACTAAGTAACCAAAATTATTTTTTATAGCTGTATTAATAAAGGAGGCCATCATGGCAAAAGAAACAAAAGAAGCCAGGAAAAAAACGAGTATGGGTATGGATGAAAACCTCGAGGCATTACTTGCCTATCTGTTTTCGATCATCGGCGGATTGATTTTCTTCCTGGGTGAAAAAAACTCGAAATTTGTGCGGTTCCATGCACTCCAGTCAATACTTCTTGGCGTTGTGCTGATTGCGGTCATTATCATTCTTTCGATTATTTTTGGAATCGTCGGCCTTGTATTGTCGCCGAGCGCCTGGCTTGCGATCTCATTTATTATCGGCCTGATCAACCTTGTTGTATACCTTGGCTTCATTGTTCTTACCATTATCTGCATGATAAAGGCATACCAGATGGAAGGATTCAAAATTCCTGTTATTGGAGAGATTGCCGAAAAGCAGGTATCAAAATAACATATCAGATTATTTTTTCTGCCGGCCGGTTTTTTAAAGCGGCCGGTTTTTTTTATGCCGGCCTTGTATCCGAAGCATGAAACCATACAATAACACAGGGATCCTGTTCATCGATGACAAGATGATGATCCTCGCCCGGCTCCACGATCATGACATCACCGGTAAAAAGAGGATATTCATCTCCCTCCAGCTCCATGATTCCCTTTCCCTGGAGTACCACAAAAATCTCTTCGTCATCATGAACATGATAGTCTTTTCCGTCCGGCCCGTCGTTGGTATGTGTCCGCTGCCCGGGTTTTCCCCACATGAGCGCGCCGCGTGAAATATATTTTCCGGGAATCCTGTCTTTGAGAAAGTGCCCTTCATGAATGTCGGTTATTGAATGAAGCCGAAACTGTTTCACAATCAACCCTCTCCGATTTTTCTGTTATTCACGCTTGAATAACTTTGCGCAATTCCGCCCGTTGTTTTTTGCATCGTATAACGCAGTATCCGCTTCTTTCAGCAGACGCTCCACCAGCTTTTCGGGTTCATCAGTCATGACATCCAGCGCAATCCCGATGCTCACGGTCAATTTGCCAAAACCGGTCTTTTGTGCTGCGATACCCGCACGGATTTTCTCTGCCATATCGAGCAGGGCATCAGCCTGTACATCAGAGAAAAAAACAATAAACTCGTCACCGCCGAATCTACCCAGTATATCGGATTTCCTGATATTTTGCAGAATATATTCAGCGACATATCGAATTGCTGCATCACCTGCCGGGTGGCCCAGTGAATCGTTGATTTTCTTGAAAAAATCGACATCGATCATCATGATGGCAACCGTCAATTCCCGCCGCATTGAAAGAAAACTTAAAGGCCGCAGGTGCTGGTAAAATCCCTGCCGGGTAAATACGCCGGTCAGCATGTCAAAGACACCCTTGTTGTTGGATTCACGGGTTATTTTCCAGAGCCGTTGGATGTATTCACCCGAAAGCATGAGCATCGGATTGTGATAGCTTTTGATTTTCAACATGTTCACTATATGCTGAATATGGTCATCATACTCTTTTTCCATTGACATATGGTCCGGGACAAATTCCGCAAAACGGAACAATTCGACAAAAGGAGGGAACAGGAATGAATATTCAACGCGGAGCATGGCATAAAACATTTCCTCGGTGGTCCGATACCGGTGCCGTTTTACATCCGTCTGTATTTTTTCAGTGGTGCGCAGGACATGTTTCAGTTCCAGAAGCGTCAGCCGGGGATCTTCAAACAGCTGCATGACAAAACCTTCCTTTGAAAGTTTTAACAGCTGCCGCCAGTATGAAACATGGGTTGCTTCCTCATGCTGAAGCTGTTTGAAAAAAGCAAGAACATCGTCAACCAGGGGGAGTGAAGAAAAATCACGGTATATGTGGAGGGCAGCTGTATCAATATCCAGACAATGCTGAAGTATTTCTCCGACGAGCCGTTCATGTTCATGGACATGATCATTTTTCTGTTTCATTTCGATATAGCCTCAAAATTCCTGTGTCGTAGTCAGGGAAAAAAACAATATCTCCAATAAACTTTACCACACATCGATAAACATGTCACGAAAAAAACTTTTTATTCGCAGAATGCAGCCTCTCCCCTTGAAAAAGACGCTCACAACCCATACAATAAAACAGAGCAGCACAAATAGTATATTGTGTCGGAAATCCCTTGAAGCGGAACAGGAATGAATGAGACAGGCAAGTATCCATCAGATTCTCTCCACACTTTTTTTCTATTCTGCGACAAATTGTTTGTGAAAAAAAAATCCCTTCTGGTAATTCTTCATGACAATCCTGATCCTGACTCCATTGCCTCTGCCTGGGCAATGCAGTACCTGGTATTTCAGCGATATGCTGTTTCTGTGAGTATTGCCTACGGCGGAGTGATCCGGCGCGCAGAAAACAGAGCGATGATCCAGAAACTGAAAATCAAACTGAAGCAGATCGGCCGAATCAAATTCCAGAAATATGACTGTATCTCATTAGTGGATACGCAGCCGGGTGCAGGAAACAATTCCCTGCCGGATAATGCATCATGCGATATCGTCATCGACCATCATCCACAGCGAAACAGCCTGAGGGCCGATTTTGCATTAATAAAACCCGATACAGGAGCGACTGCAACCTTGATGGTGAATCTGCTGCAGTATGCTGGTCTGGATATTCGAACTGACCTCGCTACCGCCCTCTCCTATGCAATCACCTCCGAGACACAAAATCTGAAAAGAGAAGCCAACAGACAGGATATTGAGGCATTCCTTTTTGTCTATAATAAATGCAATGTCCGTACACTCGGGGAAATCATACACCCGAAACTGCCGCGAACATATTTCATTACACTTTCCACTGCGTTAAAAAAAGCCATTGTATTTCAAAACATTATCTGTACACATCTGGGGGAAGTCCCGAATCCGGAAATTGTCTCTGAAATGGCCGATTTTTTTCATCGGCATGAAAGAATCGGCCGGGTTCTGTGTACCGGAAAATTCAGGGATTATTTTATAGTATCCATCCGCGTTTCGTCGGCAGGCGCTCATGCGGGAAAAATAATACAAAAACTGGTAAAAAACACAGACACGGCAGGCGGCCACGAAACCATGGCGGGCGGATATATCCCTTTACAAAAATCAGGCGCGCAGGATATAACAGTAATTGAAAATGATATCAGCAAAAATTTCGCGAAAATATTGGGATATATAAACCCGCGCTGGAATCAGCTGATTCCTCAGTTATAAAGGAAATTTGATATGAACACTACCATTACACCACGTGCCCCCGGTTTTTTCCGCTTTACTGTCCTGTTTGTGCTGTGTTGTATTCTGCTTTTTTCATGCCAATACACCTATAAAATTCACGCAACCCCACACGACGCACTGATACTGGTTGACGGCCAGCCGGTCGTTCCGGAAGATGAGAATACATCGAACTCAAACAGCATCACCATTACCGCTTCGCACCGTGATTATACCCCGATAGAAACAACGGCGGTACTGCACGATCCGTTTGCAACAAATGTGATATCCATCGATCTTGTAAAAAAGAAATATGCGATGGTCATCGACTGTGCCCCGCGGGAATATCAAATCAGTATTGACCATGGAACTGCAGCTGCTCCTCCGATACATGCCAGCCTTGAACACGGCGCACATTCAGTAACATTAGTCTCCGGCGGGAAAGAAGTCTATTCAGAAGCCATCGAGGTGACCGCTGCAAAACGGAAAGTAATCTATCATCCCCAATCGTCGTACGGCACACGGTTCCCCTTTATCGATGAAAACAAGATCCGTTTCCTTGGTTCTTTCCCGACCGGCAAGCAGCCGAAACAGGTCGTCTTTTCACCCGATTCCGAATATCTGTATATTCCCCTTTTGGCGGATGAAGGCTTCGATGTGTATCACATGCCGTCGCTTACCTATCTTAAAAAAATACCTGCCGGAGCTTCTCCTTCATATCTTGGATTTGTTGAAGGACTCTTTCTGGAACATACCAATACGTTTCTGGTCACACAGATGACCCGTTCCAGAATCATTGAATACTCGGTACAGAATCCTGCAGAACCGGTTTTTTCAAGAGAGATAAATTCAAAAGGGAATATGCCCAAAGTCGTCGCGTACAGCAAAAAGCTTGACTGCATTGCGGTATCAAACTGGATGGAAAATTCAGTGGTGATTCTTGACTATGCGACAGGTAATATAAAACATGTCATTCCAAATCTTTCGGTCCCCCGCGGCGTTTTATTTTCACCGGATGAACGGTATCTCTACATTGCTTCATACGAGGGCGGATTTACCGTAAAATTTGAAACTGCTTCATGGAAAGAAGTAAATCGTGTATCTGTACCGAAAACTGCCATGCGGCATATCGTCCAGACCAAAAACGGAAAGACCCTTTTTGTCAGCGACATGATGTTTTCAAAGATATTCGAAATCGATGCCACATCTTTTTCCCTGAGTCATACCTACTCTGTTTTCAGTCTGCCGAACACGATCGATCTGACTCCGAATGACGAGCTGCTTTTTGTATCCTGCCGGGGGCCCAACAGCCCCGAAGGGTATCTGTATCCCAGTGTCTATCCGGGCAAAGTACTGGCAATTGATGTTGCCAGCCGGAAGATCATCGGCGCAATTGAGGGGGGGAGACAGCCGACAGGCCTGGATGTCAGCTCTGACGGAAAACTTCTGGTTTTCAGCAATTTCCAGGATGCGGATATTGATGTATACAACATCGAGTCACTGTACTCCAGCACCGAAAAATGACTTTTTAAAATCAGCTATCTATTGGAAATAAACGAAGAAAGAAATTATACTTCATGGTGAGACGGGCGATATCCGTAAGGCTGTCAAAGTATGGAGAAACAGTGAAACAAACACCAATCCCTGTTCATGGTGAATCACTCCCTGGATATACTGATGGGAAAAAAATAGGATTATTAATCCGGACAATTTCAAATCAGGTACGGGAATTGCAATGGCAGGGCGTTATAGAGGGATGTAAAAAAGCAAATCTTGACTTGTATTGCTTCTCCGGCAGACTGGTGGCTTCTCCCGAGGAAATTATCGCAAAAAACTCGTTTCTCACAAAGATTGTATCAGATAAATTTCTTGACGGGCTCATTATCTGGTTCGGCGGCATCGGCCCATTCTCCGGCAAACAGGATATTGAGACATTTGTTCGGCATTTTTCTTCCATTCCGGTCGTGATTGGTGAATATGCACTCCCCGGAATACCCAGTATCATTGATGACAGCTATTGCGGAGTAAAAAAAGCGGTACACCATCTTGTACAGCATCATAACAACCAAAAAATACTGTTCATCCGCGGTCCACAATTTCACTGGGGTGCCATGCAGCGGTACCAGGGATATCTTGATGCTCTGCTGGAAAACAATATTCCTGTTGATCAGCGGCTGATCACCCCGCCGGCTGACTGGGAAAAAGGCAAAAACAGTCTGAATGCAATTCTTGATGAACAAAACCTTGTGCCGGGAAAAGATTTCCAGTCGATACTGGCCGCTTCCGGCGGTCTCGCGCTAAATTCAATGCAAATCCTGCAAAACAGGGGGATCAGGGTTCCGGATGACATCGCGGTGATCGGATACAACAATATGGACCGGGAACGTTGCGCCACTCCACCCCTGACAACAGTAAATCCCCATTTTTTTGAAATGGGAGAAAAAGCAGTCCAGCTTCTGCATGCCCATTTGAAGGGGGACACCTCCACGCAGCAAATTCTTGTACCAAGCAGCCTGGCAATCAGAACCTCCTGCGGCTGTCTCTATGAAGCAGTCGAAAATGTCACCGTATCCAAACCTTTTACAGTACGCACACCAGATAAAGAATTATTACAGAAGGAATTGATCAGCCAGATAGAAAAAGCTCTCTGCACCGGCTTATCCTCAAATGAATATGACACCGTACTTTTTCTTTACAATGAATTAGGGCATATAGTAACGGGAGACAATACTGATAGCAGACATCTTATTCTGCATCTGGATACATATCTCAGGGAGAATACATTTTCACCTGCGTTTCATTCAAACTGGCAGAATATCCTGACTATCCTTCAGAGACAGCTTGAAACTCTTCTTTCCGGAAAACAAATTGAAGCAGTACAATCCGCAATTCTTGAACTCAGACTGAAAATAAGTGAAACAAGCATCCACTCCTGCATACGGGCCCTCAGCGAGAAAAAAAACATTCAGGTAAGGCTCCGGGAAGTTGATACATCATATTTTACCCATTTGAATGCCCGTGAATTCTCTGATGCATTCATGAAAAAACTGTTAAAACTGAATATCGCCTTCTGTTTTATTTCATTATTCGAGGAGACGGGTGACCATGAATTATATGCCCGGCTTTTCCTTGGCCAGAAAGACAATACACTGGTGGCTGATGAAACTGCCCCAATTCGGTTCCCGGCAGCCACAATTATTCCAGAGCAGCTGATGCCGGATAAAAAACCGCTCTGCATGCTGATTTCAGGCATTTATTCAACAACAAAATTGTCCGGATATTCCTGTATTCAAATTATTTCCCCGAACGGCACACTATATGAGGAACTTGGCAGTGAGCTCAACAGTACAATCAACAAGCTGCAGACAATCGAGAAAAGAGACCGGGAAATCATGTCCATTGAAAATACAAACCGCGATTTCAAAGAATATTCATCCCTGTTCATCCACGCACTGCAGGAACCGCTCAACCGCATGGTTCATTCCGGTAAAGAATTTTATTTTAATAATCTCCAGATCCCTGAATTATTGCGGGATGATATCAACCGCATATTTACCTCCATCGACAAAGCCGAAAATCTTTTAAAGGACCTCACCGATTATACAAACGTCCTTGTCTCGGGAGGAAACAATCAAAAAGTGGATCTGAACAGGACTGTTCAGACCATCTGCGATATTCTTGACCGCATCATAACAGAATACGAAGTATCCATGGAAATCGGCCCGCTCCCGACCATTGAAGGAGACCCAAACCAGATCCAGCTTCTGTTTTTTCACCTGATTGACAATGCGCTTAAATTCAGAAATACCGAAGTGGCATCAACCATCGCGATTTCCGCAACAACCAGGGGAAAAATATTTACCAGTATTGTTATATCAGATAACGGGCAGGGTATCCCGCCGGATCAGTTTTCCCGTATTTTTGATATTTTCAGCCGTGTTGAAACATCCTCTGTTCAAGAGGGGACGGGAATTGGGCTTGCACTCTGTAAAATGATCGTGGAAAATCATAAGGGGGGCATTTCCGTTTCCTCGGTCCCCGGAGAAGGAACCCGGTTCACCATACGATTACCGATGACACAAAAAGAAATCGATCACACGTTGCTGCTGTACCAATAAAAAATAAAATCCGGTTCCTCCGCTGATAAAAAAATATTGATTTTTAAATTTTGCTCGGGTACAATACCGCATGCTGATAAAAATAAACCTCGCGCCTGTTTTTTCCACATGTTTTATCTGCTGCGTTATGCTGTTTTCGATTCAGGGAGGTTTTTCGCAAACAACAATTGCCAACAGCGGGTTTGAAAAACATCAGGCCGAAAAACCCCTTCTCTGGAACATTTCTGCATTCAAGGAAAGCGGTTTTGTCCATGTATCCGATTCAGCTGTGGCTCATAGCGGAACCTCATCAGTGCGTATCGAAACAACCGTCCCCAATGACATTCGCCTGGTTCAATATGTTTCGGTAAAACCCGACACTCTGTATGAGATATCCTGCTGGGTAAAGACATCAGATACATCAAGCCAAAACAAAAAGCCGTCTGTATGCATCAGTATTCCCGGAACACTTGCGCGATCCCGGGATTTGTCTGCAGGACCAAATTCATGGACAAAAATATTACTTGCCGGCAAAACCGGTTCCGGACAGACAGAGCTGCCCGTTGCAGTCGGGATCGGCAGCTATGGTAATCTCTCCGCCGGCAGAGCATGGTTTGACGATATTTCTATTCGAGAGCTACCGCCGGGAGCTGCTTTGACGCAGACATCCTTTGTGAATTTTGATCCCTCACAAACAGAACATGCCTCGGTAACCACACCCTTCAGCGTGGACATTCCTGCTCTGTTCTTTATTTTATGTGTTGGCATATTGTTTGTTGTGCTGATAAAAATATTCCTGAGGTTTGTTCTGGAAAAAAACAGGTTTCAGGAGCTTGCATCCTTGAAATTGACCGGTATGCTGGCCGCCGGATTTGCCGGTGTCTTTATTGTCAGAATACTGCTTGCCGCGGGATCTTTCGGTTTTCCCAATGACTTCGCGTGTTTTTCCGGCTGGTCCGAGACCGCGTTCACCAAGGGGTTTTCACACGTATATACTGATTCGCAATTTACCGATTATCCTCCGCTGTATCTGTACATACTGTGGATTGTCGGCGGCATACGGAATCTGTTTGGCCTGTCATTTCAAAGTCCGCTGTATTATATTCTGATAAAACTGCCTGCCATTTTTGCCGACCTGGTCACCGCATTGGTCATTTTTAAATGGGGGAAAAAAAGAATACATCACGGATGGGCGCTCCTTTTGTCTTTCCTGTATTTTTTGAATCCAGCCATACTGTTTAATTCATCTGTCTGGGGCCAGGTGGATACGGTTTTTACCCTGTTTATCGTTATTGCAATTCTCTCTGCCGGCAATAAAAGACTTTTACTCACCGGACTGTTTTTTACGTTTGCAGTGCTGACAAAAATTTCGGCACTGGTTTGCGCACCAGTCATCCTTTTTACATTCATCCGGTCGCATTCGTGGAAAAAGATCGCCATTTCGGTCATCGTTTCCCTTGCTGCGGCTGTACTGATAATACTTCCTTTTTCCTTTAAACAATCCCCGTTCTGGATTATCTCATTGTACGGTGAATCTCTGGCGCAATACCCGTTTGCAAGCCTGAATGCTGCAAACCTTTATTCCTTGCTTGGATTGAATTTTTCACCGGATTCCACATCCCTGCTGTTTCCGGTTTTTGCATGGAATTTCATCTGGCTTTTCATCATAACAGGAATCTCCGGAATTATTTTCTTCCGTTCACATCACGGCGCACGTAAAATACTCCTGGTATTTTTTCTCTTTTCTGCGACCTTCCTGTTTGGATCAAAAATGCACGAACGGTATCTGTTTCCCGCTCTTGTATTTTTGCTGCTTGGATTTATTCTGTGCAAAGACAGGCGGCTTTTGTATCTGTATGGGGGATTTTCCGCTACCCTGTTTATTAACCAGGCAGTGGTCTATTATTTGGTCAATCAGACCGGCAGCTACCATATTCCCGGCAATGATTTTTTTCTGGTGAGCCTTTCCGCGGTGAATTGTGGCCTGTTTTTATTTTCATTAAAAACACTGTACGACATTCTTTTAAAAAAACGGATTGTTGAAATAAGAAAGATCCCAATAAACCTGTTTGCCCCCGGTTTGCCCCGATTTCAAAAGATCAGAAAAATCATGCCTTTTTTGAAAAACCACCGTGCAATCATCATCGTCACAATACTCTATGGACTGATTTCATTGTATGGCCTTGGATTAACAAATACGCCCCAAACTTACTGGAACCCGCTGCACACAGGCGAACAGGGAATCGCGGAATTTGACCGGCCTGAACCAATCTCGCAGCTGCGTCTCTATACCGGGTACGGCATCGGCGGCTATTCCATTGATTTTTCCAGAGACAGGACAACATGGGAATCACCAGTCACCATAAGCCAGGATACCCCTTACCGATATATTGAGTGGCGGGTCATTCCCGTGTCTGTCACTGCAAAATATATGCGGATTACCACCAGCCGGCCGGGACTTCGTCTTTTCGAAGCCGCAGCCAAAAACGCTGGAGGCACCGTCCTCCCTATTGCATCCTGCCGGGAAGTTGATCCTGTTTCCGGATCTTCCACTGTATTTTCAGCCGTATTCGATGAACAAACGAGCGCACAACTACCAGCATCCTGGCTTAACGGCATGTACTTTGATGAAGTGTATTTTGCAAGAACCGCATATGAATACATTGAGAATGACCAGCCGACCGAAACGACTCATCCACCGCTGGGCAAACTCATTATCTCTCTGGGAATCATGCTTTTCGGCATGAATCCGTTCGGGTGGCGGATTATGGGTGTTCTTGCAGGAATTATTCTGCTTCCGGTCATGTACACATTCGGCATTGCATTGTTTCGCCGGAAACTGCCCGCGCTTGCCGCAGTATTTCTTATGGCCGTTGATTTCATGCATTTTGTCCAGTCAAGAATGGCCACCGTCGACATCTTCCTCGTACTGTTCATGACGATCTCGGCATACTTTCTTTTCCGCTATACAAAACTGCTTTTTTCAAAGCAGGAAGACACACTCCCTTTCTTCCCGCTTTTGACCGCCGGAATATTTTTCGGACTGGCGGTCTCGGTGAAATGGACCGGAATGTATCTCGCTCCTGGATTTTTTATATTATTCATATTTACCGTCATTCAGTTTTTGAAGTACTCTATTTCATCCAACAAGGGAAAAACCCGGGGAACGCCTCTTCTCTTTCTCTGGCGGACCGGCAAAATATTCCTGCTCTGCGCCTTGATCGTTCCAGCTTCGATATATCTCATCTCTTCGACCCCGTCATTATACCGCAACAGGGAAAAAAATATCTTCCGTGAATTTGTGCGTGAGCAGGAGAATATGTACGCCTATCATAAAAATCTGAAAACAGAGCATGAGTTCTCCTCAAAATGGTGGTCATGGCCGCTGGTGGAAAAACCGATCTGGCTGTATCAGGGAACAGAAAACATACCACATGGATTTATTTCGAGTATCGTGTCAATGGGAAATCCGCTTGTATGGTGGATGGGAACACTTGCAATTATATCAGCGGCAATGTTCGCAATCCTCAAGAGGGAAAAGGCGGGAATGTTTATCATTATCTCGTTTCTCCTTACGTACCTGCCGTGGATTATTATTCCGCGGGATCTCACATTTATTTATCATTTTTTTCCGGCTGTCCCGTTTATAATCTTCGCACTTGTTTATTCTGTACAGCATCTGGTAAAGTTGAAACGGGAGTTCCGGTATGCGGGGTATATTTTTTGTATACTCTGCGGTATCCTGTTTGTATTGTTTTATCCGGTATTAACCGGCATCCCCATCGCAAAAGATTTTGTGGATATTGCCCTCAAGTGGCTTCCTTCATGGATATTTCACGCGTAAGGAGATAGGATGGCATCAAATCCGACACTTTCTGTAGTAATCCCGGTGTTCAATGAACACAAGGTCCTTCCGGAATTTTATCAGCGCACGAGCGCTGCGCTGCGCTCAATAAAAACAAGCTACGAACTGGTTTTTATTGATGACGGAAGCAGGGACAATTCAGTTGAAATTCTCACCGATTTTGCCAAAAAAGATCCTGCAATAGTAATCATCAAATTTTCACGGAATTTCGGACATCAGGCCGCGATTTCGGCAGGAATGGCCAATGCAAAAGGGGATGCAGTTGTGATTATTGATTCTGATTGCCAGGACCCGCCCGAGGTGATCCCCGAACTCTTTGCTTCCTGGAAACAGGGGTTTGAGGTGGTCTATACAAAACGAAAAAAACGAAAGGGCGAGTTTTTTCTGCTGCAGTTTTTTGCAAAGATTTTTTACCGGCTGCTGGGCACCTTTTCAGCAGTAAAAATTCCCCGTGATACCGGTGATTTTCGGCTTATCGACCGTAAAGTCTGTGACGTGCTTTCCTCGATGGGTGAGTACCACAAGTATATCCGGGGCCTGGTCGCCTGGACGGGATTCCGTCAAAAAGAGGTTTCCTATGTCCGTAAAAAACGGGCAGCCGGAAAAAGCACCTATGGTTTTTTTCAGCGTGTCAGGCTCGCTGTAAACGCGCTCACCTCATTTTCCCCAAAACCCCTGAAGCTCGCTTCCATGATTGGGCTGGTCACTTTTTTCGGCGGGCTCGTCTACCTGGGTTATGCACTCTACCAGTTTTTTTTCACCACCGATACTGTCCCCGGATGGACATCGACGATCGCCCTGCTGATTATTTTAAACGGTATTTCCTATCTTTTACTGGGAATCATGGGAGAGTACATCGGGCGTATTTTTGAAGAGGTAAAAAAAAGGCCGCTGTATATTATTGACTCCATACAGCAGCCCGGTAAAAAACAAAAAAAGAGGGGAAAGTAATTTATTCCTTCATCAGCATTTTCCGGTTCTTTAAAAACGGTTGTGCTTCAGAGACAAACACCAGCCCGAATCCGCTTTTTTTGAGTTTCCCTTTTTTGTCGTAAATCTCTTCTTTCCGCACTACTTTTGCCTCGCCGACATCAAAACGTCGTTTTTTGTACTCTATTTCACAGGAGACCTTGTCGTCTATTTTCAATGCACCCAGATCCTCTGATTTCACCAGGGTTCCGGTTTCAGACAAATCAATGGTCTGAAGTTCAAGAATCTCATACCCGCCGCCGGGCATCTTCCTGGAAAGAACGATATCCAGTTTTATCTTTTTTCGCGGTGTCCTTCGCCGTTCTATTTTATCAAGGGCCGCCTTCTGATCGACAGTGACCGGTTCTTTTTTTGGCAACGACTTTTTATCGCCGGACACTGCTTTTACAATTTTTCCAAAAACACCAAAAAGCTGAAGAACGAGGAGCAGGACAATAAATCCAAGTGCGCCGGTTACGATGACCAGCAGGATATTTACATTTTCGAAAAATCCCTGTTTTTCATCTTTCTTCTCTTTATAGCTCACCACACCGGTCCCCTCGTTTTGAGAGAGATCAATCACTTTTCCTGCCGGCATTGCATCAAGCTTTATCATTTCCACGTCATCAAAATATACCTTCCCGGTGGACAGCCTTCCAAAAAAACCCAGCCGGACATTTACCGGAAGTTCCGTTTGATCCCCACCGGTTTTTCCGACAAGCTCTATCTTTTGCCACTCTTTTTTTGCCGGGGCAGAGTCATCTGAAGGGAAAATAGAACCATAAACAGAAATATTGGCTCCCTTTCCCTGCGGACCGGATTCTTCTATATAAACCCATGCAGAAAACCTGTATACAGTGTTCGGCTGTACCCGAACCCATTGCACAGCCCGCGAATCATTTGGAATATAGTTGAGGACCAAGAGTGAGCGTTTTCCGGTACGGCTGATCCCCTCAACCGGTACAATAAGTGCAGAACTGCTATTCTGAATAAAAGAATCAGTCTCCCACCAGGTTAAATTTCCCAATACGTCATCTCTTTCAAAACTGTTGTTATTAACCAGATTTTCCTGCGCATAGAGTGGAAACAGCAATAAAATTGTGCAGATAAAGAGCAGACTGCCTGCCTTACCGTTCATTTTCGACCTCCTCATGCTCTTCGCTATATAGTATATGGTTTTTTCCATTAATTGCATGCATTTTTCCTTTCCTCCATTTTTTAATATGGCCGGGGTGTTGGCCGCGGTGTCGGCAGCGGCGCCGGTGTTGGTTTGGGGGTTGGTGTTGGTGTTGGCGTTGGCGTTGGCGTTGGCGTTGGCGTTGGCGTTGGCGTTGGCGTTGGCGTTGGCGTTGGCGTTGGTGTCGGTGTCGGTGTCGGTGTTGGTGTTGGTGTTGGTGTTGGTGTCGGTGTTGGTGTTGGTGTTGGTGTTGGTGTTGGTGTTGGCGTTGGTGTTGGTGTCGGCGTTGGCGTTGGCGTTGGTGTCGGCCGGGGAGGTTTATCCGTAATTTCTTCAGTCTGTATGGTAATCTCACCGAACGTATCGAGCGTCGGAGTGGCCGGATCAAGTGTTACTGTCTCTGTAGTTTCCACAAATCTTATCTCCCGCTTATCCGGGACCACCCGGAAGATAAATTCCTCTGTCTCGCCCGGCGTTACAATAAATTCATACTCATCAACCTCAAAATGATAATATTGCGGGATTTTACCGCCGAGTACTTTCAGGGTCCATTTCCCCGGACGCACTTCCTCAAATTTGAAATCACCATTCACATCCGTCAGCAGCCGCTGGACATCCTTTCCATCCGATATCTCAAGCAGCTGATTGGGGAGACCGGCTGTACGCTTATAGGCAAGACCGGTCCCGTCTTTTTCCTGCAGAGCGATGGTTCCTTTGGTAACCGGTTCATAGACAGCAGCATGTCCTGTAACGGAGGCCGCCCGGATAAGCCCGAAATCTTCTACATAGACAGTCCCCTTCACCGAATTAATCAGCACCGGCATCTGTTTGTTGGGTATCATGGACTCACCCAGACGGGACCGGTCGATGTGAAGATAATACTGACCCGCACTGGCAAGATAAAACGCATAATTGCCGTTCATATCGGTCATCGTCGCGGCGCCGTTAACACGGAGAATGACACCGGGCCGTCCCTGCCCGGTCGACTCGTCATAAATTCGGCCCTTCACAATGACTGCGGTATCTTTGGGGCTGACAGGTATGTCCAAAGGAGCGGTATATTTGAGCCAGAACGAGAAGGTATGGTAAAAGCCCTGAATGGAGTTTACCATCACGTAAGACAGCGAGCTCGAAATACTGTGCCGGTTTGGCAAGGTATATGTCAGCCCCGCAGCGAAATCCAGCGAAATCCAGCGGTATTCCTGGGTAACAAACAGATAACTGTTCTTTATGTCAGCATTAATACGAAACCGGTCAAGGCTGATATGGGCACCTGCGCCGAATCCGAAGCGGTGGCTGATGTCGTCTTCCGCCTCAACCGTCCCGTCATAATATGCCAGCAGATGCAGGTTCATCGTCGCGAAAAGGGGAAAATCCACATCCGCATGATATTTATGATAAAAAGTTGAAGAATAATCGGCGATATCATATTTGACTGCAAAAAAGGTAATCAGCGAGAATGAAAAAATATCAATCGGAAACCGGGCAATCAGCCGCAGACTGTTTTCGAACGTATCATATTCATGAGCGGGAAATTTGTCGAACGTATTCACAAACTGGTACGTTCCCTGGAGATTCATCTTTATATCCGTAAAAAGATATCTCCCTCCGAGTTGTGCGGTGAACTTTCGCTGAGCAGTCGACCGTTCCGTATCGTTGAGAAGATTGTTTTCAACAAGTGATAGCCGGGCACTTAGTGTCAATCGTTCTTCAAGAAACCTCGCAGTCGCGTTGCCGGAAACCTGATACCGGTCCCGATAATACCCGTCAAAATCAGGATCAGCATAAATCCCGGTAAGCCGGTACTGGAGCCAGCCGTGGTCTCCTGTCCCCTCAAAAAATCCGGCTTTGGAAAAGGAGCCGTCGCTTTCTGTTTCACCGCCCAGATCAAGCAGAAGCCGGATATTTGTAAGCGGCAGGAATTCCTGTTCAAGACTGAAGAGAACATTGTCCTGGAACGGGCTCATCACATTCAACCCGACCCGGTAGTTGTATCCGCGGGGGTACGCTTTGTTTTCGAACAGATAATCAATATATCCTGCTATGTTCTGACGGGCGTCGAACGACCAGATATCCTGATAATAATACCCCCCGAAATAAACCGGATTCAGGAATACCGATCCCCCGATGCCCCGCGCAAAACGGTAGCTATCGAGCAGCGGGGAGAGTTCCCAGCCGTGATCTCCCGCCTTAATATTGAGTAATGACGAGGTATACTCCGCACTGTATCGGTCGTTCTGATGAAAGAGCAGGTCATTGCCGTTATCTATCCGCTTCTTCAGAAAAAGCTCGACCGCATGCGCCTTGTTTTCGTCCAGGGTTCCCTTAGCCCGTATCTCGGCCTCACTGCCTGCCACCCAGGTATCATCCAGATAATCGACCAGACCTTTGACAGACAGCTGGAGCGGAATCGTGTGCATGATGGAACTCTCCTGTGTAATTAACGGAATTAATTCCACCCTGCTGACCTCTCTGGTGCCGGTTACCACCTCCCCGCCCCCGGGCAGACGGCATTCCGCATACAGCGTCACACTGTGATTAAAGGTTCGTCGGATACCCGCCGTCGTTTTAATTGTAATAACAAGTGTCACTTGTTCGCCAGGAGCCAGCATCAGTTGATGCCCGCTCGAAGGAAACTCCGGCGAAACAAACGCGACATTGTAATTCCCGGTATTTTTAACAAAAAAGAAGCTGTCAAGTGCTGTATTCCCCGTATTCTGCACCACATACTCGATACTATAGGAATCCCCGCCGACAACATAATCCGGAATTTTTAATACCTTTATTTCCAGTTTTGGAAAGGGAAGTACCCGTACAACAAAGGACAATGTTTCTGCCAGC
Source organism: Spirochaetales bacterium (assembly GCA_016929065.1). Lineage (GTDB taxonomy): Bacteria > Spirochaetota > Spirochaetia > SZUA-6 > RPPD01 > RPPD01. Next base: position 97,409 of record JAFGJO010000055.1, on the reverse strand, counting down.
GCAGCATTATTTGTATCGGCAACTTTATAGACAACCGGGTAATCTCCCGCAGCCGCTCCTTCCGGTACAAGAAAATGAGTAATAAAAAGCTCTGATGATCCGGGAGGGACGGTCAGCTGAAACAGGGGACTGACAATTTTCCATCCCTCAGGAAGCAGAAGTTGCTGCTCAAAAGAACGGGACCATGACCGTCGGTTTGTAATAAAAAAAGCTGTCGAGACATTTGCGCGTGACCTGACTTCCACGACCGGAGGCCCTTTTCGGGATAGAAAGATTCCGCTGTCCTGAGTCCAGGCAGAATACGAGATGATGAAAAGCAGCAGACAAAAAAAAACTGTTTCATTTAATTATCAGATTCAGGTTCGCTCCATAAATATCCTCACCGCCGCAGTCGACGATAATCAGGGCTTTGTAAGTGTTATTGGGAACATCACTGAGGGGAATGGCAAACCGGCCCGATGTCTCGGGGTACAGCCTTAGCGGCGCCGCCTCGTATTTCCCGACAAAATTTCCGTTTTGGTCATAAAGTTCAGCCCAAACTGTTGCCCGCAGCCACCATTTACCATTGTTCTTGATATCAAGACGCAAAAACTGCTCCACACCCTGCTTGAGCAGTTTTGTTTCCTGAAACTGAACGGATTTTTTCCCGACAGCGCCAATTTGAGTGACAATCTGGATGGCATAGCGAAAGACCTGCCGTACGCCAAGCCCCGACTCTTGCGGTTTGAATTTTGTGGATTCAGGACTCTCATCGGGGATTCCCTCAACCATAAAAACACTCCAGTAACTGCCGGAAAGCATCTTGTCTGCGGGAACCTTTACCGAAAAACGGACCGAAATCTCCTCTTTCGGCGGGATGGTCAGACGTTTCGGGGAAAAGGTTATCCAGTGCGCATTTGAGCGCTCAAGCTTCCCCGGATCGGTATAGAGAATTCTCCCGTCAGCATAGAAAAAATAATCTGCCTGATAAATTTTTACTTCCTGGGGGATGTCGGCATCGTTCTGGAGTTCAAGCGATCCCTCATAGTACTCCCCGGATGCGGCCTCATTTTCATGGGTAAGCCCGTTTTTTACAATAATATTCGCATTAAGCAGGACAGGAGCAAGCAGAAAAAAAGCAAATGTCAGTAAAAAGGCAGAACGGTCCTTCATTTGTGTCTCCTGTCTAAATTTCGGTCGCCGTGTAATATAATGTAGTAGAAAAATTATCCACACCAATTGAGGCGTCGACGTCCAGAGAAAGCTGTATTTTCAAACCGGATCTATCCAGCGTGCCGGAAAAAAAATACCAGTCACTCGTGGTAATCTCCTGATACGTAGTCCCGTCGGCAATTGTTCCCGTCCCGCTCCCGTCAGTTGTCCGTCGCGCATATATTCTGATGTTTGAATTCCAGACACTATCGGTCCGCATAATGGACACCTGCCAGCCGTTCGCCGGTTTGGTCACGTCCACATCAATCAGATCGCTTGCACTTTCTATCGGCGAGACAAAATCTGATCCCGCGCCACCGGAAAGATTTGTCTCATCAAGATCAACAGTCCATCCGCCGCCCGCGATCTGCACCTTTATGGATATTTTCGGCGCAGAAAATGCAGAAGATACCACACAAAACACAAGAAGTACAATCAGGGAATGTCTGATGAATGAAAAAACACGCTTCATGTGTTGCCTCCGCTGCACCCTGTCCACCGGCAGAGTGAAAAAAAGAGGAGGACATTGCTGCCCTCCTCTTTGGTAAAGGGGGTTACGATGCTGTCGTCAGAGTGAAATAAATTGTCACTGTGCTGGTATCGCCGACATTCAGCTGGGTGACATCGGTAATCGACAGGTCATACTGGAGCTGTGCACCGGTGGTTGCACCCGTGCCGGTCGCACAGCTGCCGATTCCTGTGATTAGATTCTGCCCGGAACTGGACACGGTGATTTGACCTGCCGCGGTGCCGCAGTTTGCAGGAACAGCGATTGCTTCCAGAAGAAGCGCGGTCCCCGCCGGAGCGGAATCAGCAACATCCCAGGCAATCGAGATTGCCCTGGTTTGTCCTGACGGAACAAGCGATGTGTACTGCAGATATTTGTCAGTATTGCTTTCGCCTGCCGGATCTTCACCGCCGTTGGCCGGTATTGTTGTTTCCAGAGTGATTAGTGCAGGATCATTGAGATCGATAAGACATACCTCAGCGACAGTCAATTGCACCTCATGAGACGCTGTATCCTGCGCAAAAAGAAATCCGCCAAAAGCAAATAAAACAATTAATGATAACAATAGACGCTTCATAGTCTACCTCCGTATAAAATAGTGTTTCCGACGTTATAATCTACACTTTATTCTTCACTCAGCTTCTTTGCTCATGCACCCCTGTATAGTTTAAAACTTTATACACAAATTTCAAACAATTTTTTATTGTAAATTTAATAGATTGGACGTTGTAGATATATTTGATTTTTAAATACATTGTTAATCTACACCATTTTTTCATCAAAAACAATACTTTTTTAAAAAAAATTATATTGTTACTATATAGATATACTGCTATACAAGAAACAGGATTTCACTTTTTTTTCATATTTTTTTCTTGCTTGCACATGGTAAATATATTTATTATTAATTGTTAAGGCTGTAAATACTGCTTTGCAGCAGTATTTTATTTGAGAATAATAATTTAAATAAATGGACGCACGAGGCAGAAATATATGATTTCTTCAACCAACATCCGCCTTTCCACCGAACACCGCACCGACGGCATTACCCATGTAAAGGTGGGCGGGAAAATAAACATCTACAGTGCCGAACGCCTGAAAAAGCACCTCCTGGAGCTGGCAAGTAAAAAATCTTCACATTTTATTGTCGATTTAAACGAGACCATGTATATTGATTCAAGCGGCATCGGGGCTTTGATCACCCTCTCCTCAATGTACAACAACAACCAGACCCGGATACGATTTGTCAACATTCCGGGAAATATACGAAAAATTATCCAGCTTTCCGGAGTGGTTTCGCTTATCCCTCAATGTACCAGTATTGATGAAGCAGTCATTGAAATAAAACAAATTACGTAGGGTGTTTCCATGACGCCAATACCCCCCTCCATGATTGTCTTTAACGCCGACATTGTCACCATGGATGCTGAACATCCTGCTGCCGAAGCGATAGTCTGCCGAAGGGGAAAAATTGAGTATATCGGCAGCACAGAGCAGGCACTCCTGTTTCGCGAAGCTGATACCGTATGTATCGATGCAGAAAAACGGGTTATCATCCCCGGATTTAACGACAATCACCTCCATGCTCTCAGTATGGGCAATTTTTTCCGCTTTCCGTTATTATTTGGAAAAAATCCCGATGAAATTATTGGATTGCTGAAATCGTTCTATAAAAATGCAAGGCCTGGAAAAACCTTGATGGGGTTTGCCTGGGACTATACCGACTGTCCGAACCCCAATAAAGAGGTTCTTGATGCCGCCTTTCCCCGTAATCCCGTAATTCTCCGCCAGTATTCCGGGCATGCCGCCTGGGTAAACAGCTGTATGCTGAAGAAACTCAAAGTTTCCTCCATCCCCCAATATGATGACACTGGTTTGAAAGTAGAACGAAACGGAAACGGGCATCCAACCGGCATAATCCGGGGCACGGTTGTGTACAAGCACCGCCGCAATGAACTGCTTGCTCGGGTGCTCAACCTTCCGCTCCATAAAAAACTGCTGCAAACATCGCTTGCCCTTCTCTCGGAAAAGGGGATTACCTCGGTGCAGGACAATACCTGGCAGCCGTTTTCCCCATGGCTTTTGGCAAATCTTCACCACAAGGGCACGCTCCCGGTGCGTTTTACCTGCTGGCCGTACGGCCCGTATCCATTGCTCGCAAAATCCATGGATTTCTGCCCGTGGGACATGCATTGGATACGGAAAGGCCCGTGGAAGTACATTGTTGACGGTGCGTTTTCGCCCCACACCGCCCTGCTGCATGAACCGTATGAAAACGAACCGGGAAACACCGGCATTTCGGTTATGGGGACAAAGGAACTTGAAAAAGTGCTGCAGACAGCGGCAAAAAAACACCGTCAGCTGGCATTTCATGCAATCGGCGACAAGGCAGTTTCGAGCGTTATTGATGCAGTTGAAAAAACAGCGGGAATTTACCCGCAGATAAAAAATATGAGAATTCGGCTTGAACATGCACAGATCATCCAAAAAAAAGACATGCCCCGCATCAAGGCCATGGGCATGTGTGTGGCAGCCCAGCCCACAGGACTCTCACAGCCACAAAGGGACAGGGCCATGTTCGGCGACTCACGGTTTCCCCTGCTTTATCCGTTTAAATCTTTACTCACGGCAGGTGTTGCGCTTTCGTTTGGATCGGATTTTCCCGGTGAAATTGAATATTCCCCTTTCACCGCCATCCAGGCGGCTGTGACCCGGAAAGGCATCCACAAGAACGGACATTATGATACAGCCGAAGCTGTTTCCGTTATGGAAGCAGTCAGGGCATATACAACCGGCTCTGCATACGCAGAGGGGACGGAGAAAATCAAAGGAATGCTCAAAAAGGGCATGCTCGCCGATTTTATTGTACTTTCTGACAATATTTTCAAAACAGCTCCTGCAAATATCCGCACCATAGAAACAATTATGACGGTTACCGGCGGCCGAATCGTATTCTCCCGTCTCTGATTCCAGAATTTCAAGTTCCCTTTAAAAATGTTCTGTACCAATCGGTTTTTTCGTTTATAATACATTCCGTCCAGTGAAAAAAGGGGGAAAATGATGGCAGTACAGGAATTTCAGTTTGAGCTCATGACGATAAAGGTAGCAGTTGTTGTTGACGGGATTTATTGCACCATAAAACAGGGATTAAGCACGAAAAAAATTGAACTCAATAAAATAACGTATCTGTACAGTCATCATATTCGGGAAATAACCAACGAGTGTATTATTGTATACGAAACTGATGCTGGAAAGTCGAAATTGTTCCGGTTCAGCAGTAATTTCGGTGATCCCGGGTTTAAAAAAACTGTGGATGCAATTGCAGCATGCAAACCGGGAGCGGATATCCGTTCCATGCCCGAAAAAGAAGCGCACAAGCTGATGAAAGCAGTGAACGTGGGCTCCATAACCCCGCTCATTGTGTTTATTGTAGTCATTGCCCTTTTCTCGGTCTTTTTTCTGCCCGCCATCCTTCACGGCCTGGATTCAGGCAGGGAAACTGTCGATATTGCATTATGCCGGGATGAGTGCAAAACAGCTTCCCGCAATGTGGTTCTCTCCGGAGGGTACCTCTATCTTGAGGTGTATGCATATGACGAAACAACAAATGACAACTTTATTGCATATGTACCGGCCGACTGGTCTCCCGGCGATCCCGTTTATGCAGTGATAAAAACACCGCCCATGAGTGAATCAGACCTTGCCGGTCTCGCCAATCAGGAACATCTCAATCTGGTTCTGCGAAATGTTTTATGGGAGGGGCTGGAATCCGACATTAAAGATTATTACACAAACGAGCTGTCAATGCCGCTTGCCGGAAACGTGCGGCTCTTTGAATACGGAGCAGATACGGGATTTGATCTGATGATGGCCCTGGTCATTATTGGATTAGCCATGATCATTCTCTTTGCGGTGATGTTGGTCATTTCACGGATTCAGAAGGGGATGGGATAGTGAAACAATACAACATAAGGATACTGTCTTGACAATTTTGTGAAAAATATTATCACTATAGAAAGCAAACAGCGGGGAGAGTGATGTGAATTTTTTACAATGCCGATTCTGCGGATTCTGGCTTCAGACCACCGAACGAATATGCCCCAATTGCGGACACCGTGATCCTTTAAAACCGTTCGGGCCGTTTTGGAAAATCTTCCTCGTGTTTCTCAATCTCTCCATTTTTTTGATTATCTTTCTGTTCACCCTTATCTCTCCTGTCTATAAGGTCAATCCGCTCACATTTTTTATCACTCTCTGTTCAGTTTCCTCTGTGTTGTTTATCATTGGTTCAATCCTTGACAAACAGATGAAAAAAGAGAAAATCACCGCGAAAAATTACCTGAAAAGCGATGAAACAAATATTCACAGCCGCATTCAGGAAATTACCTCCCGTAATGAAAAACTCAATATTGTACGCAACAATATAAAGGAAGGAAAAAAAACTGATAAAATGAAATCCATGTCCCTGCTTATCGACAACGCGGAGCAGCTCCTTATGAAATACAGGGGCCGATACGAGGTGGAATTGTGGAAAATTGAAATTATCCGCTGGAAAAACTCGCTTGAACCCATAGAGGCCGAATGGACAAAACTCGATTATCAGGGTTGTATCAAGCGTATGGAAGCCCTGAAAAAAGCCATCCAGGCCGGGGAACAATTAAAAACAACGTACACAGAAAACACCCTGTCAAAAACGCCCGACGGAAAAGCCGCCTTAAAAAGCCTCAAACAGGCACTGGCGGTATGCGACCGGTTTTATGAGGGGCTTACCGCGCGACAGGCAAAACTTGCAATCAACGACGTTTCCCCGGTTGATGAGACAGCCGCAAAACAGGAAGTGGCGCAGAATCAGGAAACCCACGAAAATCTGTTTAACGCAAAAAGCGATGTCACTTCGTTTATTACCGCATTTGAAGAACTCGAAGGCGAGTTTGACCGTATCGAGGCCGAAGACAAACTCTCGTTATAGTTTCTGGAATCTGCCGGCTTTTTATAATACTTTCCCGGGGCAATTGACAAAACCGTCTGTTTGAAAATAAAATCACAGGATGTGTGTCCTCTCCTCTTGATGGACAGGCATTCAATTAGTTTTTAAAAGGAGAGAAAAATGAAAAAAATCCTGTTTTTCATGATCATAGCATTGCTACCACTCGCGCTCTTCACGGCCTGTGAAAAAGAAGACGATTATGGCCTGGATTCCTATGATTTCGGGGACGGTCAGGCCATGCAGCCCACCACAATCCCTGCGGGAAATGCTGAAGTTACCGTGGCTTCCCGATATTTTGAGGAAGCGGTCAACAATGAAGGGAAAAACTATTATAAACATCTTGGATATGTTCCGGTTGGGGAATCTGTCCGTCTCAAAGGCGGGGCAACACCAACGGATATCAAATATGACGGTTCCAACTACCGGATTGCACCGGCCCAGCTTGCTGACGGCCGGAATGTTTTTATCTCGATCTGGTATCTGATGCCGGGTCAAAGAAAAGCGGTCGTCACTGCACCAAAAACAGCAGTTATCTACGACGGGCTTAAACCTGCAGATATTACCTCCTATACGATCCCGCGCGGCACCATTATCGCAGTAGTCAATTCTGAACCAGGTTCTGACCGCCAGCAGTTTGTCGCCTATCAGGTGGCCCAGCCGATCGGGAAAAAAGTATCTTTCGGACTGTGGGAGAAATACTACATTGAATCATCATATGTCAGCACAAACCAGAACGATTTCGACATGATGGAGACAATCGAAAAAATCAAGAAACTGGATAAAGGCCTGTGGGCAACAGCAATTGAAAATGCCATAAAATCATACGGCGACTCTGTATTTGTCTCGGATGCGCAGGCCCTCCTATCCGGTGAAGGAGTTGACGGATCAGGTTCACGGCCCACAGAAGATGCCAGTTTCTCCGGCATCATCACCGAAGCCGATGTGAATGTCCGTGATGAACCCAATGAAAAGCTTGAAAATGTCATCGGCAAGCTCGATAAAGGACAGGTAGTGCAAATCCGTTCACAGACAACCGACACGTACACGATCAGCGGCCAGAAATCACGCTGGTATTATGTTGAAGGCGGCGGTATCGCCGGATGGATTTTTGGTTACTTCATAGAAAAAGAAGAAAAATAACTTTTTTTTGTATCGTGCCGGCTGCGCAGGCCGCAGCCGGTTTTTTTTTACAAAAAAACCGGCCTGGAGAAATCCAGGCCACTGTTTTATTCAAAGTTTCAATTTTTAATTCTGCTCAGCTTCGACTTCCACTTTTTTCTGATGAGCTCCAAGAACTGTTTTCTTTTGTTTTCCCGCAACCCGTGATGCCTGCAGACAGAAACTTTCGAACCGTGCTTCCAGAAGCTGCGGATACGGGTTCCCGTCACATTCTACTGTTAAAAACGGAATGCGGTCATTCGGAGAAAACTCAAGCGTCGACAGTTGTGAGGATGTTCCAGCACTTTCAAAGGCTTCTGCTTTGCTCTGCATGTCAATATTATTGGCAACAACCGCTTCGGTAAACCGCACCGGCATACACCCGAACGGCCCGATATTGATAATCCCCGCATAATGACTTAATACATCACGCATCAGCATGCCGATAATCAGCCCCGGTTCACCCTTCATCGTATTCGGAAGCAGGTGTTTGGAATATTTGATCATGTCATCGATATCAATCATCTCAGTTTTATAGAGCCCTGATTTTTCCATGATCTTTTTTATTTTTTTCTCCACAAAGCGCTGCGTCTTGTCAGAGATAAAAAACTCAATTGCACCCAGCAGTGTATGTTCTGCAACATGAAGCTTTTCCTTTAACAGATAGTTCAGGTAGTAGATCCATTCACCAACCGGTGAAATCCGCGCAATAAACCCGCGTTCAGCAAGCATCTCCGCGAGATTCTGGTTTGAGAAAGAATCCCGCCGCACAAAAATCTCACCCATAATAATTACTTCGGGTGCATCGTGGTACGGAATCTTCAGCTCAATCTTCTGCAGCTCTTTCGCCATTACTTTCAGCTGTTTATAGAAAGAGCCCCTCTGTTTCCCGGACATCTTGTCCAGCACCTTGTTGTATTCTGCGTGGAACAATGCCATCGCCGCATCCTTGTCTTTTGCGATGGTCATAATGCTGTTGCGAATGTCATCTGCAACATCGCTGACGATAATGGCTTCCCACGCAGACAATGCAAAGGTGGGTCCAAGTCCGGAATACCGTTCCTCGTTTGCCAGGGACAATACCGCGACATTTTCATAGCCCCGTTCACGGATAAGCATATTCATATACACATGATACTGCCCAAGCCGGCAGTATCCGGCGGCACGCGGCTGGAATACCACAATATTTTCACCCGGCTTTCGTTCGTGTTCAATATAATTGAGCATCGAGCCAATACAGACAATCATCGGGAGACATTCCTTGCAGGTGGTCACCCCGCGGCCCATCCGGAGGACCTCGGTATCTGCGATCGGCATGGGAACGGCTTTAATTCCCCGTTTTTGAAGTACCGCGGCAAAAGCCCTGTTTCCAAGGTCGCCCATGGAGGGCACAATCATGGTCACTGACGGATCATTAAGCGGTATTTTTTTGCCGTCAGACCCGACAAAACTGATCCCTGTCTGTTCAACGGCGATTGAAGCCTGCCGGTATTTTTCATTCCTGATGTTCAGAATTGATTTCTGAACCTGTAAATAGTTTCTGATAATATCGACAAATGCTTCAACACGGGTGTTTACCCCGGCATCTGCAGTATGATTGTCGAGTTCCAGGGTTAATGACGGTTTTGATTCCATCTGTTTTCTGAAATAGGTTACCAGCAGAGAATCGATCGCGCACAGGAAGTTGGTAATATAGACACCAAAGAGCTGCGGATCGCGCTTGATAATCGCGGTTGCACGCAGAATTTCTTCCCCAATTTCCCAGTGCATGAAATCATCATGCGGCTCAGGAACCGGTTCCTTTTGAATCGGGAGCATGTCATGCGGAATAATGATATATCCCCGCGTTGCAATTTTTTTCGGGATACCCTTGTTTGCTTCTTCGGTGAATGCATTATAGGGACGGCCGAGCAGCACCAGGGCAATCTTGTCCGGGTCCTGATGCAGTTCATCAATCACCTGTTTTCCAATGAGCACCAGCTCTTCTTCAAACTGTTCCTGTATGGCAGCCGCACGCCTGAACGCTTCCTCTGCCTTGTCTTTATTCACTTTCAGCTTTTTGGCGATTTCAACAAACTGTTTTTCGCCTTTCAGCCATCCGCCGTTGAAATTCACGGTCGGGGCCAGCATTTTTTCTTCCAGTTCCTTTTTGTCCTTGAAAATCTGCTTCATCCAGAACGCTTCTCCCTGAACAAAAATACAGGTACAGGAGAACTCTTTCCGTTTGTTGCCGTTTTCAATGTGCATTTCTTCAAGATGCGGAATAAAATAATAATCCGGTTTTGCCTCTGTCAGCTTGTCGAAATATCCAATCGCGAGCTGGGCAGGAAAACACATGGATGAGGTCTGCCGGTCGAATGCTTTTTCATTCAGTTCTGACGGAATGACAACCCGTGCACCGATTGCAGTAAAGAAATTATAATACAATGGGAAAAGCCGGTGTGTGAAAAAGCTGCGGTTTATTCCTATTACCGGGCCGGATGTATTGTTCGCCGCTGCCGGGGTATACTTGTCGAATACCAGATCGTGGCGGAGTTTGACCAGATCAAGCTTGTCCGCATCGACATGAATCTTGTACCGCTGGTTGTAGTATCGGTTACATGCGCCGCCGAATGGGTACAGCTGGTCCTCGATTCTGATTCTGTTGATCGAACACTTTAAATCGCACTTTTCTTTTCCGCCCGCGCAGATAAACGGATCCTCATATTTTACTTCCCGGGCAATAAGCGTATCCAGGTTAAATGATTCTTTTTTAAGCAATCCAAGATCTATCCGCTTTTTCACCTCAAGGCCGACACCGAACGCACCCATCAGGCCGGGTTCCGGCGGAACGATAATGGGCTTTCTGATGATGGACGCCATCGCGAGAGGTACCGCTTTATTGTAGCAGACACCGCCCTGGATGAATATTTTTTCGCCCACCGGCCGGTGGCCTTTGACACGGTTAATATAATTAAAGCAAATCGAATATACAAGCCCCGCAAGGATATCCTCGCGGGAAATACCCTCGTGTGTCGCATTTTTAATGTCCGAAGAAATAAACGCCGCGCACTGGTCAGAAAAGTTCGGCGGCCGCGTGGCCTTCACTGCACGATCGGCAATATCAGTCACCTTTACCCCGAGCGATTCCCAGGCTGCTTCTTCAAGGAATGATCCGGTACCCGCAGAACATGCCTCGTTCATCGCGTAGTCTGATGCGACCGAATTGGTAATATAGGTATATTTTGCATCCTGTCCGCCGATTTCAAAAATGGTATCGACGTCCGCATCAAAATAAACTGCAGCGGATGCGTGTGCGATAATTTCGTTGATAATTCCTTCAGTGAGTGAATACAATCCTGCAATATGCCGGCCCGACCCGGTCACGCCAATACCGATGATACTCACTTTGGCTACACCGACCTGCTCTTTGATATTGATGAAACATTGCCGTGATGCCTCAACCGGGTTTCCGTTTGTGCGAAGGTAAATTGAAGCAAGGAATGTATTGTCTTCTGCGCGCATCAGCACAGCTTTTGTTGTGGTTGATCCGACATCCAGTCCCAGAATACACACATCCCCGTCTTTGGCTTTGGCAGATTCAACAGAATTGAATGTCACCAGAGATTCATACTCTTTTAACGCAGGAAGAAAGGTGAAATTTGAATGCTCTGCATGAAAAAGTTTTTCTGGTATTTTTTCACCCCGGTCGAATGCGCAAACTGCTGCGCCCATGGCCTCAAAGTACGGAGCCTCTTTTGGCACATATATATTGGGAATGTCTTTTTTTACATGGTCGATAACCACATCATTCTGTGCTGTGCCGCCGACGATAATCACTTTTTCATGGGGAATTTTTGCAAGCAGTTCAGTTATCTTTTGGGCAATCATTTTGCAGAGACCCGCCGTCACGTTTTCAATCGGCTCACCCTTGTTCAACGCATGGGTACAGTCAGACTTGCAAAAAACCGAGCAGCGGCCGCTTACCGCATAGGGCTGGCCCTTGCTTGCGATAGTGATCGCCTTGTCGATTTCAAGGTCCATCCGTTTGATCTGCTGAAGAAAAAACTCGCCGGTTCCGGATGCACACTTGTTTCCGGTCGAAATACCGGTAACCTGATGCTCATGATCCAGCCGATAGACAATGAATGTCTCTCCGCCGGCCGAGACAAGCGCATCATAATTTCCCTTGCCGTCAGAAATAAGTCCGAGGGCGTATTCAATTGCCTCCGGTTCAGTGATGCTCGGAAGCTGCACAAACTGCCTGAATTTTCTCCCGGTAATCATGATCTGAATATCAGAATTTTTGTATTCCGCAATAAAATTTTCAAAGGCCTCCTTTGGATTGCCTTCATGAGGAATGATATATGTTTTTTCTACGGACAGATTTTCGCCGTTTTTTGCAAGTTCTACTGCGCTGATTGTTGATGCACCAAGACACACACCAAGTGCCCTGTTCACAGCTGTATTATGGGTCATATATGAAATCTCCTTTCAATTACGCCTAATGATATTGGTTGCTGGGTAGTATACAATTTCAAAATTCAAGCCTTCCGCACGGTCAGGAATGCATATATTTTACAGACAAAACAGATTGGGTAATTGTTCGCCTGCCAGTAGTAACAATGGTTATCCGAGTAAACGAGAATACCCTATTACCAGCCTGTACGTCAAGCACTCTGTTGATATTATTTCTTTTATATATTTAATTTGCTATATTCTCATGAGTGTTTGGCTTTTCAGGGCAAAACGCAGCTTTATCCGGCAGAATACCGGATAAAAATCAGATACAGCCAGTTGAGGAGAAAGGCAAATGCCATGCTGCCCCAAAAAATGAACCGTTCAGTGTTTTTCAATGATATGACCGGATGACGGGCAAAAACAAGCCGGAAAACAAGATACAGCGAAAGCAGCACCAGACCAGTGAACATGAATGGATTGGAAAAAAACGCTTCAGGGATGTTGCCGTGATACAGATGGATGACACTGGTACCGGTACCGCAGGATGGACAGGGAATGCCGGTCACCCGTTTAAAGAAACACAGCTCGACAGTCTGACCCCAAAATTCCTGAAACAGAATAGCCAAAACCACAAGAAAAACCCATATCCCTGCGAGCACGAAAGGAATGACAGGGATACGGGGAAAACGCGTCGTTTTCTCAAATCCAAATGTCATCACATCCCGCTTGAACCGGCTGCAGCCAGTCCAAAAATGAGCATAAAAATTGAAATCAGGATGGTGAGTCCCACTCCGACAATTGCGATAATAGTACCAACCATGCCGAGTATTTTCCCGGTTTTTGTATTGTCGCGTCCTGCAGGATCCATCACACCCGCGTCCATTTCTTTCAGGTCCCGGTTTCCCATGACCCAGGCAATAATACCGAAAATCGTGCACATCAACAGCCCCAGAATTCCGAAAACCAGAATCATGGTCCCATTATGCGGTTTCATGCCGGCCGGTGTTCCGCCGGGTTGCTGCATTGAACTGTCTGACATTGTGTTCTCCTTTTTCAAGCTTCCCGTTTGCTGCTGCAAGAGGAAAGCTTGTTGTAATTTATACACCGTAGTATAACCCGGAAACAGTGGGTTTTTCAATGAAAACCGGTTTTTTCTGTCTTTTTTTCAGACAATGTTTCCTTCTGAATGCGGGATCGAAGCAAGGTAGTCACAGACATTCTTTTCCACAAAAACGGGCGTTGACGCAGAGGAGACCACCAACGCATTTCTGTAGCGGGACAACGGCAGACCAAGTGCCTGAAGGCTGGCAGTGTCTTCAATAAAATACGTCTCTGTTGTGCCGTTTGACAAAATACGGAACAGCTTTTTCGCATTCGAAGAGAGTTTGTCACCAACAACAAAGGATATTTCAGCCTCTTTCTGCAGTGCAAGTGCTTCCCGCTCTTTTTTATCGGTCACCGGACATATTGAATCGGCTGTTTTAATATCATAACGGGTGTCCCATCTTTTTCTGATTTCTGAAATTGCTTTCGAAAACAATTCCCGGGAACCCGTTGTCTGTGAAATCACAAATATATTATGACTGCGGCTCTTGTCAATAATGCTTTCTCCGGATAACAGAAATTCAGAAAGGTCTTCGGTATTTTCAATAACCATATAATTTTGAGCATAGCTGACCAGTCCCTTTGTTTCCGGATGGTCTTTCTTTCCGGTCAAAACAATAAAATAATTTTGTTGGGAGTATTGCTGAATCTGCCGCTGTACCCGTTTTACCTTGGAGCAGGTAAGGTCAATCACCCGGTGTTCCTTCCGCAGGAGTATCTCTTCATGCTGGTTGATTCCATGCGTCCGGATTACCACAATTGCATTGAGGGGTAATTTGGTAATATCTTCCACTGTATGGACATTCTGGTTCTCCAGATATTCTATATATTTACGGTTATTGATTACATATCCATATATGTACACCGGTTCATCGGGATAAAGAGCTTTTATTTCAAAGATTTTTTTTTCCGCGTTCTTGACTCCCGGACAAAACCCTGAAAGCTGCGGCACGATTACATTCACAGTCAACACCTTTCTATGATATTTTATTAAATATACTGATTGAAGATTGTTTGTTCAATGAGGTATAACTGCAGACAAAGTATTTTAAACACCTCCCGAATATGCTATATTTTCTACATGAGTAACACTGCTCCTTCCCCTGATCATATTTCCGTTGACTGCTGTATCATCGGGGCAGGCCCCGCCGGACTCGCGGCCGCACTTGCCTTCAGCAAGGAAGTGAAAAAAAGAAACAAGATAAAAACCGTTTTGGTGATAGACAAAGCGCCGCTCCCGTCTGCACATACTCTTTCGGGTGCCGTGATGAGCCGTGCTGCAATGAAGCACCTGGAACAGATTATCGAAAATCCAGAATATTTCAAACAAATTCAGAGCATCGCCCGGCCGGTGCAACATGACTGGATGCATTTTCTTGCACCATATACCGGTATACGGGTACCAGGGAAAATCCTGCCTCCAAACCTGCAGCACCACAATGATATGATTGTTCAGGCAGGGAAACTGACAGACATACTGCACTCTGCCTGCGAGGCTGCAGGAATTCACATTTACAATGGAGTATCAGTCTCTGATTTCATCATGAAAAACGGGATTGTTGAAGCGCTCATCATCCCGGAAGCCGGGAGAGACAAAAACAGAAGAAAAAAGAGCAGTTTTAAATCGGCCGAAATCATCAAAGCTGAAACATTTATTTTTGCCGAGGGAACACTCGGCACACTTTCAGAAAAACTGATCAGCCAATGCAGCCTGGCAAATCCGGTTCAGCCGCAGCTGTATTCAATTGGTGTAAAACAACTGATCAGGCTCTCGCCCAAAAGCACACTCCGGCCGGACACTGCAATACACTCGCTTGGATATCCCCTGCCGGTCACCGTGTTCGGCGGCGGATTTTTGTACGCGCTTGAAAACAACATGGCTGCTGTCGGTCTTTTAATCGGGCTCGATTATAAAATCAAAAACCTCAATCCGGTCCATGAGCTGGAACGGTTCAAATCACATCCCCACATCGCCCGGCTTATTGACGGCCATAAGGTGGTTTTATGCGGGGCAAAAACCACTCCGGAAGGCGGCTATTATTCCCTGCCGGTTCCCGGATACGGCAATGTGCTCATTGCCGGAGATGCCGGCGGATTCATGAATTTATTCATGTTTAAAGGGCTTCATCTCGCCATCGCCTCGGGCATCGCCGCAGGCAAATCAAGTGCACACCACCAGGAACAACAACTTGTTTTAAATTATATGCATACCCTCAGTAAAATGGGTGTCTCCCGTGAACTGTATAAAGGCCGGAATTTCCGCCAGATTTTCCGCTCCCCGCTCGGCTTCCTTGCCGGTGCTCCGTTGTCTTTACTACAGCACCTTATTCCCTTTCCTCTGTCATTACACAAAGACCGGGATTCACCGCTGACAAGAACACAAAAAAACAATTATCATGGAATGAACCGGGAAGAATTTGTATTTCATTCAGGGACCCGTCATGAAGAAGATTCACTATCGCATATTGTGATCACAGACTCCGCACTGTGCCGCACGTGTATTCAATTAAAAAAGAATACCTGTCTGCATTTTTGCCCGGGAAAAGTGTATTCACTTAATAATGACGGCACAATACAGATACAACACGTAAACTGCCTTCATGACAAGACCTGCCTGGTAAAATGCCCGTATGACAATATTGAATGGACCCCTCCTGGTGACGGCGGCGGCCCGCGGTATGCGGGGATGTGAAAAAAAAGAGATTCACACGGAGGCAGAGAGACCAAGAAGGAGAAGCAAAAATGAACGAGAGCGATGTTGAAAAGATCCTTGTATTTTTGGAAACATTTATAAGAGATAATATTATAAATCAAATTGAAAAGTTTTACAGAGGCGGATGGTCATATGCATCACAGGAAATTTTTTATTCATCAAGAGATAAAAATATACTGGATAATTCCGTAAAAATAACGTGTGTTGAGTTCAAGCATATGGAACATGATGGAGAAAATATTAATGTTGAGATTTCAATCAAAATTACAAATCCTGAATTGTTCCTCACATTATTGAATAATAGTGACACTGCGCAGCAAATATCAAAAACAATAAAAATCACCTTACGAAGGACAGATAACCCGAATTACCAGGCAGAAGCGTACACGTACAGCCGGGAAACGTTCTTCGATGATATCGGCAGATACATACAAAATGCTTCAACATGACGGTGGATAAGCATTTCCGCGGGCTTCGCGAAGATTTTTTTCCATTCAATGTTCATCTCTCCCGCTCACCAACACCCGCATATTCTGCACAATCCCGTATCTATCCGCAGCATTTCCGTCCCGTACTGCAATTTCCAGAAATCCCGCACTGCCGATGAATAGCATTGGCTCATTTTGCAAAACATCAGAAAAGGTCGTTGCAAAACGATCACACCGAAAGGCGCACTCATCAATACGAAGCAGGAATTTCCCGGCAGGCAGCTGATCTGCCATTATTGAAGTAATCGCATTACCAAACCGGTCACAATGAAGAACTCGTCCCGAGACCGCTGCATTTTCGTCTGTAGCGGCAAATATCTCCGGAAGCAGAATCGGCGTGCAGGGTCCAGGATGCGGGCCGACAACACTCGAAAACCTTCCCAGCGAGAGCAGAACCGCGGCCGGGGCAAAAATATCCCTGCCATGAAAAGTGGCAGAAGGAGTGCGGCTTGCAAATGTTGCTATTCTTTCTGCATCACATTCCCGGACCGGGAACTCACCATAGAGCCGGACAAGCATACTCAGCAGTCCGTTGTCAGGGGCAATCACATACCGGTTGCCGATCTGCGCGCAGAGTATTTTTCTTTGACTCCCGACCCCCGGATCTGCCACCGCCCAGACGACGGCATTACCTGGCAGCCAATCGAACACCGCTCCCAGAATAAAGGCTCCGGACAAAATATTTCCCGGTGAAATTTCATGTGTGATATCAAAAATGTGTGTGTGCGGTGATAAAGTAGAAATAACCGCTTTTACCGTGCCGATGTAATGATCTGCACTGCCGAAATCAGAGAGCAGGGCAATCGGACGGAGTTTTTTAAAAAACAGCATGATTGATCATACCAGATGACACCAGTCCGGTCTATAAACAATTCCTTCACGACCGGTTGTTATAATCATCCGCAGATAATACATACTGACGAAGCGGCAATAGTATGCTAATTTATAATTATGATAATGATGATACGAAAAAAAACAGTTCTTCTGTTCATGACCCTGCTTTTTGCGGGGTGCTCGGGATCTCAAAACGGAGAAGGAGACATATACCCCATGCAGACAGGAAAACTTCCGATTGTCTATTCAGACGGCTATTCGATTGAACTGCTGGGACTCGAACAGCTGCATCCGTTTGATACGGTAAAATACAAAAAAGTATATGACGCACTTCTCAGCCACGCAGGGCTTGCCCCCGAACAGTTTTACACACCCCAGGCTGTTACTGCAGAGCAGCTGCTTCTGGTCCATACCCCTGCATATCTGAAAGCACTGGAGAATCCGTCACTGACCGCCCGCATCGCCGGGGTCACCGAAATTGCCCGTATTCCGCCGCACTTAATAGAAGAAAGCATCTATAAACCTATGAAACTCGCAACCGGCGGGACCATTCTGGCAGCAACACTGGCTCTGTCACACGGATGGGCAATCAATCTTTCCGGCGGATACCACCACGCAAAAGCCGACTCGGGCGGCGGTTTTTGCTATTTCGCTGATATTCCCGTTGCCGTACACATCTTATGGAACAAGAATCCCGAACTGCGCATTCTCGTTGTCGACCTGGATGCACACCAGGGAAATGGATATGCATCGGTCTTTCAGGACGACGAGAGAGTGTTTATCTACGATCTGTATAACAGGAATATTTATCCTCTGGACAAACCGGCAGCAGGGTATATCGACTTTGCCCATCCGGTTTCATCGGGAATTGATGATTCCGAATATATCCGTATTTTGCAGACTACCCTGCCTGACGCAATCAAGAAATCAAATCCCGGATTAATCATTTATAATGCAGGAACCGATGTCTTCGAAGAAGATCCTCTCGGAGGGATGAAACTCTCAAAAAAGGGAATCGTGGAACGCGACAGTATTGTGTTTACATCAGCATTGAAGAATAATATTCCGGTGTGCATGGTGTTGTCAGGCGGGTATACAAAAAAAAGCGCACAGATTATTTCTGAATCCATAGAATTCCTGATTTCAACGGTTATTCCCGCACAGAAACCCGGTTCATAGACGGTTTTTATTCGGAGTTTACCGGCAGCTGTCCGATAACATAAAGAGAGGGAACATCATGATTGTGTATTTGCAGATCATTTTTGACCAGGAACGCATGGACAAGTTTTTTGAGGATCTATCAAAAGGTTTCGAAAAAAGCCCGTTTGAAATTGCGCTGGCCATAATTCTGTTTACCGGCATGATTGTCGTTCCCGTCATCCTGACCATAATTTTTTCTATCCGCTCCTGGCACAAAGCCGTCAAAGCTGCCCGCAGCCGTCTGGAAACAATTGCTGAACAGAAACAGCTGACTGTCGAAGAGCGACAGATACTCACAAAGCTGACCAAATATTTTTCGCGCAACAAACGATATCTTGCACAAATCGCGACAGAACCTGCATCATTTAATGCGGCATCCAGGCGCTTTTTAAAGAAAAAACCAGCTCAGGATGACTCGATCGCCCGCATCCGGCTAAAACTGGGGATCGCCGCAAAAACATCCGGCCAGATTATTCATTCCACCGCGGAAATCATCATCGGGACTCCGGTGCTTGTTCACGGCACGGGTATAAAAACGGAAAAGGGGAATGTCGCTGCTGTCGACCCAAAGGGCATCGTCATCAAGATAAAACCGGTATTTGCAGAGAACAGCCCGATCATGGTCGAAGTACGGACACGGCAGGGCTGCTTCATCATCTCCACAAGGGTAATGAAAACCCAGGGGAGTGCAATCCTGGCTGCTCATACCGAAAAAGTCGAACATCTGCAGAAACGGAAATTCTATCGCCGGAAAGTCAAAATTCCGCTGACCGCGCAGGTCATCGGCAGGGATGATGAGCCAGAGGGAGGATATATAACCGATATCAGTGCAGGCGGCGCCAGAATATATGTGCCGGGACTACCCTTTCAAAAAGGAGCTCCGCTGCAGTTGTCATTTTCTCCCGATAAACGAAATCCAATAAAATTAAAAGCCCGCACGCTCCGGGAGCATGAAAGGGACCACACGATCAGCATCGAATTTCTTGATATTTCAAAAGCAGCGCAGGACAGGATCATGCGTATTGTCCTGAAATAACGCCGCTGCACAACAATTCGCATTATTATAAAATGAATCCGCCCAAATCTTTTTGCTTGAATATTATTTCCGATGAATTACATTTAAAATAACAATAAAAGAATAGACCAATGTCCAAAGGGTCAAGGAATGTAATGAATGGAGATGAAAGTCAAATTGCCCAAAAATAAAAACAACAATCCTGTTTCAACACCGCCGACAGCGGATAATCCGGCGTATTCAATCCGGCTTCAGGTTGAACAGGCGCGAAAAGTACAACAGATGTGGGAACAGTTCAGTTTCTCCCGCCGTAAAAAAGTTGTCGAGCGCATGTCGGGAATCATCAGTTTTTATGCTGACCGTATCGCATGCGCAATTGCAGACTGCACCGGGAAGACCAGGATGGATGCCCTGTCGACCGAAGTGATCCCATCCGCCATGGCTGCCGCCTGGTATGCAAAATCTGCAAAAAAGTTTCTGAAACAAAAACGGGCAGGGTCGGGAAATATCATATTTTCCTACAAGCATTCCACAGTCATTCATGAACCGTGGGGTGTCGTGGCAATTGTAAGCCCCTGGAATTATCCATTCAGCATCGCGTTTCATGAAATCGCCGCTGCACTCATGAGCGGGAATGCAGTATTGCTGAAACTCGCCTCGCTCGCCCGCCCTTTGACCTGCTGGTTTACCCGAATCTTTATGGAGGCTGGCGTTCCCAAACATCTTGTTCAGTTTGTCAATATTGAAGGCGCCAAAGCCGGGCCCGCATTTTTGCAGGCAGGAATCGACAAACTGTTTTTTACCGGATCTGCTACGGTGGGAAAACAGCTTTTCAAGCAATCCGCACAATCACTCCTCCCGCTGTGTCTGGAACTGGGCGGAAACGATGCAATGATAGTCTGTGCTGATGCAAACCTCGAACGGGCGGCAAACGGCGCGCTGTGGGCAGGACTATCGAATGCCGGCCAGTCGTGCGGGGCAGTGGAAAGAATATATGTGCACGAATCAGTTGCAGAGGAATTTACACGGCTGCTCTGTGAAAAACTGAAAACACTTCGGATCGGCCGGGAAACAGAGTTTGATATCGATATCGGAACACTATCCTCTGTTTCTCAATACATAGCAGTCGAAAACCACATAGAGGATGCGGTAAAAAAAGGCGCAACAATTGCCGCGCGGGTCGGGAAAGCCGACAAGAGCATCCTGCTTTATCCGGCAGTCATTGTCACAAATACCCGGCCGGATATGCTTATCATGAAGGAAGAGACATTCGGCCCGGTGCTTCCCGTCGTCACTGTTTCAAGCGATGACCAGGCAATTGAACTGGCAAACAGCACTGCGTACGGGCTCACCGCAAGTGTGTGGTCAAAAAAAACAGGCAAGGCCAAACAAATAGCTGCTGCGCTCAAAGCCGGGACTGTCACCATAAATGATCATTTAATGAGCCATGCACTCGCAGGCCTTTCCTGGGGCGGGTACAAACAATCCGGAACCGGCAGAACACACGGAGAGGCAGGGTTTCATGAAATGACGCGGCAGAAAACAGTCATCAGCGACCTGCTTCACCGCTTTCCGAAAAGTTTCTGGTGGTATCCGCATTCATTTAAAAAATACCTAAATGTAAAGGGCATTATTCAGCTTCTTTATAAAAAGGGTTTAAAACAAAAATTGGATGGATTAAAAAAGCTTTTGATGCTGTTTTTACAAAGCATGAAAAAATAAAATATCCTGCTTGCCGCCCCCAACCGGCGCCGGTACAATACACTGCATGACGCCAATTGTTTCTGTCATCATCCCGGTTTTTAACAGGCTTGCATTGTTAAAAAAAGCAGTTGCCTCGGTGTATGCACAAACCTTCAGGGATTTTGAACTCATTGTGGTCGATGACGGGTCTGTTGACAAAACCGCCCAGTGGCTTGCTTCTGCTGATATTCGTCATCTGGTGATTGCACACAGCGGTATGCCCGGATTGGTTCGTAACAGGGGCGCGGAAATTGCCAAAGGAAAATATCTTTCCTTTCTTGATTCCGATGATGTATGGAAACCGGAAAAGCTTGAAAAACAGATCTCTTTTTTCAATGAAAATCCCGGCCTTGAGATTTGCCACACCCGTGAAATTTGGAACAGACAGGGAAAAATAATTTCCCAGACAGGACAGAAACACAATACAAGCGGCAAAATATTTAAGGATGCCCTGCAAAAATGCATTATCGGGCCGTCTACCGTCATGCTCTCCCGTACAATGTTTGAACACTATGGCGGATTTTGTGAATCACTTGAAATAGCCGAGGATTATGAATTATGGCTTCGGATCACCGCAAACCATTCCATCGGGTACATCGATACACCACTGGTGGAAAAAAACGGCGGGCATGGTGACCAGCTCTCCGGGAAATACGGCCACATAGAAAAATTCAGAATTCAGGCTTTACAACAAGCACTGAAGCATGATTGTTTTTCGATACAGCAGCGCAAACTCCTGTATGAAACGCTTTATGAAAAATGCACTATCTTTGCAAACGGTGCGATAAAACGCGGAAAAACAGACGTTCACGATTCATACAGAAAGGAGGCAATGCTTTACAAGGCGAAAGCTGATGAAATTGGTTAATCGACAATACCGATTATTACGCTGAAACGTTCGTTGCGGTGTTCCCTTTTCACGGTAATATACATGGCGGAAACATACTTTCAAAGTTCAATCACCAGAAACCTTTTCAGAGTTACAGAACGCATGATGTATCCGGGTTACTCTTCCTTTGGCATTCGCCGCAGTTCCCAGACGGTCCCTTCGGGATCAGGACAGTGAAGCCGAAATACTTTGCGGTCATCGCTGTTCCATGAAGGAAATCCAAGCACAGACCGCCACGTATACAAATCAATGACGTGCAGCAGGGCGGGGCAGACACCCTGCGGCCGCATATAGGGTGAGTCATAAAAAAAAGCATCCCCCTCGCGGTGACGGCATTCTCCGTCTTTTTTCACCATTTTTATTTCCAGACGGTCCAGTTTGTTCCAGCAGTCCTGGTAATCTTTATGGGTTTTGATTGCAGAGTAATCAATATCCAATTCGATTTTTTTCTTTTCACTCTTCATGTCCGCTCCGGAGTAATTTACATAAAAGTAATCGCCAATCTCCAGGCAATATGAATATACAGTTCGTCATCGTAATACCCGAAGTCCATGGTGAACATATGCCATTTTGCGCCCAATTCAAAGCCGGGGAGAATCCGCCCCTGGTCATTGGTGATAAAGCCGTCATCATCGACATGCCGGTTTGTAAATCCCGCAATAGCATGGGCATGAACATCGATTTCCTCTGCCGGAATGATTTCACCGTAATATGACGCAAAACGATACCCGGCATAGAGCATAAAATCCGCGAATTCCGATGAATAATTCAGGATATCGTCATTATAGGTCAGGTAAAACGGCCGGATTCCCGCTTCCACCATGTGCAGCCAGACAGCCGGACAGGTACCCTTTATTATCTCATATTCATCGTACCGGACATTCCCCACAGTTGTTGAATTGATTAAAAAAACCTGGGTATACGGCGCATTTGTCTCGTAGGAGCCGAACAGCACATATCCCACGCCTGCCTCTCCATACACACCAAGCGTTGACCAATAATGTACCCGTGCGCCGACATGCCAGACAAACGGGCCCGTGTTAAAATCGAGTACTACCCCCGACCCACCGTCGATTTCCGCACCAAGGTACACAAACTCAAACAGGTTGATCTCGAGGTTCACAAAATCGAGGTAATCGACTTCTACAGCAAAGGCGTTTGATGCCGATGACAGACATAAAAACAGAAGAATCAGGAAGGCTCGAAGTTTCATCAAAAACTCCTTATATATTTGTGATAGCATATTATTGTAGCATACCGGCTGTTTCTGTCAATAAGTTCAGATGGCGCGCCTGTTGGATAAAAAGTGATTGTATTTCATAAATCTGCACTGTATAATCCAGCTGCATTCTCCATACAATTGCTTACAGAGGTATAAAAAATGGCATCCAAAAATGCATTACAAAAAGCACTCTTTGGTTTTTCAAAAGAGGCGCTCATCAGCCTGCTTGTCGAACTTGCAGAAAAAAACAAGTCAAACCTGGAATATATAAAACAGGCAGCGGAAAAAGATCAGGAGTCTCCGCTTCTTGAGACATATAGAAGAAAAATCAGCAGTTTTATTCGTGACTGGAAAAAACCGCAGCCGAAAGCGTTTTCCGAATTACGGAAAATTATCAAAGAGTTTCTGGAAACGTCAAAAGACAAACTGCTCACCCTCCAGCTTATGTTTTTCTGCATGAAAGAAAGCATCTCATTTATCAAAAACCAGAAACAATGCAGTGATGATTTTTTTCACGCACTTGCCGACATGTTTTATCATACCCTTGAATACAGTCAAAATAACGCTTTATTGATACGATACCGAAAGCACTATGAAAAAATGCTTGCCCTGGCAAAAAAAACCGATACTGACCTGTACGAAGAGCTGACAACCCTGTATCATGATTACATCGATGCATAGCGTGTATGCCGCCCTTCATACCGCCGCACAATAATTCATTATGACGTTGTTTTCGGGAAAAAACAGAATCAGGCTTCTCTTTTGGTTTTATTTTGTCAGCATCAGCGCGGCTGTGCCGTATATGGGGCTCTACTACCGGCATATTTTTAACCAGCTGCACGAAGAACACGCAATTAAACTGGTGACGATCCTTTTGGGGATACAGCCACTGTTATCCCTGCTCTCCAATCCCATTGCCGGGTATATTGCAGACCGGTTCAAAATCGAAAACCGCGTGCTGTTTTTCTGTTCTGTCCTCGTGGTTGCCGGTACATTGTTTTTGATTTTTCCAGGCACAGGGATCATCCCGATTCCCTCCTCAACCCTATTCTTTATAGTATGTACATTGGGAATCGCGATTACCGGCCTTTTTGGGGGGCCTGTCTTTCCCGTCATTACCACTGAAACCCTGGAACATATTCACAAAAACAATGAACCGGAAGGCAGTTACGGGCAGTACCGGGCCCATGCTTCCTTTTCCTGGATTGTCTTTACGTTTTGTATCGGATCTGTTTTGTTTTTCTCCCAGGCTCTGGTTTTGGTACCCGTCTTTTACCTTGCCGGGCACGCTCTTATAGCATTTACTGCCCGAACAGGTTTTCAGGCAAAAATCCAGGCCGCAAAGGTCCCCCTCTCCCTGCTTTTCAGGGATAAAAGTTTTTTTATTTTCCTCATTTTTTGTTTTATCCAGTCGTTCAGCCTGTTTGGCTCACAGTTTTTCATCAGTATTTTCTTTGAGGACTCCCGACTGAATTTTATTGCGATGGGAATCGCATTCGGCATTTCTGCCATTCCGGAAATTCCCATTATGCTCAATGCAAAAAAAATAACAGCATGGCTCGGAAACAGGAAAATGATTCTTGTCGGAACGATCATCCTCACCGCAAAACTTGTCGGGCTGGGCCTTGCTGCAGTATACAAACAGCCGTGGATGATAATTGTCATCATGTCGATTCACGGGCTGGGATTCGGCATCCAGACTCTGGGTATGGTAAATTACATCGACCTGCTGTCTCATCCGGACCTGAAGGCATTGTATTTCAATTTATATACCGTTTTTGGAGTAAATATTCCAATGGCTCTGGGGCTCTTTTTTAACGGGGCAATTCTCGAATTATTTGACTCGCAGATTATGATTTTCGCCAGTGCAGTGATCACCGCAGTCGCCGTATTGTTTTTTATCATCTTTGTCCGTTCGCCGAAAAAGTATGCATCCACGGAACACCTCTCAGAATGAAATTGTATTAATAAATCCCATTGTACGAATCAGAAAATAAAAACCCACCGCACTCGCCACAATGACAAATGCAGGAAACAGCATATTGCGGATACTTTTTGCAAGGCTTGTTTTGAAATATTCATTGGTCATGACAAGACAGGTGTGTACCGGTGATAAAATAATTCCGGCATACCCGCATCCGTAGGCAAGGACCATCATCGAGAGTTTTTCAGACAAAAGCGGCTGCGTCCCCAAAAGGCTTACAATAATGGGAAAACTGGCGCCGACAAACCCGACAGTGATTCCCGTGGTAAGTCCGCTTAATAACGGCAAAGCCATGACCAAAAGAAGTATCGGGATACCCATGCTGTCCAGCTCTCCTTTCATCTGGTCCATCAGAAAAACCCCTGACGGCAGCTGCGCCTGGATAAATCCGCCGTAGATCGTCGCCAGGAAAATTATTCCCCATATTTTAATTGTCTTCATCGAGAATAATATTTTCCTCCACGCGGCAACCGCCAGCGGCCGAAGTATGGCAAGGACGGTCATGGCAGAAACAATCGAAATCACAAACGGCAAATACTTGTTGATGTCTCCCAATACAGGGATAAATATCTTTACCAGTGCATATACCACTGCAATGACAATAATTGGCAAAAACGGCATTAGAAGTCCTTTTGTTTCGCTCTTCTCTGGTTTTTTTTCCAGCGGAACCTTCCGCAAATAAAAAACAATCCCTGCTCCCACTGCAATCGCCCAGAAGGGGAGTTGGACAGGAATGAAAATCCACAGGGGCAGATTGAAGTTTTGCGGATCAATTGCCTTGATCACTCCCGGATACAACGGCCACCAATACTCCCAAATGTGGCGGAACCAGAAGTTGATGTTTGTTTTCAAAATCGGTTTGACGTTCTTTCCCGGATCGCATTCATCTACCATCGGCGCAGAAAAATACGCCCCGCCCGGCATGGGCAAGAGTCCGATGACAGCAGGCAGTACCGCCATTGCCAGGCGGTTGGAACAGCGCGCCTTGACAGCAGTCACCAGGTCGGAGAGCAGCCCGGCTTCCTCCATCTGCGAACTCAACCAGATCACCAAAAAAATAATCCCAAACAGGAACAGGGAGTTCGGGGAGGTAACCGTTTCCCGGATTACCATCCCCGTCGAGACGATCGTATGTCCGGACCAGAAGGCCAAAAGCAGCGTTCCGATCCCCAGGGCAACAAGCAGATTTTTCGAGAGACGGTGAACTGCAATAAACACCGCGAGAGAGCCAAGTACTTTTATGATAACCGGGACGTCCAGGATAATATTCATGGAACCTGGATTATAAAATGCAGTTACGGCCGCGGTCAAGAGGTAATAAAATTGCCAGTCGAATTTGATTGAAAATTTTATTTTTTACTGTAGACTGTATGTATACACATTCGAGGAGGAAACCATGACACACATTCGTATATATAAAATAATGTTCATGACCGTAATTTTTTTCACCCTGATTCTGCCTGTCTCTGTATTTGCCGAAACAAACTGGGAATTTACGGAAACCCAGGGATTCAGTTTTGAGTACCCGGAGGGGTGGCAGTTGACGGATATGGGCGATGCTACCTACGGAGACGCGACAACAATCGGGTACACTCAGGTTCTTGGTTCACCCGACAAGGAAGCCGCCACAATGGTCCTTATGTTCTTCCCCTCATTCACCCTTGATCTTAAGACAGCAGGAATGGAATATATTGATTTTGTCAAAATGGTTTTTGAACAATTTCTTGATAATGCAAAAATAACCGGACAAGCAGTCGAGGAAACCGAAACCGAGTTCAATCACGGCACAGTAAACGGTTATATGGTGAGCAGCGATGAAGATCCCGGGTTTTTCAGAGCCGCAGCTGCATACGGGGACATGAAAGCGGGAACAGCGGTACTGGTGATCATGACCATGAAACTTGCCATTGCAGAGGAAGACAAAAGCGATCTGTACATTGACCATGTAGAAAAAATATTGAAGTCAATTACATTCCCCGGCGGGTTCAATAAAAAATAATACACGATTGCTGCCGGAGTACGATACTATTCCGGCATCTTTTTTTCGCCTTGTCATTGAAAAATACTTGACAGTATACCGTATTCATTCCATGCTGTAAAAAATCTATAGTAAGAAAGGGAGCCTTATGAAAGATTTCACTGTCATATCAAGAAAAACACCAAAAACAAAGCGTCCGGAAGACAAGAAAGTATATTCCTTGTCATCTTCTATCAGAAAAACACCGGTCGCGCTCAACAAGACAAAGAAATTCACGCTTGGAAAGCTTTCCAAAAACAATCTGGTCATCAGGGAAGGAACGGTGTCGGACATTCATGCGTCCATTCGATGGGATAAATCATCGTTCCGTATCAAAGATGAAAAATCGACAAACGGGACCTATGTCAACAACAAACGAATTACAAAAGTAACACCGTTAAAAGACGGCGATAAAATAAAAATCGGCAAAATTGTCATTACTTTTTCAGTTTCGAAAATCAGGGTAAAAAAAGAAGATCCCAAAAAAAAGAAAAAACCGACAGCAAAAAAAACGGCGAAAAAAACAGCCAGAAAGCCGGTTAAAAAGACCGTGAAAAAATCAATAAAAGCAAAATCAGTTAAAAAAACGGCAAAAAAAACCGTGAAAAAGAAAGCTGTAAAAAAACCGGTAAAAAAATCTTCTGCAAAAAAGAAAAAGCCGGCGGCAAAGAAAAAAGCTTCACGCCGTGTGAAAAGCCGGACTATCTTTTAAGCCCATGCAGATTTACCGGACAGTCAATAAAATCCTGTTGATATCATCTGTGTTGTTTTTCGCTGGAATGCTCGGGAAATGCGCAGACATGCCGTCCCGGACACTATCAACTCCGGCCGAGACAGTGCACCTTCAGCCGACAAAACAAAAGGGTCAGGCCCTCTATAAACTGGAAACCGCAAAAACAACAATGTATTTTTTTGGTGCCATCCACGTTGGACGGGCCGACTTCTACCCGTTTCCAAAACAGATTGAATCGGCATTTGCCGCATCCAGTACTCTGGTAACTGAAATTGACCTGAACAAGATAAACGCGAATTACATGCACGCGTTGTTCGAACAGAAACTCATGTATCCCCAACCGGACACCATTGAGAAACACATCTCGGACAGCCTCCTTAAAAAACTGAGATCGACATTACAGACGGTCAAAATTCCGTTTGAGCCGGTATCGCGCATGAGACCAATGTATGCTGCCATGACATTTACACAATATAAACAGCGGACATTGGGGTACAACGAAAAGTACGGTGTGGATGCCTATTTTACCGGCAAGGCGGAAAAGGCCGGGAAACAGATTGTCGGCCTTGAAACCACAAATGAGCAGATTGATCACCTTGCCTCCATTCCCGAGAATGCACAAATCAAATACCTGGAAGTGGTCCTTGACAAAGCCCACCTGATGAACGGTGAAACAAATAAAATAGTGGATGCGTGGCGTACCGGAAATGTTCACGGA
Source organism: Spirochaetales bacterium (assembly GCA_016929065.1). Classification (GTDB taxonomy): domain Bacteria; phylum Spirochaetota; class Spirochaetia; order SZUA-6; family RPPD01; genus RPPD01. Next base: position 68,465 of record JAFGJO010000055.1, on the reverse strand, counting down.
ATTCAATACCAGTTCACCAAAATTTATGATGATTACCGGGAACTGGAAACCGTGGAGAAGATACTTCTCTCCAACAGAAACCGGATTATGGCCGATCGGCTTGTACCGCTGATTCAATCCGGCGGTTCCTTTTTTGTGGTTGTCGGCAGCGGACACCTTATAGGAAATGATAATGTCCTTGTGCTTTTGGCAAAACACGGATATACCATCACCCGGCTGTAGCCGGCAGCGATTGAATGAAATGTATGGGTAAAAAAAACGGCTCACCCCTCCATCCCGGTGAAGCACAGCCTCACATCGGCCTTTTAAAAGAAAGATCCCTGCACGCCGCATTGAAGGAATTGTATCTTCCCCCCGGCGCACAGCAGGAAGTAAAGTTGGGCAGAATCGTTGTGGACATCCTTGCCGCACCCGACTGCATTTTCGAGATTCAGACCCGCGGATTGGGAAAACTGAGACGCAAACTTGAAAATCTTCTTGAAAAATACCGTGTCACGATCGTCTACCCGGTTGCAGCAGAAAAAACAATTTTGCTCTATGACAAACACGGGGAAAAACTTGTTTCAAAAAGAAAATCTCCCAAAAAAAACAGTCTCTCTGATATTGCCTTTGAATGTGCCGGAATACGGGAATATATCGGCCACAGGAATTTATATATTGAAGTGGTCTTTACCAGAGAAGAAGAAATCAGGCACGATGACGGCAAGGGAAGCTGGCGACGCAAGGGAAAGACAATTACGGACCGCAAACTGGTCGATATAAAGGAAAAACATGTCTTTCATGATAAAAAAGATTTTCTGAAACTGCTTCCCTCCCCCTGCCCGCGAAACTTCACAAACAGGAAACTCGCATCCCGCCTGAAAATCCATGTCTCGCGGGCACAGCAGATAACCTATCTGCTTCGTTCTCTCGGCCTGCTTGCCGTAAAAGGGAAACAGGGGAATTCATTTATTTTTCAAAAAAACCGCTTAAAATGAAATCAACACTGTTTGAGTATATACTCATTAACAGGAGCATGAATGACATTCAAATTAATATCATCATTGGGTCTTTGCCTTACCCAATTAATCGCCCCGGGATTTACACAGAACACCGGGTTTGACAAATGGCTTGAAAATCAACATAAAGATATTGTTGAATATTTACTACAGGATTCTGAAGAATACTTTCACAGAATAGAACTGGAACATCTTGCAGTGTGTGAAATTGACGAAGACACCTGTATCATATACGGCCAATATACGTTTATTGAGCAGGATGAAGGACCCTTGTGTTTCGAAAATCCTCATCATCTTTTTATGATAAAAACCACAGACTGCGGAAAAACCTGGACCAATCTCGCCGGACCCGGTTGTGCCATGATTGACGGGAATAATCAGGTTGGGAAAATGATTTTTATTGATACAGACCATGGATGGCTGACGGGCGGAGGGTCGTGTGCCGGTACATGGTTTTTCATGTATCGTACTGATAATGGCGGCAATACCTGGGAGGCATGCGGCTTTAATGAGTTAGGCGGGACAATACTGTGGCTTGATTCATTTTTTTTTAAAAATCCGCTCGAAGGACAATGTATTGTTGCCGGTAATAACTATTGGCTAATAGACTCAACTGGCAAATGGATTGAAGGTGAAAATAGCATCATTATTTTAGAAACCAAGGATGGTGGTAAAAATTGGGAAGTGGTAAACATTTTTCAAGAAAAAAAAGGATATGCATCATTCGAATACCCGATTAATATGCTCTGGACAGTTGAGCAAAAAGACAACGGCACCATTGTCCGTTTCCTGAATGCGGATATAGATATGAACGAAAGCCCCAAATATTTTTTTATTCCAAACATCGTATATGAGAAAAAATAAAAATTATTTTATCGTGTAATTTCAAGAAGGTAGGATTTTGTAAACACCGCATCGGGAAGCGGATGGATTGAAATATCCGAACATGTTATTTCAACTTTTCGGCCGTCTGCTGTCTGCACCAGAAAATGAATCGGGATATATTGTTTACCGTATTCACCATACATCAGAAGGGTGGACGAGGAGGTCACATTCCCCTGGTCATTCAGGTATTCCCGGTACACCGGAAGGCCTGTTTTTTTGGACAGATACATCCGTACAGAATACATGTCTTCTGCAGCATAACATTCCAGGACATGTGTTTTTTCACCGAATATTTCCTTTTCACGCGCCTTCTCGGCTGTATCTTCTTTTTTTAGTGTAAAAGGCAGAATATCCGCAAACATGAGAAAATTACCTGCTGCACGACGGGATTTGTACGAGGATTCAAAACACCGGCAGACAGGATTATACAGCCACAGTGTCCCTGATAAAAACAGATAACCAGTCCCGTTCATGCTGCCGGGTTTCTGTTGAAGCAGAAGCGCAGTACTGGATTTGTCCCGGCGAAATAGTATATATTCCCCGACGACTGATTCCTCATATCGCAGAGTTATTTTCATGGAAACATCCTGCCCAAACACCAGCTTCTTCGATGCCGTATCAAGAATGGCTGCTGCGTCATCAGGCTGGGAAAATAATGGCAGGTAAAAAAACAGGAGACAGAGCAGCAGTAGAAAAAATACTCTTTTCATGGCCAAGCGATCCTGATCAGCGTTTTTGCTCTAATTGAGCGGCAATGATATCCAAGATTTTAACAGCAATGGTTTTCTTTGATTCTTGTGGAAGAAAAAATACCTCACCCCCTGCAGTGATAATCTCAACCTCGTTTGTATCGGTTTCAAACCCGGCTCCCTGCACTGCGGTATCATTGACGACAATGCAATCTGCCCGCGCTTTTTTCATTCTCTCCTGCGCGTCTGCTGTACGCGCTTTTTTCGAAAGTCCGGCAACAGCGCGAAACGCAACAAGAAAGGTCTTTGGATTATGATCCTTTATAATGTCGAGTATTTTCGGTGTGGGAACCAAATCCAGCGAAATACTTTTATTGATATGGGTTGATATTTTTTCTGCGGAAACGGTTTTCGGCTTGAAATCTCCAACCGCTGCAGCGGCGATGACAACATCAAAAGCAATGCGGCTGCATTCTGCGACCGCAGCATTCATCATTTCATCTGCCGTGTTTACCGAAACAACCCGTGCGCTGCCCGGCAGAGGTACCGAGTGCTTCCCGGCGATAATTGTCACTTCGGCACCCTGATACGCTGCGGCCGCGGCAAGAGAGGCGCCCATTTTCCCGGTGGAATTGTTGGTGATGACGCGTATGGGGTCAATATATTCAACGGTCCGGCCGAGCGTGATCAAAACTTTTTTCCCGGACAGCTTTCGTTCCCCGCCGAGTATTCCCGTGATTGTATCGATAATCGCATCAGTCGGGGCGATTTTCGCTTTCCCCTCGCTCATTTCCGGCATTAGAACCGTAATCCCGATCTTTTTCAGTTTTTCGATATTCTCCTGCACAATTGGATGATTGTACATCGACAGATGCATGGCCGGAACAATCACCAGGGGAATGCCTTCCCCCAGGCCTGTCGTTATAAATGTGGTGACCGGCGTATCGTCGATTCCCGCTGCTATTTTTCCAATTGTGTTTGCCGTGGCCGGCGCCAATAGCATGAGATCGGCTGTATCCCTGACATTTCCCGCCCGGGCGACATGTTCAATTTCGCCGGTCAGCTGCGTTACTGCCTTGTGCCCGGTTGCCCAATGCATGATATCGGGATGGATGATTCTGGTCGCCGCATCCGACATCACCGGAAACACATCGGCGCCGTGGCGCAGCAGCTTTCGTGCGATGTCCGGCGACCGAATTGCCGCAACACTTCCCGCGATGCACAAAATAATCCGTTTGCCTGCAAGCAAGGTTGAGTCGCTTCCCTGTATGTCAAATGACGGGTGTATGTTTTCTGCCATTATCTCGACGATAAAGTGTAAACACAGATATGTCAACCTGATGATTCAGGCTGTGTGCTTCCGGTTATTCCTGATGCGGCTCCACCAGTGAACGGCGTGAGGTAGCTTAAATCCATTTCAATGGTATCCACCACTTTCGCCGCATCAATGTTTACTGATTTTTTTATTTTTTTCATGTTTTCTATTTCAAGTTCCGCGTCCACAATCCCGTGAGGGGACAATACAATGCGGTTAATGACGCTCTGGTCTTCGATTGCACTGAGTACTGTTTTTTGAAAGGACAAGTCGAATAGAAGAAAACTTTTCTGCAGCGTCTTGATATGCCTGTTAAACGTCGAATACAGATCATTGAGGATATTCTTGAGTTTTGGAATGTCGGCACCGTATCGGGCGAGTTTTTCAATGTAAAACTGACGGTTTTTAAAATATCTGAGTTTGTCGCTCAACCGGTCTATAAGCAGATGAAACTGTTTGACTCCTTCCTTGATGTTTTCTGAAACCAGTTTTATCGAGTTGAGCTTTTCAAACTCCTGTTTTTTCAGCGACAGAAGTTCGTTCCGCTTTTGCTTGAATGCTGTCTCAAGCTTTTTTTTATCAGCTTTATCAATTGAGGTGTCTTTGGCAAGAAAACCGATGTCTTTGTCTATCTCGCGGATCTCATCGTCTATTCTTTCAAGAACCCGCTTCAGCGGCTGAAGGTATTCCTCAAAACGGTGCCGCGTGGAAAGTATCCGCCGGTCATATTCCGTACTTAAAATATCCACCAGCTCATCGAGAAGGAAAATATGATTTCCCAGCTTTTTCTCATATTCGGCAAGATAAACATCAATATCAACAAACTCCCGGCCGTATTCATATTTCTCCAGAGCGGTCATTTTCTTGTTGATAAACTCATGGAGCTCTTTTTTCTCCCTGTTGGACATTTTCAATTCGCCGGCCACATCATCCCGGGCCGTGTTTCCGCGGAAGTGTTCTTCAACAAAATCACGAAAAGAATTGTCAAAGTTTTTTTTCCGCAGGTAATTATCAAGGACAACCGCAGTTTTGTCCGGCAGGTTCAGGCTGCTGAATATTTCACCGGTAAGCTGGCGAATTCGTCTCCGCATTTTCAATTTTTCATAAAAATTGGTTTTTCCTGTTTTATGGTCTTTTGACGTAATGGCGATGTAGGAGTCAATCAATTTCAGCAAAAACTGGTATTCATGCTGATATTCTTTCCGTTTTTCCTGCTCCCACAGCAGGTTATTTTCAATGAGTTTGCTTTCCTTGTATTTACAGAGCCACCCGGACAGTTTTTTATAATCTTCATTTTGTGCGGTCTGCGCGAGATCATAGAGGTCTATTTCTTCGAAGGTATCAAAAACAAAGGTCCCTGTGCTGCCTGCCATACGAACGGTGCTCCCTGTATTAATAATAATCGCAGGTGATATATTTTACAAGATGAATCAGACAGGGAGCGATATCCTTTCCTGAATACTGTCACCAACAAATTACCGTGAACGGTTTTTTACAAAAAAAGAAATACTGCGATTGTATGTACGCTCTTCCTGTGCAGTGAAAAAACAGGCAGGGAGTTCATTGCTTCGGCGGTGGTACTGGATGCATTCACAGCAGACGCCGTGCCTGCTGCATCCCGGATAGGTGCAATTGCATTGTGTTTTATTTTGTGGTTTGTTTTGACAATTCATGAAAATATTTTAACTCGTTTTGACTTTCCCGGCAACCCGGTTCACCGTGAATAATATTTTTTCAAAAACAATTCAAACTGACTGCCGAACAGGCGCAGTCCCCGCTGCTCATCCTCGATACAATACCCCCGCCGCAACAACTGTTCTGCAACCGGTGAATCTGTTGCGACCGGCTTCTGATCTGCAATTTGTCTGCACAGCTTTTCTTCTTCTTTTGAAAAAGTCTCTGCAATATATTCGAAATGAGGTTCTGCTTCTTCTTTAAAAAGGGCAATCACCTCTTTGGGTGCCGGTTTCGAGGTGAATTCTTCCGCCATTGCCCCTTCTGCATCCAGATATTCAAACCACGCACCGCACATCATCTGCAAAAAAAACGGATAACAGCCTGCTTCAGCAATAATTGACTCTGTCAGCGGGGCAAGCGGCACCCTGGATTCTACAGACGGTCCGGCGATTAATTCAGCTGCCTCCTTTTCGCTGAACAGCCCGACATTCTGAACAGTAAAGATATTGAAAAAAGGGGAATCGGAAATTTCGTGGGTAACACACATATCCTTGAGATTTCGTCCGCTTGCAGTCACAAATGCGAGCGGGTAATTATTGGCCAGGGAGCGGAAAAAACTGTAAAAATCCGGCTTTATATGCTCATTTTTCGTCACCGATTCAAACTCGTCAAAAAACAAAATCAGGCGGAACCCCGCAGAAGTGACTGCTTCAACCAGTGTCTTCATTCCGTCAAAATCCGGTTCAACATTAATTGAAATGCCGTCACAGAGAGTCCGCTCCATTTCCCGGAAAATGATTCCGACAATTTCACTTGCCGCCTGGGCCCGGACCTGCTGAAAATCGACAAATGTAAAAATATATTTTTCGGGTGCAGACATCAGCGCTGCCCGGGTGCTTGGAAAATTCAGAAAATTCAGCAGAGACGATTTTCCAATCCTGCGCTCGCCGACAACAGAAATTGACTGAGGCCGATCCGACTCTATCCTTGAAAAGATCCGTTTTACCAGCGCTTTTCTTCCGAAAAACAGAGAAGGATGCGGAAGCATGACACGGTTCAGATACGGATTTCCCTTCCGCGTGAGCGGGGGAATATCCGGGGATATGGCAATATTTTTTTTGACTACCACACCGGGCGCCTTTGCTGCGCTTTTTTCATGCGTAATTGTGATGGTGATGCGTGTTTTCCACGACTCGACAATTTCCTTTTCATCCCGGGAATTCCAGTTTACCAGAAAAAAATCAATTTTCTCTTTCTTGCCTTTAACCACATCGGTTCCCAGAAACACCATGGGAAAATCATGTCCCTCAATCTGTTCCTTTAATGCATGGGAAATAATGATTTCATCTGCATTCGCCCGCGCTTCCACCCGGGCGGAAGTATTGACCATATCGCCAAAGAGGTCTTTTTCATCGACCACCGCTTCACCAAAATGCAGTCCCATCCGGACGCGTATTTTATGCCTGTCATCGGTCGCCTTGTTGTATTTTTCCAATGCCTTCTGCATCGTCACTGCGCCGCTTACAGCCTGCTTTGAGTCGTCAAAGCTGGCCATGATGGAATCACCGATTGTCTTGATCACCCGTCCCCCGAATTTGTCAATCACAGGAAACAGCAGGTCATTATGCGTCTGAATCATCTGCCGACCTGCGATATCGCCCATTTCCTCAAAAAACCGGGTCGACCCCACAATATCGGTAAAAAGAAGGGTTACTGCTTTGGTATACCGGGATCTGATCTCCTGGTCGATTTCTTCCATAAGTTCTTTTCTTTTTCGAAGAAGATCATCAATATTCGGCATTGCCTGTTACTCCTGTCTGGTTTTATTCTCGTGGCCGACAAGCATTTCCGGTGTCAGCTTTTTCATGATAAAAAGCTTGAATGCCTCCGAGAAAAACATGATCTGGTCTTCATCTTCCTCAAGAAACCGGTGCCGGACAAGCGGCTGGAGAAGATACGATTCGTGCTGCCCGGGCTGTTTTCCTTTTACGAGTTCTTTTAACGGCTTGAATGCAGCCCGGGGAACAACAGATACAATCATGGTAAAATAGTCTGAAAGAAGCGGTAAAAATTCTTTTTCCAGATTATTCAGGTTTAACACCGCATCATTAATCCGGGAAGCGATCAGTTTCACTACATACGGGGACGGACCGCACCATGTAACGACACGTTCAACTTCCTGCTCATCCAGCCCGGTAAGTCGGGAAAAAAGGCTTGCAGCCTCGTCGTGTTTTAAGAGTCCGACAGGTACGTTTGTAAAAATATTGAAAAACGGAGATTCTTCTATATCTTTTGCCACACACAGCTTCTGCAGTTCAAGATAGGAACTGGTAACATACGCAAGGTTATAATTATTTGCCAGCGACCGCAGAAACGAAAAAAACTCAAGGGGAAAATTTTCATTGGTCGTTGTATTATGAAAATCATCAAACATGAAAACAATTTTCTTTCCCGAATGATGCAGCTGTTCAACAGTCCTTTGCAGCGTTGTATAAAGACTTTCATTCCCCCCGTTTGTCGCACCCAGATCGAGAAGGATCCGGTGCAGGAGAACATCGACACTCAACTCAGGGTCATTTTGGGGAGAAAAGTGAAGAAAAATATAATTTTCCAAATCAGTTAAATTTTCTTGCTGGGCCTGTGCAGTATTCAAATAATTCAGCAGGGAACTTTTTCCAATCTTTCGCCCGCCAATGACAGCCACCGACTGGGGACGCTCGGCGCCGATTCGGGAAAAGATTCTTCTGACAGTACTCCGCTGGCCGATAAACTGATTCGGATCGACAACCGGCAGTTCCGGATTTACCATGGCTGCTCCTTAAAATGTAAAAAATATGTATATGCGCAAATTGGCAAACGAGAGCTGAGCAGAGTCACTCTGAAAAAAACTGACTGCACCACCGCTGCTAAAATTGCTCGGGTAATCTCCAACACTCAGGTCAAAGCGGACCAGCTCGATGCTGGCAGCCAACCCCAACCCAAACCGTAAAATCAGTTCCCCGTATCCTTCTACAGAAAAAACATGAAGTGTATTCGCATTGCGCTCAACTCTCATTGCATACATCATTCCGAGCCCCATCGATACTGTTTCGATTTTAAATGAGGGGAACCAGATAACCCCTGCACGCCCCATAATAGTGTTGAAGATATTTCCGGATGCGGGGAATTCAACATCGGCGAGCAGCATAAAGGACTCTGAAAAATTGAATGAATAATGAATCCCCGGCTTTAAATATTCCGGATTATCAAGAAGTGTCGGCAGTGCGGTCAACGAACCGTACACACCAAGCGTGTGCCGGCGTGTGGTTTTTGAAAACTGCTCCAGATACTCGCGTTTTATTTTTACAAACATATCGACAATGTACGTCGGGATAATTGCATAATCATCAAATTCAAAATTGATATCAGTAGAAACCGCTTTCAGGAGTAATTCCTTTACGGTTTCCTGAAACCCCTCTTCACGGTATGCATAGACAACAAGCGCTTTGAATATATAGACCCGCGCCAGCTGAAAAAAGGGGAGTCCCACACTGCCGTCCTCATGCTGTTTGATCGCAGTATCAATAAGCTGAAGACATTGTGCATACTCTGCACTTCGATACAACTGCTGAATTTGATTAACCCGCTCCGCTGTTCCGGTTATTGCAGAAACGGGTTCCTGAGCAGATATTGATAAAACTGAAATAAAAAATACAACAAGAAAAAAAAATATTTTTTTATTCAACATCTCATTCATCGCAATTTCCTTTCGATGGGAACTGTCTCTCCCTCTTTGACAACAATGGGAATATCCTCCCGGTATCCCATACTTTCATTGACAATTGTCAGAGTATGTTTTCCGGTTTGTATCCGGCTCGGCTCGACAATGGGTACTTCAACCAAAAATGCACCGTCAAGATATATTTTTGCCGTGGGGAGTATCTTAAAAGACACATAACCATAAACAGGGGATAGTTGTATTTTACGTTCGGTGATTCCCTGAACAGTTACATCAACCCAGAACTCTTCCGTTCTGTACCCTTCGCGCTCAACGGTTACTTTGTGCCGGCCTGCCGTGATATTGCTGATCACTTTGGGAGATGTAGCATGATATTTCCCATCGATATATATTTTTGCTCCGTCCGGAGAGGAGGACACAAACAATGACCCTGCATCTGCTGACATATTCGAACCGGGATCTTCCTGCAGAAACCGGATAGAGAGATCATTCATACCTGCCTTGATTTCAACAGTATCCACTCTGCGCTCTTTGGTCCGTGGATTCTGATACACAAAAACATGCTTTCCCGGCAAAAGCGGGGGCAGAACGAGTTCCTTTTCGTTTTCCAGCCCCTGGCTGGTAACCGTAAGGGCATCATCAATCATCACCTGGAACGGCGCCTGGTTTGAAATGACCTTCAAACCGCGAATTTGACCGTCTTCTACAGTGACCGCATGCTGTGAGCCGCCATTAATAATAATGAATGTAATCACGATGCCGATCCCGACAAGGATCCCCGCCGCCGCCGCGATCGCGACGATCTTTTTAATTCCCGCCGATTTTTTTATCTCCAGTTTGACTTCCTTGATCACTTTCCATATCGAATGTTCCTTGCGGATCCACCGGCGGTACAAATCCATTTTAAAACAGTATTCGCTCTGATCGTTTTTCTGCAGAAATTCTTTTTGATACGCTTCCTCCAGAAACACATTCAGCCGTTCCCGTTTAAACGTCAGGGCGATTTTACTTTTGGAAAGATACTGATACACCGACTGTGCATCCGCCCAGTCTTTTGAGGTGTGACACGCTCCGGCAAGAGAGGACATGGTAAATTTTATCCAGTCCCCAAGGCTGTTCCATGAATAGATCATCTGCGGCAGCGGATTCTCGATAATATCCTTCACAACCGATTCGAGATCTTTTTTTTCCGGATCATTCCGGCCTTCTTCCATGAGAATGTCAACAAGATTCTGGCACATTACCTGTGTATAAAAGGGCTGTCCGCCGGTGAGCCGGTAAATCCGGTCAATTACTTCATCCGGGTAATCAATATGGTTTTTCAGAGGCTCGGTGATCAGCCTCCGGGTGTCATGTTCTGATAAATATGATATTTTCCGATAAATGGATTTTCCGAGCAATGATTTCCAGTAATCGACTTTTCTGTTTTCCAGGTTGGTTGAGCCGGTAAAAATAAATGAAATCCTGTATTTGCTCTCAAGCACTCCCGAAAGGTAATGAATGACCGATTCACTCAAGCTCCCTTCCTTTATTTTCGCCTCGATAAGCTCATATTCATCAAGCAAAAACAAAACAACCTTTCCGGGACAGGATTTGGCAACAAAAGCCAGAAATGCCTCAAAAATTCTTTCCACGGTTTTTTCGCGCGCTTCCTTTTCCACAGCTTCAAGCGTGAGTCCCGGTATCTTCAGGCTCTCACATCCCACCTCAAGCACTGCCCGAAAAAACTCCAAATCGCTTTTCAGCCCGGCAAGGATCTGCATATCAACAAGAATCGGCAAAAAAAACTCACCCAGCTGTCCGGAAAGAATTTGAAACAGAATTGACGTTTTTCCCGATCGACGCTCACCGCAGAAAATAATAACCTGGTTCGCCTTTTCAACACCCACTTTTCGGGTGACAAACATGAAATCGTCTTCGCGTCCGAAAAACATCTCCTTTGTTTTGATCGGATTTCCAACGATGTATGGATTATTGGGTATTTTATTCATATATACCTTCAATTATAACAGGTTTTTTCATAAATAACAGGCTCTCACCAAATAATTTCTTTATCGACGAAGCGGAGACGACTCCCGAATCATGGTACCCGTCCGCAGGATTTCTTCTATTTTATAAATACCGAATTTTCTGGCTTTCAAAAAACCGTCCCAGGCGCTTTCGGCAAATCTCCCAAAATGAAGCAAATCCAGCAGCCACTCGTTCGCATACGCAGGATCTTCCTGTGACATGCCGGCCTGTATCTCAAGAAGCCATTTTTTATTATACTCTTCCTGTGCACCAACCGGTTCGGTCATGATAATCGGCAGTCCCAATGCGCTGTAGAAAACCAGTTCACTGGGTTTTGTCCACAGAATATCGGTTTCGCGGATAAAACGGGTGAACAGTTCGAAATAATTAACTGTATCCGGGGAGTAAATGATCGGGACCAGCTCGCGTGGAATGCGCAATTCATGGAGCCCCTCGACATATTTGTTGTAGATTTCCGGCCGCACACCGGGTGCCAATGCAAACCGGAGCTCTTTTCTCATAATCTGTTTTTTCAGGCTTTTTACCGCGGCAAGCCCTGTTTCCCACAAGGCGCCCGCCCCGCCCACTGCATACAATATGGTCAGCGGCCGTTTCATTTTTTGACGGACATTGCGATGGCCGATAAAATGTTCCACACTGCTGCCGTGCAAAGGCCAGAACCTGTTTTCGGGATCAAGCTGACGAAGCCTTTGGCCCAGGTCCGGAAGCAGTATTTCAAGTTTTTCACTGCCCAAAAGCTCGCGGGGAATGGGAAATCCGGTGAGAAATATTTTGTCATCACGCACCCCGTATTCCTTGAGGCGGTTCATGGCTCTGCTGCACGGGGCAAGATAGATTGTTTTACTGGCCGTCGGATCAACCGGAACCCATGCGCGGTTTATTTCCGCATCGGTGACCACGCAATAGTTCCGGCTGTAATTGTAAAAATCGGCAATCAAAGATGGAACAAAATAGGTGGAAATCATGGGAAGCGGTCTTGTTTCCACAATTTCCATCAGTTTTTTCCCCATTCCCTTTTCGAGATATCCCCGGATAAACTTCGCCTGCATGTTCGGTTTTGAAAGATCCCGGATCGGGTAAAACGGCGGAATATACAGAAGGGCATTCATCAGATTAAATAACCCGTTCCCGATAATCGGCACATTTTTCATCCGGGAAATGGTCTCATATCCATTGGTAATATTATGCCACAATTTGAGTTCGTCGGGTTCACAGGTAACTGGTTCTCCGACATTGAGCACGCCGTCACCTGCCAGATGGGCAAGTGCAAAGGCTGCCCGCTGATGCCCAAGGCCCATCCGGACACTCACCACCCAGGCTTTCTCATGATGCTTGTTTTTTTTCATAACATTCCTCTGTATATCAAATTATTTTCAAAACCGGTTGTAATGCAATCATTTTTTCCGTTACTGTAGAATGCAATAATGATTAATGAGACGTTTCTGTATGAGGACGAATATATTTGTATACTCAACAAACCCCCGTGTATGAATGTGCTCCCGGACAAAACCGGTGATCCGTCATTAAAGGACCTGCTTACCGGGAGGCTGGCTGCCGGGATATCGCCTGCACCATTTCTGGAACCTGTTCACCGGCTGGACCGGCCTGCAAGCGGCATTGTATTATTTGCAAAAACTCCTGCGGCTGCCGAGCAGTTCGGCCTGCTTTTTCGGGAACGAAAAATAAAAAAAATCTACTGGGCAATTACTGTGGATTCCCCGCCGAAACAGACTGATACCCTTATCCATTTCATTGACACAAACAAGTCAAAAAACAAATCGTATGTGGCGGAAAGCACCGGGAAAAAGGCGGAGTTGAATTATACTGTGATCGGGAAAAGCGACCGGTATACATTTCTTGAAATCCGGCTTGTCACCGGCCGCCATCACCAGATTCGGACACAGCTTGCTGCAATTGGGGCAATGATCAAGGGAGACATAAAATACGGCGCCCGCCGCAAGAATCATGACCGGAGCATTCATCTGCATGCACGGCTTCTCGAGTTTTGCCACCCCTCTACCGGAACCATTGTCAAAATTACTGCCGCACCTCCAAAGGATGTGCTGTGGCAGCTTATGGAAAAAACAATACTTCATGCATGAGATTTCATTCACAATAGCCGGTTTTTAGAGAGATACTGTTAAAAAATCAAACAGATGGTCAAGACGGTTTTGTACAAGGCCGTTGTACTTTTTGTCTTTGTCGATCAGGAAACATTTCAACTCAACCGACAATGCTCCAAGATAGTCATCATGGTAATTGTCACCGATAAAAACAGCCTGGGCTGGCTTGATTTTCAAATCATCCAAAGTCTGTAAAAATATTTCCCTGTTCGGCTTGCGAATTCCAATTTCAACAGACGTATATACACGGAAAAAATTTTGAGCTATTTTCATCGCTTTCAGATTTTCATGAATTAACGGGGGATAATGAGTGTTTGACAAAATACTCAGTCTGTATTTTGCAGCACACGCTTTGATAAACGACTTGATGTTTTCCAGGAAGATGGTTTGTATATTCCAGTTTTGAATATATTCTTCAACAAATTTTTTATTTTGTTCCTCTGCAACATCATAATCAAAACAGCTTTTAAAAAAATATTTGCCCAGCTCTTCCATATGGAATTCGGTTTTACTGTTGATTGCTTTCTGTTCAAGTTCAATAAAACAGCGGTCAAATTCCTCTATATACCGGTCTTTGTCAATGGAAAAACCCAGTTCACGCAGATAATCGTGAGACGTACTGACAACCGCCAGATTTCTCTCTGCTGAATAGTCAACCAGAGTGCCAAAAAAATCAAAAATAATATTGGTTATCATTTGTTTCTGCACAGGTATCCGGAATGGTTATTTTTCAAAATCTTTTCGCAATGCATCCCGGAAAGGGGATAATTGTGTAAGCCCAAACTCCTGGATAAATTCCGGTAGAATTACCGGGTTCACAAATGCTTCCAGGGTATCGCGTTTCACCCAGACCCATTCCAGGGGTGTGTCTTTCTTTTTCATTAAAAAAGGAGCCGGGTAATAACCTTTTTGCAATTCATCAGCCGCCACAGAATGCGAACTGATGGATACCATTTTCCTGTTTTCATCAACAATTTTATATCCGCCGAATCCCCACAGGTATTCCCGCATGATAAAAATATATTCAGTTTCTCCGATAATGATAGAATCAAATACAGCAGGAATTTCTTTATCGTTGAGATACAAATGCCCAATCTGCCCTTCACTGCGGGTGCCGGGAGCGATGATTTCGATTTCGTAGCGCCACACATGATTTTGGCCGTTGGGCGATGATTCAACACTGGTGCAGGAAAAAACCAGAAGAATAAATAAAATAATATTTTGCGGTTTTTGAATTCTCATGGTTTGTTCCTCCGGTAAAAAATAAAAAGGATTAGCCGGTATATTTTCCGGCTAATCCCATAATAACAGAAATATTTGTTTTACTGAATCGTCGCAGTTCCCTGCACCACATTGATTGTATAGGGATCGGTTCTGTCGTATTCATCCAGTCCATAGGACATCACAATTACATAATACCAGCCTGTTCCTGCTCCTGTCGTTGTGTTGTACGAAAATGATTCATCGCCGTACATATAGGTGCTGTCTGCACCGGTGAGAACAGTTCCTGTATCCGATTCATGAATAAGAAGAATGACTGCGTCAATATCCGAGTTCCCGTTCGCAGAAAGATTGAATGTAAATGTACCGTTTGCGGTAACATAAAACTTATAAATATCCTGGTCTGCCCAGACTTCGGTTGTTTCATCACCGGGAAACTGGATATATGCGTTGTAGTTAATACCATCAGATATGGTTGTCGCGGCAATCAGGAAATTGTCATTCGGTTCGTACGCGTCATTTCCCCGCCAGATTGTATGAATAAACTCATCCCAGTTTCCGTCTCCTGCAAAATCCAGGTACGCTGTGCTGTATGCCTGGAACGGCACACCGAGTACATCATTGTTCATCGGAAAATACAAGGCGATTCCATGCGCATTGGCGACCGCTGTTCCATAATGGAAATTTTGTATGACTGCATCTTCGACCGCGGTCTTTAATGCACTTGCTCCCGCAACAGAAGAAAGTGTATCTGCAAGGTCCCATATATCGAGATGCGACATAAATTCACCATCTCCGCCGAATCTCTGTACCGAACCGGCTGAATTTATCGCTGCATACACTGTTTCAAACCCTGCCGAGTTACATCCTGTTATAAATGTTTCCAAGGCTGAAACCAGATTATCCATTTCTGACAGTCTGATAGCAGAAAGAGTCGTCCCTGCAGTCGCCGCGTATCGTGTCTGATACGCAGTGACAATTGATTCACCCAGGTCTTCTGCCTCTTTTGTTCCTTTTGCCTTGAAATTATTGAGCAGGGTATCATATTCCCAGCCGTCACCCGGTTCATTCTCCTCGGAGCCAACCATGACTTCGGCATCTGCCTTGAGTTCGTATGCTACTTCCATCATGCCGAGCAGACATGCATCAAACCCGATAAGCGACAGTCCCTGCCCGGAGACAATCTGACCGATTTCTTTTGTGGATAAAATATCTGATGATGTATCGTCAGAACAGACAGCTTTCCAGACATCCTTCTTTTCATCTTCAGATTTACTCCTCCACCCGTCGCCATGGTTCCAGAAAATCAGAGAATAATCATCGGCTGCATAATTTGATTTTACAAACGTAATAAAATTTGTTGCTGTTGCGGGATCTGCCATGTTGAGCTCCTGCGTGCCGGTAGCAGACAATCCAAGCGCTGTTGATGCGAGCCGTGTGGACTGTATACCTGTCGTTGTGGCATCACCGGCAGAATCATAGGTTATTTCATACAGCCGCGTGCCGCTGAATGCACTTGTCTCGCTGTAATAACCGCCATTTCCATCCATGACGACAATCACTTTAATTCCATATCCCTGGAGGTCTGCGGCTTCTATTTCATTGATATCTGCGAATGCAAACGGTTCCAGATTATTATCACCGTCAAGGTAAATCATCAAGGTCCATTCAAAATTGGTTACTTCGATCGATAATGACTGGGTGTCATAATTATTCG
Source organism: Spirochaetales bacterium (assembly GCA_016929065.1). GTDB lineage: Bacteria > Spirochaetota > Spirochaetia > SZUA-6 > RPPD01 > RPPD01. Next base: position 52,091 of record JAFGJO010000055.1, on the reverse strand, counting down.
AGTTCGCACTGTCTGCACAGCGAATGGTAAATGTATAGGTCCCCGGTTTTCCCGGATACCCGGAAATAATACCATTCGAAGAACCAAGGGTCACATCCTGCGGCAGCGATCCTGAATCGATCGACCATGTATAGCTTCCGCTTCCTCCTGTTTTACCCAATGTCTCGGAATACACGATATTGCCGCCGACCGAGGGGAGCGTGGCGGTGGTAATCGAAACTGCCGTACCAATCACAATTGACAATGCCTGATTGTCGGAATTCGCCGGGTTTTCGCTATCCTCTGCTTTGACCGTAAAATTGAATGTTCCCGCTGCAGATGAGGTACCGGATATTTCACCGGTTGAAGGATTAATGCTCAATCCTGTCGGCAGGGCGCCGGAAGCAATGCTCCAGGTATAGGTCCCCGAACCGCCGGTTGCCGCGACGGATTCGGAATAGGAGCCGCCTTCAAACCCGTTATCACAGACAGTAGTGGTGACACTCACTGCGGAGCGGATGACGATGGTGAATTCCTGTTCGCCATAGTTCGCTGTTTCAACATCATCGGTCGCCCGGACCGTAAAGGTTGATGAACCCGCACTGGAAGGAGTTCCCGATATTTCACCGGTTGATGGATTTATTGAAAGCCCTGCAGGCAGAGTGCCGGCAGAAATTGTCCAGGTATAGGTCCCCTGTCCACCCGAAGCAGAAACTGTTTCTGAGTACGTACCGTTGATAAACCCGTTCGCACAGGATGTGGTATCGATCTCGACGGGAACACCGGAAATGACCGAAAGAGTATAATCATGCTCATTGTATGCGCCATTATTGTCAGTCACGAGCACGGTAAAATCACACACTTCAAAGGTATCCGGCGTACCGGTGATTGAACCGTCAACAGCAAGGCCCAAACCGGAGGGAACGTTGCCGGCATCAAGTGTAAAGGTATAGGGAGCCTGTCCGCCGGATGCACTGATCGTCGCCGAATATATTTCGTCTTTTTGCGCTGCTGTGAGTGTTGCGGGGCTGATTGCAATGGCGTCAACCTGAATTGAAAGCTCCTGTGTCCCCGGATTATTTATGGCATCACTCACCTGAACCGTGAAGATAAATTCTCCGTCCTCGGTTGGTGTTCCGGAAATCTCTCCGGCTGCTGAAAGCGTCAAACCCGCAGGCATTGTCCCGGAGGTGACCTGCCATGAATATGCAGTATCGTCTCCGCCGGCTGCCTCAAGCTGCACTGGTGTATAGACAGTGCCTTTAAATCCATTTGCCAAGGACTCAGTTGAAACCGTAATATCATCTTTACCGGATGTCTTTGGATCACAGGCAAATGCTGCAAACAGAATAAGTGCTGTTCCCATGAGAAGAATCAGGATTTTCCGCATGTATTGCTCCTTTTTTGAAAAAATTGATTTTGTTTAGAAGGTAGATAAAAATTATTCTACTGTTTTCTACATAATAGAAAAATATATCACAAATAAAAAATAAATCTGCCAGAATATAGCAGTTTTTCCTGTTAATTTCTACCCAATATATGATATAAATAGAATAATTCGGCTTTATTTTCCTTTCCATATTGTACATCGTGAAAATAAAGAAAATCCCTCAAAATATTTACAGTATTTTCGTTTTTTTAACAGAAAAAAAACCCCAAATCTTTCCAACGATCAACAGGAAGGTTCTGTGACAGGTTTCACACTGGATTTTAAATGATCCTGTTTTTTTTGGAAGAAACTGTTCAACGGGGGCGGAGCAAAACGGGCATCGGATGTTATTGAACATCATTTCCTCCGTGCCGGGCACATCAGACAATCAGGCCGGTTGTTTCATCAATCCCAAACATGATATTCATGCATTGTACCGCTGCACCGGAGGCACCCTTGCCCAGATTGTCAATCCGGGTGAGGATCAGTACCTGTGCGTCATTGCCAAATACAAATATTTCGGCTTTGTTTGTGTTGATACAGCCGGTCACATGAAAACCATTGTTGATCAAATGCCCTTCGCCTGCAAACGGCATAACATCGACAAACACGGCATCATGGTAAAAATCACTTAAAAAACCATGGATGTCCATTGCAGATGTCCTATTGGGAAGAAGACCGCAAAACAGCGGTATCGCGACAGCCAGTCCTTTATAATAATTTCCCAGTACCGGCATAAACAGCGGCGGACCGGAAAGCCCTGCATGGTGCTGCATCTCGGGAAGATGTTTGTGATTCAGGGAAAGGGCATACGGCCGGGGGCTTTTCAGGTACTCTGTCCCGTTTCCGGTCTGTTCATATTCGGCAATCAGCTTTTTCCCGCCGCCGGAATACCCGGTAAGGGATTGTGCGGTAATCGGGTAATCGGCTGGCACAATATTCGCGGCGACCAAGGGAGCGAGCGGAAGCAGAAACGCACTGGAATGACAGCCGGGGACAGAGGTGCGCTTTGAACTTTGCAGTCTGCTCCGCTGCAATAGTGAAAGCTCGGGCATGCCGTAAACCCAGTCAGGATGAATCCGGTGAGCGGTACTTGCGTCAATTATTTTGCTTTCCGGATTGATTACCAGGCTCACTGATTCCCGTGCAGCATCGTCCGGAAGGCATAAAAATGACAAATGCGCTTCATTTAAATATTTTTTCCGCTCATTGGGATCTTTTCGTTTTTCTGCGTCAATCATCAACAGTTCAACCGACGGATGCGTGTTGAGCCTGTCCAGAATTTCAAGGCCCGTTGTTCCCTCATGCCCGTCAACAAATACCGTATATTTCATATCACTGTCCTTTATCCAGCTGCTGTATTTTAACTGTATAAATATACATTATTTACGTATAATTATGCAATAACAATGGGAAAAAAAGATAATAATTGATAGAAAATTATAATATTATCATTATAATAAAGTACAGGGTACCATGATTGACAATCGGAAATTATACCCGGGTAAATATTACAACAAGGAGCCTTTCATGAAACTATTTTTCCATGGCGCAGCGCAGACAGTGACCGGAACACAACATCTGCTGGTAATCAACGGTAAAAAAATATTGCTTGACTGCGGGCTGTTTCAGGGCAAACGCGAGGAAAGTTATGAAATCAATAAAAAAACGCCGTTCGATGCATCTTCGGTTGATATCCTCGTGCTTTCTCACGCGCATATCGACCACAGCGGCAATATCCCGCGTCTGGTAAAAAACGGTTTCAGGGGCGATATCATCTGCACCTATGCGACCCGCGATTTGTGCTCAATCATGCTTCGCGACAGCGCGCATATCCAGGAACAGGATATCATCTATGCCAATAAAAAAAGGGCAGAAAAAAACCTCCCTCCATTCAAACCCTTATATATAATGGATGATGCGGTGGAAAGCCTGAAATACTTTCTGGGAATGGGATATAACCGGACAAGAGAAATTGCACCGGGCATCAGCCTCACGTTCTTTGATGCCGGCCATATCCTTGGCTCGGCATTTGTTGTTCTTGATTTTGTCGATGAGGATGAAGGAAAACAGAAACGGCTCGTTTTCTCCGGCGATCTGGGCAGGGTAAACAAGCCAATCATCCGTGACCCCGAAAAAATTGACGGAGCAAACATTCTTATAATAGAAAGCACCTATGGCGACCGGGTGCACGAGGAAAGCAGCGCCTCGGAAGGCCGGCTCAAAGACATTATTTTAAAGACCATCAACCAGGGCGGCAAAGTCATTGTCCCGTCATTTGCCGTCGGCAGGACACAGGAACTGGTCTACAGCATCCATCAGCTGATCAATACCCAACAGCTGCCGGCAAAACTACCGGTCTATGTCGACAGCCCGCTGGCCTGCGACGCAACCGGCATATTCCGTCTGCACCCGGAGGTATGGGACACCGAGACCCAGCAACTCATGAACGAGAGCCCTTCCCATGACCCGTTCGGATTCGAACGGATGCAGTATACCCGCACCGCAGCCGAATCAAAACGCCTGAATGACCTGAAAGAACCAGCGGTCATTATCAGTGCGAGCGGCATGGCGGAAACCGGCAGAATTCTTCACCATTTAAAGAACAACTGTGAAAATGAGCACAATACCATTCTTTTTGTCGGATACCAGGCAGAAAACACACTTGGCAGGCGCATTTCAACAGGAGAAAAAGACATCAAGATTTTCGGCGAAGAGTATCATGTCCGTGCAAAAGTGGAAAAAATTGACGGTTTCAGCGCACATGCCGACAAAAACGAAATGCTTTCCTGGATGGCCGACTGGAAAAAAATCCCCGAGCATGCGTTTGTTGTCCACGGAGAAGAAACAGCTGCATTCAGCTTTAAAAAAGAACTTGAGAATAAAGGGTTCGGCAATGTCAGCGTTCCGGCGCGGGGAGACATGGCGACAGCCTGACAGATACTGATATTTTCATGTATTCTTATGCGTTTTTTTTGTCGCAGACGGTGTGATGACCACGGTCTGTGTTGGAAATGCAAACTCTATACCGGCTTTGTTAAAACGGGTGAGTATCGCAAGATTTATTTTTTCAGCATGCTCGCAGAACGCCCAGTAATTGGCCGGATGATACCAGTACAGTACCCGAACCTCGAGATTATCCGCATTCAATTCGGTAAAATGGATCCGCGGCGGAAACTTTGGCCTGCATCCTTCATGGTTATTAAAGAGTTCCTTTAAAATTGTTAACGCTTTCTGAATCTTTTCCGGTTTTGTATTATAAGGTAATGCAATTTTTATTTTTCTTCTGATATTCGGACGGTTGCTGATATTGTGAATCGGCCGGTCAACCGCCTGCATGTTGGGAATCGTTACCACATGCCCGTCATACCGCCTCATTTTCATGGAGCGCAGGCCAATTGATTCCACTTTCCCCTCATGGCCTTCAAAGGTGATTTCGTCCCCGATCTGAAACGGCTTGTCCATCATGATCATCAAAAACCCGAATAAATTTTTTATGGTGTCCTGCGCGCCCAGGGCTACCGCCATTCCCGCGATCCCGAATCCTGCGATAATGGTGGTGACACTCTGGCCAGAGACAATCTGAAACACCTGAATCGCCACGATTAATACCGCGACAACACGGATGAATTTTTTCAGGAAAGGAACTATTTTTTCATTAATGCTGGATTCCGGCAGTTTTGCCCGTTCCAGGAGGATTTGTTCAAGCACTTCTGCAAAATCATAGATAACCAACAGGACGGCAAAATTTATTCCGACATCGGTCAGCCACAGTACCGCGGACAAATATTGCGGTTCCAGAAAAACTCCGGCCACACGAATCATTCCCGCCCACAACAGGACCACAACCGGACGGCGGAACGCATTCAGCACCGATCCGACCACCTTTTTGCGGCCGCCCTGCTGCGTCAGATGGGTGATATACCCTTTAAACAAAGCAGAGACCATTTTTCCGAACAGCATTGCTGCCAGCAGCGCGACGATGACGATGAAAAGATGCAGTACTTTAAAGTCGGTAAACAGGGGATGATTAAAAACAGAAAACAGTTGTGAAATAATATCCCCGCCCGTCGATGCTGCAGATTCTTCCGCGCCTGTCTCCGGAATAACTTCCTGAGCGTGCGGAATATCGCGGGGGACTATTGTAAAGAGAAAAATAAACGCGAAAAATAAAAAACCTGCCCTGCCGAACCGGGAATCCATAAAGCCCCCTGCTTGGGCAAGTATACAAAGACCCGGTTCTATTGGTCAAGAAAGCCGAATGAAAACGTTTGGCCTACTCGCCGCCCGGCATTAAAACCGTGTTAACCCGGTGATCGTCCATTAAAACCAGCAGCGACCCGATCACGTCATAACCCTTTAAATCCGCAACCTGCTTCCCCTGGGGATTGTAAATTTCTATGCCGCTCTGCTGACTGTTATCCTCGTCATAGTCATCAAAATATACTCTGTATTTGTATCCATTGTTGAAAAACTCAAACCGGAGCCGGGTCATTCCCATATTTGTTCCGCCCAGGCCGGGCCGCATATACCAGCGAAGCGTAAAGACTGTTTCATCTTTTTTATACACCGCGGGGTAAACAAGTTCTACAGCGCCTGGTTTGCCAAATCTGTATTCGAGAGTTTTCCGGGCAGTTTCCACAATCGATATAATTTTCTCTGAATGATAAATCCTGAAACTGTACAATATTTTTTCGCCCTTGATTCCAAGACGGTCTTTAGTTTCATCGGCGAAGCAATACACAGCTGAAAGTAAAAAAACTGAAATCAGTAAACAATTAAACTTCCTCATGATGTTCTCCTGTTCTCAGTCTACCATGATTCAGGTGAAAAATCAAAAGTATATTATCCCATTGACTTTTTTGTATTTCAGTTTTATGCATTAATGTACATGGACAACAGGGAAATTGCAGACAAGCTCGCTGAAATCGCTGTCTTAAAACAACTTGCGGGTGAAAACACCTTTAAGATTCGCGCTTTTGAAAATGCCGGGCGTATGTTAGAAAACCTGCCTGAAACAGTTTCTGATTTGGCTGCAGAAGGCAGGCTGACCAAACTCAGAGGCATTGGAGAAGCACTTGCCGACACAATCACCGAACTGATTGCAACCGGCACCTGCACCGAGGAACAAAACCTGAAAAAACAGATTCCCGAAGGACTCATTGCGATGCTTTCCCTCCAGGGGATGGGTCCCAAAAAAATCCGTTCCGTCTGGCAGGAAAAAGAAATCACCACCATCGAACAGCTTGAAGCGGCTGCGCAAAACCACCTCCTGCAGGATCTCGCCGGGTTCGGGGCAAAAACCGAAGAAAAAATCCTGAAAGCAATTCAGTTTCACAAAGAATCCGAAGGACTGTTTCTCTCTTTCCAAGCATTATTCATTGCAGAGCAGATAAAAAAACAGCTTGAAGCTTCACACCTTTTTTCCCGGATAGAAATAGCCGGCAGCCTTCGTCGCGGCAAAGAAATTGTGAAGGACGCGGATATTCTGCTTGTTTCAAAAGCCGGCAGTACAATTGATACAATCCAGGATATGCTTGTCACATTTGCCGACAAAGACAAAAACGGCAATCCCGTTATCACCGGAAGCGGAAAAACAAAGACATCACTGCGGTTTCTTGGCCTCCAGATTGATTTTCGTGTTATTGAAGAAAAGTCATTTGCCTGTGCCTTTCAGTATTTTACCGGTTCAAAGGAGCACAATACAATGATTCGGGGAATTGCGAAGGAACAGGGAAAAAAGGTCAATGAATATGAAATTCTTGATTCTTCCGGCCCGCTCTACCCGAAATCTGAAGAGGAGTTTTACCAGTATCTCGGGCTCAGCTCTATTCCGCCGGAACTTCGGGAAGCCGGGGAGGAAATTGAGCATGCAAAATCGGGGGCGTTCCCCCGGCTTGTCACAGATCAGGATATAAAAGGCCTTATCCATTGCCACACCACTGCCTCTGACGGTGAGCTCACCCTTCTGCAGCTTGCAGAATTGTGTATAAAAAACGGTCTTTCATATATGTGCGTCAGCGACCATTCCCAAAGCGCTCCCTACGCAGGAGGGTTATCGGTTGACCGGCTTCTTTTGCAGATTGACGAGATAGAGATGCTCAACAGAAAACTCGCCCCGTTTCATATTTTCAAGGGGATTGAATCTGATATCCATCCCGACGGCACACTGGATTACCCCGCAGGCATCCTGGCAAAGCTCGATTTTGTCATCGGTGCAGTACATTCAAAATTCACGATGACCAAAGATGAAGCCACGAAAAGATTGATCACAGCTATTTCGAATCCTTTCACGACTATCCTCGCCCATCCATCAGGCCGGCTATTGCTTCGCCGGGACGGATACAGCTACGATGAGGATGCAGTGATTCGGGCTGCCGTCCAGTACGGAGTGGTTATTGAACACAATGCAAATCCGCACCGCATGGATATTCCCTGGCAGATGATGAAAAAAGCCATCAAAGCTGGCGTCCTCACTTCCATTAATCCGGATCTGCACGAATCATCAGGCCTTGATCACATCAGGTTGGGAATAACAATGGCGCGCAAGGCATGGTGCGAACCGCGGCATATTTTAAACTGCAAAACGAAAGAGGAAATTGATGAGTATTTCAGACAGCGAAAGAAAAAAGCTGGCTATTCAGGTAATTGATATTTTAAAAAATGTGTATCCGGATGCAAAACCCCTTCTGCGGTATAAAAACTGCTTTGAACTGCTTATTGCGACAATTCTTGCAGCCCAGTGTACCGACCAGCGGGTAAATACAGTAACCCCTGCCCTGTTTTTACGAGCCTCGTCACCCAAAATGATGACCTCCGTCCCTCAGGCAGAACTTGAACGACTCATTCATTCCACCGGTTTTTTCAGAAACAAGGCGAAAAACATTCTCGCACTCTGCGATGCATTGATAAAAAATCATGAAGGCGAGGTTCCCGACACAATAGAAAAACTCGTGACACTTCCGGGAATTGGGAGAAAAACAGCAAATGTCATTATCGGCCACTGCTTTGCAAAGCCGGCGGTCATTGTGGACACCCACTTCAAACGGGTCAGTTTCCGCATTGGGCTTACAACGGAAAACAACCCTGACAAACTCGAAGCCGATATCCGTTCGTTTTTACCGGAACAGCATCAGACCATCCTCTCGGATGTTGTCAACTGGCACGGCAGATTCCGCTGCAAATCCAGAAAACCCGACTGTCCCGGCTGCGAAATCAAACAGCTATGCAGGTATCCTGATAAAACAGTATAAAAAAAAGGGGCTGGCCTGCTTGCTGGACAACCCCTGGATTTATTAAAAAAATATTTTAGCCGAACACTTTTCTGAGTAAATCTGTAACACGGGCAGCAGGATCCTTCCTGATCTTTTTTTCCTCATCACCGACCATGATAAACAGACCGTCAAGCGCCTTGTTTGTCACATATGCATCGATATCAAATGATATCCTTTTTCCGCCAGAGAATTTGTTATACGCTTCCACAATAAATTTGTACAAACTGGTGACACCCACCTTGTCGAGTACTTTTTTTACAATGGGCAGAAAAACATTATAGAGTCTGCTTCTGGTCTTGTTTTCAAAATAGCGGGTCGCCGCATTATCTGCTCCGCGTAAAATTCCGATGCCGTCGCTCACGGTCATCTGGCTGATGGCATCCACAAAAATATCGACTGCTTCGGGTGCGGCTTTTTCCGCACCGCGGTTCATGGTTTCGACAAACTCATCAACCTTCTTTCCAAGTCCGAACCTCCGCAGAACTTTGTCAACGTCAGACAGTTCTTTCGGCATGGGTATTTTAATTCTGACATTTTTGAAATACCCGTCTGTCCGGGAAACATACTTTACTGCATTTTTTGTCCCGATATTCAGAGCTTCCTTTAATCCGGCAATAATCGTTCTTTCATCCAGCCCGGGTTTTGTCCGGGTTGTGGGGATCTGTAATCCGCTTACTGATATGCATGACAGAAATACCATCGGCAAAAGCAGCATGACAATTATTTTTTTCATGAATTCCTCCCTTGTCTGTTTTTCCTTATTATAAAGAAAATTGTAGTGAAATAAAAGGTTCAAATTCCCTGATTTTCGGATCTGCTGGCGTCATGTCCCGACACTTTGACGCTGCTTGAACAGCATCTCGTTGACCACAGCCACTTGTTTTCGTGTATATTTTCCCCAGTTTTTTATCAACGCATCCCATTTACTCTGCAGATATTTTTTAAACTCGTATTCCTCATGATAATCCTTGGCGATTTCTTCAACCGCTCCCGTCAAATCCTGAAAAAGATTGCCCAATTCCTGGAGCAATGATTTTCCTGTCTGAAGGTTTTCAGGAATATCAAATGAAGGAGCAAACATGCTTGCCTGAAGCCCGGCCAGCGATGAACCGTTCTGCTCTTTCTTTTTTGGCACCGCAACTTCTTTTTTCTTCCCGGCAGTTTTCAAAATATTGGCAAGATTCTCTTTAGCATCCTGGGCCGCATAGGCAATGATCGCCTCTTCCTTGCCTTTCACCTTGATTCTCCCCAATTCGGTGCAATTTATAAAGTTTTTGATTTCCTGATATGTCGAATTCGTGAGCAGAATATCCCCGGGGTTTGCAGCTGTCTGCATACGGGAAGCCACATTCACCACATCCCCGAATATATCATGCTGTTTGCGGATCACCAGCCCGGTGTTGAGCCCGATCCTGACCTGAAATTTCTCCTCATCAATCTTGTACTGATTATACTTCTGGATTTCTTTTTGGATCTTGATTGCCCCCAGCACCGCATTTAGGGGATGCTTGAAGACCGCAAGAATTCCGTCGCCAAGGGTTTTTACTATTGTACCGCGGTATCCTTTGATGACCGGCCCGACGATCCCTTCAAATGAACGGATCAGTTTCATGAGTGTAGATGTATTGACGATTGAGCTTTTCTCTGTGTAACTGACGATATCGCAAAAAAATACAGTGAGAATCTGTGAATTTTCCCGTTTGAATTTGAATTCCAGCTTTGCTTCTTCAAGCAGATTTGTATGCTTGTCAAGAGCACCTTCCAGTTCCTGCTTATGCGACTGTTTCGAGCCGGTCTGCAGCGCTTCCAGTAATGCATTCCGCAATTCCTCGGACGATTCACTCGCAGCGACCTCTTCCAGAACTTCACGAAACATAAGCTGTATCTTTTCATTATTGATGGTCAATTTCCCCAGGAGCAATGAGATAACGTCCCGGGAAAGCGGACGCGGCAGATGCTCTATAATTGCGGGGACATCCTCCAGCTTTTCAGGGAGAAAAAAATCACCCAGCACCTGGATTGCATAATCGTCATTCAGGCTGATCAGGGTCACCAGTGCTTCACGAACCACTTTGCTGGAAGTATCCTCAAGCAGGACATAACACCGGTTTACCAAAACTTCACGCGGTACCGATGGATCGCGTTCTGCCAGAAAACGGAGCACATGGAGCCCGACAACCCGGATACAGGCTTCCTCGTGCTGAAGCAGGTCAAGCATCTGCTGAAACACGCTTATATCGGCCCAGCGTGCAAGAATTTTTCCCGCTGCTTCTTTCATTTCGTCCTCAGTACCCTCAACAAACAGCAGCTGTATGAAAAATGGAAGAATATTTTTTGCTCCCTTGAAATCGGTTTTATCAACCGTATCCAGACAGAGCCGCCGGATTTCACTGTCCAGCTCCGGCTTGACCAGCAGTTCTGCGATATCCTTCATGAGAATCGGCGGATTGCAGAATCTCATTCCCCGGATATATCCTTTCAATGCGGGCAGTTTCTCGCGCCAGCGCATAAAATATTCATCCGATTTATCGAGGGTTGTCTTGTCATACAGCTGGCACAAACTCACCACCGATGTCTCCTCAAGATAGGTAATACGTTCGGTCCGTGCAAATTCAAGAATCCGTTGGATATTTTTGATTACTGTTTTAATGCCAAGAAGCCCGGCGAGACGGATAAACCGGTTCAGCCGCCGCATAAGGGAAGGACGTTCCAGATCCACCTGGCTTAATACTGATTGGGTTTTCAGCTGCGCGGCTTTGTTGTGCGGATCAAAAAGCTGAATGCACGCTTTGAGCCGGTTTTTTTCTTCTTCAGAGGCAGGATGCAGAGCAAGTTTCAGCATTTCAATCAGTTTTTGTGCTGGAACAACCCTGTTCCCCTTGAAATACCGCAGGAGATCCTCAAGCAACGCAGGGGTTGCATACCGCTCCACAAGCCGACCAAACAGTATTGACAACAGCACCTCCCGCTGGGAAACACCGTCCATTGAAAGAAACTGACGCCGGATTTTCGAAAACAGCGTATCAAGATGCGCAACAGTAATTGTCGAAAGTTCATTTAAAACAAATGGAGATTCTTTCCGCATGAGCTCGACAATCTTTTCGAGATTTTTTCCGGTCAACGACTCACTTTCCCGGTTCACATACGGCAGGATCAGGAGTGTTTTAAAAACCCGAAGCGGGGCAATATAATCACATTTGCATTCAAACAGTATTTCCAAAAATATCTGGATCGTTCTTTTTGAACGGCTGGTGAGTTTGTTGATCAGGTACTTATAATCAGCGTTTTTTACATGAACCAGATACCCGGCCAGAAAATATCCCAGGGTTTCCGGAGAAAAACTCTTCGAGACATCAACAAATTCCTGAAAGACCTCTGCTGCTTTTTCCTGATCAAAAAAAATCGCCTTTTTGAAAATGTTTTTTAATATTTCTTCGGGCGCGGTTTTCAGGGATTTGATGATATAGGCAATATCCTTTGTTTCAATAATGGCATCGCTTGCCGCGACGCGCAGCTCGATGTCATTACTGCCGTCCTGAATGATCGTCCGGCATAAATCCTTAACCTGGATATCATCCGGGTTGATGCTGGTCAATGCATGCAGAATTTCGAGCCGGAGTTCCTTTTCCTGAAACAGCGTAAAGTACTTCAACAGCATGACCACTACAGACGGGGCCCTGATTCTGGCATGAGTCCGGATTACCTCAATTTTCTGCTCGATTTTTCCTTTATCAAGGATTTTATAAAGGTGAGGGATGGCTATTTCGTTTCCGATTGAACCGGATGACCGGATTGCGGCAAGGCTTATATCAAGGTCCGAATTGTAAAATTCTCGAATTAATTGAGTGAACACTTCTTCATCATAAAAAAACTTCAGTAGAGAGAGAACGGTTATTTTCGCTTCTTTATTCAGACTCATTAATTCCTGCTCAAATTGACATTTCAGATGTTTTTAATCGTATTCAAAACACAGCGCCCTGTCAACGACACTCTATAGTATTCTAATCCGGCTTGCTCCAAAAAAAAAGCTTTTTTCTCTTGACCTTTGTTTTTTCATAAGGTAAATTATCGTTATTCCTTGGAGTATTGCTAACGCACCCGCCTGGCAATTGGAATATCTGTGGTGAACAAAGATATACTTTTGTATATTTTCTGCGGAGTGGTAATTAATTTTCACAGTATCAAAAGAATTATCCTCATGAATTGGGGATTTTTGTTCTTACTCTGGCAAGCTGGAGCAGCATGAGGAAAGAATAAAAAAATACCACAAACCACAGGAGTCTTAGATGGAAAAAACCATTGATTTCACCAAACATCCCGTAACAGAAATTTACGGCATGCACTGCTTTAATGACGCAGTCATGAAGGAACGCCTTCCCAAAAACATTTACCGTGCCCTCAAGAAAGTTCAGGAAGGAAACGCTGACCTCACCCTCGAAGTCGCAGACATCGTCGCCATGGCAATGAAAGACTGGGCAATTGAGAAAGGCGCCACCCATTTCACGCATTGGTTTCAGCCGCTCACCGGGCTCACCGCCGAAAAACATGATTCGTTCATTTCTCCCACACCAGACGGAAAAGTCATGATGGAGTTCTCTGGAAAAGAACTTATCAAGGGTGAACCGGATGCATCGTCCTTTCCCAGCGGCGGATTGCGCTCAACGTTCGAAGCACGCGGGTATACTGCATGGGACACCACCTCGCCGGCATTTCTGAAAGAAGACAACACCGGTGTCACCCTGTACATCCCGACGGCATTTATTTCGTATACTGGTGAAGCACTTGATAAAAAAGTACCTCTGCTCCGTTCCATGGAAGCTCTGTCAAAGCAGGCAATGCGTGTGCTCAAGGCACTGGGAAACACAACCTCCTCAAGAGTGATAACGACTGTCGGACCCGAGCAGGAATATTTCCTCATCGATAAAGAATACTGGGAACAGCGGATGGATTTGATGCTGGCAGGCCGCACCCTCTTTGGCTCAATGCCATCAAAAGGCCAGGAGCTTGAGGACCATTATTTCGGATCAATCAAGGAACGGGTCGCCGCCTTCATGCGGGAACTCAACTTTGAACTCTGGAAACTGGGAATTTCTGCGAAAACCCAGCATAACGAAGTTGCGCCAAACCAGTTTGAACTTGCACCTATTTATGATGTTTCGAACGTCGCCGCAGACCGAAACCAGTTGGTTATGGAAACGATGCAAAAAATCGCAGGACGGCATGGCCTCGTTGCATTGCTGCACGAAAAACCCTTTGCAGGGGTCAATGGATCAGGCAAACACAACAACTGGTCAATGGGAACTGATGACGGATTAAATCTCCTTGAACCAGGCGATGATCCGCATGAAAATGCACAGTTTCTTGTTTTTCTTTCGGCTGTGTTAAAGTCGGTTGATAAGTATGCAGGTCTCCTCCGCGTCTCTGCAGCAAACCCAGGAAATGACCACCGCCTTGGTGCCAATGAAGCGCCTCCGGCCATTATTTCGGTATTCCTCGGTGACCAGCTGCAGGAGATTCTGAAAAATCTTTCGGAGGGCAAACCAGTGACCAACTCAAAGGGTCAGAAAATGCTGCTTGGCGTGAGCACGTTGCCGGATCTTCCAAAAGATTTGACCGACAGAAACAGAACCTCTCCGTTTGCCTTTACCGGGAACAAGTTTGAATTCCGGATGGTTCCCTCATCAGAATCAATTGCAGAACCGAACGTGGTTCTCAACACAACTGTAGCGGATATTCTTTCGGAAATTGCAGACAAACTGGAAAAAGCATCGGATAAAAACAAGGCGATTCAGGACATTGTCACCGATACATACAAAGCGCACAATAAAATTATTTTCAACGGAAATGGATACTCTGATGAATGGCTTGCAGAAGCAGAAAAACGCGGCCTGCCGAACATGAAATCAACGGTTGAAGCCCTTTCTGAACTTACGAAAAAAGAATCTGTTGCACTTTTTGAAAAACACAAGGTCTATACACACAAGGAACTGGAATCCCGTTTTCACATCTCGCTTGAACGCTATGCCAAACAGATCAATATCGAGGCCCAGCTTATGATATCCATGGCTACGCGGGATATTTTGCCCGCAGCAACCGAATACATGAGTTCTCTTGCAGGGACAATCGGCGGGGTCAAGGCTATTTTATCCAAAGCACCGACCGGTACCCTCGAGAAACTGCTCGAAGATATCTGTGGCGGAATTGACACACTCCGGGCAAAAACACTGGAACTTGAGAAGGTTCTTGTTGCCGCGCAGGCTGTTGAGGATGTGCATGCACAGGCGAAAGCATTCCGTGAAAAAGTATTTCCCGCGATGAGTGCAGTCCGTACACCCGCAGACAAGCTTGAATGCCTTGTCTCCCAGGAATACTGGCCGTACCCGACCTATGAGGATATGCTCTTCAGACTGTAAAGTAAACTTTTCCAACCAATAAACCCCGTCACATAAAGTGATGGGGTTTTTTTATACTTTCCACTTGACTCATTTCCTTTCCATCAGTAATATATCAATATATCATGATATATCGATATGAAAGTATTACCTGTTTTTAAAGCATTATCAGACCCCACCCGATTGCGGATCATGAATCTTTTACTGAATCATGAACTGAATGTCAATGAAATTGTGGAAATTCTTGATATCGGACAGTCTGGAATTTCCCGTCATCTGAAAATACTGACTGACAGTGAACTGTTAAAAAAAAGAAAAGACGGTTTGTGGAGTTTCTTTTCAGCGGAAAAAGGCAATACCAAAAAAACGCTTATCGACATATTGCCCTCTTTACTGGAAAACGAAATACAGATTACTGCTGACAATAAAACTGCAAAGAAGGTATTGAAACAGCGGACAGAAAAATCGATACAGCTCTTTGATTCCCTGGCACCGCATTGGGAACAAATGAAAATATCACTCTTTGGAAAAACTGATATTAATGAAATTATCCTTTCCGGCATTTTCAATAGCGTCGTTTGCGCTGATCTGGGATGCGGCACCGGAGACCTGATCGAAGGGCTCATTCAAAAAGCAAAAACGGTGATCGGCGTTGATTCATCCCCGCAGATGATCGCCCATACCCGGAAAAGGTTTGCCGCGGAATCCGGAAAAGTCGAGGTGCGGATGGGCGAGCTGGAACATCTGCCCCTGCGGGAAGGGGAAGCGGATACGGCTATATGCAATATGGTGCTGCACCATCTCCCCGAACCACTGGCCGGCCTTGTTGAGATAAACAGAATATTAAAACCAAAAGGACAACTTATCATAGCGGATTTTTCCGGCCACACCTCGGAAATGATGCGCAGCAGATACGGTGACCGATGGCTTGGATTCCAGATAAAAGAACTCCAGGACTGGCTGGTTCGGGCCGGTTTTGCGATTGTGGATAAAAAGGAAATTGCCATAACAAAGGAATTAACTGTGCTTGTATTGAGCGCAGGAAAACAATAAATACTCTATGGAGGAATACCATGCTTGAACTTGACAAAACACTTAAGCATAAAATTGCCGATATCTCTCTCGCCGAATGGGGCCGCAGGGAAATGCAGCTGGCAGAAAAAGAAATGCCCGGACTCATGTCCTGCCGTAAAAAATACGGTGCAGAAAAACCGCTAAAGGGTCTTAAAATCATGGGCTCACTGCACATGACTATTCAGACAGCGATGCTGATTGAAACGCTTGAGGCGCTCGGTGCCGATGTCCGCTGGGCATCCTGTAATATTTTTTCGACTCAGGATCATGCTGCCGCGGCCATTGCCAAAGAAGGCAGAACAGCAGTTTTTGCCTGGAAGGGTGAAACGCTTGAGGAATACTGGTGGTGCACCGAACAGGCACTGACCTGGCCCGACGGCTTTGGCCCGGACCTCATCGTCGATGACGGAGGTGATGCGACCCTGATGATCCACCAAGGCGTGAAAATCGAGAAGGATCCATCGCTTCTGGAAAAAAAATATGACAACAAAGAATTCCAGATCATCATCGACCGGCTTGCGCACGGCTATAAAAAAGACCCGTCCCGCTGGACTCGTGTTGCCGAAAAAATAAAGGGTGTATCCGAAGAGACAACCACGGGCGTTCACCGGCTTTACCAGATGATGAGCAGCAACGAGCTTTTGTTTCCGGCTATCAATGTGAATGATTCCGTTACCAAATCAAAGTTCGATAATTTGTACGGATGCCGCGAATCTTTGGCCGACGGCATCAAGCGCGCGACCGATGTCATGGTCGCGGGAAAAGTTGTGGTGATTGCGGGATACGGCGATGTCGGCAAGGGATGCTGCCAGTCCATGCGCGGATTCGGTGCGCGGGTCATTGTCACCGAGATTGACCCCATCTGCGCGTTGCAGGCAACCATGGAAGGTTACCAGGTTACCACCATGGAAGACGCAGCAACCATCGGTGATATTTTTGTTACCACGACAGGATGCTGCGATGTCATCCGCGGTGAGCATATGGAAAAAATGAAAGATGAATCTATCGTATGCAACATCGGCCACTTTGATTCAGAAATACAGATGTCGTATCTTGAAGAAAACCCGAAATGCAAAAAAGAGACTGTAAAACCGCAGGTCGACAAATGGACGCTCGAATCCGGCCGCTCCATTATTGTCCTTGCCGAAGGCCGCCTGGTAAACCTTGGGTGCGCGACCGGCCATCCAAGTTTTGTCATGTCAAACAGCTTTACCAATCAAGTGCTCGCGCAAATTGACCTTGCAACACAAAAAAGAGAGATCGGAGTGTATACCCTTTCCAAAAAACTGGATGAGGAAGTTGCCAGACTGCATTTGAGTCAATTACAGGCAAAACTTACCACTCTTACAAAACAGCAGGCTGACTACCTGAACATTCCTGTAGAAGGGCCGTACAAGCCTGAGCATTACAGATATTAAAAACAAATCAGCAACAGCACGAAGGTGTCCGACAGATAATCGGACACCTTCTCTATTTATGATAAAAACAAATCCTGCTCCTGTAATTTCTTCTTAAAAAAAAGGAAAGCGAAATATTTTTTGCCCCCTCACTACTGCAGGTATGAACCGTTCGGGGGACGAAAAAAATATTTCGCTTTTATGACTGCATCGAGAAATTACAGGGATAATTCATAACAAATTCTTCTCATAGAGCGTATGATAGTAACCTTCTAACCCGATCAATTTTTCATGCGTTCCCTCTTCTATTATTTTACCTTCCCGCAGCACATAAATTCTGTCAACAGATTTTACCGTGGAAAGCCGGTGCGCGATGATAATTGTTGTTCTGTTTTGACTGAGTTTGGCCATCGCATCCTGCACATAACTTTCAGACTCTGAATCAAGCGACGAGGTCGCCTCGTCAAAAATCAGTATCGGAGGATTTTTCAGAAACACTCTCGCAATCGAAATCCGCTGTTTCTGCCCTCCCGACAGTTTTATCCCGCGCTCTCCCACAAGCGTGTCGAATTTATCCGGCAGGCTGTCGATGTAGTCGAAAATATGCGACATTTTTGCCGCTTCCACCATTTCCTCAAAAGTCGCGGAGGGATTCCCGTACATAATATTTTCCTGAACCGTGGAATCAAACAAAAACACATTCTGCTGGACCAGGCCGATGGCCTGCCTGAGTGAATGCTGTTTGATATCCAGAACATTTTTTCCATCGATGGTAATGACACCCTGCTGCGGTTCATAAAACCGCGGCAGAAGCGAGACGATCGTGCTTTTCCCCGCACCCGATTCCCCGACAATCGCGATTTTCTCACCCGGCTTTATGGTAAAACTTACATCGTCAAGGATAACCCCCGGAGACGTTTTATACCGGAAAGACACATGATCGAATTTGATTTCACCCTTTACGCCGGACAATTTTCCCGCATGTTTTGCATCGGTAATATCCGGTTCAATGTCCATGATTTCCAGAAACCGTTCAAAAGATGCCACCCCCTGCTGGTACTGTTCGATAAAGTTAATCAGCCGGTCAATCGGAGGAAGAATGATGCTGACAAACAAAATAAAAGTGACAAGCTCTGTCACATCAAGGAGTGTATAGTAGATAAGAATAATCCCTCCAGTGATGATCACCAGATAATAAAAATCCCGCAGAAAATTCATGCCGCTGAAAAAAACCGCCATCCGGGAATAAGCTGCCTGAAGCGCATTTTTGAAGTTGGTATTTGATTGGGAGAATTTCGACATCTCCAGTTTTTCATTTGCGTACGATTTTACCTCCCGTATCCCCTGAACAGAATTTTCAACAGTACTGTTAATATCCGCGATGGTTTTGCGCACCTGCCGAAAATTGTGCCGCATTTTAAGGCCGTACACCCAGCCCCACACCAGCATGAACGGCAGCGGAATAAGCGCGATCAGACTGAGATAAACATTAAAAGTAAACATAAAAATAAAGCTGCCGATCAGCACCAGAGCGGAGATGAGAAGGTCTTCGGGGGCATGATGGGCAATCTCCGCAATCATGTTGAGGTCGCTTGAGATCCTCGACATGATATGGCCGGTTTTTACATTATCAAAATAGGAAAACGAGAGTTTCTGGATATGCTGAAACAAATCATCCCGCATATCGTATTCCATCCGAAGGCCCAATATATGCCCCCATTTCACCCGCACATACGTCAAATATGTTTTTACACAATAAATCCCCAGAATAATGCCCAGGACAATAAGTATCATGTCAAAGTTCTGCTGCGGGATATAGGTACGCAGCAGATCACGGGTAAGGTATGGAATTAAAATCGCAAGAAATGAACTGCCAACCGCAGCAGCAAGGTCAAGGATGAACAAAAAAAGGTGCGGTTTATAATATTTTAAAAATCTGCGGACCATGCACTCTCCATTAGGTATTTTTGCTTTCGGGATTTCAGTTTAAATTAGTAAATAATCCAATTGGTATCAAGGGGAGGAATGAAAAAAAGGGCTGTCCAGTCAACGGCAGCCCTTAAAAATACATCAAAAAACAGTTATTGCGTAATCATTACATCGCTGAACACCGCGGTCGCAGATGCAGAACTGCTGCCGGAGTTTACGCAAAGTCCGACATACAGCGTGGCAGGAAGTGCTGCTGCAAATGAATTGGTTGTCGCTGCTCCCCAGGTGCTTCCACCGTCAAGTGAGTACGACGCGCTGTAGCTGTCGCCGGTCCGTACGAGTTTTACATAGGTATTCCCGCTGCCGGACGGCGCCGTCATGGCATTCTTGGTAAGAGTAGCGCCTGCTGCAAGACGGTGACCATAGTACCAGGTTCCGTCTCCGCGCTTGATGCTCGCACTGAACAGCATATCTGTACCGGTGGAAAATGAAGCTGCATTGTTGGGAGTCATCAGTATTCCCGCCCACCCCTGATTGCTTGTTGCGGTAAAACTCTCTACCCGGGCGGTCATTGTAAAGTCGCCGGTAATTTCTGTATACATATACCGGAATGTCTGCTGTGAACTCTCGAACTTTCCGGTTCCTGTAATGGTATACGTGCCGGCTGATTCGGATGTCACTCCCGCGGCTGAACCGATATCAGCGTTCACCCAGTCGACCGTCGCCGAAAGAACGATTGTGTCACTCTCGATCCCGTGAGTAATGGTAATGACGACCGTATCGCCGTCAATGGCTGCGGACGCAGTCGCTTCCCACAGCGATCCATCGCCGTTCGTAATCGCCACTGCCGCGGAGACATTTGCGTAGGTGGTGGCAACATCAGTATCCCATCTGATTGCAGAATTTCCCAAAAGGACCGATTTTGCATACGCAACGCGTTCGGCGCTCGTCGGAGCCAAGATGGTAATTGTCTGATCTGTCCCGCCCGCGCATGATATGGTGATGACAATATTGTCGTTGTTCCCGGCGTCAATTGCCGCAACAGCACTTACTCCAGTGGCAAAGCCCGCAGAAACCGAATCAATTGCGTCTTCGGCTGCGGTGAGTGTTAAAGCGGCCGTGGTATATGAAATTCCCGAAACCGCAGTATCCACCAGGTCATATGCATCGGATATTTTGTCATCGGCAGTCTGCGGCTGAATGACAATTGTATCGCTTTCCAGTCCGCTGGTAATGGTAATCGTTGTGGTTTCGCCCGGTTCATCGGTGAGAATGGTCACTTCAACCGTGTCCGCAAAATCGCCTTCGACTGCCGCAATTACGGCTGCAACAGCTGCCTCGGTTGTGGCCTTGTCAATATAATAAACACCTAAAAGTTCCCCCGATAACAGCGCTTTTGCCGCGGCTACTTTTTGGGCATCGGTTTGTTCGATACCGTCATCAATATTCCCGACGCCAGTACTGTGTTCTACTGCAGCGGGAACCTCAGAAGCAGCCAGAGCGGTATATGAATAGGGCGGTGTCCAGGTTCCGGTATCTGCAAATCCCTCACTTTGTGCTGTCGCATAAATATCATCGGCGATTGTACTCCATGTCACATTGTCATAGATGTTGGAATCAGACGATCCCGGGCCAAGGTCCCAGTATCCTGTGGGGTCATTATAAAAATGGCCGATGACATCCTTTGAATCCTTGAAGTAATTCCCTTCTATTAATACTGTACCGCCACAGCGCAAATTAATTCCCGAACCCATATTATTATAATAGTAATTATTCAATATATGAACATTACCTCCCCGAATTAATGGAAGTCGCGAATTACAATTATAGTAATAGTTCCTGTAAATGGTGATATTCCAGTCACGGGCATCATCTGTTGTATATCCAATAAGACTTGTTTTATAGCTGTCATGGAAGGTATTATAGGAGTATGTGATGTATCCGATTCCTTCATACTTTGTATCCAGAAGGGCATCGTAATAGTCTTTATCGCCACCGTCCCCAATAGTGCCGTCCCCGTCAAGATCACCGACTTCATTGTAGAATTCACAGTGGTCAACCCAGATGTTGGTCGCCGGTCCGTTCACGCCCATCCCGTCTCCGTCTCCTACACCGGCGCGAACATGGTGAAAGGCAATATTCTGGATAATAATGTTGTGCGCACGTTCAATTTTCAAACCAATACCATTAAACTCACCCGAAGTTCCGACACCAATAATTGAAATATTCTCAAAAAGCTTTGTATCTGAACTGCCTTTCAGATAAATAACATCTTCAGGTGAATTGTCAGTGGTTATTGAACCGGAAATATAGATTATTCGGGGGCTGTCCATTGCCGCCCGGCCAGTCGGATTCTCAGATTTATAGACATTAATAGCATTCTGAAGCTCTGTTCCGGTAGAGACAGTTACCTCATCACCGCCCGCACCGCCGGTTGTCCCGCCGTTGAGCGTCGCAAAACCGACATATCCGGCCAAAGGTCCAACCGGGATTCCCCCGCCGCCGGGTGTTGTATTCCCGCCGCCCGGAGGGGAACAGGTGATAAACGAAATTAATAAAAAAACAGTAATTCCCGCTGTTAAAAATACGGTCTTTTTCATTCAGTAAACTCCTTATGCTATATATATGTTCCGATTTTTTAAAAAAAGATTAGTTGATAAAAACAATGTATACCTGCACTATTGTTTTTTACATACAATATCTGGTCAATTTATATAAAAAAAGGGACTGTCTTTACCTGGCAGTATTTCATTATCATGTTCTTATTTATCAGTATAAATTGTTTTATTTTGATAATTTTTCCCCCGAAAAAAAAAGCCGTCCACCTTTCGGCGAACGGCTTGTTAAAACCAGAATCAGGATCTCTTTTAAGGCATAATAAGAGAAATATTGTCAAAAGTAGCAACCGCAGTTCCGTCATTAACACCGGAACTGACAAAAAAACCTATATACACTGTAGCAGGAAATACCTCAGTCCTGTTCCGGGTAGCCCATGTACTCCCGTCGGCAGATGTTTCTCCATAAAAAGTGTTTCCCACTCTCCTCAATCTCAAATATTTCGGAATAGTAAAATCAGATCCAATATTTGAACTATTGCTTCCGGAACCGTCGATATATCTGCAGTCACGGATACCTGTGCCATCTGAATACCGTATTACCGAGTAATAATTAGTACCAGACACATCTGCAGCTGTCGCAGCTGATGCCGCTACCAGACCGCTCCGTGCATGATTGGATGAACCAGCTCCTCCCTGGGTAACCAGACGTACAGTGAACACAAAATCACCGGTCACCGCTTTTGTTGCCCAATAAGTATTCATGGCTTCAGCGGTAGAACCGGTATCTCCTGCTCCGGTAATAGTCATGGTTCCGGTATCATAGCTCCAACCGGTTCCTGCTGCAGTTACTACTGCTGCCTGGTAATTGGTTAGACCGGTTGTCATGTCGCCGTAATTGATGGTTCTCGTCACCGTGATTGTATAGGTGAGGGTAGATGCAGGATCCTCAGCTGTTACCAGCACCTCAATAGTGTTCGCGCCTTCATTTAAATCAAGGCTTCCCGAGGCTGCTCCTGAAGTAACCGATGAGTATCCGCCGCTGTTAACCTGCACCTGAATCGTTGCATTCGCATCATTTGCGGTCGGAGTCACGGTCGCAGAAGCATCAAATGATCCGGCCGTCCCTGTATAGGTATACGTTCCTGTCGAAACAAGTGTACTTGTTGAGAGTGTCAGGTTTGACAGGGTCGCGTCAGTAGACAGGACATAGGTTGTGAAATCCGACAGGGTCAGGTTAACGGTCATATTGCCGTCAACAACCACCGGAGTGGGTGAAACGTATACCAGATCGCCTGCATTCGGCTCTGTTCCGCCGCTGTCGTCAACATCAATAAAAGCCCTGATGGTGATATTTGCACCGCCTGAGTAGACATAGTCGGTTGCTCCGCCGTCGGTAGAGAGGGCAAAGGATGCCACGCCGCCGGTAATAGTAGCTAAACCCGTAGCTTCCGGAGACACTGACATGGCCAGCAGATTCTGCGTATCGTTCGCACCCGCACCGCTGAGACTCACCGTGATGGTTCCGTCCAGGGTTTCGACAAATCCGGGTACGGTACCGGTCGCCAGGTAGTAGATAGAGTTTTTAATAATGGTAACACCATCAGCAGTGACATTCGCGTATGATTCTCCATTAATAGCAAACTGGAGAAACTTCTGAGGCAGTACGGTGCCGTTCATGTTTACATCAGCGTCAATTTCAAGGATAGAGACCTGAGATGCCGCTCCATCAACATGCGCAAGCGTAGAAACCGTCGGTCCACCGGTAAAACTTGCAGGATTCATATAACTGATTCCCTTGGGAGTAGCACCGCCAACCGCGCTGAGAACAGGAACAGTCGTTCCGGATAAACCGGTAAAAATCGCATGTCCGGGATCATCAAGAACAATATTTGTCGCTGTACCATTATCACCATATCCGGTCGTTGCCCAGTTCCATACGGTTTCTTTATACGCATACACTTTGTTGAAGAGCATCGGCTTGTTAAAACCCTCAAGCGTCGCCCAGCCAGTATTATCGGATTTGGGAATTTCAGAACAATATACTACATCCGCTTCGCCGCAGATCGTTGCAAGATCTGCGCTGCCGGCATCAACCGCCAGCACATCGAAGGCCGCATCCGCCACAAGTGCTGGATATATGACCGTGTCATTCGGATAGGTAAGTCCTGCGTTTGTCGAGTCGGTTACATACGCAACCTTGATACCGGTACCGATCCATGTAGTGCTTCCGCCACCGCCGCCGTCGCCGACCGGAGCGGTACAGGCCGCGATAAATGCAACAGCGAACAGCGCTGCCGCCAGAACTGTAAGAATACTCCTCTTCATACATATTCCCCCTAAAAAAATTTAAATGTAACTCCGTTTTTTGATTGTTACTTAATAAGTAATAATGTGAAGCAATACATTCCTGTCCATGATGAAGGAAAACGCATAAACAAGGGAATAGTATATCTGATCAATTTTTTGTTGTTGAGCATATTTTATATAAGGGATTGGTGTTAGTCATATTTTATATATTTTAGATTTTTGGATCATTTCTCATAATACATAGCAGACATTATTCCAAAAACAAGTGCCGGATGTATTCCCGTAATTTTGCGTCATCATGATTCCACACCATCCTGCCGCGGGCCGCTTCTTCGGAATAAGCCGTTCCCTGATCAACCGAAGTATCATGAGACATTTGTATTTCTGTACCATAATAGATTACGACCGGCTGTCCTGTCTGCCTGAGGGCCGCCATCCCTCTTTTCAGTTTTTCACTATTTCCCCCGCATTCAAACAAAAATCTGTTTGTATCATGATTGTCCAAAAAAACAGGCAGGTAAAAATCTTTTGGATACTGCGAGTAATGTTTCTGCAATTTTTTCCACAACACACCGGAATGAAATTCTGGCTAGTCTTTATGCGCAATAAACTCGAGCATTAAATCACGAACAAAAAAATCCAGAACGCCATCCAGGATGCCGACGTATTCACGCTGGACAAACTCCTGGGTGATGCAGCCGAACAGCCTTCGCAGGTATTTGTTGGGCAAATCAATGTCCTGTAAATATTTCCACCCCGGATTGGCCATCCAGGCCTCGCCAATCAGTATAGCATTCGGGTTCTCCTTTTTAATTGCCCTGGACAAATCCTTCAGGAATATTTTCGGGACTCCAACCGCATGGTCGATTCGAAATCCGTCTATTCCCATCCTTGTCCAGTACTCTGCAGCCTCTAAAAGATGTTGCGCAGTTTCCGGATTATTCACATTGAGTTTCGGCAGTTCAAAAAAGTCAAAAAACGCCCGGTATTTATTCGGCCATTTTGAAAAGAAAAACCAGTTTCGGTAGGGGCTTTCCGGATTGCTCTTTGCATCTTTGAAAAAGGGATGCTGATAACTGCAATGATTCGGCACGAAATCCGCTATAGTCCGAAGGCCCCGGTCATGAGCAGCTTTTATCAGCACTTTCAAATCACCAAGCGTTCCAAACCGCGGTTCAACAGAATAAAAATCGGTAATATGATACCCGTGATACGCGGTTGTTTTATAGAACGGGGAAAGCCAGATTGTATTCATGCCGAGATTCTGTATGTAATCGAGCTTTTCGGTAATACCGGAGAGCGTTCCCCCCATAAACCCGGGTTGTTTTGGGGAAGATTTATTTTCTTGAACGGTAAAACCGGCAAAGCGGTCAATCAGAATATGGTAGATAACGGCATTGCCGAACCATTCGGTGGACATGGGTACAGTGTAGCATGAATATGTGCTTTACAGAATGGAAATTCAGCGGAAACATTCTGTGGCATGAGCACAGCATTCCCTTCTCTTGTTTAATCTGGTATAATTTTTTTGATATGGATTCAGCAAGGCAAAACGTATTGCGTAAAGTTCTCGATTAATGCTTTTGGGGCGACTATACCATCGATGTTGAAACAGCATAAGAAAAATTACTGCACAATGATCCTGATTTTGAGAAGCTTCGGCACTCGCTGCCGGCACTTACGGTTTCAGGCCGGCTTGAAAAACGCCGTGATCTTTCTTACGCAGTGTTATTTCGTCAAACATGGAAGGCTTAACCATCATGGATACGCAAATAAATTATCGTGAACTGTATGAACTACAGGATATCATACTCAAAACAGTGTCAAAATTGGCGACGGTTTCAACGTTGCCACAGATATAGCCGACACGGATAATCGAAAGATATTCCGACACACAGGTACTGTCGTCGTTTGAATGCATGATAACCGGAATTGAAAAACCAAAAATAAAACAGTATAATCAGTTAACGGGGGAAAATATGCATAACGAGTTTACCGCAATTCTGGAAAAAGATGGAGAATGGTATATTGGATATTGTCCGGAAATTCCCGGTGCGAATGGTCAGGGGAAAACAACAGCTGAATGTATTCAAAATCTTAAAGAAGCGATATCCCTTATACTGGAAGACAGGCGGGAAGATGCCATGCGTGGAATTCCGGGAAATGCGATCAAGGAAATAGTTACGCTCTGATGAAGAGGGAAACACTTCTTAAATATCTTCGCAGACACAGCTTTTATTTTCTTTCCCGGATTTGTAAAGGCTTTTTTCTTAACCACACTTTTCTGTGTTGACCTATAACTGCGAAATTTTTGAGATTCTCAAGCTGGTGATGCTGTTTATTGTTTCTTTCTTTTTTTTGTCATCTTCTGCAGCAGCCCTGATTTTTTTGCCGGCTGCTTTTTTGACACAGCAGCCTTTTTATTTCCGGCTGACTTTTTCACAAACTTCTTTTTTTTAACCGGTTTCTTTTTTAAGGAAACATTTTTTACTGCTGTTTTTCCCGCGGGAGCGGTTGTGTTTTCAGTCTTTTTTTCCCTGTCGACAATACCTGCATCCTTTGCCTCGCGGGTCGACAGCCGCACGCCGCCGGCCTTGATCCCCTTCACCAGATAGCTGGATATTTTAAAATATTGCTCGGTCATTTTTACCCGCGGTTTCGGAAGATATTGTACACGAACAAACCCGTCTTTCTGTGCAGTCAGACAGAGCATCTGAAACTCGTCGCCGACAAGAGTGTACCCTTTGCCGATGATAAACTTGTCGATGATACAGCGTTTTATATACGGATGCCCGGTGGTTTTGTTTTTATATACCGCAGAGATCACTGTTCTGGCCATCTCGTCCTTGTCGGCCATCACGCAGTGATACATTCCCTTGTCGACAAACAGCCTGTCCGGTACATCAATCACCGAGTACGCACCGGTCCTGCGTATCACCAGAATTCTGTCATAGGAGGAAACCTTGAACAACAGCCGCCCCGTATTGACACCGGTTCCGATATACCCGGTTTCCTCGTCATACCGCAGATCCAGATTCCGCTGTGCTGCAGCGGCTTCGCGGGCATCGATTTTTTCAAAACTGGTGATCACGGTCTTCCGCTGGAATTGTGCTCCATAATCGCGGATCACCTCGTCCAGAAATCCTTCTGCATACTCAATAATATTTTTCAGGTGCCTGCGCACTTCCTTCAGTCTGGCTTCGATTTCTTCGAGTTCGGTCCGCGCCCTGTTGATATCATATAAAGAAATTCTTCGGATCGGTATCTTTAACAGGCGCTCGACATCTTCCTCGATCACCTCGCGTTTTATAACATTCGCAAACGGTTTTAATCCGTCCAATACCGCTTTCACCACACCCGCCTGTGTCTTTTTGTCCTCAATCTTTTTATAAATGCGTTCCTGGATGAATATCTGCTCAAGCGTCCGCGCATGATGCCTGTCTTTCAGTTTTCCCTCTTCGATTTTGAGTTCTGCTGAAAGAATCTTCAAAAGCCGCTGGCTGTGATGGGCAATAATTTCACTCACCGTCATGAGCCGCGGGTTTTTTTCTACTATAATAAGTGAGTTCACTGATATCGACATCTCGCAGTCGGTAAACGCATAGAGTGCATCAACGACCTCTGTGGTATAGGTGCCCCGCTGGAGTTTGATCTCGATTTCCACCTTGTCAGTAGTAAAATCATTTATCCCGGCAATCTTGATCTTGTTCTTTTTCGCGGCATTTTCTATCGAGGTTATCAGCGATTCTGTCGTGGACCCGAACGGGAGTTCGGTAATAAGGATGCGCTTCGGATCAGAAACATCCAGTTTTGCGCGGACAAGAACTTTACCCATTCCGTCCTGATAGTCCGACACATCCACTTCGCCCCCTGTGAGGAAATCGGGATAAAGCAAGGTTTTTTTCCCCCGCAGGCCGCCTTTTACCGCTTCGAGCACCTCCACAAAGTTATGAGGAAGTATTTTAGTGGACATCCCGACTGCGATGCCTTCTGCTCCCATGACCAAAACCAGCGGAACCTTGGCCGGGAAGGTGACCGGCTCTTTGTTCCTGCCGTCATAAGAATCCTCATACCGTGTAATCTCCGGGTTATACAGTATCTTTTTTGCAAGGGGAAGGATTCGGCATTCAATATACCTGGCAGCGGATGCCTCATCACCGGTAAAAATATTTCCAAAGTTTCCCTGCCGGTCGATAAACAGTTCCTTGTTTGCCAACACAACGAGCGCCGAATAAATGGATGCATCGCCGTGCGGGTGATATTTCATACAGTGTCCGACAACATTCGCCACTTTATGGAATTTTCCGTCATCCATTTCCAGCAGGGAATGCAGGATACGCCGCTGCACGGGTTTGAGCCCATCATTCAAATGGGGGATAGCCCGGTCCTTGATAACATAAGAAGCGTATTCCAGAAAATTGGTATCAAAAAGAGTTTTTACATATGCCATATCAGATCAAATTCTCCATTATATATTCCCTGCGCTCAGGAGTGTTTTTTCCCATATAGAATTCCAGGATACCCGGAACTTCCTTCATCGTTTTGATATTCACATTCACCAGCCGTATATTATCGCCGATAAATTGTCCAAACTCGTTCGGGCTGATCTCTCCCAGTCCCTTGAACCGGGTTACTTCCGGGTTTGCGAGCCGTTGGGTTGCTTCATCGCGTTCTTTCTCGCTGTAACAGTACACGGTTTCTTTTTTATTGCGGACACGGAACAGCGGGGTTTCAAGAATATAGACCCGCTGTGCAACCACCAGTTCCTCGAAAAAGTTCAGGAAAAAGGTCATCAGCAAATTTCTGATATGAAAGCCGTCGTTGTCCGCATCGGTCGCGATGACAATTTTGGCATACCGCAGGCCTTCGATATCGTTTTCGATCCCGAGCGCCATCATCATGTTGTACAGCTCGGCATTTTTATAGATCTCCGCCTGCCTGCGGTCAAACATGTTCTGCGGTTTGCCCTTGAGCGAAAAAATTGCCTGGGTGTACACATCGCGGCATGAAACCATCGACCCCGAAGCGGACTGGCCTTCAGTAATGAAAATCATGGAGTACTCGCCGTTTTTGTCTCCAAGGTGATCCTTGCAGTCCTTGAGGTTGGGGATTTTAAGCGCTATTTTTTTGGCCGCGTCCTTTGCTTCCTTGCGGACAACATTCAGTTCCTTGCGGAGTTTCTCATTGTTGGCGATCTTCTCTTCGAGTTTTTTGGCGGCAAGGTTGTTTTTATGCAGAAAATCGACCACTGCTGCTTTGGTGTCATTGATAATCCATGATCGGATTTCGGTATTGCCGAGCTTGTTTTTTGTCTGGCTTTCAAAAACAGGACTTTTCAGTTTTACCGATATAACACCGGCGATGCCCTCACGCACATCGATTCCGGAATACGACTTTTGATAAAACTCGTTGACACCCTTCAGGAGCCCCTCGCGGAACGCGCTTAAATGCGTCCCGCCGTCCGAGGTAAACTGGCCGTTTACAAACGAAAAGTACGTCTCCCCGTATGCCTGGGTGTGAGTAAAGGCAAACTCAATATGGTCGCCCTTATAATAGGAAATATCGTATACGGGTTCATCGCCGACCTCGGACTCAAGCAGGTCGTACAGGCCCCGCTGGGACTGGTACTCCTGTTTGTTGAAGACCATGGTCAATCCGGAATTAAGGTACGCGTAATTCCACATCCGCTGGTCAATGTATTCCATGTTGAATGTGAATTCCCCAAATATTTCCGGATCCGGCTCAAACTCGACATAGGTGCCGGCTTTATCTTTTGATGCTGTTCCCTCAGCCTTGTTTTTCAATTTTCCTTTTGAAAAAACGGCTTCGAAATATTTCCCGTCACGGACAGAAACCACCCGAAAGTGTTTTGAAAGCGCATTGACCGCCTTGGTTCCCACCCCGTTTAATCCGACGCTGAACTGAAACACGTCGTCATTGTATTTTGCACCGGTATTAATAATTGATACACAGTCAATTACCTTGCCGAGGGGAATGCCGCGTCCGTAATCCCGCACTTTGACCAGCTTGCCATCGATGGAAATGTGTATTTTTGTTCCATGCCCCATGATAAATTCGTCCACCGAATTGTCGATGACTTCCTTTAAAAGAATATAAACACCGTCATCAATATTGGAGCCGTCACCCAGCCGCCCGATATACATTCCGGAGCGAAGACGGATATGTTCGAGAGAACTAAGGGTTTTGACCTTGCTTTCGTCGTAATTGTGTTTCTTGGCCATGTAAAAAAACCTCTAAAAGAGTATGTTGAGGATGCAATGTTCCCAGTCGGAAATATTTTATACGATTTTTTTGTTTTGTCCAATAGTATAAACTGATTTATAGATCAAACCGAACAAGAGGGCGGAAGAACATCTTTTCTAACTATACTGATATGCCTTTTGGCATGATTTTCCTCAATGACATTGACCGCGGTTGTTCAATGGGATACCCTGCGGAAAAGTAATACAATATATCTTCAAGAGGTGGCAATATGAACAAATTGACTGTACTTGTACTGATCGGCCTTTTGGCTTTTGCTGTGCAGGGTTTCTCCCTTAAAAACACACGGGATCTTGCATTCGGCGTTGAAGGCATCTACACCAGCCCGGAAACCTTCGGCGCGATGGCTACTTTTCACCTGCCGGGAATACCGCTGTTTTTGGCCTTTGGCGCGAACTTTTACAATGAGCTCAGCGGTGAAACCGAGCTCACCGCGACCATCGACTACTGGCTTTTTCACACAAGCGGAGCCATCAATTTTTATCTTGGCCTTGGCCTTTACGGAGCAATGACTCTGGATGCCCTGTGGTACTCGGCCGGTCTTCGACTGCCGATTGGGCTTCAGATTTGGCCGGCCAACAACGAAACAGTGGAAATGTTTCTGGAGGTGGCTCCTGCATGGGTTCCGCTTTATGCCAGTGAAATGGATTATGAAAAATTCCAGGCACAAATCGCCCTGGGGCTTCGATTCTGGTTTGATGTCTAAACAGCAACAAAGAGACAGGATGAGTGTACTACGAATACCCACGCACGCGTTCAATCGCGCGCGTTTTCGCGAATAGCCTCGAAACTGGTTCGAGACGGGATAACTGATATCCATACAATACCATGCGGTCAAGCTGGCTGTAAATTCAAGAGCTCGGTTTAAATGGCCTTGAGGTCACTCCTATTGGTTTGAAAGTGTTCCATAATTTGTTAGGGAACACTTTCAATCATCCACGTAAATACCAATTTATAACCACTTTTTTTTTGCTTGCAGGGGATAGTTAATCTGAGTATGATTTTCAGGTAAAGATTTGTGCAGATACCGGGAGATGGGTGATATGTTTGATGTTATTTTAAAGCAATAATAATTATTGTTAAAGGAGCATGATATGAGTGAAAATACCAAACCACTTTGTTTTGTTATCCAACACTTTGATAATGGGCCTTATGATAGAAGATATATAGAAACTATTAAACCTGCATTATTAAAGGCAAATGTTGATCCTCAAAGAGCAGACGATATTTTAGGTTTAAATCCTATAATTGAAAAAATCGAATCAAATATTCGTTCTGCAGCAATTTGTATCGCCGAAGTTAGTGAAGACAATCCAAATGTATGGTTAGAATTAGGATATGCATTGGCTCTTTTTAGACCCACTGTTATTTTATGCGATAAAGCAAAAAGAAGTCGTCTGCCTTTTGATATTCAACATAGACCAGTAATATATTACCGTACTGATTCCAGAAGCGGATATGATGAATTAGAAAAAAATATCATAAAATGGACTAAAAATGAGTTAAAAGATTACTCAAGAATGTCTAGTGTTCAAACTTTAAAACCGGAAACTGAACAACAATCTGATCTCAAAGATTATGAGGTTGCAATTCTATCTACCGCATTTGCATATTGGACAACAATGGATGGAGGTATATCTCAATATCAGCTCAAACAAAAAATGCTCAGTTTAAATTTTAATGATATTGCTGTAGCTCTTGGTGTGACAGCATTGGAAGAAAAAGGTTTTTTAGCAACTAAGATATTGACTGATACTGAATATAATAATGAAGAATACAAAGCATATGTAGTTACTAAAAACGGTATACAATGGATTCAAAACAACAAGAATCTCCTGTCATTTCATAATGAGTCAAAAACTAAAGAGCCTGATGGTATACCTTTTTGATTAGTGTTAAATAATATTGTGTTTTAAAAATCAAATACATCGCCTAACTGCGCGTCCTGCGTTCCGCCTTCGGCTCCAACCTGGCGCTTGCCGTTGAACAAAACCGCCTGCCGGCGGCGGCTTATCTTGCGACATTTTTATGAATAAATTTAAAATCGATTGGAATTCTCCTTGAAACAAATTCAAGGAGGATGTTATGCATCAAACAATTACCCAGCAGTATCAAAAAGACACTGCGATCAAAGGTTTGTAAGCGCTAAATCTTACCCTCCCTTGATCTTTTCAGGATCAAGATTGAACGATAACAATGAAATAAAATCTTCCTGTGTTTTGGCGTACGGTATTTTCGAATACATGTAATATAAATATTCAAACGGATTCAGTTGTTTAATTTTGCCGATTCAATGAGGCTATACGGTAGTACTCTTTCAGAATACCATACAGCGTATCGGAAAAAACAATCTGCCTGTCTTTATATCTTTTCCCCTGCCTGACAGTAATGGTCTTGTTTTTTGAATCGATATCCTGTAGCTTTAGATTCACTCTCAACCGTTAGATGTCATGCCTTTGCATTATTATTCCAGACAAGCTTTGGTTTGATACGTTTACTAGCACATTCGGCAAGATAAAAGTTTATTAACTTTTGATAAGGGATACCAATCTCCTCTGATAATTCTTTAAAATATTCCAAGATATCATTATCCAATCGAATAGATATTTGCTTCTTGAGTTTATTTATATAAGGGTTTTTTATTGCATTTGAAAAATCATAATGTTTTTTCTCATAGTTTACCTCCATATTCGTTTTTTAATTGAAGAGTTGTGGGTATACCAGGAGTAATCTGAAATTATAGCCGGAATTAATTCCTAAACAGCTATTTCGATTTTCTTTATCTGATTAATTTCTTTTTTATTCTTTGCCATCTCTTCGCGTAAATCATACTCGATTTGTATTCCTAGCCAGAAATCCGGACTATTACCAAAATATTTTGAAAATCTTAAAGCCGTGTCTGCTGTAATCTTCCGCTTATTGTGCAATATTTCTGATATTCTTGTTGCGGGTAAATGTGTTTCTTTAGCAAGCCTGTAGGCTGATATATTCATCGGCTTTATAAACTCTTCTTCGAGGATTTCTCCTGGATATATATTTGGTATTTTATCTTTCATTACAATCCTCCTGATGATAGTCTACAATCTCAACTTTGTATGCTTCCCCGTCCTTCCAATTAAAACATATTCGCCATTGCTGGTTAATTCTGATACTAAATTGCCCCTTCCTGTTGCCTTTCAACTTTTCCAGGCAATTTGATGGTGGTATTTTCAAATCATCCAAATCTATTGCCCTGTTCAGCATAAACAGTTTTCTTAACCCAACCCTTTGAATATCCCTTGGTAACTTTTTTGAGTATTCTTGATTCCATACCTTTTCCGTTTCTTTATCTTGAAAAGACTGTAGCATAATGTATAATACTGCTTAACGTTAGTATTGTCAAACGTTATTATTACCCGCCGCAGCTTCAATACTGTGTAAACCTCCACGCCCTGATCGGGCGCCAACACTGAACGTTGTATGCAATTCCTGGGGCCGAAAATAATACTTGACTATGTTGGTCACTTATGCTAACTTTATCATATGAAAACTATTCCGGTTGCTGAAGTAAAATCTCATCTTTCTTCTCTTTTAAAAGAAGTTGAATCTGGACATAAAATCGCTATTTCATTCGGTCGTAAAAAAGAAACAATAGCCGTCATTATTCCTTATAGTGAATATAAGAAAAACCAGAACAGGAAACTTGGATCCCTCAAGGGAAAGGTAAAAGTAAGCTTTTCCAAAGATTTCATTATTACCGATGACGAGTTATTGACTTCATGAATTTTATTGTCGATACTCATATTTTGATTTGGTCCTTTACCAATCCTGAGAAGCTGAAACCTAAATTCCAAAAGATTCTCTTAAACAATGATCATACAATTTATTATAGTCAATTTAGCTTATGGGAAATATCAATAAAATACGGCATAGGGAAACTTCATATTAAAGGTATCAATCCAGAACAACTTTTCAATGAAGTTGAAAATAGTTTTTTTGTTTGCAAAAAAAATGAGAATCAAGAGCTTATTTCATTTTACAAGCTTCCCATAGAACACAAAGATCCATTTGATAGGGCAATTATTTGGCAAGCAATTCAAAATGATTTCACATTACTCAGTCTGGATGAAAATTTGGACCTTTACAAAAAGCATGGATTGAAATTCCTTTGAATCAGCGCACTTCACCCAACGAATAGAAGCCTTGACGCTGCGCTGACAATAAAAAGCCGCCTGTGCTTTCAAGTACACAGACGGTTTTTTTTATTGGTTATTAAACATCAAGCAGCGTTATGCTTCGAGAGCCTGGCGCTTCCCGTTTGGCGCAATAGTGCTCAGCAGATTTACAGGAAATCGAAATAATTTCTTTTTCCATAAATCATCCTTCTGACTTGTACATTTTTTTTCATTACTACGTAGAACACGATGTAATTATCAACTGGAATTATTCTATATCCTTTTTCAGAAAGTCTTTCATCCTTAACGAGGGGAAACATTTCTGGATATTCTTCAAGCTTGTTCAGTTTTGATGATAGTTTATCTAAAAAAGCATTGGCCCCTTTCAATGAAAGTTCTTTTAGAAACAATATGATCTCATCCATATCTTGCTCTGCAAGTGGATAAATCAAAACTGAATATTTTTTCTTAGGCATTAATTTTTGCTTTGGCTTTTCTAATTACGCTTTTATAATCTTTTCCAAGTGCCCCATCTTTAATTTCAGTTTCTGCAGCATCTAATTTTTGATAAACCTCGTATTTGGCTAATAATTTCTCATAGTATGAAATACTCATAACAACTATGTCACCGACACCATTTCTTGTGAGGAAAATCGGCTCATTCTCTTCGTGGAGACTTTTTGATAACTGTGTAAAATTGTTCCGTAAATCTGAAATCGGCCTTATTTTGGGCATTAACAACCTCTCATTCAATATCAAAATAATGATAATTTAGTGATATGTCAAGAGGAGCACTACTGCACCCAACAGCCTTTTTCTCTCCGCGACCCTACAAGGGAGTCACTCCGCCACGGTGTGTCAATGATTTTCGACTGGCAGCGAGCCTGAGGCCATCCGTCACCGTATCAAAAAAGAACTCCAGTTTGCTGCATCAAACTGAACATAAGGAGCAGGAAATAAAAATAGGCGCCTTTTTCATATTTTCCCCCTTTTATTAAAATACCGGCATACTGTTTCGTGCTGGTCGAGGGACGAATACCTCAGTGTGACACAGTATATTTGTGAAAAAACGCAGCCACGGTCAGGAAATTAAATCCTGTTTTTCCCGTTAAAAGTTGTCAACGATAATGATTTCATATTAATTTATAAACAAAGATAAAAATATGGTAAAAATGCAATTTACAATCAAAATAAGAGCCCAAAAAGATAAAGTCTGGCATACGCTTTGGGATGATACTACGTTTCGTGACTGGGCAAAAAATATTGACGAGGGACTCTATCTGGCTGGAGAAATACGGGAAGGAAACGAAGTCCAGTGGATTTCATCGGTTAATGGCTATGGCGTGACAAGCCTGGTGGAAAAACTTGTTCCAAACGAGTTCGTATTGTTCAGGCATATGGCTGATACACAGGAGAGCGGAACGCAGGAACGGGAAAAAGAATGGGCTGGAGGAGCCGAGAGTTATTCGCTGGCGGAAAAGGATGATGTCACTGTTCTGACTATCGCTATCGATGTCCCCCCCGGACAAACAGAAACCTTTCAGGGCATAGTTCCCAAGGCTTTGGAACGTGTAAAAACTTTGACAAAAAGTAAATTGCTGCGAATGGACCACATTGGCATCGTGGTAGAATCTCTTGATACAGCCTTCTTTTTTTCACCGAACTGGGTCTGAAGCTTGAAGGACGTGCCATGGTCGAAGGAGAATGGTCCGGGCGCATCACCGGACTCGGCACCCAGTGTGTCGAGATTGCCATGATGGTCACCCCGGACGGCAGTAGCTCGGCATCCCCAGCTCAGGCTAAAATCTTGAATGTCATATATGGACATCTCATCGAAATATGCTATAGTTAATCAATTTTATGGAATTGGAGTATTATATGAAAAGATACGTTCTTTTATTCTTGTTTCTCAATGGTATTTGTGCTTCCATATTTTCACAAGAACTGGGTGACATTAAAAAGGGAACCGGGGAAAGAATTAATTTTAATCGTATTTCAATTGTCATTCCGGTTGGATGGAATTATTCGGTCAATCCGCGAGCCCGTACTGGAACAGATCAATTACAGCTGTTTAGCGATGACAATTTGCGTACAATTCAAATAACACTGACAAAAGCCCGCAGTGACATAAGCCTCTCAGATGCCCTTACAATGGGCGGACGCATAATGGTACAAAAAGCGCTTTCGTTCCCAGGCTTTGAAAATTGCATAGTCAATGGCTCAGGCCAGGATGGTGAAATGTGGGGAAGAAAAGGTATATGCATCAAGTACAACCTTTATAAAAATGAAAATCAGAATAATGAAGACATAATGATGCGCATATATAATTACGTAGAAAATATTGACGCCTCGCAGGAAGTGCTTTTGATCGGCCTTTTTATTATCGGTGAAGAAAAAGAGGATACCGGTAATATAATCAAAACGCTGGAAATCAGAGAATAGATTTAATTATTTATCCAGTCCCATTTTTTTCCGCCAGGCCGGATATACACTGTTCAGCAAGGGTTCCGGCCAGGTACCGAAATAACTGTACCCGACACGCCGCTCGCGGCTGATTTCATTATAATGATTGACCTTTTTGAAATTCCGGTCATACAACAGCGGCTTTTGGGTTTCAAGATCATAAAACCGGCACCAGATCGGCGTGGCCGAAGCGTCATCCTCCATCACCCGTTCGTAGTCTGAATATCTTCCATTTAATGTTGCAGGCGGGGCGGGGATACGTACCAGTTTTTTGCCGAATATTGTTGCCGATTCCAGCCATTCACAGCCCGCGATGATGGCCTTTTTTACCGATTCGGACGGATCATCGATTTCCATGAGCATGATCAGAATACCGACACTTTCGGAAGCGGTAATGGAAGGCGGCTCGTAATTTCTTGCCCAGATAGGCTGAAGGGTCTTGTGATCATGCTGCTGACACCAGGCTGTGAGCTTTCCCTTTATTTTGATCTGTGTGTCAAGAACGCATTTGAGTCCCCGAAAATAGGAATCCATTGCTTTTTGGCGAATCTCCTGATCCAGAAAACCGTACAGCTTGTCATTTCTGCCGATCCCCCGCAGTGTTGTCAGTACCCCGGTCATGACATCATCGT
Organism: Spirochaetales bacterium; assembly: GCA_016929065.1. GTDB lineage: Bacteria > Spirochaetota > Spirochaetia > SZUA-6 > RPPD01 > RPPD01. Next base: position 14,221 of record JAFGJO010000055.1, on the reverse strand, counting down.
TATAGGTAACTGCATCGACATCTGCGCCGGAAAATCCCCCGGAATCCCTGTTTTGAACAGATAACATCCAGGCAATGCCTTTCTCAATGGATTTTTTGTAATTCTCATTTGGTATCTGGGCATACACCTGGGCCAGATAATCGATGTGGCTGTATGTTGACCGGTTATCCAGAGTGCTTTTCTCCCCGCTTGCGGCGCTGCGGACCGATACCAGTGATTTCTCATCGAGGATCTGCATCCAGTCCACGTTTTTCGGCCATCCACCGTCCTCACGCTGCAAAAGCAGCATGTTTTCTGCAACGCCTGCAATCTGTTTGGCGGTATACACCGGATATGGCGGCTGATAATCCTTGAACTCATACCGGGCATGCAGGATGGAATCCTGAAAAACCGACATCGGAATCGCCCTGTATTCCTTTGCCAAAGGGCCTGCATCATAGATACTGACTGTTTCACAGCCACAGAGCAGGAGAATTAAAATCGTGATGATAATGGTGTATATACGCATGTAAAAACGATATCACATTCCCGGATTTCAGTCTACAGTTCGAGTACATACACCGGAACATTCCTGCCCGGAATACTGGACATGGACATGCGTTTGAATCGTGCCCCGATTTTTTTATAAAATCCCTCAGCATTCGGATCAACGAACGCGAGGACTTTGTCGATATTGCGGAATCGGCACTCTGTCCGTAAATGCCCAATCAGGCGGGTACCGATCCCCCTGCCGATAAACGCAGGGTCGATAAAAATATGCTCCAGCCAATACCCCTTATCGATCAGAATCAACCCGATATGGTGTCTTTCTGTATTTTTTACAACCGAATAAAACCCGACAATCCGGTCATTATATGATGCAGTAAAAACCATGTGCCGGTTGATATATTCAGGTGTTATGGTAAGTTCGTCTTTCCAGACATCCATCCATTCTTCGGGATACAGCCAGTGGCGTTTCGCCGCAAATGCGATCTCGGTAAGGCGGGGGGCATCTTGTGCACACGCTGACTTTATACAAATATCCAATGTCTTTCCCTCAAAACTCCTGAATTCTGATAATGACAATGCCTTTTTCCGCAAGAACCAATATACTTCGAAATTCACTTTTCATTGTCAAGACCGCTCCTTGCAGATCCTGCAGCGTAAGCCGGGAGGAAACATCAAATACCCAATTGTAATCAACCGGAAACGAGGTAATTTCCGTGGTATCGATCCAGGCGTCAATGTCCCCGGGCGCAACATAAAGGATCAATTTAAAATCTCTTGAGCTGGCCCCCGGGATGCTTCGCTCTGCATTCATGTTCACATCAAAAATGTCGAACTCTGTATCTATAATCCCGGTTTTTGGATGATAATACTTTTTCAATGCATGGACTCGTTCGACGGATGTCTTGAATTCCCGGCTGGTTACCCGGTTCGATCCAGCGGGGCAACCAGACAACAGTGCCCCTGTAACAACAACTGCGATAACATACAAAACCATTTTTCTCATGTTATAAATCATCCTCCGTCTTTCAACCGGGCAAGGCTGTCTTTCTTTATCTAACAGGGTATTGACAGACAACCAGTTTGTCAGCACCCTGCAAATTTCCTGCCTTGTTTCCTTGTGATTGTTTCCTCCATCATTATACAGATTCACATTAAAATGCAACATCACAAGTCGCGGATGATTATCATGAAACAAATGAAAATGATAAATCCGCACACCGGACATTGCGACGGTTACTGATTTTATGTATAGTACTCTGTATTATGATAAAAGTAATCCTGGCCGGAGTTTTATTGTTCTTTTTCCTCAATCTGCCGCTCTTCGCCCAGCAGACATATCCAGGAAAAAAAACTGTCGCACTGCTTCCCATCCGCCAGACGGTGAGCAACGAAGAATATTCCCGCCTCTCTGATTTTATTTACGACAAACTGCGCTCCAATCTCTCCCTGGCTGATTCTATCGAGCCGGTTTTTCCGGACAAAGCAGATACCGCTGTATATATCAATGGACTTCAGTTTGAACGCCTGATGGCGAAACTTGAATCAGAAAACAAGGCCGAAGCCTGCATATTTGGAGAATATTTTGTAAACGACTCTGATCTTCATATCAATATTCTTGTCTATGATATTTTGTCATCACAGATAAAAAATGCCTTCATAGAAATTCTGCCAATCACCGGCAATCTGTTACAGGATATCCAGCGCATGGCTGATGATATTGTCAAAACCGTCAATGAAAAGCCCAGACAGCTGCCGCACGAACAGGTCTATGAATCGCTCGAGGATAAAGAGCTGAAGGAACATTTTCTGAAAGAAGACAGGTTCGCAAGAGCGGTATTTGTTCCCCATCATGAGATCGCATTCTCTCCTGGCACGGGACTTGAGTTCGGCCGGACGATTTATTCATTACAGGATTCAGTATCTGCTGCACCGGCAATTAATATGGAATATACATATATTTTCAACCAGATAGCACATTTCAGGATCGGCGCAACGTATTTACCGTTCAATATATTTGAACCAGACCATCCGCTTGCCGAAATGACATTAGAAGCACTTATCGGCCTTCACTTTCCCTACCGGACATCATTTCACATTGATACCGGCATAGCGGTTATTATCGATTACAATTCATATTCGGGATATTCAGGAACCGGTGATATCAATTATTCGGTCTCGGTTCCCCTGCAATTCGGTTTTGCCCATTATTTCACTTCAGCTTTTTTCATTGATTTTCGTTTTAAATTCTACGGATTCAATTCAACACTTTTTGCCGGTTTCAGCAGTTCCAATACTGTCATTTATACAGTAATCGGATCATATTCCATGTATTTCGGATTGGTTTTATAGCATGATAAAATATTTTTTAATCTACTTTTTGCTTGCATCCGCCGCTCTTTTCTCTCAATCGAATAATACAGACACATTCCGGGAACAGATGCTTTTTATTGTTCACACAGGCGAAAACACACCGGAACTTGCCAAACTCAAGGAACTATCCTATGCAATTACCCGGGAGCTTGCCTCCAGAAAAAATATTGTACTCATGTATTCCCAGGCAGCTTACAACCTTGAAAAACCGGAAATCGGTTTTTTCTCTGAACTCGCCTATAAAAAATACTGCCACTCAACAGTACTTGTTACCAAAATAAAATCACAATATTACCTGGTTTTCCATGACATTAAAAACAGACATCGCTATTCCCTTTTACTCGCTGAATCCCTGATCCCGTCCTCGGAATTCCGGCCGATGATAAATGAACTTTCTGCAAATCTTCCCGCATTACCGCAGGATATTATGGAGGATGCAGAAATTGCGGTGCTGATCGGCGAGAATACACTTCTTGACCTGAAATTCACCCGAGAGATGAACAAAAAAATCTTTACCATTTCTGCCGGTGCCGGCGGCCGCCTGCTGCTGGCTCCCGATGGCGCGGCCCAGTTGTCGTCATTTACCCTTGAGACAATTCTGTTTTGGCATTATAACAGTTTCTTATGCTCCGGCATCGGGTATGCGCGGACAGTCGGGGATACGGGATCCGGCTATTGGGAACGTATTTTTTCGCCGTCTGATGAAATCATTATCATCCCCCTGTCCATACGTGCCGGGAACCGGATTATCGCAGCCATGGATATCTGGACAGGCTTTGCACCTGCATACATCTCTGATCCGGGTTCGTTTGCCTCTGCATCCGGCGTAACAATCTTTTTCAGAACCGGTTTCAATCTGCATGCGATCCTGTATTTTGAGAATTTCATGGCCATGGACTTTACCATCGGCCGGCTGCTCTTTGCGTTTCATCCGGAATCACCCGATACCGGAAAAACACAATCCATATCGATCGATCTTTTTACCATGGCCTTTGTATTACGCTTTTAAAAACATGCCAAAAGGTATATGTCGTACAAAGCGGAAATAGCTAATATAGAATAGAAAATGATAAAAAAGGAATGATTATGAAAAATGCAAACATGATCTGTATTGTTGTTTCACTAATCCTGGCCGTATCCTGCGGACTGGCTGCGCAACAGCCGGCAACTCCACCTCAGGCCCCGGGCAGTGTCGCCCTTGACGCAATTTCATGGTGCAGTGTACTTGTCAGCTGGCAGGACAATTCAGCAGATGAGGAATCATTTATCATTTCGCGGAGCGAAGATGCTCTGTACACCAGCGTTATTGAAATAACCACTGCTGCGAATACAACCTCATTTATCGACCGCGGAACATTGTCAGAAAATTCCACATATTATTACCGGGTCCGGGCGGTCAATTCGGCAGGCGATTCAGCTGAATCAACAGGCGGCAATGTGACCACGCTCTCAGAGCCCGCTGCTGCAACCGGCACTCTGGTTGCCGATCATTCAGTGATTAACTGGGTACGTCAGGGAAATCTTGAGATCCCTGCAATCCTCGCTGCGAAAGCAGCGCTTCATATCGGGTATGGACATACTTCCCACGGCAGTCAGCTCACGGACGGCATGACCGGTCTTGTCGGGTTTGCCGACGGTACCGGGTGTGAAAGTCAATATACAGGAACTCCCGGATTATTCAACTGGAATCGCGGCGGTGGTGGAGAAGCGCTCGATCTTCGTGAAGGCGACGGTTACGGTGACGGAGATCTGGACCACGATGCAGGCTATCTGGCTTCGGACTGGGAAACAAACGGGCATCAGCAGAACTGGTACCTGGAAACACGGGAATATCTGGACAATCCCGCCAATGCCGAAATAAATGTGATTATGTGGTCCTGGTGCGGTCAGGTATCCTCTCAGTCAGAGGAAACCATGATCAGTAATTACCTCTCCCTGATGGAGCAGCTGGAAGAGGATTATCCGGATGTCACCTTTATTTATATGACCGGGCACCTTAACGGGACCGGAACTGAAGGCAATTTGCATCTGCGCAATGAGCAGATCCGGCAGTACTGCACCGACAACAATAAATGGCTCTTCGATTTTGCCGATATCGAGACATATGACCCCGACGGCACCTTCTACGGCGACCACTACCCCACTGACGGTTGTATCTATGACGCCGACGGTGACGGGACACCCGAATACACTGATGAAACAACCCCGCTTGACAACGATGCCAACTGGGCGTATGACTGGCAGGATGCTCATACAGAGGGCACAGACTGGTATGATTGCGGGGCAGCACATTCTGTTTCGGTCAACGCAAACATGAAAGCATATGCTGCCTGGTGGCTCTGGGCACGGCTTGCTGGATGGGATGAAACCTGATTGACATACCCTTGAAGAAACTTCTTTTTAAGGCTGATTGATAATTCTTTAAAAAGCCCGGCAACAGCCGGGTTTTTTATTACCCTGTTTATTTTAAACATATCCTGTTTTTCGTTTGAATCCGCACAATCTCTCTTCTATACTATGGAAAGAGGAATAACGTGAAAAAAACCCGATACACCATTGGCCTTCTTGCATATGATTTGACCGATTCAAACGATCATGACCTGTTTCATGGGCTCACCGACTATTCTGTGGAACAGAATTTCAATTTAATCCATTTTAACGGTGGTCGCCTCAGGGATCAAAACGAATATAACATACAGGGCAACATTCTGTACAATTTTATCGGAAAATCGAATATCGATGCACTGATAATCTGGGCCTCGGTAATCGGCTGTTTTGTCACACCCGATGAATTACAGTCATTTTGCGAAAAATATTCCGCTGTCATGCCCGTTGTTTCGATTGGGACTCCGATAGCGAATATTCCAAGCGTGCTCGCGGACAGCTATAGCGGCATGTATGAAATGATTGACCATCTGATTAATGTGCATGGCCGAAAGAAAATAGTTTTCATACAGGGCCCCCGGAACCATTTCGACAGTTCGGAACGGTTCCGGGCGTATAAGGACGCGTTGGACAAAAACAGGATACCCTATGACCCCCTGCTTGTCTCGGAAAACCGCGACTGGGCCCCGGAACATGGTGTCGAAACAATCAGGAAGATTTGTGATGAACACCGAATCGCGTTTGATGCGGTTGCGGGAGCCAGCCTTAAATTTATTATTGGAGCCCTTTTGGAGCTGGAAAAACGTAGAATCAACATCCCCGGGGATGTAAGTGTCATTGCGTTCGATGAACGCCCCGAATGCAGGGCAAACACACCGTCACTCACCACCGCCCCGATCATGCTGTATGAACGCGGGCAAATTGCAGCAAAGCTACTGCTTGACAAATTATCGGGAAAAATCATTCCGGAAATAACAACCATACCCTGTAAACCGATATACCGGCAGTCATGCGGCTGTAAAAATGTTTTGGAAAACCTGTCCATCTCCCCAACTCCGGAATCTCCGGATGCGCATACCACGATAATTCCGGATTACCCTGCACTCGCCCAGGAGCTGATAAACGGGATTTCCAGACTGTTGCCAAAAGGAATTGTAAACGACACAGAACAATGGGACCGCGTTCTGGCGACCAGTTTTATTGCTGATTTTTCAGAAGCCAGCCACGGCCAATTTCATGTAACACTTGGTTCTTTTTTGGAAAAAACGGGAAAAACAGGAATCAGCGCACTCAGATTGGATGAAATTGTGAGAATATGCAGGCCACGGCCCGAGTGGAATTTAAGTGCCTCGCAAATCACCCGTTGCCTGCATATTCTGCAGCATGCACTTGTTCTTATCAAGGAATTTGAAGCAAAAGAGGAAACAAAAAAGTGGCTGGAACTGCACAAATATACCGAAACGCTGATTCACACAGGCCATTCCTGGACAACCATTTTCAATATAGAGGAACTGGCGGATATCCTTGCCCGTGAATTACCATCATTTGATATTCCATCCTTCTATCTTTGTCTGTACAATCAGAAAAATGCCCCGGTATATAATGAAGCACGGCTCATTCTTGCGTACACCCGGGGGGAACGAAAATTTGTTTTTTCGGGTGATCAGGAAATCTTTTTTTCCGCCGAACATCTGATTCCGAAGGAATACTTGCCAGCCGGCGCACCCATGACACTTGTCACAGAACCGCTCTACTACAAGGAAAACCAGATAGGCTACGCTGTATTTGAAGCAGGCCCGAAAGAGACATCAGTGTATGTGCTATTGAGAATGCAGCTAAGCAGTATTATCTGGGGAACCATGATTCTAGAAAAACAAATTCAATCTGAAAGGACTCTTGAACTTCAAAAACAGGAACTCGCCCGGTCGAACAGGGAACTTGAACAATTTGCCTATATCGTTGCGCATGATCTGCAGGAACCGCTTCGAAAGATTTCCGTATTCAGCGAGCTTATCGCGCGGGAACAGACGGATATCTCAAAGGGATATTATTCAAAAATCATCAACGCGACCGATTTAATGCGTGAAATGATCCGCGACCTTCTTGCCTATTCGCGGGTTAAAGTTACTGCGGAGGACCTTAAAACTGTCGATCTTTCATTAATTGTCAGGGAGGTGCTCTCGGTACTGGATCTTGTTATCAAGGAATCAAACGCGAAAATCACCGTTGAAAAACTGCCCGTCATCAAGGCAGAACCAATCCAGATGTTCCAGCTTTTTCAGAATATTCTTTCCAATTCCTTGAAATTTCACCAGGAAAACATTCAACCACAAATAACGATATCATTGGGGCCGCGGACGAAGAATTCACATGCTATTATATTTGAAGACAATGGCATTGGAATTGATGCACAATACCATGACCGTATTTTTGGAGTGTTTCAACGGCTGCATACCCGTACACAGTATGAAGGTTCGGGGATCGGGCTTGCAATCTGTAAACGAATCGTAGAGCACCACAATGGATCAATAACAATCGAAAGTGAGTTAAATAAAGGAACAAAACTGATTGTTACCCTGCCGTCAGGATAACAGATTACCTGCCATCAGGGAAAACTTTCACTGGTACTACTCCCAAAAGTCCGATCCAATTTCGATTAAATTCCCTTCGGGATCTGCGATCATGGCAGACCGCATTTTCCATGGCTCGTTTCGCGGCTCGTACACCGGCACGGCTCCTGCATCAACATATTTATTGAAATACACATCTACGTTTTCGGGTTCACCCACATTTATGGCGAGCTCAAACGTCCCGTTCAGTTTTTCAGGATATTCCGGCATCTGCCCCAGCAATTTCGGCAGCTCCCTGCGCTCATACATCGCAAACCGGATTCCGTCATGTTGAAACTCAGCATAGGGAGGGTCATCCTTCCAGTCAGTGGCAATACCGATGATATCCCTGTAAAAAGAAACCATTTTATGAATGTCACCTACAAAAATACCGATTAAATCAAACTTTATTTTCATAGACTGTTCTTCCTGTTGTTTTACAGCCATAATCCCTTTTTTGAGGTATCAGGCATTCATTTTATTTAACTGTTATTTTTTCACCGGTTTCAGCTCACCGCAGTTGGTAATCACTGCCTTCGCAGTCGGGGTTCCGGAATTCGTTCCCAGGGCTTCGAGTTTGTCGAGCACATCAAAACCTTCTACAACATAACCAAAAACAACATGTTTGAAATTCAGCCATTTTGTCGGCGCAAAGGTAATAAAAAACTGGGAACCGTTTGTATTGCGGCCCCGGTTTGCCATTGACAATACACCTCTCCTGGAATGCTCAAGCTGGAAGTTCTCGTCATTAAAAGTCGGCCCGTAAATGGACTTTCCGCCCGTGCCGTTCCCGGCTGTAAAATCACCGCCCTGCGCCATAAAACCCGGAATTATACGGTGAAGAACACTCCCCTTGTAGCCATACCCTTTTTCCCCGGTACATAATGCCCGGAAGTTTTCCGCTGTTTTAGGGACAACATCGGCACGCAGTTCGATAACAATCCGGCCGGCCGCCTTTCCATTAATGGCGATATCCAGAAATACCCTGGGATTAACTTCTTCTGCAAACACGAAAGAACATGTGCCAGCAAAAATAAAAAGCAACAATATCGAAAATACCATTTTTTTCATGACAAACTCCTGTTCAATAATCTTCAGGTAATTAATGTACCGGTCTTTTCATAGAATTTCAATCGCAAACCGGATATAAATATTGACTCCCGGAAGCTGTTTCAATGCTGTAACTCATAAAATGGCATGTATGATATATGATACACATTCGCAGCCCCGAACATCGGCGGGTTGATCTATTGATGTTATTCTTTTATCAGCGGGTCTTTTAATTCAATATCTTCATATTGGGATACTTTTACAAACGTGACAGCCATCACCGGATGCAAAAAAGCAGTGAAAAAGTGGCCGATTAAAAATATAAGAATCAGTCTGGTGTTGTCGCCGATATCCGGCAATTGAAGGCGCAGCACACCGACAATAACACCCGCCCCAAAAACCGACAAAATAAGAATTACCACTCCAAGAAGCATTACTTTTCCCAGATTCTCACGCAGGAATTTCACCGCAATCCCGAAAGAACTCTTTAAATCATTCTTCCGGGAAATTGCATACACTGCGGCCGGCAGCACAAGAAAAAACAGTTTGGTGATGATGATAATGATCATGTCCGAGAATTCAAAATTCGGCATCAATGCAGCAAGAATTTCACTCAGGGCCTGAATCGTCACGCTGAACGCGAAGGTAATGACCGCGGCAGACAATACCGAAAAAATATTTTTTCCGAATCCGGAAAAAATCCTGTACGATTTGCCATCAATGCTCTCCCTGCACATGCCGCTGAATTCAAAAAAGAAAAATACCAGCAGTGCCTGGACTCCGGCAAGCACCAGATATCGGTCCCGAAACAGTTCGGGGAAAAAATAAAATGCCGCATACAGCAATCCGGATGGAATAATAACAAACATGAAAAAACTCAGTAAAAATACCGGCAGCTGCCGGAAGACAATGATAAAATAAATTCCGATTGAGCGGAGAAAACTGTATGGCTTTTCAAATTCCCGCATAAAAAATTCCTTATTTTGAGTTTGATTCGCTGTTATTGAAATAGATGGTCTTTACCCGTTTCGAAAACAAAAGATATAAAAACCATGCCACGGGAACGACCACTGCATTCACTCCCAGCCGGATCAGATACTGCACTGCGGTCATAAACTCGATTGACTGAGCATTTGCCAGAAAATCGGGAACATTCGTCAACCCCACTGCAACACTGATGACAAGAAAGATTTTTGTCAGCAACACACCCAGCCGCTTTTTTTTCCATAACAAGATCCCGGAAACAACCGAGAGGATAATGGTACCCGCCACAATAACAAGGATTCCTATATACAATAAAATATTAAGAGGTTCTGTACTGAATTGTGAAAAAACCCGGGGAAGGCTTTCAAAGCGGCCCCATATTACATACAGATGTGCAAACGGATGCAGCACGACAAGAAAGAAGATCAACACCACCAGCCAGCCTTCCCTGTGGGAATAATCCTTTATTTCAATCGTATTATTATCGAGCAGACTCATTGTTCCTCCGGGAGAAAATATTTCCTGAATTGGAAAAAGTTAGTATATCAATAACTGGACGATAATTCAATCGCCCGAAGCAGTCGAGAGTGTAAAAAGTTGGACAGTCAATCCTGACCGATGCAGCCGCGACCTCGCTATCATGCACGCGCAACCTGACATAATACAGTCATTTGGTGAATGTCCTGTAAACCTGAATCTGCAATACATATAAAAAACCGCCCTTGATGTCAAAGGCGGTTTAATTGGCAGTGCCATACAAATTATTTCAGCTTCAGTTTCATAAAAAAGACATCTCCATCCACCTGACTGCCGTGGGTTTTTTCGTTTTTGGCATTCGCATCCTGAAATTCAATGTTGGCAGACAAACTGATCGGCTCGTATATCCCTCCATTGGTGGTGCCGTCTACCAGTCCTGACTTTGCAAGCGGAGCAAAAACAGTTTTGGAGGTGACGTCCGTATTCTGCGGTGCGTAATCTTCCAGTGCTCCGGGGAGATCAAACCAGTAACCATAATACCGGAAATTATTGCTGTTTCCCGTATACACTTCACCGTAGAGATAGAGTTCATTGTTTACGACCTCAATCCCCTTCAAATGATGAGAACATACCTCTTTCGGCCCTGTCCCGGTAAAATACAGCGCTGCCCACTGGAGACTCAAATCACTGTTCTTCAGTTTCAGGAGCATGCCGTCGCCACGGCCCGTGTCGAGCCCTGAAAAACCGATCCTGCCGCCTACATATACCGAATCGCCGGCTACCCGGACTATTTTTGCGTTGTTGTTCCCACCGGAAGTTCCGGGAAATGTCTTGCCCGTTATCTGTTTTCCATCAGCGCTGACTTTTATAATCGAGAAAAAGGTCGCAGCGCCGCGCCTGTCCGCGGAGAGATACACATTGCCCGACTCGTCGATATCGATGGCATTGAAATTACAGCCAGTGCCCATACTGAAATTGACCGCCCAACTCAGGTTCGGCTTTGAGGTAATGTCGGCAAGCTTGCACAGAAATGGCGAACCGGTGCTTTCCCCCTGCCAGCCGGCGACAAAGAGATTTCCCTTCCCGTCCGCCTTGATCGCATACCCTTTGTCTTTGTACTTATTGCTGTTGGGATTGATAATACGGCTCCATTTCTGACTGCCGTCCTCGGCAGAAAGGGCAGTGACAAAGATACCCTGGGTTGACGTATCATAATCAAATCCTTCCCCGGTAATGAAAACCATGTTGTCAGACACCGCAAGAGCATACACTTCCGATGAATCCGTGTACTTCAGACGTGTGGTATTGGAAACCCAGTATTTTCTCCATACCTCTTTCCCGTCCTTCGGATTGATCTTCATCACCATAGCCAGATACGAATTGTTGGAATTGTTTCCCACACTTGCCGCAATATAGAGAAAACCCTTTTCATCCATACAGATCGTGTTCGCACTTCCGCCGGACTCGTCATTCTGGCTTGGATCAGGAAACCGGTCATTAAATTTGGAATGATAGACCATCTGCCAGCCCAGTGTCTGATCCGCGTTGATTTTTCCGACGAAAATGTCGTAATAAAAGGTGTCCGAGGAAATGTATTTTCCATTCCCGGAAAAATATATGTTTCCCGAGCTATCCGCGACCATGCCAGCCGGCCGCTCGTCCTGGTTTTTATTGTATCCGCCCCATATCTTGTCCATGATTTCAGAGCCGTGCGTGAACCCCTTGATTGATTCCGGCCGGCCCCTGCCCTTGACGGTGAACATAAAGGTTTTTCCCGAATCATACGCGATAGTAATGACGGCCGATCTGTCGCCGCCCGAAACCGGACAAAAATCCAGATGAAAGTCGAATGACTTGCCGGTGTCCAGCAGAACGTTATCTGCCGCAAGCGGTTTTTTCTCCCAGAGATTAAGCCCCGAATCCGCGGTGTTGACAGTAAAATCTGGATCGCCTTCAATGGATATTTTATTGATTACAACCGCTGTGCCCTCGTTCTTCACTGTGATGACACGGTACTCAGGACTGGAAATAAGCAGGATCCCCTGAAAACCAATCGGGGTGATCGTGTCCTTGTCTTTTACCTGAGTTCTGTCACTGGTCACCACACTGAGCTGACCTGATGCCAGTACGCCGGGGACAATCATGAGTATTGTGAAAAACAAACCAAAGAGAGCTCCTCCCTGCAAACGAACTTTTATCATATTTTCCTCCTTTTTGCTTACCGGAACTGACAGAATGTTAAAAACATGTTCCGCACCGTCAATTATGTTGAAAACCGTCCATTATGCAATCAGAAAATTGATATTTGATTATGACCGTTACCCATGGAAACAGGTACTGGATATTACGTTGAACTCATGTTCGACAGCCAGGGGGATCCAACACAAACTTTTAATCAAGTACCCGTGGGTACATGGACAGCTGTCGCCGATTCAGGATTTTTCAGAATATTGTGGAATTTTCCGCTTGGTCAAGACGCAATTGTGCCTCAAGACAGCGCCACACTCAGTGTCACTATTTCTTCTGTCCCCGGAGAATCAGTTGGGATCGAAGGCGAGTTCATTGTTAACGGCGTTGACTGCAGTTTTCGTTATTCCGGGGAGTATACCTATACAGGAATATGATCAAGGCGTGCAGCCGCTTGTGTCAGCACCGGTTCGAGCGTGTGTGTCCGGAGGGTGCAGGGTGCGGGATGGTCCGGGAGAAAATATTTCCTGAATTGGAAAAATTTAGTATATCAATAACAGGACGATAATTCAATCACCCGAAGCAGTCGAGAGTGTGAAAAGTTGGACAGTCAATCCTGACCGAAGCAGCCGAAACAGTTCGCGGACTCAACGTACTGCTCAAATCCGGTTACCCCGGTACCGTCAGGATTTGCGACCACAGCTCTGGCGTTTGTTCCATTTTCAAGCCGAATAGTAACCCGTGAATGATTGCTGTTTTCCGATAAAAAATCACAAGAAAACACAAATAACATCGTGATGATAATAAATTTATTACAAAAGAAACTGTTCAAAGTGAAGTATTCTTTCTTAATATATTCATCGTTTATACATTCAGAAAACAGCCCCTAATTCCAATCCACAACATTTGACAATAACTCATTGCTTATAATTTCTCCTTATATCATTTTATGATAATAAGTAAATATGTAAAGTTTTGTTCTATTTAGCTAGCTTTTATAAATGGCTCTGGTAGATGTTCTATCTTTCGGGATGCTTTATAAATATCTACTGCCTGTTGAGCATTTAGCCAAAATTGAGGTGTAGTACTAAAAGTGTTGGCTAACTTTAAAGCCATCTCGGCTGTTACAGAGGTTCTGCCGTTGATGATGCGATTAATTACCTTTACATCGCAGCCAATATGCACTGCTAATTGTTTTTGCGTTATTCCTAGTGGGGTTAAAAACTCTTCTAATAGTATTTCTCCCGGTGTAGTGGGTTCTCTTTGCACTGTGTACATACTCACATTCCTCCTCTCTTAATAAATCAGTGATAATCCTCTACTCTTACCTCGGTTGGTCCTGCTTCACTCCATTTAAATACCACTCTCCACTGCTCATTTATTCTTATGCTATGAAAGCCAACCAGTTCTCCCTTTAGCTCTTCTAACCTATTGCCTGGGGGACTGCGTAAATCCTTGATATTGCCAGCGTAGTGAAGCATATCGAGTTTTCTGTAAGCGCTAAATCTTACCCTCTCTTGATCTTTTCAGGATCAAGATTGAACGGTAACAATGAAATAAAATCTTCCTGCGTTTTGGCGTACGGTATCCGCGAGTAAATGTAATACAAATATTCAAACGGATTCAGCCTGTTCAGTTTCGCAGATTCTATAAGACTGTAATGAATCGCT
>JAFGJO010000054.1 GCA_016929065.1 Spirochaetales bacterium | reverse complement strand
GGGCCTGATGAAAAATCCCTGTGTGCATTCTAAAGGTATCGATATCGCCGGCAGTGCCCGTCAACAGCAGAACTGAAAGCCTGCGGCTACGGTGAAAACATATCAATACCCCTTGAAAAAAAAGTATTATAGATGTATACTAAAAACAATGAATAGAAACTTTTACGCACAGCTTCTTCTTGCTCTTCTTGGACTCCTTAGCCGGGGTTCCTGCGGGCGGAAGTATACAGTGTAATTGTTTTTATAACAAAGCACTTCCAAAGGCCGCGGGAACCCTCCCCTGGCCTTTTTTTATGCCTGGGCATATCCAATGCATCAAAAGCGTTTCGTTTTTGGACAACCATGGGTATGCCGTGCAAGCAGGCATGACTCCGGTGCCATGGGAGCAGCCTCTGGTTTTTGGCATTCAGGAGGAACAAAACATGAAAACAATCAAAATCTTTGACACTACATTGCGGGATGGCGAGCAGGTACCGGGAGCTAAACTCAATGCCGACGAAAAGATCATCATCGCGCGGCAGCTTGAAAAACTGAACGTTGATGTGATCGAGGCGGGATTTCCGTCTTCATCGCCGGGTGACGCCGAAGCGGTCAAGCGCATCGCAAAAGAAATAAAAACGCCGGTGATTACCGGGTTGTCGCGCGCGGTCAAATCCGACATCGATATTTTATGGAATTCGGTCCGGTATGCAGACCGTCCGCGCATTCATATTGTTTTGGGCAGTTCGGATATCCATGTAAAAAATAAATTTCGCACCGACAGGAAAGCAGTTCTTGCCATGGCCGTTGCAGCAGTCCGCCATGCAGCATCACTGTGTCCGGATGTGGAATATTCGCCAGAAGATGCAACCCGCAGTGATATTGACTATTTGTGCAGGGTTGTCCGTGAAGTGATTTGGGCCGGTGCGACGGTGGTGAATATTGCAGATACCGTGGGCTGGGCTGTCCCGCAGGAGTTTGGGCAATTAATTCAAACCATCCGCAAACGTGTACCGGAAACAGAGGGTATCACTTTGAGCGTTCATTGCCATAATGACTGCGGCCTTGCGACGGCAAATACACTTGCTGCGATCAAAAACGGGGCAGATCAGGTTGAAGTGACCATGAACGGAATAGGCGAGCGGGCCGGAAATGCTGCTCTCGAGGAAGTGGTCATGATGCTTGCAACCCGGCCGGATTACTACGGGGCGAAGACCGCAGTCCGGACGCAGGAAATTACACTCACCAGCAGGATGGTGCAGGAGATGATGCACATTCCGGTACAGCCGAACAAGGCGATTATCGGAGGCAATGCGTTCCGGCATTCATCGGGAATACATCAGGACGGGATTTTGAAGGCAAAAGACAATTATGAAATTATCAGTCCGGAAATGGTGGGTGCAGTACCGCATGAGTTTGTGTTGACTGCACGCTCGGGAAGACACGCAGTGCGGCATATCCTTGAATCAGCAGGAATTAAAATCGATGGTAATGAATTTGAATCAGTTTTCCGGAAATTTATCGAGAAAGCGGACGTACAGAAAGAGGTAAGCAGCCAGGAGGTGATACAGCTGGTACAATGAAAAGTAATTGACAGCAGAATTGATTGCACCTAACATTATAAGGGTAATGCATGATACCTCCAATGAAGCGTTTGAGTGGCAGGAGGTGCCGTCGCTTGAACACAAATTAAATGAAATTCTCACGTTATTCCAGGCAGAGGGCAGACTTGTCCTTCTTTCGATTGACCTGCTCTCTCTGATTCCGCTTCAGACTGAATACGACAAAGGGATCTATGATACCGCCTTGCAGTCGGTGAAAAAATGCCTGGGCTCGCTTTCCGGCAATGAAATCCGGAAAGACGATATTGTTTGTTCGAACATCAGCGACGGCAGCAAGTATTATGTTTTTTTAAGCAGGGCGCGGGTCAAACGTTACAGTGATGTTCATGATATCGAAAAGATTGCATTCCGTGTCCAGGATAGTCTGTACAACAAGCTCTTTGAATTATTTTATCCGTTCTCACGCAGGGGCCCCGAAGTCAAGATCGGCTATGCGTCACGTTTTTTTTCGCGGCAGATTGATGCCAGGAGCCTTTTGCAGCGGTGCATGGACGATGCTTCAGCGATTGCCCCGTTTCTTGATATCAAAGCGATGATGATCCGCGAGGAACTGTTTGCGATATTATTGAAAGAAGAGAATGTAGATGTGCGGTATCAGCCGCTGGTGCATTTATCGAGCCAAAAGATAATTGGCTACGAGGCGTTTGTGTCGGGGCCGCGCGACACCATGCTGCAGAATGCATACGGTTTTTACAATTACGCCCGGGAAAGCGCGCGAGAGCATGAGATTGACTGGATATCCAGAAAACATGCGGTATTAAAGGCAGATAAACTGGGCTCCGGCAAAAAGCTGTTTATTAAAATATGCAGGCAGACGGTGTTTGACGAGGCAAAAACATCGGAACAGTTTTATACGTTTTTACGAGAAAAGAATCTTGAGCTGAATAATCTTGTTTTCGAGATCAAGGATAGAACACTTGTTCAGGATGAACGGTTTTTATCGCTGCTGTTTCATCAGTTTTACGGCATCACGCTTGCCGTTGAAATCAATGATATATGGAATAATGACTATGTAAAGGAAACAGAGCTTCCTTCAATCAAATATCTGAAGATCGGGATCGATGTGGTGCGGGATGTGCACAAGGACGAAAACAGACAGAACCAGATACGGCTGCTGGTGAAATTTGCCCATGAATCAGGCAAAGAGGTTCTCGCGTTGGGGATTCACACCACCGAGGAAGTGAAACAGCTGGTAGAACTGGGGGTTGACATCGGGCAGGGATATTATTTTGCAAAGCCCGAGGCTGTATTTCAGGAACTGTCGCTTTCCAGGGATTACCTGGAAGACAAAGAGCTTGCCAGAAATCTTTTGGCATCGATTTATTTCAAGCGCGGCCGCGATTATTTTCAGCAGAATGATTTTGACAAGGCAATTCTTGAGTTCACCAAGGTTCTGGAGATTGATCCAAACAACATTGAGTCATATTACTATCGCGGATTTTCCTATTGCGAGGAGTCCTTGCCGATCGCCGTTGAACAGGACCTTGCCAAAATGAAAGAGATCGACCCGGAGTATCCGTATCAGTTTCTGGTCGAGGGCAAACGCTGCGAACTGCGTAATTATAAAAGCGAGGCCATGCGTGCTTACACCGAGTTTTTAAGCAGGGCAGGGTATGCGGCTGCGCGTGAACGCGATTATGCGGAAATGCGGCTGAAGGAACTTGGAGAAAAGTAGAAAAACGTTATAATAATATCCCATAAATTCTTCCAACACTGAATCATATCTCTTGGCAAGCAAGCCGTAGTACAAATTGCGGGATATACGGGCAAGTGGAGATTCATTTCGTGTTTGGTTTCCGGAAATGATTGACGAACTGTGTCGATTCTGGAAACCCGACACAAAATGGGACGATATTATTGATTTTTGCATTCAAATGACAAATTTGCGTAAACAAATTGGGATTACCCAGGGTATAAAGCGACCAATTATTACGTGCAATAAATGTGGTAAAATAAGTGAAGCAAAAATGCCGGAAATATCACCAAGATCCTTCCTGTTTATGCTTAAAAAATAAGATTGATTACAGATGACAGTTTGAAAAAATTGGATAAAGACTGGAAAAAATATCAAAAGGCAAATTCGATAGATTCATATGGAAACAAAAAGAAATAAAAATATTTCTGTTAACCTTCTTCCAGAGATGATAAAACCGGGAAAAACAATAATAAAAAAGAAAAAAAACATACAATAAAATCAAGCTTCACTCGTCTATACTATTATGACGGAGGAAATGGTATTGAAGCGGTTTGAAAAAACCTACAAAGAAAATCATCAGACACTGTTAAAATATATCCGGTCGAAAGTAAGCAATATAGAAGAGGCAGAAGATATATTACAAGATGTGTTTTTTCAGGCAGTAAAAAACGGAAACGCCCTGCAGCCGATAAACAATGCTGCGGGATGGCTTTTCAGTATTGCAAAAAACAGAATCATAGACTGGTACCGAAAAAAGAAGCACAAAACCATTTCTCTTCAAGAAAACATTAATGAAGACATCACCGTCGAAGATCTGATTGCAGATTCCGGAATAGATATCGGGGAAGAGTATATTCGCTCGATGGTATTCGACGCGATTTACAAGAGTATTGATCAACTGCCGGAAAAACAGCGGGCGGTGTTTTTAAAGCGGGAGCTCAAGGGGATGTCTTTCAAAGAGATTTCACAGGAAACAGGTATACCTGTAAATACATTGCTTGCGCAGAAGCGGTATGCAAATCTTTTTTTGCAGAAGCGGCTCGGCAAAATCAGGGAAATTATTGAAGAGATTCAATCATAACAGGAGGATTATTATGGCAACAAAAGAAGGTTTTTTTGACAGGTTCAGACCTCTGCCACATATACCGATGATTATCGGCGGTATTGCACTGGCTGTCGGGCTGGCATTTTTGTTCGGTTTCATCGTCATGTGGCTGTGGAACTGGCTGATGCCGGATATATTTGGACTGCCGACAATCGGCTACTGGCAGGCATGGGGACTGGTAATTCTTGCGCACATACTTACAAAGGGCGGCTCCGGATTGTTCAGCAACAAGGGTGAAGGAAAAGGGCCGATCAGGAAAAGGATCAAGCGTGAAATCAAAAATGAGTTCAGGAAGGAATTCAAGGCTGAGATGCGAAAGGCCTTTGACAAGGAACTGAAAAAAGACGACCCCGATGAAAATGCATTCAGGAACTGGGTGATGTCGGATGATGAAGATGACGAAAAAGAAGATTCACCCAAAAATCCCGGAAAAGAATGTTGACCTGCATATGTTCCGGCAGGGATGTGGCCCCGGCATTTATTGTGTCGGGGCTTTTTTACATACAAGCTGATACCCTGACTCAAATCCTGTGTTGTCAATGAAATTCATCTCGCTTTATTACTTGATTTACCTGGTATTTTACCAGTAATCTGGGAGATGATGAAAAAGCACATCGATCTCTTCGGGGTATTCAATATTCTCATTCTTGTGCTGATTCCGGTTATCGTCAGCATTCTTTTCGGTTTTACCCTGAACCTTATATTTGAAGAATTTTCCGGCACAATCCTGATGATGGTGCTGACAAATGCCGCCTTCCTGGGCGGTGGTGCGGTCATTACCTATATTATCGCCCGGCAGCTTTTAAACCGGCTGAATGCGGTCCTGATTTTGCTACTCTGCTTTTTTTTAATTTTCGGAGTAAGCCTTACCGGTTTTATTTTTATTTTTATCCGTGACCCGTTGCTGTTTCTTGTGGAAGGAATGAAGACACTCTCATATTTGTTTATTAATTTTTTGTTTATTCTTGCCATCACAACAGTGCTCACTGGAAATCTCGTCTATCAAAAACAGCTTGGTGAAAAGGAAAAAACGATCCTTGCGGAAAAGGTCCTTCGCATGGAAATGGAAAGAAAAGTCCTTGTCTCACAGATTAATCCGCATTTTCTGTTTAATTCCCTGAACCTGGGCGTCTCTCTGCTCCATGATCCTTTGACTGCAGAGAAGGTATTTGTCCGGCTTTCGGCACTGCTGCGGTATTCGCTGGATGCGGTCGACAAGGAACGAGTATCCCTTGAGGAAGAACTGGAACAGATTCAGAACTATCTTTCAATCCAGAAACTTCGCTTCGAAGACCGGCTGCAGTATGAAATTCAGGGGAATGGCTCTTTTCCGTTGCCTCCTTTGACACTTCAGCCCCTGGTAGAAAACTCCATAAAGCACCACATGAAAAAAAAAGGCGCTCTGGGTATTTTTATCCATTATGGTATCGATGGCCAGGAAAACAAACTCGAAGTATATGATTCATATGAGGAAATAAAAAGCCCGATGATCGGCAAAGGTGTCGGGTTGATGAATGTAAAAAAGCGTGTGGAGATGGCAGGAGGAACATTCAGCATCAAGAAGGGGAGGGTATCCATTGTCTTTACTGCTTAAAACACTTATTGCAGATGATGAACGGTTTGCGCGGGAACGGCTGGCAAAATTGCTTTCAGATTTTCCGATTTTCAAAATAGAATGGCAGGTGAAAGACGGCGATGAAGTTGCAGAAATCCTTCGCCGGGAAAAAGTAGATGCTGCATTTCTGGATATCAATATGCCGGGGGAATCCGTTTTTGATACACTTGCACAAATCGATCCGATTCCGCTTGTGGTATTTCAAACTGCCTACTCGGAGTTTGCCGTGAAGGCATTTCAGGTGAATGCGGTGGATTATCTGTTAAAGCCGATCGACAGGGAACTGCTTTCAAAAACAGCAGAACGCCTGAGAATTATTTCAGAGCAGAGCACAGCGCTTTCGTATAAGGTCACCCATATCCCGCTTCGGATCGGAAATTCCATCAGGCTCATTCCGTATGAAGGGGTGATGTGTATTCTTTCAAAAGACGGGTTCAGCTATATTCATACTGATGCAGATAAAATTGTATCGGAACAGCCGCTGAACTTTTATGAAGAGCTATTGGATAATACGGTGTTTTTTCGGGCCAGCCGGTCCGGGATTGTCCATCTTGATAAAATAAAGAAGATCATACAAGCAGACGGCAGTAATTATATAATTCAGCTTAATGATAATTCGCAATTACCTCTCTCGCGCAGAAAGGCAAAAGATCTGCGGGCATTGTTGAAGATATAAAAAAGTGGATGCCATGGATAAAGAGTTTCTCACAGAGGCACAGGGTACACCCCCCGAGAATCCAGGGCAGGCTTCGAACGCGGAGGAAAAGGGTGTTGTCATGTTTTTTATTATTTTTTTGATCCTGTAAATCCTGTCATCTATTTACTTTTTTTATTCCTGCAATTCGCAGTTTATTGTTTTACTGCTTTTTCATCGACCATTCATCCGTGAATTCCGACCGCTCATCCGTTTATGGGTGAAATGTCCTTTTTATCACGCTATATTAAAATAGATAAATTATTGTAAAGGAGCAAAACCATGAAAATCAAAATTTTTTTGACGGTATTTTTTATCGCCGCAGTAGTATCCGCGAGTGCGGTTGATATCCAATTTTCAAAAGAAAAACTGGTTGAAGGCAAAACAGAAATCGGGGACTATATTTTCTTTGGCGAAGAACTGGAATATACCGGTCTGGTCGACAACCTGTATTTCTTCGGCCAGGAACTGAATTTTACCGGCACTGCTGAATCCGGGATCACCGCCTTTGGAAAACAGGTGACTGTTGACGGAACGGTAAAAAATGACATGCACATCGGCGCCGAAACGGTGAAGATCCTGGGTGATATTACCGGAACGGTTTTTTTTGCAGGGAATGATGTCTTTGTCGGAGAGGGTGCGGTAATTACCGGCGACATTCTTGCCGGGGGAAGTATCATCAACATTAATGGTGTGGTGAACGGTGATGTGTATGCAGCCGCGGGAAAGGTGTATATCAATAATGTGGTAAAAGGAACAGTATATACAAAGGCCAAAAAAATAATTTTCGGTGAAAACGGTAAAATTGAAGGCAACGTGGAATATTCATCTGACTGGGAATTGTCGGCAACAGACCGCAGCAAAGTTGCCGGCAGTATTGAATACAGGGAATGGGACAGGCATTATTTCTTCGACAACGCAGCAGCTGTTGAAAATATGAAAATATTCGGGATCATCTTTGCGATTGCATCGTTCCTTTCTTTTCTGATTGCAGGGCTTTTACTGCTCGTTTTCCCGGCTTCGAAAACTTTGGAAGAAGAACGGACGAACAGGTGGTTTTTGTATACCGGGCTGTGGGGCCTTATTCCCTTCTTTATTTTCCCGGTCATTATTGTTGTTGGAGCCCTCCTGGCAGTGACAATACCGGCAGCGTTTATTCTTCTGCTTGCGGGCCTGCCGATCCTGCTGTTTACCCAGATCATAGGCGTAACCCTTGCCGGGCAGTTTTTATTCAGACTGTTTAAATGGAAGAAAAAATCACGGCACTTGTACTTTCTGCTTGGAATGGCGGCTGCAGTGATTATTTCGATAATACCTGTGCTGTCGGTGCTTGGCTTTATCTTTTTCTCTGCTCTGGGGTGGGGGAAAATACTGGAAGGACTCTTCAAGACCGAGTTTGGCAACGGAAAGCAGAAAACCGCTGAAGCATAATCAACGGTTTATGATATATCTCCCCGGTATCTTGTTGATGCCGGGGATTTTTTTAGAAGTGTATCCTCTCCGTGTCCCTGGCGAGACATCCTACTCCTCCAGCCCGTAT
The DNA here is from genome assembly GCA_016929065.1 of Spirochaetales bacterium. Lineage (GTDB taxonomy): Bacteria > Spirochaetota > Spirochaetia > SZUA-6 > RPPD01 > RPPD01. Next base: position 138,336 of record JAFGJO010000054.1, on the reverse strand, counting down.
TCCTTCAGTTTTCGATGCAGTGTTTTTCGTCCGATGCCGAGTACGTCCGCTGTCTTGCTTTTGTTGTTGCCGAGCTGGTTTAATGTAAACACCAGAATTTCCTTCTCTGCATCGGCAAGGGTTGTGCCGGCCTTTACCCGGATGTAGTCTTCATCCGAGTCTGCCTGAATGTAGGTGGGGAGGTCGTCGACGGTGATAACTCCTCCTTTGCAGAGCACTACCGCGCTCTCTATGCTGTTGCGCAGTTCCCGGACATTTCCCGGCCAGGGATAGCGGCTTAAAATTGCGCGCGCTTTTGGATCAATGCCGTCGATTTGTTTGTTGTTGTCCGATGCAATTTCATTGATGAACCCGGCGATCAGGATGGGAATGTCTTCCTTGTGCTCGCGCAGCGGCGGTACATGGATATTGACCACATTCAGGCGGTAAAACAGATCTTCGCGGAAATTGCCCTTCTCTATTTCAGCTTTCAAATCGCGGTTCGTGGCTGCAATAATGCGGGTGTCTACCTCGATGGTTTCCTCGCCGCCGACCCGCTCGAATTGTTTTTCCTGAATGACCCGCAGTATTTTTATTTGAATGTTCTGGTTGATCTCGCCGATTTCATCGAGGAAAATCGTGCCCAGCTGTGATAGCTCGAAGCGTCCCCTGCGGCGGGAGAGTGCGCCGGTAAAGGCGCCTTTTTCATGGCCAAAGAGCTCGCTTTCCAGTAATGATTCGGACAGGGCTGCGCAATGTACCTTGATATACGGTTTTTCTTTCCGCGGCGAATTGAAATGTATGGCATCGGCGACCAGTTCTTTTCCCACACCGGATTCTCCAGTGATCAATACCGATGCCCTGGTGGGGGCAACCTGGGCGACAAGCTCAAAAATACGTTTCATCTGGCCGCTGCTGCCGATTATATTGGGAAACTTTGTCCGTCTGGCAAGCTCTTCTTCCAGTTCGCGATGTTGCAGGTAGAGTTCGCGCTTGGAGAGTGCTTTTTTTACCAGTAGAGAGAGCCGTTCCAGATTCGGCGGTTTGGTCAAAAAGTCATAGGCTCCGTCGTGCATTGCCTTGACCGCGCTTTCGACGGTCCCGTGGCCGGTAAGGATGATCACCGGTACTGTCGGATACTGCGAGACAATTCTTTTTAAAAGTTCCTCGCCGGGGAGGCCCGGCATTTTCAGGTCAGAAATGACCAGATCTATTTCTTCACGGTTGATGATATCGAGCGCTTCGTCTCCGGTTCCGGCAATGTAGGATTTATAACCGTCCATTTCAAGCGCGCGGGCGAGCCCTTCGCGGATATTTTTTTCGTCATCGACGGTCAGTATGTTGTATTTCATTCGTCTTTACCCCCATACCCGATGAGTTTTTTTTCTGACTGAGGAATTTCAAGGCTGATGGAAAACGTGGTCCCCTTTCCCTCTTTTGAGGTTACAGAAATCTCGCCCATATGTTCCTTGATGATTTTGTACACCAGGGTAAGGCCAAGTCCTGAACCAAAATCCTTTGTGGTGAAATACGGCTCAAAGATTTTGTCCATAATATCCGGAGGAATGCCCGAGCCGGTATCGATGATACGTAAAACGACATCCTGCCCCCGCCGCAGGGTTTCGAGTTTGAGAGTGCCGCCTTCGGGCATCGCAGATATCGAATTCTGGACAAGGTTTAAAAGCGCCTGCTTGAGATATTTGTCGTCGAGCATCACCTGCGGCAGATGCTGCCCCAGTTCAAGTTCGACTTTGACGCCGGCCTCGGCCAGTTCGAATTTTAGAAACTCGACGAGTTCCCGGATTACATGGTTGATATTGGTGAGTTCAAGCTGGATATTCATGGGCCGCACGGCGAATAGAAAGTCGACGACAATCCTGTTCAGCCGTTCGACTTCTTCGGCAATTATTTCCAGATTATGGGAAATGGTATCGGTCTTGATGTTTTTTTTCCCCTTCATTTCCTTTTGCGAGAGCTGAAGATGTATGCCGATTGAACCGAGTGGATTTTTGATTTCATGCGCAACACCGGCTGCGAGGGTTGTCAGGGAGGCGAGGCTTTCCGCTCTGCGCAGCCGTGCTTCGTTCGACTTTTTTTCTGTGATGTCCTCTACATGGATGAGGCTTCCGTGCACTGTCCCTTCCTTGACCAGCGGCATGATACTGATCGAAAGTGTTCTGGTTGTGCCGGTTCCCACGATAAATGATTTATCGCGGATAATTTCCTTGTTGGTCAGCGATTCGCCGAAAAAACGCGCAATTTCGGGATCGTCGATCATGTCCCAGAGGGTTTTTTCCAGGATTTCCTGTTTTCGGAAGGGCAGGAGGCGTTCGGCAGATTTGTTGAACAACAGCAGCAGATGATTTTCATCGGTAACCAGGACGCCGTCGGTCATCGAGTGGAGGACCATCTCCAACAGCTCGTTTTCGCCTGCCATTTGTGCGATCAGGTGCCGGATGCGCTGAATGTCGAGTTTGGGGAGTTTTTCCAGTGTGCGTTCTATAAACTTTCTCATACTGCCTCCCGCAGTTCAAGATAGAGCCGCTCCAAAAAAAGTTCCATTGAGATGTTCAGGGTTGCATATTCCCGGTAGCGTGCATGCAGCAGTTTTGTCCACCGCTCAAACCGTTCCAGAAGTGCCGGTTCCTGGTCAGGGGGAGATTCGGCAAGCTGCCGGCGGAAATGAATGAGCAGTTCTTCCAGAAATGTCCGGCAGAGTGTGGAAGGAGCTTTTTTTTCAAAAAGCTGGGGAAGTGCATTCTGCAGAATGACTGGTTTGGGAAGCAGAATATTTTCGGCAAACCGCAGTACCAGCTGCCCGAGCAGTTCGGCATTAATGTCTTCCCACGCAAGAAAATAATCGCGGAGTGACGGGAAATCGATTGTCTCTTCCTTGAACACCCGGGTGAGAATCTCGGAAGTTTGTTCGTGCGTTCTCGGCAGAAAGCGGTATTTGCGGACCCGGGAGCGGATTGTCGCGATGAGCTCATCAGGCCTCGGGGTAATCAGGATGAAGTGTGTGTGCTGGGGCGGTTCTTCCAGAATTTTCAGCAGGGCATTACGGGAGGAGTCGAGCATGCCGGATGCGTTTTCGATGATGATGATTTTTTTTTCGCTGGCAGTTGTTTCAAACGACCATTGGATGATATTCCGTATCTGGCTGACCGGGATATTGTCTTTCGGCACGAATTGTTCAAGTGTTCCTGCAAGCCCGGTCATTTCTGAAATCTGTTTTGTAAGCAGCTTGTTTTCTGCAAGCGGCCTGCCGGGCGATACTGCATCCAGTGAATCTTCAATTTTCATAATACAGTCCTGAATGATTTTCCGCTTTGACTCTTCAGTGGTAAAAATGTGTGCATCAAATCTTCGGGTGAGTTTGCGGATGCTGCGGACGAATAGATGCTGGGAAGCCGGTGTCCTGACCCTCTGGAGGGTGTTGGCCGCTGCGGCAATTTCAGCAGCAAATGTCCTGTATCCGCACAAGATCGTATAGGGATGCAGCAGCTGTTTTGACTGAATGCATGCGGTGCAGGTACAGGGCCATTCCGCTTTTTTTTCGCACGCAAGAATCCGGGCTGTTTCCAGTGCTGTTGAAAGCTTTCCGGAATATTTGGGGCCTGCAAAAAGCACTGCCTGGGGGAACTCTTTCGACAGAATTTCACGTCTGATTGCAGAAATGGTGGATTCGTTTCCGATGATATTTTCGAACACCCGTTATCTCCCTTGATTAGAAAAGCTCATGTGAAGACGGCAACAGCGGCAACAGCAGCCGGCCGGCCATACTGTCGAAGAGCAGCGTGCAAACTTCCTGAAAGGGCAGGAGGCTCATGATCAAAACCGCAAAAATGACAACCGCAATACCCTCCAACGCCCCGACAAAAAAGCCCAGAGCGCGGTCGGCATTTTCAAGATTCAGCTCATCGATAATCTGATGGAACACCCGCTGAAGGATGAAAGAGACCAGATAAATGACCAGAAAGACAACCAGAAAGGCGATGATCCTGTTGATGAAGTTGTCCGGCGAGCCGGTAAGAAACGAAAAAACAGGAGCAATATGGCCCGAGATCAATGCGCCGCAGAGTATGCCGAAAAACGGGGCCGCGGTAGAAAGGATTTCGGTGATAAATCCGCGCATTGCTCCGCGGACCATCAGCACAATGACAACAACGACAACAACAATATCAAAAGGGCTAATTCCCATCCGCGGCTGTTTTCCTTTCCTGTGCACAATTCATGATCACCTCTGCAATGCGGCTTGCGGCCTCTGGTTTGAATATACTTCCCGCAGCAGTGCTCATGGCTTTCAGTTTCTCTTTATTATCCACACAATCGCGGATAATCTCAAGCAGTTGCTGCGGTGTTGCCGTTTTTTCATCCAGTACCCGTGCCGCCCCGATTTTTTCAAACACCGCAGCATTCCGTACCTGATCGCCCCGGCTGCCGGCTACGAGCGGCACCAGAATGGACGGTTTTTGAGCAGCTGCAAGCTCCCACAGGGTATTGGCACCGGCGCGTGATATTACCAGCGACGAAGCGGCGAGAATATGCGGCAGCTCTGAGTAAAAAAAGTCGCGGGTGAAGACATGCGGGTATACGCGGCCTGAAGTGTCGGGATTTCCCGCTCCGCGCTGATGTACGATGAACAGGGTGTCTTTGCAGTTTTCCTTGATCCCGTCAACAAGTGTGTTCACCGCCTTTGACCCCAGGCTTCCTCCCAGCACAAATACCAGGGGCAGGGATGAAGGGCAGCCGACTGCCTGTTTCCCCTGTTTTGGATCTCCCGAAAGGATTGCACTGCGTACTGGATTTCCGGTGACCACGATTTTTGATTTGACGGCCGCGTGAAAATAATCAGCAGTCTGGGGATAGGAAACACATATTTTTGCCGCCCGGCCCGATGCAATGCGGGTGGCGAGACCTGGATCAAAATCCGATTCATGGGTGACCACCGGAATTTTCAGAAATCCGGCCGCGATGACCGGCGGAACAGTGACATATCCGCCCTTGGAGAAAACCACAAGGGGTTTACATTTCTTTAATATGAACCAGGAACGGACAATGCCTGCAACAACCTTGAACATATCGATGAGATTGCGCAGGGAAAAATACCTGCGCAGTTTTCCTGCGGGAATGGCGGCAAACCTGATGCCTGCATCTGATATCAGTTTTTTCTCGATACCTTTTCCGGAGCCGATCCATATCACGTTGACATCAAACTTTTTTTGAATTTGCTCGATTACCGCAAGGCCGGGAATGACGTGTCCGCCGGTTCCGCCCCCGGTAAAACAAATTGGGAAACCATTGTTTATTGCCTGTGCCATAATAATGTAACGCTTCTATCCCTTCCAGTGTTTAACAACTGAGATACGAAATGGTTTGCTGTCGGCTATATTCTGTGTGCAGTTTGAACTGCACTGGATATATGCAGTGGTTTTGTATATAGTGAACAGGATTGCAGCACACAACCATTTCGTATGAGAGGATACAGTACCATGAAAATACTGCGTATTGCAACGCTGATTCTATTTCTTGCCGCTGCTGTTGTTTTTTCCCAGGAGCAGCGGGGTGTTGAAAAATACAAAAACAGGCTTGATGCGGATACCTATGCCCTGCTGGAAAAAACCGGCGCAGCCTCATCGATGTTCAAGGAAACGCAGTCCCCCTCCCTGCTTCCGAATGTTTTTTCCTCGGACAGGATAAAAAAAGAACTGAAAACCATGAATGTCACCTTCGGGGTCGAGATTTTAAAGGTCCATACATTCACCAACAAGGCCGATACGGATGCAAAAAACCTTGCGATCTATAATGTATTGATGTCGGTGAGCAGTTTGAAAGGTATTTTGTATTATTCTGCCAGCAGAAAAAGAATGCGGGAGTTTATCCATGAGTCGTACCGCATTCCGTCTCCCGACAGCAGAACCAGGCTCTCCGATTTGCAGGTTTCCGACCTGGTCCCCTCGAGGACAATATACACCTATCAGCATGATTCATCGTTCGGGGAGAATACATACCAGGTCACTTACCGAGCACTTGAGGGGTATTTTCTCATGGAAATGAGCAATATCTCTCAGGTCTGGTACGGGATAATTCCGATCGTGGATCCCGGCAAGCTCCGGTATTACATCATCGTTATCCCGACGGACAACGCCATTATGTTCTATTCGATGATTTGTGTGTCGGGAGCGAACCCGTTCGGGATAATGGAAGGAAAGGCCGAATCGTTCCATAACCGTATCGAGGCATTGGAAAAGTGGTTTTTATCGCAGTACCGCGATTAGGAAATTCAGTTCTGCTCGGTGCAGACCCTGTTTCGTCCGGTTTGTTTTGCAACATACATGATTTTGTCTGCGCGTTCGATCCATTTGTCGCGCGGTTCGCTCGACCGGTACTGTGCGATGCCCATTGAAACTGTAATGGCAATTTCCTCGTCATTGCAGATAAATTTGGTCTTCGCGATTTCCTTTCTGAACCGTTCACCTATTGTCGTTGCCTGCTGGAGTGTAGTGTTCGGCAGAATAATGAAAAATTCCTCTCCGCCGTACCGGCCCGCATAGTCGTATTTACGCAATTGATTGCGCAGTCGGATGCCGATTTCCTTGATGACCAGGTCCCCGCATTGATGGCCAAAATTGTCATTGATTTCCTTGAAATGGTCAATGTCAAGCATGATCCCCGAGAGCGGCAGTACTGCGCGTATTGCCCGTTCAATTTCGATATCAATTCTGTTGAACAGACTCAGCCGGTTTAACAGTCCCGACAGCGTGTCGAACATTGCGATTTTTTCAAGTTCCTTTTTTACTTTTTTAAGTTCTTTGTTTTCCTTTGCAACGGTCTGGAACGCTTTTTTCAGGAAAATATTCTGATCCAGGATTTTAGAAGAAAGCTGTTCTTCCTGGAACACGGCATTCTTGAAATATTCCCGTTCGTCAAAGAGACTGGATTGCTTTTTCAGCCGCAGGAGGGCCGCTTTGAGACGGGCCTGAATTTCCTGGGGATTCAGCGGTTTTTTCAGAAAGTCATCAGCTCCAAGGTCAATTAACCGGTCATAGAGTTCAGGCTCGGTAATATCCGTTGTAAATACAATTTGAAGGGGTTTGTGATAGGATTGTTTTCTGATGTCTCTGCATAAATTCTGCACATCCTTCGACAGGGACGGCACATTGATAATGATGATATGAATTTTTTGTTTTTTCAGGGCATCAATGACCATTTTCTTGGTTGGCGCCTCAAAAATCATATACCCTTCGAGGGTGAGTGTTTTTTTGAGAAATTCTTTATCTTTTTGCCCATACTTCACGAGCAGGATATTAATCGCTTCCATTATCCCTTCTTCGATTCTACCGCATTCAACTTATCTGAGCAATATTTTTGATATTTTTTATTTGGAATGGCTTTTTGTATCTATATAATAATATATAGCACTTTGTATAAATAATCACGAATTATATTTTTTTTAAACCTGTTTTGGATCGAACTGTATACAATGCCTATACTGTATAAAAAACAAAAAAAATAATCCATACTTTTATTGAAAATAATAAAAATACTTGAAGCGGTGAATGGCATGCTCTATCATATAGGGAGACAAGAGAGCAGCGAAGGAAGAACAGGAATGGTTGAAAAAATAATACAGCGGATCAAAGACAAGATTGTTGTTATTCAGAATCCGCAGGGCCAGACAGGGACCGGGATCATTCTGGATAACCGCGGTATAATTGTCACCAACAGTCATGTAGTGGAAGGTGCCCGGGATGTGGGTATTACCACTAATGCAAAAAAACGGTTTCTCGCCAGGGTCCTTATTTCAAACCGGAAAATTGACTATGCATTTCTGAAATGCGAGGGGCTTGATTTCCCGGAATTTCCGGTTCTCTCCGGCCGGGCCGAGTTCCTGGAAGGCGAGGATGTGATTGCAATTGGGCATCCGTTGGGCCTTGATTTTTCTGTAGCGAAAGGGATCATCTCGTCATCCCGCCGTGAGGTAAACGATGTCTGGTATATTCAGACCGATGTTCCCATCAATCCCGGAAATTCAGGTGGGCCGCTTGTGGACATGCATGGTGAGGTGATCGGGATCAACACATGGATTGTCTCGAATGCCCAGGGACTGTCGTTTGCAGTCCCTGCGACTTATCTCAGTGATGCCTACCGGCAACTGCCGGCAGACAGCGAGCTGGCACACCTGCAATACTGCATCTCCTGCGGCCGGCTTGGAAAGAAAGATGAACGATTCTGCACGCACTGCGGCGACGAACATGCCGTGATTGAGCTGCCGCAGGTGCTGTATGTTAATACCGGTGTGTGCCATACTTGCGGCTGCAACAATTCTCCGGAAAGCAAATACTGCGGGAAATGCGGCGCCACGCTGATTCGGGATAGCGAAGTGCAGGATTCAGCGGAAGAATCTCCGGCGAGTACAGAGAGTATTACCTGTCAAGCCTGCGGGACCGAAAATACCGGTAATAAATACTGTTCCCATTGCGGAACGCAGTTGAATACAGAGCAATAACAATGATGCTGATATTTTTGACAGAAAGATAAGGAGGCCGTCATGGCAGAAGAATTTACACGGATAGAAGAAGCGCCTGCAGTCGAAGTTGTCGGAATGGTGGAGCAGCTGCTGAAGGATTGGAATATCGATCCGGCATCGGTGAAGGACCCGGACAAGAACCTGTGGTACCTGATGCAGGGCTCCGCAAAGTTTCACATTGAATTGTTCAAATTCAACAAGGGGCCGGCAAAGGGAGATGTTGAATGTATTGAAATTGGCGGGACGATCATGAAACTGCCGCAGGAAAATTTCCTCCCACTCTATAGAAGACTTCTGGATTTGAACTCTACGGCGGTGGGAGTCTATTTTGCAATCCGCAAAAACCTGGTGATGCTTCTTGCAACACGGGAAATAAACGGGATGGATTATGCAGAATTCAGGCTGCTCGTTGATGAGGTGCGGTATTTCTCGGACCACTGGGATGATATTCTGATGAAGGAATTCGGAGGATCAAAATAAGGAAAACAGGAAGAATAGGAATCGGAATTAATAAGGAAAACAGGAAGAATAGGAATCGGAATTAATAAGGAAAACAGGAAGAATAGGAATCGGAATTAATTAGGAAAACAGGGAGAACAGGAAGAAGAGTTAATAAGGAAGAACAGGAAGAAGAGTTAATAAGGAAATCAGGAAGAACAGGAAGAACAGGAAGAAGAGTTAATAAGGAAAACAGGAAGAATAGGAAGCAGAGTTAATAAGGAAAACAGGAAGAACAGGAAGAAGAGTTAATAAGGAAATCAGGAAGAACAGGAAGAACAGGAAGAACAGGGAGAACAGGGAGAACAGGGAAAACAGGAAGAAGAGTTAATAAGGAAAACAGGAAGAACAGGAAGAAGAGTTAATAAGGAAAACAGGAAGAAGAGTTAATAAGGAAAACAGGAAGAAGAGTTAATAAGGAAATCAGGAAGAACAGTGTACGCGCGAATAATTAGGGAGGGAATCTGTGGTGATTTTCTTGTTTTTCTTCCTCCTCTCTGCGTTCCTCCGCATTCACTGCGTCCTGCGGTTAATCTTCGTTTCTTCTCAATTGACATTTATCTTCATTTCGCCCTATACTTTTACCAGACATACCCTTGGGAGGGGAACATGGCTGAACAGCTTATTCTAAAGAATTTGCCTTTCATCAAGGTATTGCCCGCGTGGGCACAGGAACTTTCCTATAAATATTGTTCACAGACTGCCAATCTCTATATCGTAAACGGAAATATCCGGGATTTTCTGCCGCACAAGATGAAAGAGGGCACATTCAACTTTGTCAAAATCCAGGATTATATCGCGGATGTGCTGTTCGGCAACCGTGACATTATCGCGTTTTTTGACCGGTCATCGGGCGTGAGTTTCTGCAACAAAGAGATGGAGCAGGAATATCTTAAATCCAGATGCGGAGAAAGTGAGGATTCAACCCCGGACGACCTGCTCTCAACCGACCCGTACAAGGCATTCAAAAATCTGGAAAGATATTTTCACACCAGCATCCCCTTAAACAAACGCATTGTGCTCATTATCGATTATGCAGAGACCCTCATTCCCAATACCGACCTCTCCCGCTATTCCGAAGAAGAGCGTTTTTGTCTTGTCACCCTGAACCGCTGGGCGAACGACCCCATTTTTACCCAGGGTGATGTGTCTATCATTCTTTTAACCGAAAACCTTGCCGATGTGAGTCTGCGGGTGGTCCGTTCACCGTCTACAATAAAGGTGAATATTCCCATTCCCGATGAACAGGTACGGGAACGCTTTCTTGCTTTTCTGGACCGTGATGAAAAGATCCTTTTTGAAGAAGGGCTTACTGTCCACGAGATCGCGAAAGTAACCAGCGGGCTGAATTTGATCAACCTGAACCAGCTTGTTGCAGAGGCGTATCAGGAGGGACGGACCCTCAGTCTGGAGTATCTGCGAAAAAAGAAGAAGGAATTAATCGAGGCCGAGGCAGTCGGGCTCCTCGAGTTTATTGAGTGCGAGCACGATCTCGGGATGGTCTCGGGCCACGATTTTGTCAAGAAGCGCTTTAAAAGCGCGGCGCGAGCGATCAAGCAGGGCCGGCTGGATGTGCTTCCCATCGGATATCTGATGTCCGGCCCGGTCGGGACCGGGAAATCGTTTATGGTGACGGCATTCGCTGGCGAGATCGGCATCCCCATCGTCAAGTTCCGGAACTTCCGCTCAAAATGGCAGGGGGTCACCGAGGCGAATCTTGAAAAAATCCTGAACATCTGCAAGGCCATGGCTCCGGTGGGGGTCATGATCGACGAAGCCGATGCCTTTCTGGGCAACAGAAACCAGGACGGCGATTCGGGGACCAGTAACCGCATCTTCGCGCAGATTGCCTCATTTATGGGCAATACCGAATTCCGCGGCAAGATTATCTGGTTTTTGATAACCTGCCGCCCCGATCTGCTCCCGATCGACCTGAAACGCCAGGGCCGTGCCGAGGAACACCTCGCGCTCTTTTACCCGGAGACTATCGAAGAAAAAATGGATTTGTTTACAACCCTGGTTCGAAAGCTCCAGCTGAAAATACAAAAGGTGAATATTATTGATCTGCTCAAGCGGTACCGTTTTGATTTTTCCGGCGCGGACCTTGAGGCAATCCTGATCCGCGCAAAGTTTGTTTCTGCCATGAACAATCATATATTCATCACCAAGGATGATCTTGAGCAGACTGTCCGCGACTTTGTGCCGCCGGCATACCCGCACGAGATCGAACTGCAGAATCTGGTGGCGGTGCTGGAATGCACCAGCCGCGAAATGTTGCCCCGGCGGTTTCAAAACCTGCCGCGGGAAAAACTCGTCCAGGATATCCGCGAGCTGAAGATGCTTTTGGGTGAAAGTCCTATGAACGGGTAGGGAAGAAGAAAATTCACCACGATTTACACGAAAAAATGGATGGACTTTTTGACTTCATTAAAATTATTTCGGTTGATAGAATGGCCTGTAATTATCTTTAATTGTGTTCATTCGTGTAATTCGCGGTTAATTCTTCTTTTTTTTCGTGTCTGTTCGTGTTTTTCGTGGCTCTTCTTCTTTCAAATTCGGCAGATAGTTAAAATACAATATCAAATCAATTGTAATCATGACAATATTGAAAATATACAGAATGATGACCAGATCGGGCCTCCAGAATATTTTGTGAATAATACCCGACAGATATCCCACCCAGACAATCCCCATAAACATTGGGCTTTTCCCCTTGACCATTTTGGTCCGCAGGGATTTTATAATCGATATCGGCCAGCCGATGCCGAAACAAATAAGCATGATTGCCTCGAAAATGGGAAATGTCACAAAGATACTCCTTGGAAACAGACTGTGTTGTGCTACTGTACAATTGTTCGGCCTGGAAATCAATCCTTTCATGATCCATTTGTGGCAGGAAATTCAGATGATAATTAATTGGAAGAACCGGGAAAAAGGGATATTTTAGTAATAGAAGTTATAGAAAATGTTTATTTCCCCTGAAAATTGTTTGCACAAAAGGGGAAATTCAGTATAGTTGTAGACAGAGACAGTAAAGGTTATTCGATGAAAATTCAGAGCCTGATCGACTCTTTACATGACATTCACTCAAAAAGCATTTTCCCGTTTGTTATTTTCGACGATACGTATAAAATCATCACGGTAAACGAAGCATTTTCCCGGTTATTCAGCAGCCACACAGCGGGCAACAATGGCAAACGGCTGGACTTCCTCATGATAAAAGACAAGGAACCTTTCGAATCGATTTCCACACTCACCAAAGACCAGATCTGCCGTTTCTCCGGTGTTATTTTTTGTGTCAAAGAGGGACTTGAGTGCAATTTCTGCATGACGGTATTTCCGGTAAGTACAAAACCGGACAATATGTACTTTTATGCAATTTTCAAGGATACATCAGATATTGAGCAGAATATCGTGGAAAAAAGTCTGTATGCCCTGATCAAGGCGAGTCTTTTAAAGGACAATGACACCGGCAATCACATCAAGCGCGTCAATGAGTATTCCCGTATTATCGCGGCACATATTCTAAAAACCCGCCCGGCAAAGTATCCTGATGTGAACCACTTCTTTATCAATAAAATCGCCTATGTCGCGGCGATGCATGATGTCGGAAAAAATCGGCACGCCCGATTCTATCTTGACCAAGCCGGGGCCGCTGACATCGGATGAATTCAACATCATCAAGGAACACACCATCAACGGCGCCTTTATTTTATCTTCACTGGCCGGAGAAATGGCTCGTGATATCGCTCTGTTTCACCATGAACGGTGGGACGGAAGCGGGTATCCCTACCGCCTGCGCGCGGGAGAAATCCCTGTTTCTGCCCGTATTGTCGCGCTCGCCGATGTCTATGATGCTCTCCGCATGAAACGGCATTACAAGGAAGCCATGAGTCATGTTCAGGCCTCTGAAATTGTCCAGCGGAAATCCGAACGGCATTTTGACCCGGAGCTTGTCAAAATCTTTCTGGAAATTCACCAGCAGTTCGAACGGATATACAATGAAAACGCCGACCCGAACGAGGATATAGGGCAGCTCGAAGAACTCGAGGAAGTGCTGTAGAAATCTATAAGTTGCCACTTTTAATTCATATTCAGTTTTTTTAATGAAAAATATCAGGTTTACAAACCCTGGGTAGTGCAATGTATCTTTTTGTTTTATACAGTAATTCCTTTTTCTGTTTTGAACACTGTAACTTGCACATGCAATAAATGGTCATCCATAGGATGCAGCTTCGGCCTCAAGATCTTCCCATCGTTTATATGAAGCAGCGAGTTCTTTTTCAAGTTCTGAAAGTTTCAGCTTTGCTGTCTTGATTTTCTCAGGAACGGTAAAGCAGGCGGGATCGGCCATGTATTCGTGCAGAGACGCGATTTCTGTTTCCAGCGAATCAATTTTGTCCGGGAAGGCTTCCAGTTCTTTCTGCTCGTAAAAGGTGAGTTTGCGTTTCGGCTTTTTGACATTCTGGCACGACGGCTGTTTTTGTTTGCCGGTGGTTTTAACAACCTCTGCTGAAGCTTTTTTGTTTTGCTCATACAGCAGCCAGTCATCATACCCGCCGGTGATCTCCGCGATGTAACCATCCTCCTGGAACACAAAAAGGCTTGTGGTTGCGTTATTCAGAAACATTCTGTCGTGGCTGATGAGCAGTGCGGTGCCCTCAAACTCGACAATCAAATCCTCCAGCAGTTCAAGTGTTTCCGCATCCAGATCATTGGTTGGTTCATCCATGACCAGAAGATTGCACGGCTGGGTAAACAGTTTTGCCAAAAGAAGCCGGTTGCGTTCGCCGCCGGAAAGCTGCGAAACAGGGGACCGGGATCGTTGGGGCGAAAAAAGAAAATCCTGCAGATACGCCAGGATGTGTTTTGATTTTCCATTAATAAAAACGGTATCGCCATTCGGTAATACATTTTCATGCACCGATTTGTCGGGATCGATTTGTGACCGCATTTGATCAAAGAAAGCAACAGAGAGGTTCGCCCCCTGCTTTATGCTTCCGGTATCCGCTGTGAGCTTTCCCAAAAGCAGATTGATCAGCGTTGTTTTACCGCAACCATTCGGCCCCACAATGCCGATTTTATCGCCTCGGGTTATCAGGGTAGAAAAATTGTGTATAACAGGAGTTTCCGTATATGAGAATGATATTTCACCGGCTTCGATCACGATTTTTCCGGACTTGTTTTCACGTCCAATCTCCAGCCTTGCCTTGCCCTGTACTGATTGCCGAGCCTGCCGCTCTTCCCGCATTTTAAGAAGCGCTTTTACCCGGCCCTCATTTCTTGTTCTGCGTGCCCTGATTCCCTTTCGAAGCCAGGCTTCTTCCTCTGACAATTTTTTATCAAAATTGGCCCATTCTTTTTCCTGATTCTCCAGAAACGCTTTTTTCCGCTCAAGAAAAATATCATACGGACAGTGATAGTCGAACAGCAGACCCCTGTCCAGTTCGATGATCCTGGTTGCCAGACGTTTCAGAAAAGCCCGGTCATGGGTGACAAACAAAACAGTCGGGCAGAATTTAAGGATATATTCTTCCAGCCAGGTTATGGTTTTAATATCAAGATGGTTGGTCGGTTCATCAAGCAGAAGCAGATCGGGTTTGCAGACCAGGGCAGCAGCAAGTAATGCCCGGCGCTTTTGGCCGCCGGAAAGCGATTCATATTCAGCTTTGCATTCAATCCCCAGATCCTGGGCAATCCGGATTATCTGCTGGATATGTGTCCAGTTTTCCGGGGTGTGAACTGTTTTTACATCGTCTGCAGCTTCTTTTTTGCCGCTATCGATATGTTCCTCATCACGGAAATACTGCATGAGTTCGTGTTCATGATCCGGGAATCCGCCTGCAATGACATCAAAGACAAGACTTTCCTTTTTTTGAGGAATTTCCTGTTCAAAATAGACAGTGCTGATTTTGCGGTCAGAGATGATCCGCCCGGAGTCCGGCTGAAGTACTCCGGCAATGACTTTCATGAGTGTTGATTTTCCCGTCCCGTTTCTCCCCAACAGACAAATACGCTGATTTTGTTCTATCTGGAGATTGATATGATCAAGTAGAGGAAACTCTCCATATGATACGAAAATGTCCTGCAATGATATAAATGCCATGCGACCCCGGTTTGAAACAGTAATGCTCTACAATATAATTATTGTATCAGGACGTGTACAGCAAAATAAAAAGTAATTGGTTTTATTTCTCTTAATCCTGCCTGACAGTAATACCTCTGTCTGGTATCCTTCTCTCTGCACCCTTTGGGTAAGTTTCCTCTCTTGCGAACAAACCAGAGCTTCTCTATAATCCAATTCATGATCTGTGTCTGCGACATCGGGACATCTTCCCTGAAAGCCGGTATCATAAACCGGGAAGGAAAGCTGGTCTGCTTTATAAAAATACCGCTCCAAACCTTTCAGCCGGATTTTTCGGCCATAAAGTGGGAAAAGGCTCTTTTTGATGCGGTTGCATCCTTCCCTGAAAATGTGCGGAACGCAATCGAAGCCATTGCGGTGAGCGGGCATGGGCCCACATTGGTTCCCCTTGATAAAAACAATCAGCCCGGCAGGCCCCTGTTCTGGTTTGATCAGCGTTATAAAAAAGAAACTTTTTCTTCTGCATCGTATTTTCTTCCCAAAATTGCTGATTTGAAACTGCGCAGCCCGGATGCCTACAGCCGGGTACAGATATTTCTTCCCTGCCCGGAATATCTGTGTTTTCTTCTCACGGAAGAAAAAAAAGCAGTAATTCCCCATGATGGATTTATTCCGTACTATTGGAATGATGCAGCATGCGCGGCCATGGGAATTGAGCGGGGAAAACTGCCGCCTTTGACTCCATGCACAGCTGTATTTGGCCGGCTTACCACAGCTGCTGCAGCAGCGCTCGGCGTTCCCGCTGATATTCCGGTATTCTGTACAGGGCCGGATTTCCTTGCGGCCAGCCTTGGAACACTCGCGTTCAATCCGGGAACTGTTCATGTCCGGGGCGGAACCTCTGAGGCAGTAAATACATCATGCAGAAAAAATGACCCGGTGGTGATGAAGGCCGCGAAAAACAGCAGCTTGCGCATTGTTCCCGGCTTTCTTTCCGGTACAATAAATATTGCACGGTTTCTCCCGCACATCGGCAGAATGCATGCGTTTCTCGCCACACTTCTTTATCCCGGGCAGGATGCTTTACACAGAATGTGTGTCGAATCACTGACTGCGGGGCCCGGTGCGCGGGGTTTACAGTTTGTTATGCCGGAGATGGAAAACGGGGAATTATTCCGGGATATTTCCCTGAATGATTGTTTTTCCGGGGGTGCTGCCAATCGCTCTCTACAGGAATACGGGAGGGCTTTTTTGGAATTCGCAGCCGGGCAAATCGCCGCTGCCTGCCGGGAACTCAATACCATCGGTATTGAAATAGCAGAACTGATTGCTGTCGGAGGGCTTTCGAAATGTCATGCGTATAATGTGCTGAAGGCATCTTTCGCCGGCATACCGGTAAAAATACCAACTGTGCAGGACACTGAGCTCATCGGGAATGCAGCGGTCGCTGCGGCGGGTATGGGTTATTTTCCCGATCCACAGTATGCGGCCAAAGTGTTTTTTAAGACAGCACACACCGTGGAACCTGATCCTGTTCTGGCAGCTGATTTTCAAAACAGAAGGGAATAATGATCAATAAGGTACCGCTCTCTTGAACCAACTGCAAATTTCACGCATAATGATAGAATCTTAATCCAAGGAATGGACATGGCTAGGTTGATTATCGATCCCCAAAGCGGGATCGCAGGCGACATGTTTATCGCGGCATTGATTGATGCGGGTGCTCCGGGAGATACCGTGTTGTCTGTAATGGAGAATACTGCCCGGCTTTTGGGGACTTGTGAAATGGAAATTCTCTCCCTGCAGCGAAACGGGGTAAACGGAAAGCAGCTGTCGCTGTCCTATACGCCGAATGATGAGAGTGTCGTTGTCGGAAAATTGTTTGAATATCTGGACAAGGCGCTTGACCAGAACAATATTGAAGAAAAATACAGGGAATATGCCCGGCGGGTACTGCTCGTGTTGTCCGAAGCCGAGGTGCGTGCGCATCTGGTCATTGATCATGACCACATGCACGAACACGGCCATGTTCACGGGCATGATCAGGAAGACAGTCATGATCATCACCATGGCCACAGCCATACGCACAACCACGATTATCATGCCGCGTGTCTTCATGAAGCACAGGATATCCTGGTTGATATTGCGGGAAGTGCCTGTGCGCTTCAGGCCATGGACATTGACCTGCATGAGGTCGTCTGTCTGACGCCGGTATTCAGCGGCGGCGGGATGATTACCTTTTCGCACGGAACCTTCAGTGTTCCGGCGCCTGCAGTGAAGGAAATTGTCCATGCCTTCGATATCCCTGTTGCCGAGGGGCCGGTCGCAAAAGAACTTCTTACTCCCACCGGCGCGGCAATCCTTGCGGCCTTTGGCTGCAGCTGGAAGTCCAGGGATGCATGGTCTGCGGATGTCGCTGTTCATGGCGTGAAAGGTACGGGATTTGGTACTTGTCAGTTTCCACAATCCTCATCAATACAAAACGGCTGTGTGGTCTATTGCCAATAGAAAGGTTTTTCCATGAAACAGAAAACTCTCCTGATTCTTGATTTTGACGGGGTTGTCTGCGATTCTTTGCCCGAAACTCTGGCAAGTTCCTGGCTCGCGTATTACCGCTTTATCAAAAACGAGATGCCGAATGAAATGCCGGTTGACTTTAGAAGGAAATTTCATGCCTTGCGGCCCTTTATCAGGTCGGGGGAGGACTATATCGTCATGCAGGAATTGATAGCCGGCGGAAAAAGCATCTCATCGCAGAAAGAATTTGATGACCTTATTGCCGGTATAGGGCCAGAGCAAATGGCTGAGAACAAGGAGGTTTTTTATCAGGCAAGGACCGAACTGCTTTCAAGCGACCGGGACGCCTGGCTCTCATTAAATCCATTGTTTCCGCATATGGAGCGGGGAATTCGAAAGCAGTTGGGGAAGAAACAGCTGTACATTCTTTCGACCAAGAAAAAAGAGTTTATCGCGGAGATTTTTCACGGAAATGATATGAAATTCCCTGTTGATAATATTATCTATTCAGGTTCCGGGTGCAAACAGCAGATCATCACCTCGCTCCTGGATGAGGCAGAATACAGCCATGCGGTTTTTATCGATGACCAAATCAGCCACCTGCTGGATGTAACCGATTCCCGCATTGATGTGCGCCTTGCCGAATGGGGGTACATTCAGCAAGAGTGGCTTTCGGGAGCTTTTCGCGTCCCCCTCATCACTGCCTGGGAAACCGAGCAGTTGCTTGGTTCATTGTAGGTGCTGAATCATGTTTGACCAGCCTGTCCCTGCGAAAACCCGGCGGGAATCTTTTCTCCGGCGGCCGCTTCCCGGAATCGGGAAAGTAATTTTGATCGGGCTTGGATTCGTGTTTATTGGACTGGGGGTTCTGGGAATTTTTCTGCCGTTACTGCCGACCACTCCGTTTTTGCTGCTCGCAGCAACCTGCTTTGCAAGAAGCTCGCAAAAGTTTTATCAGCTTTTAATCGCAAGTCCGGTCCTGGGAAAATATATCAAAAATTATCATGAGGGCAACGGGATCCCCGTGCGGGTAAAGATTTTTGCAATTTCGGTGTTGTGGACGAGCATTCTTTTTACCACGGTTTTTTTATTTGACAGCATCGCAGTGCGGATTATTCTGCCGGTCATCGCTTTGGCAGTATCCATTCATATCATCCTCATTAGAAAACAAAAACCAAAAGAATAATTCTTCTGTTAATCCACGATATTTTTATTATACTTAATGGAACGAATAAAGGAGGCTGTTATGGAGAATCTTCTTTCAAAATACAATGCCTGCGACGTGATACTGGTTTGCGGGCTCCCCGGCACGGGAAAATCTGTTTTTTCCCGGCAGTATTTCAAGCAAAGCGGCAGAAAGCGGATTAACCAGGCTGAAATCAGGCATCTTTTGTTTGAGATGACCAATTTCGGCGATCCATGGAAAGAAGAGTTTTTCCATGAGGAAGATGAAGCCCTGGTGAACCATGTCGAACGAAAATTGTATGAGCATCTTTTGTTCTCGCATCAGAAAGTGCTCGTTGACAATCCCGGTTTGACCGCTGCACAACGGAAAGTGTATATCGAAACAGCCAGGAAAATAAACAAGACCATCGGTGCCATTTTCCTGGATATCGAGATACAGCAATGCCTTTTACGCAACCACAACCGGCCTGATCCGATACCCGATTCTGTCATTACCAATTTGTATGCCTCAATGGAATTGCCTTCCGATTCTGAAGGATTTGAGATTGTCCATGTTGTTTTGGTAAAGTAGGGCAATTATTCCTTTCCGCGGAGTTTCATGAAATCAATATCATATTTTTTTACCCGCAGTCCCATAATCCGTTCGGTAATTCCCAGTTCCTCTGCAGCTTTGGACATGTTTCCCCGGGTTGTTTTCAGCGCTTCATAAATGAGTTCCCGTTCGTACCGTTCAAGTGCTGCTTCCAGCCCTCCGGAAAAGCTGGTATGTGTGGCTTCGGCAGTCTGCAGGGACGGAGGAAGATGATGTCCATGGATAACGCCGTCGGTTGACAACAACACAGCGCGTTCGATGCAGTTTTCCAGTTCCCGGACATTGCCCGGCCAGTGATAACTCATCAGCATGTCGATTGCCGGGGTTGAGATGCGTTTGATTCCCTTGAGCGTTTTTTCGCCGTATTGCTCGACAAAATGGTCTGACAACAGCAGAATATCCTCTTTTCGCTCACGGAGAGGCGGAATCAGAATGGGAAAAACATTCAGCCGGTAAAACAGATCCTGGCGGAAACGGTTTTCAGCGACCATTTCTTCAAGATTTTGGTGCGTCGCTGCCAGAATTCGCACTTTTACCTTGATGGTTTTTGTTCCTCCGACCCTCTCAAACTCTTTTTCCTGCAGCACGCGTAAAAGTTTTACCTGCAGGGGAGGGGATAGATCCCCGATCTCGTCAATAAACAGTGTCCCGCCTTCTGCAAGTTCAAACCGCCCCTTGTGCTGGGTGATCGCACCGGTAAACGATCCTTTTTCATGGCCGAACAGCTCGCTTTCGATCATGGATTCGGGCAGTGCGGCAATGTTGACCTTGATGAACGGATTGTGTGCACGCAGGCTGTTGTAATGGATTGCATGCGCGACAAGTTCTTTTCCCGTTCCGCTTTCCCCCCGAATCAGCACCGAGGTATCACTCCTGGAAACCTGGGCGATCAGGTCATACACATCGAGCATTTTTTTTGAATTGCCGATAATATTGGAAGGCCGAAACCGGTCTTTGAGTTCTTCCTGCAGGCGTTCATTCTCTTTGCGCAGCCGGATCCGTTCCTGTTCAGCAGAGAGCCGCAGCTGAACTGCCTGCGCAATCATGGAGCTTATAATAGAAAGAAGCCGCACATCTTCATCGAGTGTCACATTTTCATCAAAAAGCCGGTCTGCAGAAATTGCGCCGAGTGTTTTGTTTCCGTATATTATCGGGACACAGATAAACGATATATCTGTCTTGTCAAGACTGTCTC
Source organism: Spirochaetales bacterium (assembly GCA_016929065.1). Taxonomy (GTDB): domain Bacteria; phylum Spirochaetota; class Spirochaetia; order SZUA-6; family RPPD01; genus RPPD01. The sequence goes on along the minus strand of JAFGJO010000054.1, from coordinate 117,755 downwards.
TGGCTCCGGTTCTGTCCAGAAACATCGGCTCTTCCGATATTTTCGGGATGATCATCGGTTTTCCGGTTTCGACAACTTTTCCGGTAATTCCCTCGCCAAGCTTGTATTTTCCCCGTTTCAGCTGATCGCCGGAAAGACCATACGCTTCTTCAATTTCAATTTCATCGGTTTCGGGGTTGCGTAAAGAGATGGTGCCCCGATGCATTCCCATATGTTCAGCCATAACCTTCAGCAGCGGTTTTGTTATGGATTGTATATTCAGGCTCTGGCCGATTTCCTGGCTTAATTCAAACAATAGTGACAGTTCTTTCAGTTTTCTTTCAGTTTTGTCCATGTATCCTTAATTTCCTTCAATCAGGTATTTAACAACAGATAATATTACATTGTCGAAGCAAAGAGAACAGTTTGTCAATACATGTTTTCAGGAAATATCAAAATCCCTGAAAATTTGAGAATATTTATTCTGTAAAGCTCCATTTGACCTGTTTTATTTGAATAAGTATTTTCGTTGACATTTTGCAAAAACTGAAATTAGTGCTGGTGACACTTTGCAAAGTATAGTAGAGTAAAGGGAAATTACATTAAGGAGCGTACAATGGACGAAAAACAGGAAGTATTGGCCGTCATGTCAAAAGTAAAAGCGTATATTAAATCATCAGGGATGAACACAGCCGGGAATGTCGCAAACGAGCTGTCGGTGAGAATAAAAAAACTTTGTGACGGAGCCATTGCAAACGCAAAAGCGTCAAACAGAAAAACAGTCATGGACAAGGATTTTTCATAAGACTTCCTGCATTCAATATGAAAAGAGCCTCTCCCTGTACACTGATGGGACAGGTTCTTTTCTTTTATATTGACATATGAAAAGCTTTTGATTATTATGTCGGTCTGTTTAAAAGCTTTTCTTTAAAAAAGAAAATCTTTTCACAATCCCCGCCTCTGTAGCTCAGTCGGCAGAGCACCTCCATGGTAAGGAGGGGGTCACCGGTTCAATTCCGGTCGGAGGCTTTTTTAAGAAGGACATATTTGGATAGGCCCCAAATATGTCCTTCTTATATTTGCAGTTTTGCAAAGCAAAACTGCACGATTGATTGTTTTTTAAAGTATGGGAATGCTTGTTTTCTATGCCCGGTGAATTTGGAGTTTCGTGCTTCGGGTAATACTCCGTGGCTGAATATGTGCAGAAATGAGAATCTTTACACCATGGAAACGGTCGGGAACGATTGTTAATTTTGTGGATTTAATAATACATACATATTTGTTAATTATTTTTTCCCGACTCAATAGCCCTTGACAGATACGCCAAATTGTGGGTATATTTGTCATTCGCTTGTACATGTCTCTTTTGCGTGCGCTTCATGCTGAAAGAGTCTGCAATGTTCAACTATACTTCCGGACATGTGCCGCAGGCGGTATTACAGGAAAATAATAAGCAGGTAGGGGAATACTTTAAATCATAATGATAAAGTATATGATTTGTATCCGATATATGAGGAGATGTTCATGGCCAAATCGAAAGTTGTAGAACTTATTGCGTTGCAATGTAGTGAATGTAAACGGCGGAATTATACAACAAAGAAAAACAAACGGAACACACAGGGAAAAATCGAGCTGAAAAAGTATTGCCGGTTTGACAGGAAGCACACCGTTCACAAGGAATCAAAAATAAAATAACAGGGCGCAACAGATAGGCCAGTAGCTCCAACGGCTAGAGCGCCGGTCTCCAAAACCGGATGTTGTAGGTTCGAATCCTACCTGGCCTGCTTTTTATAGAGGTACAATATGAAGCGGATTATTCAGTTTTTTAAAGACAGTTATGCAGAACTCAGAAAGGTCACCTGGCCGTCGAAAGACGAAGTTCTGGCGTCAACTCGTGTGGTTATTGTTGCGGTATTGCTGACCGCATTATTGCTTGGATTGATTGATGTTATTCTTTTTCAGGGAATAGATTTCCTTTTTGAGAATATTCCAAATTTTTCATAAGGTACGGTAATGTCAAAAGGTTGGTATGTCGTTCATGTCTACTCCGGACATGAAAATAAAGTTGAGCGTCAAATTCGCGTTTTGCTGAAAAATCCTGATCTGGCGGAATTTATCTTCGATATAAAGGTCCCCCAGGAGGAAGTCGCGGAAATCAAGGACGGTAAAAAAAAGGTGACAACAAAAAAATTCCTGCCGGGATATATTCTGGTGGAAATGGATTTGTCTTCACTGCGCTGGAAAGAAGTCTGTTCGCATATTCGTCAAATTCAGGGTGTCACTGGATTTGTCGGATTCAGTATGAATCAGAAACCGCAGCCGATTTCGCAGGAAGAGGCCCGTTCGATACTTCAGAAAACAGGTGAAATCAAGGCTGAACGCATGGTGAAGCCAAAACAGTCATTTACTATCGGAGAATCAGTCAAGATCGTGGATGGCCCGTTTGATACATTTACCGGAACAGTTGAGGAAGTGAACCTTGAAAAAGGCAAGCTTCGTGTTATGGTGGGTATTTTTGGAAGAGCGACCCCGGTGGAAGTGGATTTTTTGCAGGTCGAAAAGGTGTAAATCGAAGGTATCCAAAAACTGCAGTTTTAATTGCCTTCGTGAAGAATCTTGCTTCGGTAAAAGAATTCCGGTGTTTTTCAGATCATGGAACTGTTCCATGATCTGAAAAACAAGAGGTGGTTTCCGGTATCGTGCCGGTAACCGCACTTTATCTGACCGCTTATGAAGTTTTCAGGGCGCAGGTAAGGTCCTCCCTGTGTGGGAGCTTGATAAAAAGCGTTTGTACCAAGGGAAGGAGAAATTATGGCCAAGAAAAAGGTTACCGCAATTATTAAATTGCAGGTTCCCGCAAAGAAAGCTACTCCTGCTCCTCCGGTTGGACCCGCTCTCGGGCCGCACGGAGTGAGTGCTCCTCAGTTTGTTCAGCAGTTTAATGACAAAACGAGCAAAATGGAAGAGGGGCTTACTATTCCGGTAGTGATTACCGTCTATGCGGACAAGTCGTTTACATTCATCATGAAAACGCCGCCCGCAGCAGTCTTGATCAAGAAAGCCTGCAAAATCCAGAAAGGTTCATCTGAACCGAACAAGGAAAAGGTTGCAACAATTAACAAGGCACAGCTTGCAGAGATTGCCACCACCAAAATGCCCGATATCAATGCGAATGACATTGAAGCGGGAATCAAGATTATCGCAGGAACAGCCCGCAGCATGGGTGTAAATGTTGAGGGGGTGTAGCATGAAGCACGGAAAAAAATACACTGAAAAAACAGCAACGATCAATCGTCAGGAACAGTATCAACTCGATAAAGCAGTAGAGCTCGTAAAAAGCTGTGCGTTTGCAAAATTCGACGAGACGGTTGAACTGGCAATGAAACTCAATCTGAAATCTTCGCATACGGTTCGTGATACCCTGGTGTTTCCGAATCAGTTCGGCAGGGAAAAACGGATTCTGGTATTTGCCAAGGGTGAAAAGGCCGAAGAAGCCCGTCAGAATGGTGCAACTTTTGTCGGCGACAACGACCTCATCGAAAAGATCAAGGGCGGATGGCTTGACTTTGATGTTGCAGTTGCAACTCCCGACCTCATGAAGGATGTCGGAAAGCTTGGCCAGATTCTTGGCCGGCGCGGATTGATGCCGAATCCAAAGACACAGACTGTGACGTTTGAAATCAAGGGCGCCATTGCAGAATTGAAAAAAGGCCGCGTGGAATACCGTGCCGATAAAACGGGCGTTGTGCATATGGCAGTCGGAAAAGTGTCCATGGATATTGACAAGATTTCAGAGAATGTGAAGACGGTGATCAAGACGGTAAACAGCAAGAAGCCGGGTGATATCAAGGGTGAGTTTATCAAGTCAATCACGCTCTCTTCGACAATGGGACCCGGAATCAAATTGGCTCAAGATGCCAAGGTCCTGGCGTAAGAAGGGAGGAGGAGAAATAAAATGGCTGATAAAACACAGAGAATTAATGAATATAAAGAGAATGCGGTAAAGAAATTCAAGGAATTTCTTGAAAAATCCAATGATCTTATTTTTGTGGATTACCGTGGTTTGACGGTGGCACAGATAACCGAATTGCGGGGGAAACTGCGTGAGGAAAATGCCCAGCTGACTGTTGTAAAAAACAACTATATGAATATCGCGCTCAATCAGATGGGAATGCCGGATGTGGCTGACTATCTTGTCGGACCCACCGCGATTGCGTTTATTACCAAAGATGCAGGCCCGGTTGCGAAGGCATTGGTTGAGTTCGCAAAAGAAACTCCCCTGAGCCTGAAGGGCGGTATCGTCGAGGGGAAACGTTTCGGACTCGGCGAGGTTGATGCCTTGTCGAAGCTGCCGAGCAGAACAGAACTTATCGCGAGAGTTATGGGTTCACTCAATGCGCCGGCAACCAATATGGTTTTGGTACTTACCGGGGTAATTTCAAAATTTGTCCGGACACTCAAAGCAGTGGCGGACTCAAAAAAAGAATAAAGCAGCCTTAGTCTTCTTTTCGTTGGATGCTATTGCTGTAAAAAAATTATAAGGAGAAGATAATATGCCAACACTATCAAAAGACGAAATTCTGGATGCAATTTCCAGTATGTCATTATTGGAAGTTTCCGAGCTTGTAAAAGCTATGGAAGAAAAATTCGGTGTTACTGCTGCTGCACCCGTTGCAGTCGCTGCCGCTCCCGGTGCTGCTGGTGCAGCTGATGCGGTTGAAGAAAAGGACGAGTTCGAAGTTGTCCTCAAGAGTTTTGACGACAGCAAGAAAATTGCCGTTATCAAGGCAGTTCGTGCGATCACCGGTCTGGGCTTGAAAGAAGCCAAAGATCTGGTTGAAGCGGGCGGAAAGACAATCAAAGACGCAGTTTCAAAAGATGAAGCCGGAAAGATCAAGGAACAGGTAGAAGCTGCAGGCGGTGTTGTTGAGGTTAAATAATACCAGAATGTTGGGAACACACAGATTATGACTCGCATGACCACTGGGATAGTTATATCTTGGTGGTCTGTTTATTATTGAGGCAGAAAAACAACAGTATTCCTGAACGGATACCGGGGTTCCATTGCCTTCTTCTATTATGAATATAATGTGTATATTCATAATAGAAGAATAAGAACGTTAAAAAGCAGGGTAATCCTGCGATATTGATACCGGTGAGAGACAGCGGAAGCGCTGAACCGCACTGTGAAACAAGAAGGGGCCAGGATGAGTATGAGTGTACATAAAAAAATTCAAAGAACATATATTGGGTCGGAATTTCATCATGTCATGGATATTCCGAATCTTATTGATATTCAGGTGTCTTCATATGAACGCTTTCTTCAGCGGGAAAAGATTTTGAACAATGAACCTCTTGAGCTTCGCGGCCTTGAGGAGGTGTTTCAGTCCATATTCCCTCTTGAAAGCCCGAACGAGGACATGGTTCTTGAATACTGCGGATACACGCTGGATGAATCCTATCTGAAGTTTTCCGAGCAGGAATGCAAGCATAAGGGCCTTTCCTATTCCATGCCAATCAAGGCAAAAATCAATCTTGTCTTTTTGCAGACCGGTGAAATCAGGCAGAAAGAGATTTATATGGGAGATATCCCGCTGATGACAGAACGGGGGACGTTCATTATCAACGGCGCCGAACGCGTTGTGGTGAGTCAGATACACCGGTCTCCGGGTGTTATTTTTTCCCATGAAAAGGGTGTCTATTCATCGCGGATCATCCCCTACCGCGGTTCATGGCTTGAATTTGAAATTGACCAGAAACGTGAACTTGTTTACACCAAGATTGACCGGAAAAAACGAATTCTTGCCACCATTTTTCTCCGGGCCCTGGGATTTGATTCACGTGAAAAAATTATCGAGATTTTCTATAAAACAAAAAAAATGAAGCTTTCCGATACCCGGGACGACAAGGAAAAGGTTGTCGGAAATGTTTTTGCAAAGGCGATTTTCGTCAAAGAAGGTGATGCAGAGAAAAAACTCTACCGTGCCGGTGAAAAAATTCATCCGCATGATGTCGAAGAGCTGCTTCACATGAATGTCAACAAAATCGAGGTGATCGATTTTAATCACCCCGATTCACTTCATACCGATATTATCCTGAATTGTTTTGAACGTGAAGAAATGAAGTTTACCCGGGATGATCCGGAAGTTGACGAACCGACCCGGGAAGAAGCGATTTCACGGCTTTATTCATCTATTTTTCCGGGAGAGCCCATTACCATCGAGAGTGCCGAAAAAGACCTGCAAGCGATGTTTTTCTCTTCCCGCCGGTATGATCTGGGCAGGGTCGGCCGCTACAAACTCAACAAAAAATTCGATTACCGCTCTGATATTAATGACCAGACATTGATCGTCGAAGACATTGTCAACACAATGATTTTTCTTATCAAGGTGTACATCGGCGAGGAAAATGTCGATGATATCGACCATCTTGGAAACCGCCGTATCCGCTCGGTCGGTGAATTGCTCGCCAACCAGCTGAAAATTGCATTTTCGCGGATGGAACGGATCGCAAAAGAACGGATGTCATTGAAGGAGATCGATACCATCAAACCGCAGGAACTCATCTCGATCAAACCGATCGTCGCGAGCATCAAGGAGTTTTTTGGTTCAAGTCAGTTGTCACAATTTATGGACCAGGTAAACCCATTGTCGGAACTGACCCATAAGCGCCGTCTGAATGCCCTTGGGCCAGGGGGGCTCTCGCGTGAGCGCGCCGGATTCGAAGTCCGCGACGTTCATTATACACATTATGGAAGAATGTGCCCTATTGAAACACCGGAAGGCCCGAATATCGGTCTTATTGTCTCACTTGCAAACTACACCCGTGTCAACGAATACGGGTTTCTTGAAACACCGTACCGTAAAGTTGTTGACGGCAAGGTGCTTCGCGATATTGAATACCTTTCCGCCATGGATGAGGAAAGATATTATATCGCACAGGCGATTACGCCGGTTGATAATGACGGCAAGTTCATGGAAAAAATGATTCCGGTCCGCAAGGGCGGAGATTATTCTACCCGCGGACCAAAGAGTGTACAGTATATGGATGTGTCTCCGAAACAGATCGTATCGGTTTCGGCCTCACTTATTCCGTTCCTGGAGCATGATGACGCAAACCGTGCACTCATGGGATCAAATATGCAGCGTCAGGCAGTACCCCTGCTGAATCCGGAACCACCGCGTGTCGGAACCGGTATGGAAGGAAAAACCGCCTATGATTCCGGTGTTGTACTTATCTGTCGTGTGAATGGAACGGTTGAATACGTCTCGTCGACAGAAGTGCGGGTCATGCCGGACAAGGGAAAGGATGCTGTTTCCTATCCGCTTCTGAAATTCCAGCGCACCAACCAGGATACCTGCTTTCACCAGCGGCCGATTGTCAAAGCCGGCCAAAAGGTTAAAGCAGGGGATGTCCTTGCAGACGGCCCGGCAACACTCCAGGGGGAACTTGCTCTTGGAAGGAATATCCTTGTGGCATTCATGCCCTGGAATGGATACAACTACGAAGATGCAATCCTGATTTCTGAACGGATTGTTCAGGAAGACATGTTTACCTCGATCCATATAAAAGAATTCGCAGTCGAAGTCCGGGAGACAAAACTCGGACCCGAGAAAATTACCCGTGATATTCCGAATATCAATGAGCGGATGGCGGATTACCTTGACGAAGAGGGAATTATCCTTGTCGGTGCAAAGGTGAAATCAGGCTCGATACTGGTGGGGAAGGTCACACCGAAGAGTGAGACCGATTCAACACCCGAATTCAAGCTGCTCAATTCAATTTTTGGTGAAAAAGCAAAAGAAGTCCGTGACACTAGCCTTCGAGTGCCGCATGGCATTCAGGGGACAGTGATTGATGTACAGCGGCTTCGCCGTGCTGACGGAAACGACCTGAATCCCGGTGTCGATGAAATCGTCAAGGTGCTGATTGCCACCAAGAAAAAACTGCAGGAGGGCGACAAGATGGCCGGCCGCCATGGAAACAAGGGGGTTATTTCCCGCGTGCTTCCGATGGAGGATATGCCGTTTATGGAAGACGGAACACCGATCGATATTGTTTTGAATCCTCTGGGTGTTCCCTCCCGTATGAATATTGGACAGATCCTTGAGACAGAACTCGGCTGGGCTGCTGTTGCGCTTGACGAATGGTACGCAACCCCCGTATTCCAGTCTGCATCGAATGAAATGATTGAAAACAAGTTAAAGGAAGCAAATCTGCCTCCAACTTCAAAAATACAGTTGTTTGACGGTCAGTCGGGGATGCCGTTTGAAAATGAAATTACTGTCGGGTACCTGTATATGCTGAAACTCCATCACCTTGTTGACGACAAGATGCACGCTCGTTCCACAGGGCCGTATTCATTGGTTACCCAGCAGCCGCTCGGCGGTAAGGCACAGTTCGGCGGCCAGCGTCTTGGTGAAATGGAAGTATGGGCGCTCGAAGCATACGGTGCAGCCAACACCCTTCAGGAACTTCTGACGATCAAGTCGGATGACATGATCGGCCGTGCGAAAATATATGAAAGCATTGTAAAGGGTGAGGTAACCACATCATTTGGTATTCCCGAATCATTTAACGTACTCATTCAGGAATTGAGGGGCCTTGCACTTGATATATCGATTTACGATTCAAAGGCAAAACAGATTGCCCTGACAGAGCGTGATGAAGAGCTGATTAACCGGCAGGGAACACGGTTTTAATCGCAGCCGCTGTAATATACCGGTGTGCCTGATACAACGGGATTTTTTCAATAACCCATTTTTTGGGAGGAGTTATAATGAGAGATTTTCAGGATTTTGACAGTATTAAAATTAAGCTTGCATCACCCGAACAAATTCGGGCATGGTCATACGGTGAAGTAAAAAAGCCGGAAACAATCAATTACCGCACCCTCCGCCCGGAGAAAGACGGTTTGTTTTGTGAACGTATTTTCGGGACCACGAAGGAATGGGAGTGTTACTGCGGAAAGTTCAAATCAATCCGGTACCGCGGGGTCATCTGTGACCGGTGCGGTGTTGAAGTAACTCATTTCAAGGTACGCCGCGAACGGATGGGGCATATTGAACTTGCCGCTCCGGTCTCTCATATATGGTTTTACCGGTCTGTTCCCTCCCGAATGGGGCTTTTACTCGATCTTTCCATTACCGCGCTCCGCTCAGTGCTGTATTACGAAAAATATATTGTCATTGATGAGGGTGATACTGATCTCAAAAAAATGGAACTTCTGTCGGAAGAAGAGTTTCATGAAGCACAGGAGCGCTACGGGTATTCATTCACTGCTGGAATTGGTGCCGAAGCAGTGAAAACCCTGCTTGAAGGAATTGACCTGGATGCATTGGCCTCTGAACTTCGGCGAAAAATGATCGAGAAGGGCGTCAAGTCAGACAAGCGGCTTCTAAAACGAATCGAAATTGTGGAAAATTTCCGGGATTCCGGGAACAAGCCTGAATGGATGATCCTTGAAGTGATTCCGGTGATTCCGCCGGAGCTTCGGCCCATGGTACAGCTTGAGGGCGGCCGTTTTGCAACATCAGATTTGAATGACCTGTACCGCCGTGTGATTAACCGAAATAACCGTCTGAAGCGTCTTCAGGCGTTAAATGCCCCGGATATCATTATCCGGAATGAAAAAAGAATGCTGCAGGAAGCAGTCGATGCCCTGTTTGACAACTCCAAGAAAAAGCGTGTTGTCAAAGGAGCATCGAACAGGCCGCTGAAATCCCTCTCTGACATGTTGAAAGGGAAGCAGGGCCGGTTCCGGCAGAATCTCCTTGGAAAACGGGTCGACTATTCGGGCCGTTCAGTGATTGTCGTCGGGCCCGACCTGCAGCTGCACCAGTGCGGACTGCCATCGAAAATGGCGCTTGAGCTGTTCAAGCCGTTTATCATGAAAAAACTTGTTGAAAAAGATGTTGTGTATAATGTGAAAAAGGCAAAAACACTTGTGGAGCAGGAAGCTCCGGAAGTGTGGGCGGTTTTGGATGAAGTAGTTCAGGAACATCCGGTCATGCTCAATCGTGCGCCGACACTGCACCGGCTTGGTATTCAGGCTTTTGAACCGGTCCTTGTCGAGGGCAAAGCGATAAAGCTGCATCCGCTGGTCTGTCATGCATTTAATGCAGACTTTGACGGCGACCAGATGGCGGTTCACGTTCCATTGACCCAGGCGGCCCAGATTGAGTGCTGGACGCTCCTGTTGTCTTCGAAAAACCTGTTAAACCCCGCGAGCGGCAGCCCTGTTGTCATCCCGACGCAGGATATGGTTCTTGGTATTTACTATCTTACCAAAGAGAAAAAAGGTTCTCCGGGAGAGGGCAAGTATTTTTCTGATAAAGCGGAAATCTTCATGGCGCTCGAAGCCGGTGTGTTGAGTTATCAGGCGCTGATCAAGGTAAGAATGGATGGAAAAATTGTCGAGACGACCGCAGGCCGTGTGCTGTTGAATGATGAACTCCCGGAAGAAGTTGAATTTATCAATACATCGATGGGAGAAAAAGAGCTCCGGATACTCATTTCCCACTGTTATAAGGAATATGGCCCGTATGTAACTGTTGAAATGCTTGATACGATCAAAGCGATGGGATTCAAATTTGCAACGCGTTTTGGTGCAACCATTGGTATGGATGACATCATCATCCCCGCCCATAAAGGCGAATTGATTCAGAAAGCGAATAATCAGGTCACCGAGATCCAGAATCAGTATCTTCAGGGACACATTACTTTCGAAGAACGGTACAACCGTGTTGTAGAGGTGTGGAGTGCGATCAACGAATTGATCACCAATGAATTGATGCAGGAACTCAAAGTGGACCGTGAAGGATTCAATCCTGTTCACATGATGGCGCATTCAGGAGCGCGCGGAAGCCGGACACAGATTCGTCAGCTGGGCGGTATGCGCGGTCTTATGGCCAAGCCGTCGGGTGATATTATCGAATTGCCGATCCGGTCGAACTTCAAAGAAGGCCTGTCAGTTATTGAATTCTTTATTTCAACGAATGGCGCCCGAAAAGGTCTTGCAGATACCGCGTTGAAGACAGCAGATGCAGGATACCTGACACGCCGTCTTGTTGATATTGCACAGGATGTGGTGATCAATGAGGAAGACTGTGGAACCATAAACGGAATTGAGCGTGGTGCGGTAAAAGACGGAGAAGAAATCGTTGAACCGCTGGCTGACAGAATTGTCGGACGATTTACGATTGAACGGGTCAAGCATCCGATCACCGGCGAAATTATAATAGATATTAATAAGGAAATTACCGAGGAGACTGCTGCGGAGATAGATGCTGCGGGTGTGGAGCATGTCCGTATCCGTACCGTTCTTACCTGTGAATCGAAACATGGTGTCTGTGTGAAATGTTACGGCCGGAACCTGGCCAAAAATATGACCACTGAAATTGGTGAAGCGGTAGGCATTATTGCGGCCCAGTCAATCGGGCAGCCTGGAACGCAGCTGACCATGAGAACATTCCATATCGGCGGTGCGGCGACCAAGGTGAGCGAGGAAAACTGTGTATATCTTCGTTATCCGGTGGTGATCCAGGAAATTAAGGGAAGTACCATCGAGCTGGATAACGGCAATAAACTCTTTTCCCGGAAAGGGTATATCAGTGTGCACAAGGTGCTGGACAGAATTCCGTACAAGAAGACAGATAAATTGCTTTTCGAAACCGGGGACAGCCTTTTGGCGCATGGCGAGAAAGCAGTTATTGAGCGGGGGAAAGACAAGGTCACCACGACGCAGATCGGGTTTGTCCATATCACTGACAATCAGTTTCTGATTCTGGCCCAGCCGCAAAAAGTGGAAATCAGGAACGGGTCTGAACTGCTTGTCAAGGAAGGTGGGATTGCTGAAGCTGAAGAGACGATTGCGTTTTTTGATCCATTCAGCGAACCGATTATTGCGGAACATGACGGGAAGATCAAATTTGAAGATATTATTCTTGGGACAACACTTAAGGAAGAACTGAATGAAGATACCGGCAAGATTGAAAAGAAAATTGCCGAGTTCTCTCTTGAATCCCTTCAGCCCCGTATAGTCATCACCGACAAAAACGGTGAAGAACTGACGCGCTACTTCCTGCCGGGCAGCGCCTACCTGAATGTGGAAGACGGTGATCCGGTAAAAGCGGGGCGCATTATTGCGAAACTGCTCAAGGAAAGTGTGAAAACAAGGGATATCACCGGCGGTCTGCCACGTGTTGGGGAACTGTTTGAAGCACGAAAACCGAAAAACATCGCTGTTCTTGCAAAAATCAGTGGTACGGTCTTCTTTAAGGGGATTGTGAAGGGTAAACGGATTATCCTGATTGTGGATGCGTTTGGGAGAGAGTTCAAACACCAGATCCCGATGGGAAAACATCTGTTGGTCCGTGACGGTGACGAAGTTCAGGCGGGTGACCTTTTGTGCGACGGAAATACCGATCCGCATGACATCCTGAGTAACCTGGGAGAAAATCAGCTGCAGACCTACCTGGTTAATGAAATTCAGGAAGTGTACCGTCTCCAGGGTGTGCAGATCAATGACAAGCACATCGGGATTATTATCCGCCAGATGATGCGCAAGGTTGAAATTATCCAGGTCGGCGATACAAATTTCATCTACGGCAAGCAGGTAGAACGGTTCAAATTTCATGAAGAAAACCAGAAGGTCATGCGCGAAGGCGGACAGCCTGCTGTCGCACGGCCGTTGCTCCTGGGTATTACCAGGGCTTCACTTAATATTGATTCCTTTATTTCAGCGGCAAGCTTTCAGGAAACGACCAGGGTCCTTACAAATGCGTCGATTGCAGGCTCGATGGATGGTCTCCGCGGCTTGAAAGAAAATGTCATCATCGGGCATCTTATTCCTGCGGGAACCGGGATTAGAAAATACAAGAGTATCAAGCTGTATGATGAAAATATGGAAGATATCGACAAGACGATAGAACGAATCCTTGAGGAAAAAGAAGAAAAAGAGGTCGAAACGGTATCATGATTCAGTGCCCCTTTCTTGTAAAGCGAACAGCCGGAATTGTTGTTTTTACTCTGGTTGCAGTACTCATGCTTGCAGGTTGTCAGGAAAAGCCGGCTGAGCCAGATTCCCTGATCATCTTCCATTATAATAAAATAGTGGAGCTGGCAAAAAACAGGGAGTTGAATCCCGAAGAAAAAAAAGAAAAAATACTCGGGTATTGGAACGGGGTTCAAAAGGAAGTGGAATTCGCCGTAAAGCAGCTCGAAAATTCAGCAAAGGCCGGGAACAATCCGGAAATTGATGAACAACTCGAGCGCGTTTTTGATACACTCCGTTTATTAAGCAATGTTCTGGCTGATGAGGGTATATCGCTGTAGGTGCGGACAAAGTTTTATGCTGGATATATCGTTTTTTTGTGATTTCTTCTATTAATTTAGAATTAATTTTTATTTAACAGTTGACAAAAGAGTCGGCAATAGGGTAGTATGCACTCCGGGATGGACCGGCGTTGTGTCGGAATACGGGGCATGCTCGCTTTCGTATAAAGGGGTGGACTGCTGTCTAACTCAAGTAATACTCGGCCTGAAAAAAAGAAATAAAACGGGTTGACTTTTTTTTTATCAATTGGTAGATTCTCTCTTCACGAGATAATAATTTTAGAGGATGTAGTAAATTTTATGCCAACTATTAATCAGCTTGTCCGAAAAGGACGCAAAAGAATACTGAACAAGACAAAGTCACCGGCTTTACAGTCTTGTCCTCAAAAACGCGGTGTCTGTACTCGTGTGATGACGATGACACCAAAAAAACCAAACTCGGCACTCCGTAAAATCGCCCGTGTCCGTTTGGTAAACGGTATTGAAGTGACAGCGTATATTCCCGGGATTGGTCATAATCTTCAGGAACACTCGGTGGTGCTGATCCGGGGCGGAAGAATCAAGGACCTTCCCGGTGTACGGTATCACATCGTGCGCGGTACAAAAGATACGCTTGGTGTGGAAGACAGACGACAGGCCCGGTCGAAATACGGTGCAAAACGGCCCAAGGCATAACGGGTACAGAAGAGGTTTTACAGAATGTCGAGAAAACAGGTTGTTATAAGAAAGAGACACGTCATTGAGCCGATTTACAAAAATCCGGTGGTTGCGAAGTTTATTTTAAGAATGATGCTTGCAGGCAAGAAGTCGACAAGTGCAAATATTTTTTACAAAGCAATGGATCTTATAAAGGAAAAAACCAATACTGATCCATTGGAAATATTCAGCAAGGCGATGGAAAATGTGAAGCCAATGCTCGAGGTAAAATCGAGACGGGTCGGCGGATCAACGTACCAGGTACCCATTGAAATACGGGATGACCGTCGGGAAGCCTTGGCAATGCGCTGGATTATCGGGTACTCACGCGAAAGAAGTGCACGCTCCATGAGTGAGCGCTTGTGTAATGAACTGATCGATGCATCGAATTCAACCGGTGCTTCGGTAAAGAAAAAAGAAGACACCCATCGTATGGCAGAAGCAAACAAGGCTTTTGCGCATTACCGCTGGTAACTTCACTTTTATAAAGGGAATACATAACATCAGCACGTTGTGCTGCAGAATATTATATTTTATTTGAATGGTTTTCCTTTTTAATCAATGGGATTGGAAGTAATAAAAGGAGGAATTCATGGCTAAAGAGAAATTTGAGAGATCGAAACCTCATATTAATGTTGGTACAATCGGTCACGTTGACCATGGAAAAACAACACTTACAGCGGCTATTACAATGCATTGTGCAAAGAAGCACGGTGATAAATTGATGAACTATGAGGATATCGACAATGCGCCGGAAGAAAAGGCGCGTGGTATTACTATTAATACCCGTCATGTTGAATATCAGTCAGACAACCGGCACTATGCACATGTTGACTGTCCGGGACACGCCGACTATATCAAGAACATGATTACCGGTGCTGCCCAGATGGACGGCTCCGTGCTTGTTGTGTCCGCTCCGGACTCGGTTATGCCGCAGACTCGTGAGCACATTCTGCTTGCACGTCAGGTTGGCGTACCTGCAATTATCGTGTTTTTAAACAAGGTTGACATGGTTGACGATCCGGATCTTCTTGAACTTGTGGAAGAAGAAGTGCGTGATGTTCTCAAAGAATATCAGTTCCCCGGTGATGAAATTCCGATTATCAAGGGATCAGCGCTTAAGGCTATGGAAAATCCTGATGACCCGGAAGCGACGAAATGCATTACCGAACTTCTGGATGCAATGGATTCATATTTTCCGATGCCGGAACGCGCAACAGACAAACCATTCCTTATGCCGATTGAAGATGTGTTTTCAATTCAGGGCCGTGGAACGGTGGTGACCGGTAAAATTGACCGTGGTGTGATCAAGCTTGGGGAAGAAATTGAAATCGTCGGTGTCAAGGACACAACAAAGACTGTCGTCACCGGTATTGAAATGTTCAATAAGCTTCTTGATGAAGGTCTGGCGGGAGATAACGTCGGTTGTCTTCTTCGCGGTATTGACAAGAAAGAAGTTGAGCGCGGCCAGGTTCTTGCAAAGCCGGGTTCAATTACTCCCCATAAAAAATTCAAGGGTCAGGTGTACGTGCTGACAACCGCTGAAGGCGGGCGTCATTCGCCGTTTTTTACCGGATACAGACCGCAGTTTTATTTTAGAACAACTGATGTGACCGGTACAGTAACGATTCCTGAAGGAAAACAAATGATCATGCCCGGTGATAACGCCGAGCTGAACATTGAACTGATCTGTACGATTGCTATTGAAAAAGGACTTCGCTTCGCTATTCGTGAAGGCGGACGTACTGTGGCAGCTGGTACGGTGACAGAGATTATTGAGTAGCCAGACGAAATATTAATACAGACAGGGTTCCTGGGCCCTTTGGATCCAGGAACCCTTTTATGTGGAGAATGAGGAAAGGGACATGGTAAAGGAACGTATAAGAGTTCGGCTCAGGGGATTTGATGTTGAGCTGATTGACAAAAGCGCAAAATCAATTGTGAAGACTGTCATTAAGGCAGGCTCGAAAGTGGCTGGTCCAATTCCGCTTCCGACCCGCATAAACAAATTTACAGTGCTTCGTTCTCCGCATGTAAACAAAAAAGCTCGTGAACAATTCGAGATGCGAACGCATAAACGATTGATTGATATTATTGAACCGACATCTGCAGTAATGGATGCTTTGATGAAGCTGGAATTGCCTGCCGGTGTGGATGTTGAAATTAAGCAGTGAGGAAAGATATGATCGCGGTGATCGGTAAAAAAGTCGGCATGACGCAAGTCTTCTCGGAGGATGGTTCGCTCGTTCCGGTAACAGTTGTACAAATAGAAGAAAATGTCGTTGTCGGGCAGAGAACAAAAGAAAAAAATGGATATGATGCGATTATTCTTGGTGCAGATAAGATTAAGCAGAAAAGAGTAATAAAGCCTGTAGCCGGGCAATACCCGGAAGGGATCGAGCCGTGCAGATATCTGCGGGAATTCCGTGATTACGGCAAAGAATGTGCAGTCGGCGACAAGCTGGGTGTGGAATTGTTTGACGGTGTCGGTTTTGTCGATGTTATTGGAGTTTCAAAGGGGAAAGGATCCCAGGGCGTTATGAAACGATACGGATTTGGAGGCGGAAGAGCGACGCATGGTTCCAAATTTCATCGCGGAATGGGATCAACGGGGCAATGTGCCTGGCCATCACGGGTATTCCCGGGAAAAAAGATGCCCGGACACATGGGAAATGTGAAACGAACTGTACAGAATCTGGAAATTGTCCGTGTTGATCAGGAAAATAAAATGCTGCTTTTGCGCGGCTCAGTACCCGGAGCAATCAACAATATGGTTATTGTTTCCACTGCAAAGAGGAAGTAAGAGGGATTTAGGTGATGAAAGCGAAAGTCTATAAGACCGACGGCAGCGTTGCTCGAGAGATTGAACTGGCCGATGACGTGTTCGGCAGAGAAGTAAGCGAAGGTGCAATCTATCACGCTATTCGTAATGAAAATGCGAATAAAAGAGTGGGTACTGCCTCAACAAAAACAAGAGCCGAAGTGCACGGCAGTAATGCCCGGCCCTGGAGACAGAAGGGGACCGGCCGCGCGCGTGCTGGTGATAAAAAATCGCCTGTATGGGTAGGCGGAGGTACCACGTTTGGTCCCAAACCCAGAGATTACAGTTATACGCTTCCCAAGAAGGTGAAGCGGCTGGCAATGAAGTCGATATTGAGTCTCAAGAATAAAACAGATGTTCTTAAAATTATTGAAGATTTTAATGTGGAATCAGGAAAAACAAAAGATTTAATCAAGACACTTGAAAAGGTCACTGGAAAAGAGAAAACAATTCTTATTATCGCTGATGACAATGTCATGCTGAAAAGAGCTGGCTCCAATATTGCCTGGCTGAAGCTTCAGACATACAATAAATTGTCGGCACATACGCTGTTTTATTCAAAAAAAGTGATCATGTTTGAAAATGCAGCAGCCAGTCTGAACACATTTTACGGAGGCAAGTAAGAATGGAAGCATCGAAGGTAATTATTGCACCGGTTGTTACCGAAAAAACAAACCGGTTAAAAGAAGTAAAAAGATACGTGTTCAGGGTTGATTCAAGGGCGAATAAATTTCAGGTAAAACGGGCGTTAAAGGAAATGTTTAATGTTCATTGTACCGAGTGCCGGATTATCAATGTCAAAGGAAAGCCGAAGAGAGTCCGGTATAAACTGGGATATACAGCAACCTGGAAAAAGGCAATTGTGACACTTCCGAAGGATGAAACAATTTCTGCTTTTGAAGGTGCATAAAACTGCGTTTTATACGTCAGGTATAAAAGCTTTGGGAGAAAGAGGGTAATACCGTGGGTATTAAGAAGTATAAACCGGTAACGCCGGGGTTACGTTATAAAACAGGTCTTGGATTTGAAGAGATTACCCGGAAAAATCCGGAGAAATCTTTATGTGAAGCTTTGCCATGCAAAGCAGGCCGTGCGTCGAATGGCAGAATTTCAGTGCGCCGCAGAGGCGGACGTCACAAAAGACTGTATCGAATCATTGACTTTAAAAGAGACAAATACGACATCGAGGGAAAGGTCGTCAGTGTTGAATATGACCCGAACCGAAGTGCCTTTATTTCCCTGATCCATTATATTGATGGTGAGAAACGGTATATTGTTGCCCCGAAGGGTCTTGCAGTAGGTGACACGATTGTCAGCGGCCCAAAGGCTCCCTTGAATAACGGCAACGCGCTTCCTTTGGAAAATATTCCTTTGGGTATCAGTGTGCATAATGTTGAGCTTGAAAAGGGGAGAGGCGGCCAGCTGGTACGTGCAGCAGGGACCAGTGCTACCGTCGTGGCTAAAGAAGGCGATTATGTTACCATTAAATTGCCGTCAGGCGAAATGAGAATGGTGTTTAAAAAATGCTATGCGACTATTGGCGAAATTGGTAATGAAGACAAAATGAATGTCAGCCTTGGAAAGGCCGGAAGGTCTCGCTGGCTTGGCCGGCGTCCGAAAGTCCGCGGTGTTGTCATGAATCCGCACGATCATCCTCATGGTGGTGGTGAAGGAAAAACCTCCGGAGGCCGTCATCCGGTTACTCCTTGGGGAAAACCGACAAAGGGTTACAAGACCAGGAAAAAGCGTAAAACGACGAGCAAATTTATTGTAAAGCGCAGAAAATAGGAGAGCACAGTGTCACGATCAATCAAGAAAGGGCCATTTATCGAGAAAAGCCTCTATAAAAGAGTTGTTGATCAGCAGAAGAGCGGGGAAAAGAGAATGTTTAAAACCTACTCCCGCTGTTCAACAATTATCCCGGAAATGGTAGGACTTACCATTTCTGTATACAACGGAAAGACCTGGGTGCCTGTATATATTACAGAAAACCTTGTTGGTCATAAACTTGGTGAATTCGCACCGACAAGAATTTTTCGCAGTCATGCGGGTTCTGATAAAAAAGCTTCAAAATAGCGGGTAAAAACAATGGCAGAGAAAATAGAATATAAAGCAACAGCACGGTTTG
This sequence comes from Spirochaetales bacterium, assembly GCA_016929065.1. Taxonomy (GTDB): domain Bacteria; phylum Spirochaetota; class Spirochaetia; order SZUA-6; family RPPD01; genus RPPD01. The sequence continues at coordinate 98,796 of JAFGJO010000054.1, read as the reverse complement.
TCTGGATTGCACCTTCAAAGGTTCGTCCTCTTGCAGATATTGTGCGGAAAAAACCATATCCGGAGGCAATCGCCTTGCTCGAGACAATGCCGCAGAAAGGCGCGAGAATCCTCAAAAAAGTGATTCAATCCGCTGCTGCAAACGCAATGTATCGGAATAAAAAGATCGATGAAGATATGTTGTATGTCCATGAGCTGCAGGTTAATGATGGACCGCGCGCAAAGAGAATTTGGGCTCGTGCGAGAAGAAGAGCGGATGTTCAGTATAAACGTTCCAGTCATGTCATGGTGACCGTGAGCGAAATATAATAGGAAGGCAGAATATGGGACAAAAGGTTCATCCATACGGATTACGGTTAAATATCAATAAATATTGGAAATCAAAGTGGTTTGCAGATCCGAAAGAGTATGCACACTCACTGCACGAGGACCTGAAAATACGGAAATATCTGGAAAAAAGTCCGGATACCGCCGGCGGTGAAGTAGCTGACATAGAAATTGTCCGGCACCCGCAACGAATTACCGTGATCATGCATGCGGGAAGACCTGGAGCAATTATCGGTGCAAAAGGCGCGAATATTGAAAAGCTCGGTAACGACGTAAAAAAGCTGATTGGAAAAAAGATACAGATTAAAATAAAAGAAATTAAAAATCCGGAAACATGTGCACAATTGATCGCTGTGAACGTCGGACGCCAGTTGAAAAACAGAGCCCCTTTTCGGCGTGTCATGAAAATGGCTATTTCCAATGCCATGAAAAGCGGTGTGCAGGGCGTGAAAATCAAGCTGTCCGGCCGTCTTGGCGGTGCAGAAATTGCCCGTAATGAAGAGCAGAAAGAAGGACGCATTCCTCTTCACACATTCCGGGCGGATATAGATTACGGCCTGGAACATGCAAACACCACGTTTGGTGTTATCGGGGTCAAGGTGTGGGTCTTCCACGGAGAAGTATACGATAAAGACCGGAAAGATGATGCAGGAAGTCTGTTAAGGAGTCAGCCGCAGAAGACAAGGAGTTCTAAAGAAGATGCTTAGTCCAAAACGAACAAAATACAGAAAACAGATGAGATCCTGGAAAGAAACCAGCGCAACTCGTGGAAATACCATTGCGTACGGCGACTTTGGCCTGCTTGCTCTTGAATCAAAATGGATTACAAACAGACAAATCGAAGCAGCACGTATTGCCATGACCCGTCATATAAAAAGGGGCGGCAAGGTCTGGATTCGGGTATTTCCGGACAAGCCATATACAAAAAAACCTGCAGAAACACGCATGGGAAAAGGAAAAGGCAACCCGGAATACTGGGTCGCCGTAGTACAAAAAGGCGCCGTGATGTTTGAGATTGCGGGTGTTGAAAAGGAGCTGGCTGAAAGCGCCATCCGGCTTGCCGGGAACAAGCTCCCTATCAAGACTAAATTTATCATGAGAAGAGATATGGAGCAATAAAATGCGGGATTCATTTAACGAGCTTTCATACAAGGAATTACTTACAAAAAAAGATGAGCTGGTAAAAAAATACTCAGATCACCGGTTTAATTCCGTTGTCGGACATATTGATAATGAAGTTGAAAAGCGGAACATGCGGAAAAAAATAGCACGGCTGAATACGCTGATTCACGAATTTGACCTGGGTATCAGGAAACAATAGAGGGGAGAACTGTGGAAGAGAAAACGATTATCCCAAAGACAGGGAAGAAGATATTTACCGGAAAAGTCGTCAGTAATAAAATGCAGAAGACCATTGTCGTGTTGGTTGAGCAGAGAAAACTTCATCCGATTTACAAGAAGTATCTGACCCGGTCCAAGAAGGTAAAAGCGCATGACGAAAAAAGCGAATGTAATATTGGCGATACCGTACGCGTAATAGAAACACGGCCAATCTCAAAGGAAAAATGTTGGAAGCTTCTTGAGATTGTTGAAAGAGCGAAATAGATTTTCTAAAAGGTGTTGTTATGATCCAGATGAGAACATATTTGAACGTTGCTGATAACAGCGGCGCGAAAAAAGTGATGTGTATTAAGGTCCTTGGCGGCTCAAAAAGAAAGTATGCATCAATTGGTGATGTGATTGTTGTCGCAGTGAAGGACACGCTTCCCAACAACCCGATAAAAAAGGGTGCTGTTGAACGTGCAGTGATTGTAAGAATAAAAAGCAGTTACAAAAGGGCTGACGGCAGTTACATCAGATTTGATGATAACGCGTGTGTTTTGATTGATACAAACAAGAATCCAAAAGGCAAACGTATTTTTGGACCAGTTGCCCGTGAGTTGCGTGAAAAGAACTACATGAAGATCGTTTCACTCGCACCGGAAGTGTTATAGGAGGGGCAGAATGGTAAAAGAAAAAGCCAAGACAACAAAACTGAAAAAAGATGATGTGGTAAAAATTATTAAAGGAAAAGAAAACGGAAAATCTGGCAGGATTTTACGTATAAATAGAGTGAACGCGACAGTTATCGTGGAAGGGCTCAATCTCGTTAAAAAGGCCATGAAACAAAGAAAGCAGAATGAAAAAGGCGGTATCAAGGAGATTGAGGCACCGATCAAACTGTCAAATGTCATGATCATGTGTAAAAAATGCGGACCGACCCGGATCGGGTTTAAACTCGACAAGGATCTGAAAAGCAGAATTTGCAAAAAATGTGGGGAGCAACTGTAATGGCTGCGGAAAAAATAACAGCACGGCTGAAGACTTTTTATAATGAAAAAGTCACAAAACAGCTGCAAGAAGAATTTACGTACAAAACACCGATGCAGGTTCCAAAAATGGAAAAAATAGTCGTCAGTGTCGGATGTGGCGATGCGATTGCGAACAAGAAATTGCTTGACGCCGTCGTCAAGGAGCTTGGTCAGATCACCGGGAGCAAGGCAGTTACCACGAAAGCAAAAAAATCGATTGCTGCGTTCAAACTGCGCCAGGGTATGGAAATCGGTGCAATGGTGACATTGCGCGGAACACGCATGTACGAGTTTTATGACCGGCTGGTTAATGTTGCATTGCCGCGTGTCAAGGACTTCCGCGGTATCAATCCGAATGCTTTTGACGGGCACGGGAATTATGCGCTCGGTATCAAGGAGCAGATCATTTTTCCGGAAATTGACTACGATAAAATTGAACGCATCAGCGGTATGAATATTGTAATAGGAACAACGGCAAAAACCGATGCAGAGGCGAAAAGCCTTCTGCAGAAAATGGGAATGCCCTTCAGAAAATAGGGAGTGAGATTATGGCACGAACAGCAATGATTGTAAAATCACAGCGGAAGCCCAAGTATAAAACACGGAAGGTAAATCGCTGTAAAATATGTGGAAGACAAAGGGCATTTATGAGAAAATTTCAGATGTGCAGACTGTGTTTCAGACAGCTTGCTCACGAAGGCAAGTTGCCCGGTGTCACAAAATCGAGCTGGTAAAAGCAAGGAGTTGAAGAATGAGCGTATCTGATCCAATCGCGGACATGCTTACGAAAATCCGTAACGGAATTCATGCGAAATTTGAAAAGGTTGATATTTCACCATCAAAGATAAAACTTGAAATCGTGAAGATTTTGAAGAATGAAGGATATATCAAGAATTTCAAAAAGCATGTTGAAGAAGGAAAGAATTTTATTCGTATATTTTTAAAATATGATGAGAAACTGAATCCTGTTATCCATGGAATTAAAAGATATTCTACGCCGGGCAGACGGTTTTATTCCGGATATGAAAAAATGCCCCGTGTGTTTAACGGGTTTGGTGTATTGATTGTCTCTACATCGCAGGGAGTGACCACCGGAAAAAAAGCTGTAGACAAAAAGCTTGGTGGCGAACTTATCTGCAGTGTATGGTAAGGCAAAAAGGGGAGTATAATGTCAAGAATTGGTAAACTGCCGGTCCCTGTTGCCCAGGGTGTCAAGGTTGAAATTGCAAATAATCTTGTTAAAGTAGAAGGGCCGAAGGGAAAACTTGAATTACAGTATAAACCTGATATAACCATTGAACTTGTTGACGGACAGGTTATTGTGACCCGTTCAAGCGATATAGGCAAAGTACGTTCGCTTCATGGCCTGTACAGGAAGCTCGTGTTCAATATGGTGCATGGTGTTTCTGAAGGTTTCAGGAAAGTACTGATTATTAATGGTGTTGGATACCGTGCGGAAAAAAAGGGAAATGCGGTTATTTTTAACCTGGGGTTTTCACTTCCCATTGAATATCCAATACCTGAAGATGTGACAATAGATATTGAACAAAATAAAGTCGTTGTCAGCTCGATTGACAAGCAGAGATTGGGACAGGTTTGTTCTGAAATTCGAAGTTTTAGACCGCCGGAGCCGTATAAAGGCAAGGGCATCCGGTATGAAGATGAACATGTCCGAAAGAAAGTCGGAAAAACAGGTGTTAAATAGTTGAGGTGTCTATGAAAAAGCAGCTAGAGAAGATACGTCGCAGAAATCGACGAAAAATGAGTATCAGAAAAAGGCTGAAAGCGTCGGCTGAACGGCCGAGAGTGACCATTTTCAAGAGTAATAAATACACGTATTTGCAGGCAATTGATGATCTGAACGGAACCACGATCGCTTCAATTTCAAATCTTGAAAAGGATTTGAAGGTGGTAAAAAATACTGTTGAATCGATTGGTAAAATTGGAGAAGAATTCGGTGCCCGGTTGAAGAAAAAAAATATACAGGCGATTGCATTCGACAGAAACGGTTATGCATATCACGGACTCGTAAAAGCTGTCGCTGACGGCATACGAAAAGCCGGCATTGAATTTTAGGGGGAGTTTGTGGAACAAGACAATAATGCAAATGAATATGTGGAAAAACTTGTAAAATTGAACAGAGTTGCGAAAGTTGTAAAAGGCGGACGCAGATTTTCTTTTTCTGCTCTTTCTGTAGTGGGTGACCGGAAAGGAAACGCCGGATTCGGTTTTGGAAAAGCCAATGATGTTTCCGAGGCGATCCGGAAAAGCCTGGAAAAAGCCAGAAGAAATGTGAAGAAGTATTCGGTAAAAAAGAGTACAATTCCACATTTTATCGAAGAAAAATTCAAGGGTGCCCGTGTTCTGTTGAAACCTGCCGCTCCCGGTACCGGTATTATTGCCGGCGGGCCGGTTCGTGCGGTGATGGAAGCAGTGGGCGTTCATGATATTTTAAGCAAATCGCTTGGCAGTGCCAATGCGACCAACATTGTCAAAGCGACATTCCGCTGTCTTGACAACCTGCTGGATGCCAGGAAAATATCAGAGAGCCGGGGCAAGACCATAAAAGAGATGTGGGGATAACAATGGCTGCAAAAGCGAAAAAAATAAAAATTACCCTTGTGCGAAGCACTATCGGCCAAAAGCCGAACCAAAAAAAAACAGTAAAGGCGCTTGGCCTTGGTAAATTGAATTCGAATGTGGTTCAGGAATCGAGCGCACAGATTCTGGGAATGGTTCGTACAGTCGGTCATCTGGTTAAGGTTGAGGAGATGAAGTGATGAGTGAATTTAGCATACGGGTGCCAAAGGGTGCAACAAAAAGAAAAAAGAGAGTCGGCAGGGGTGCTGCGTCAGGTACAGGCTGTACAGCTGGCCGTGGTAACAAAGGCCAGAATTCCCGCTCCGGCGGAGGAGTTCGTCCGGGTTTTGAAGGCGGGCAGATGCCTTTATATAGAAGAATTGCACGCAGGGGATTTTCAAACTCGATTTTCAAAAAACAGTTTGTCGCGGTCAACATCGATGATCTGGCTGTTTTTAAAGACGGTTCCGCCATTACATTGGAGAGCCTTGCCGAAAAAGGACTCATAAAAAAATCCGAGAAGGCGGTCAAAATCCTCGGCCGCGGTGAATGCACCAAAAAATATATCGTTGAGATCGAGAAGGTTTCTGCACAGGCAAAAGAAAAAATAGAAAAAGCCGGCGGCTCGGTAAAAGTATTCGAAAGCGAAGAGAAGCCGGAGAAATCCCCGAAGAAAAAAGAATCGAAAGGGAAAAAAGAGACTGTAGAATCAGCCGTTTCTGAAGAATCGGTCAAGGAAAAAGCAGTTGAAGTAACGGCAGCGGATGAAACTGAAACATCAGAAGAATCTGCCGATACTGACAAATAAAGCACGAAGGTAAGGTGATATGGCTGCAAATGCACTCGTAAACATATTCAGGACTCAGGAATTGAGAAATAGAATATTATTTACTCTATTCATGCTGGTGCTGTTTCGGCTTGGGGCAACAATCCCTTTGCCCGGTATTGATGTTATCCAGCTGAGAGCATTGCTCAAATTGGGCGGATCGAATTCTCAGGTCAATATCCTCGATTATATCGACATGTTCGCCGGTGGTGCATTTAAAAATGTATCCCTGCTCATGCTCGGTGTTATGCCGTATATTACCACATCAATTATTGTACAGCTTTTAATTGTTGTTTTCCCGAGACTGAAAAAACTGTCAGAGGAAGAAGGCGGCAGAAAAAAAATACAGAGAATACAGCGATATGCAACGGTTGTGGTTTGTTTGTTCCAGGCGTTCTTTTTCCTGAATAATACAATCGACAAACGCCTCATTACCATGGATTTTCCATACTTTTTGGTGCTTGGGATGGTCACCGTGACCACGGGAACCATGTTTCTGATGTGGATTGGTGAACAGATAACCCAGCGCGGTATTGGAAACGGAACCTCACTGATTATCTTTGCCGGTATTGTTGTAAGATTCCCCGAAGTGTTCATCCAGCTGGGGATATTGCGAAGTCTGCTCAATTTTCTTGAAGGCATTCTTCTGTGGATCGGGATTATCCCGCGTTCCGGAATCCTCGTCCCGCTGGCTACCAGGGCGACATCAAGCCCCAACGCGGTTTTTGTTTTGATGGCAATGGTCATGTTTGTAGTTGTTGTAGGGCTTATTATTTTCGAACAGCGGGGACAAAGAAAAATACCGGTGCATTACGCGAAGCGTGTTGTCGGCCGGAAGGTCTTTGGAGCACAAAATACCTATATTCCTTTCAAACTGAATCCATCCGGTGTTATTCCTATCATTTTTGCAAATGCAATCATGATCGCACCGCTTCAGATTTTTCAGTGGCTGGGAAATGATTTTGAAATATTCCAGCAGCTCGGGGTCATTTTCAGGCCGGGCGGTGTCTGGTATGTTGTTGTCTATATGTTATTAATTGTATTTTTTGCATATTTCTACACGCAGGTTACGTTGAATCCAGTGGAAATATCCAAACAAATAAGGGAAAACGGTGGATCCATTCCGGGAATTCGTTCCGAAAAAATGGAGCAATACCTGTCCCGGATATTATCAAGAATTATCCTGCCGGGATCGTTATTCCTGGCTTTTATAGCGATAATTCCGAACATTATTACTTCTCTTTTCCAGTTTTCGTACTCGGTTGCGAATGTGATGGGCGGAACGTCCCTCATCATCCTTGTGGGTGTCGGTCTTGATACGATGTCGCAAGTAGAGAGCCATCTGCGGATGCACCATCATGACGGTCTGGTAAAGAAGGGAAAAATAAAAGCAAGAAACTTGTAAGAGGTGCTTTATGAAAGTAAGAGTCAGTGTACGGCCAATTTGTGATAAATGCAAAATCATTCGCCGCCGGGGTGTTGTACGAATTATTTGCATCAACCCCAAACACAAGCAGCGCCAGCGTTAGGAGGAGAGGATGGCACGTATAGCGGGTATAGATTTACCCAATAAACATGTGGATATTGCCTTAACAAGCATATACGGAATCGGAAAAACATCAGCAATAAAGATCTGTCAGAAAACAGGTATCAATCCGAATGTACGGATTAATGATTTGACGGCAGATGAAGTGAATTCGCTGAGAAAAGAAATTGAGAATGAATTCAAAGTTGAAGGGCGGCTGCGAACCGAGATAAGTTTGAACATTAAACGGCTGATGGATATTGGTTGTTTTCGCGGTCTTCGACACAGAAAAGGCCTCCCTGTCCGCGGACAGCGTTCAAAAACGAATGCGCGCACGAGAAAGGGCAGAAAGAAAACTGTTGCAGGCAAAAAGAAAGCACCAGGACCAAACTAAGGAGGAGATGAAGTGAAAAAAAAGGGCAAGAAAGAACGACGACGAAATGTGGGTGAGGCGAAGGTATATATTCAAGCCACCTTTAACAATACAATAGTAACCGTAACAGATATCGCAGGGAATACTCTATCCTGGGCGTCTGCAGGCGGCCTTGGATTCAAGGGCGCAAAAAAATCCACACCATTCGCAGCTCAGTCCACGACTGAAGCGGCTTTGAGCAAAGCGAACGACCTGGGAATACAGGAAGTGGATGTGTTTGTAAAGGGCCCTGGAGTTGGCCGTGAATCGGCAATCCGAGCAATCGGTGTCTTGGGGATCAAGGTCCGCAGCATTGCGGATATTACCCCGATTCCGCACAATGGGTGCCGTCCTCAAAAGGCACGAAGAGTATAGCAGGCGAGGGAGGAAATATAAATGGGAAGATATATTCAGGCAAACTGCAGACTTTGCCGAACTGAAAAAACAAAGTTGTTTCTGAAAGGCGACCGCTGCAGAAGCGACAAGTGCCCGATTCACCGGAAAAAAAATGCTCCGGGCCGCGGTCCGAAAGTGCGAATGCGAAAAGTATCAAACTATGGTGTCCAGCTTCGCGAAAAGCAAAAATTGAAGAGATCGTACGGAATGCTTGAAAAACAATTCAAGATCTTTTTTGACAAAGCCAACAAAATGAAAGGTATCACTGGTGAAAATCTTTTTGCTCTTTTGGAACGCAGACTTGACAATATGGTATACAGAATGCATTTTGCAAATTCACGAAAACAGGCCCGTCAAATTGTGACGCACGGCCATGTTCTGGTAAATAAAAAGAGGGTAAGTATTCCGTCATATCTTGTGAAAGAGAGTGACGAGATTGAAATAATTGAAAAAAGCAAAAACATGACCGTTGTGAAAGAAGGACTAAAGCAATTCACGAGTACAGGTGTCATGCCCTGGCTGGAAGTTGATCCGGATAAGGTGTGGGGAAAAGTAATGGCCATCCCACGAAGAAACGATATTACGGATATGAGAGATATTAATGAACAGCTTATTGTAGAGTTGTACTCGAAGTAAGGTAAGGAGTGACAATGGCGAGAAGGAATCTTTTAAAGGGATTCAAACGGCCAAAAGGAATCAACTTTGAACACAGCGAAATTGAAGTAAATTACGGAAAATTTATCGCTTATCCTTTTGAACGTGGATTCGGCACAACGATCGGCAATACATTACGACGAATTCTTATTTCTTCTCTCCAGGGATATGCGATTACTGCTGTGCGGATCACTAGTTTTTCAAAGGATGATAAAGCACATGTGATCTCGAGCGAATTTGATCTTATTCCGGGAGTCGTGGAAGATACACCTCAGCTGTTGGGGAATCTCAAACAGGTACGGCTTAAACTTGACGAAGAAGTTGAAGAACAGACTATCCTTGTAGAAAAAAAAGGTGCAGGAACATTCACCGGCGGGGATCTTGAGTCCGAGACCGGGATACAAGTCATGAATAAAGATCTGTATATTGCAACGTTGGCAGATGATGCCCATTTTGAAATAGAGATTCAGATAAATCTGGGCAGAGGATATGTCCCTGCCGAACGGAATCAGCAGCTTGTGGATGTTGTGGGAACAATTCCTATTGATGCCATTTTTTCACCCATCAGAAAGGTGAAATATGATATCAAGGGAACACGGGTCGGGCAACGTGCAGATTATGACAAACTGTTCCTGGAATTATGGACTGATGGCACCATGAAGCCGGAAGATGCTCTTGCTGAAGCCGCCAAAATTGCGAAGGATCATTTCACGATTTTTATCAATTTTGACGAAGAAAGCCTTCATGAGGATGAAGAAAGTGATGAAGAAGAACGGAGAGTCCGGCTCATTCTTGACACACCAATTGAAGAACTTGAACTTTCAGTCCGCTCGAGCAACTGTCTGAAAAATGCCAACATCAGGACAATTGGTGATTTGACACAAAGAACAGAGGATGATATTTCCAAAACCAGAAATTTCGGAAAAAAATCTCTTCAGGAAATAAAAGACAAACTCAAGGAATGGGGATTGCGGCTTGGAATGAAAGACTACAGCGGGCTTAAAAAACCCATCAAGGACAAACCCATAATTGCTCAGGATATTGATTCTGATATGGATGATAAGGATTTAGATAATGAGACATAGAGTAGCAACGAAAAAACTGGGAATGATGACCGCTCACAGAAAAGCGGTGCTTCGGAATATGATGATCTCCCTTTTCAAGCATGAGCGTATACGCACAACGAAGCAGAAGGCAAAAGTTCTCAGAAGCATTGCCGAGAAGGCTATTACCAGAGCGAAGGTGGATAATCTTCATAACAGAAGAATTATTGCAAAAAAAATCCATGACAAGCCGGTATTGGACAAATTGTTCAAGGTCATTGCACCGCGTTTTGCCGAGCGGAACGGGGGATACACAAGAATCCTGAAACTACGACAGCGTATTACGGACGCAGCGGATATGGTATTTATTGAACTTGTTGATAGAAAAGAAAAAGCAGCAAAGTCAAAAAAGAAAACCGTCGAAAAGGAAACTGAAAAAAAAGCTCCGGCAAAGGAAGCAGCGGCGAAAAAACCGGCTGTCAAATCAGAAGCAAAAAAAACTCCTGCGAAAAAGTCGGCAGGGGCAAAAGATGTCAGGACAGCATCGCTGAAAAATGAGAAGACAGAAGAAAAAACAGAAGAGAAAGCAGCAAAAAAACCGAAAGAAAAAACGGTTGAGAAAACTGTCGTGAAAGATACCCCGAAAACAAAAGCAAAAAAAGCTGCTGCCGAGGAGAAGAAAGCATAACCTCTTCGTTTTTGGCCAATGGAAAAAATATCAAGGGAGAAGAAACACTGCTTGAACAGCATGTCTCTTCTCCTTTTTCATTTGTTGTCTGTCTGATCTGCGTAATCTGTGCAGTTTTTCAGGCCGACCTGTTTTTCAAGGTCTTCCAGGCCTCTACTGCATTATTGTGTGTACTGATAAGCAAAAGACAGAAAAAAATGTTCAGCATTGTTATTCTGTTTGCCGGCACGGTTGCGAGCCATCTTATTTTCAATAACTCTGCGCAAACTCCCCTGATGAGCATCGCCGGATTCCCGGTGAGGAAGGATTCTCTTGATATAGGCCTGACCAGGGCATTTACTTTTATTACACTGGTTTTTTATTCGAAAGCGTTTATCCGTCCGGATCTCAATTTCCCCGGGAAGTGGGGGAGGCTTGTTTCCCGGTCCTTTTCTTTCCTTTATCTGTTTCTGAATGAGAAAATATTTGTCCGGAAAGATTTTTTCGGGAATCTGGATGCCATACTCACAAAAGTTTCTTTGGTAAAGATTGCAGAAAACAGCACAAAAAAGAGTAAAACAACCTTTTGGGGCTGGGGAGGCATGTCCCTGCTCTTGGCATTTCAGTGTATTTTTCTTATATTGGAAATCATGTAGTTTTAAAAAAAGCCGATAATAAATAGAAGGTTTATGTCCCGGTTTTTTCAATGATGGGGATACACACAGGCAAGGAGCAGAACCAAAAGGTAATTCACGAATGAAAAACAGTGTAAAAATTGCGCTTACTCTCCTTATTTCTCTCCTTATATCCGGAGGATTTACATTCCTGGCATTTTCAAATTTGTTTTCCTTGATCGAAACCGGTGTGTATCTGCCGAATCTGAAAAAACAGGCCGAAACCGAGGCAGGGAGATTCAGGGATAAAATCGCGGAATATCATGAAGTATCCCTGTCCAGATACGGTGAAATTGTGAAAAGAGACTATATCTGGAGGGCTTTCAGGGCAAATCAGAGTATAGATGATATCGAGATGCGGAGCAATGAATTATCGCGTCTGCTCCAGGAGTTCCCGAAACTGAAAGTGGTGCGGCTGGTTGGCCCTGAAGGGCGAAAATTGAATTTCAGCACACAGGATACAGACACTGATCAAGGGCAGTCAAATCTATACAGAATTACGTATAAAAATCTTGATAAAATACCAGGCGAGCTGTCCGGAGATATCCTTATTACGCGTGCTGGTGAAGCACCAAAAGTTATATACGATCCTGTTTCCCGGCTCATGATTTATTCATTCCCTGTAGTGGATCCCGAGAATGTATTTCGTGGTTCTGCATTGTTTTATGTCCTTGTTTCCGATCTGGAAAATAATCTTGGACAAATAAGCAATATTACTTTTCGGGATATTGTTGTTATCCATACGAGCGGAATCATTATCGATGTGTCCGGGAAAATTGCCTTGATAAAAACAGAAGATATCAACACTATACAGAAAACGGTCACCGGTACGTGGAACAGCAATATTGTCACTGTCTCGTCGGAAGTGATTCGTTTTGAAAAGACAAATGAGAAGGCATTCTTGTTTTCTCTGCCTGAAAAACAAAGCGGTTTTGTCGGTGTGCTGTATTCATCCTCCCGGTTTGAAATGCAGCTGACCGATAAAATTGTCATTCTGCTTATTTTTTACAGTACGGTGTTTTTGGTCGTTCTTCTTGTTCTCAATATTCGGCAGGATCCTCTGATGCTCATTTCTGCTCGAATGAAAAAGTTTCAGACTGAATTCCTTAATGAATTTGTCGACAAAAAAGATGAAATAGACCTCAATTCATGGCAGCATCGCCTTGATCTGCGGCGTGACGAGGTGAAACGGTCGATTAAAAAGGGTCTGAAAAAACTTGATCCGGGAAAAGAAACCGAAATTGATGCATATATTATCAATTCCTGGAATGAAGTTGTTTCTGTTATAAAAAGCAAAATTGAACAGCCGCCGAAAGAGCAGACAGATCTTGCCCGTATTGAGGCGTTGCTCCGGAAAATACTTGCTGAAGGGCACATTGTCGTTGCACAGCGTCCGGCAGCACCGGGCCTGCCGCAATCATATCAGGTTGTTGATGAAAGCATACTCGATGAGCCATTATCCGGAAAAAAAGCTCCTGTCGAAGAAGCTGAAGTTGTCGATGATGCTGATTCAGTCGAAGAACTTGACGAGATCGAAGAAATTGAAACAATCGGGGAAGCGGAAACAGTCGGAGAAGCAAATGGAATTGAAGAGCTTGATACAATCGAAGAAATGGAAACAATTGAAGAATCAGACGAATTGATTGGGGATGTTGAAGCGGCTGAAGAAATCGAGGCGATCGAAGAAGTTGATACAGCAGAACTGGAGATGCTCGCAGAAGCAGAAGAGCCTGCAGGCGAAGGGGATGTATTATTTCGTGAAGCTTTAAAACATGATGAAGAAAATATTGAAGAACTTGCTTTTGTTGATGAATGCAGTGATCAGGTAATTATTGAAAAAAAAGATGCAGTACCGGAAGGTAAAATACAGAATCTGGAAGTATTTCCGGAAATAATGCCGTTACCGCCGCTTCCTTTTGAAAAACTGCCCGAACTTCCTTTGATTGAGGAAGAAGACAAAAGAAGAAAAGAGGCAGAAAGAGTATTCGCCGAGATTCTGCAGGGAATAGAAAAGCAGCGGGTTGAAGTTCTCTCCATCGAAGATGTGTTGCGCGTTCTTGACGAGAAAGGAAAGAATGTCATTATGGAAGACGGCGTTTTCAGAATTCGTAAAGATCTGTATAACAAAACGGCCGGCGATGGAAAATCATTTAAAGGCGGATTGAGGGCCCGGGCTGAATCATTTCTAAAAACACCCGTTGTGGAAGAAGAACCGGTTGTCTCGGGAATCGACCAGCTGCTTGGTTCGAAAGGGGTTGTTCTTGATACAATTATAAAAAAAGAACAAACAGGCCAGGAAGACACAATTTTCAATTCAATAGCAAAAAGGATTCCGTTGACCGGGAAAGGTCTTGATCTGGATCGGTATATGCGCGCATTTGGAAAAACCCTGAGCGACAAAACGAAAATTACAGCATTTGGGGATATCCTGAAAAAATCAAAAGCGATAAACGCGGTGCTTTTTATGGAAGAGAAACAGTTGTCTGTATCGATTTCAATCGGTTTAACCAGTAAAAGTGCGGCAATGTTCCAGTTTGGCGCTGATGAACCGTTTTTTACTGAATATATTGCACAGAAAAAGATCGTTTTCATAAAAGAAGGGTTTAGCAAGCTTCAGCTGTTTACAGAGTGTTTTTCACCGGATGATTTGCGGTTTATTGATTCTGGTATATTTATCCCTGCGTTTTCAGAACAAAAACCGGCCTACATATTCCTGGGATTTTCTGCCACTGTTGGTTACGGAATTTCAGATTTGATGCAAAAAATTGAGGTGTTTCTTCCTTAAACTGAAAGAAACAGTCCTCTGGCGGTGAAAACTGCCATTTTTTATCCTTCGTAAATTTATCCAATAAATGAGATATTCTCATTGTATAATTGACTTGACTAATGCGTATAAAAAAGTATACTTTTAAATTAGATAAATTTTGGGGAGGAAGATATGGAGATATTATTGTATATCATTCTTCCTCTCACAGGTATAATTCTAGGTTGGTTAATAAGATGGCTTTATGCCAAAGTACAGCTCTCTTCTACAGAACAGAGAGCACAACGAATAATACAAGACGCATTAAAGGAATCCGAGGCAAAAAAGCGGGAGCTTTTATTAGAAGCAAAAGATCAAGTTATTCGCGAAAGGAGTCAGCTCGAACGTGAAACGAGAGAGACGCGTGGTGAACTGCAAAAATATGAACGACGACTCCTTCAAAAAGAGGAAAACCTAGAAAAACGAGTTAATTCTCTTGAGAATACAGAGAGAACTCTTCAAGACCGTGAGAGGTTGTGTATAGAACGGGAAGAGAAACTGAAACTTGAGCAGGAAAAGTGCAAACATGAGCTGGAGAGGCTGTCCGGCCTTTCTGCTGCTGAAGCAAAGAAACTTCTTATTCAGAGTTTGGAAAATGAAGCGCGCCATGATGCGCAGATATCAATTAACAGGATAGAACAGGAAGCACAACTCACCGCCGATAAAAAAGCGCGCGATATTATCATTACGACGATTCAGCGGCTGGCGACAGATGTGTCTTCAGAAACGACCGTTGCGACGGTAAGTCTTCCCAGTGATGAAATGAAAGGGCGGATAATTGGGCGTGAAGGGCGGAACATCCGTACCCTTGAAACTCTTATTGGTGTCGATATTATAATCGATGATACTCCGGAAGCAGTGGTCATCTCCTGTTTTGACCCAATCCGAAAAGAAATAGCAAGAATGTCCCTGGACCGGCTCATTCAGGATGGAAGAATTCATCCAGCACGAATCGAGGAAATCGTTCAGAAAGTGACAAAAGAAATCAATCAGACAATTTATGAACAGGGTGAAAAAGTGTTGTTTGATCTTGGCATTCATAATTTGTCACCCGAAGCTGTCCGTTCTCTTGGGCGGCTGCATTTCCGGACGAGTTACGGCCAGAATGTGTTGAATCATTCGAAAGAAGTCGCCTTGATTGCGGGGATGATTGCTTCGGAAATCGGCGCAGACCCGGAACTCGCAAAACGCGCGGCTCTGCTCCATGATATTGGAAAAGGTGTGGAGTCCAACAGTGAAGGGAATCATGCTGAAATAGGAATGGAGCTCGCCAAGAAAATGGGCGAAGATGCGATGGTAATTAATGCCATTGGCTCGCATCATAATGATGTTGAACCTGAAAGCCTCGAGGCGCTGATTGTGCAGATTGCTGACGCGATTTCTGCTTCCCGTCCGGGTGCCCGAAAGGAAACACTTGAGAATTATATTAAACGGCTGGAATCTCTTGAAAAGATTGCAGAATCGTTTGACGGAGTTGACAAGGCGTTCGCAATACAGGCCGGAAGGGAATTGCGTATTATTGTGAATAATGAAAAGGTCACCGATGAAGAAGCCAAAATCATGGCAAAGGACATTGCCAAAAAGGTTGAGAATGAACTTCGGTACCCTGGCCGGATAAAAGTAACCATTATCCGGGAAACACGCATCGTTGAATATGCCCGCTAATGATAATCATGATGTAATACGAGTACTTGCAGTCGGTGACATTGTCGGAAAGCCCGGCTGCAGGGCTCTTTTTTCCCTGCTGAAATCCGTCCGGAAAGAAACCAGAGCAGATCTTGTCATCGTCAATGGAGAAAACGCAAGTGATGGTTCGGGACTCACTCCTGATCTGGTGAATGATATTTACAAGGCCGGTGCCGATGTCATTACCTCGGGAAACCATATCTGGAGAAAAAGGGAAATTTATCCCGTTCTGGAGAAGGATGACCGCATGCTGCGTCCCGATAATTATCCTGTCGGGGTCCCCGGAAAGGGGAGTTGCACTGTCCCGGTGAAAGATACAAAGGTGAGCATCCTTAACCTTGAGGGTGTTTTAAACCGATCGCGCCTGCGATGTCCATTCCTCCACGCGAAAGAGAAGCTGCAAAAACTGAAAAAAGAAAGTCCCATTGTTATTATTGATTTTCATGCAGAATTCGCCGCGGAAAAAGAAGCTCTTGCGGTCTACCTGGATGGAGAGATATCAGTACTGTTTGGAACTCATACCCATGTACAGACAGCTGATGAACGAATATTCCCGAAAGGGACTGGATACATTACCGATATTGGTATGACCGGTCCAATAGGGAGTGTCATCGGCATGAACAGGGATGTTGCCATGAGACGTGCCTGCACGCAGCTGCCGTTAAAACTGGAAGTGGCTGAAAACAAGGGCATGCTTATGGGTGTTGTTTTCAGTATTGACATGAACAACGGCAGGACAGTCAACATCGAGCGGGTCCAGGAGTATGCCTCGGTATAGGCATCACCGATGTCAACGAAACGACAGGCAGATGATTGAATAAATGAAAAAGATTCTTTTACTGAAGTATCTTTCCATACATTATCCGCAGATGAAAAGGGATGAACTGCTTGCACGAATTCTCTGCGGAGAGGTATTTGTCGATGCGGGTTGTATCCGTGATCCCAAATATCCTGTTCTCCCTTCACAGACAATTTCGATCCATCCTCCAAAAAAATATGTATCGCGCGGAGGTGAGAAACTGCATCATGCGCTCGACGCGTTTTCGCTTGATGTGGCCGGCAAAGCGTGCATTGACGCGGGAAGTTCTACTGGAGGCTTCACCGACTGTCTGCTGAAGCACGGAGCTATTCATGTCTATTCGGTCGATGTGGGATACTGCCAGCTCGATTACGTAATAAGAAAAAATCCTGCCGTCACTGTACTGGAGCGCACCAATATCATGCAGCTCAAGATTGATCAATTCCCCGTATGTCCCAACATCGCAGTGATGGATTTGTCATTCCGGTCCGTCCGCGGCGCGGCACGGCATCTTCTGGATATTGTTTCTGATAAAACCCTTGTCGCACTTGTCAAACCGCAGTTTGAATGGAAAAATCCCGATGAATCATTTACCGGTGTCATCGATTCTTCGCAAACACTGCATGACATCCTGATTCCTCTCGCGGAAAGTCTTTTCAGGGAAAAAACATATATAACAAGGGCGACCGAATCGCCCATCAAAGGGAAAAAAGGAAACCGGGAATTTTTTTTTCTGCTGTCCAATGAGCAATCCGCTGGTATCAATGAAATTAAAAAAGAGATTGTAACGCTATTATAACTCACGATGTGAGGAAAAGTGTCCTCGCGAAGTACGCAAAGATCGCGGAGTGAAGAAGAAGGTAAACCACAAATTATACGAATACAGACAAATAAAGTAAAAAGGGAGGCTTTGGCCTCTATGGAATGGTCGTTGCATCACCGGGTTGAATACTTTGGACTTTTACACTCCAGATCCATGAACATTAGGAAGTTGCGCGTTGATCGGAAGATCAATTTTGGTTAGAACATTTCCGCGCCTTCGCGTGCTCCGCGAGAAAAACCTTTTCTAAAATATACAATTTAAAAGGAACTTCGCGAAATGGGCGCTCCCACGTAAATCCCTTCCTGGGCGAGATAATTCACTTTTTTACCGTCAATCAAAATCTGAACACGGGTGATATTCGCAAATTCCGTGGTTGTATACACAAGCTGTTTCAGCTGTGCTTCGAGGCCGGGGAGGCCGTAGTTGTTGAAACGGAATTCGTCATTCAGGTTGATATAAGCGGTATCCCCTTTTACGGAAATGCTTCGTATCTGTGTGCCTTTCGGAATAAGACTGGTCAGGGAACTTTGCACCTCGGAAGTGCTGGGGCCCTTGATCAGATAATTGAGTGTTTCTGTAAGAGGGGTGTCTTTATAGTTCACCTTCCGCGCGACACTCTTTAACACCATACGCTCGATATTTTTGGCGTCAACAAAGTAAATATGTGCGTTTTTGTAGATACCCGCGGGATCCAGGGCAATTGGCTGTTCGGTTTCGGTCACCGGTTTTGGTGTAGGGGATACAGCCGGCTGCTGTGGCGCCGGAGTTGCCTCTTCTTCATCATTAACGGTAACGGTGACATACCGGTCATCGTGACCGGTTTCTGTCTGCGGCAGGGGAGACGGTTCTGGTTGATCAACCGGATCTCTCGTTACCAGAGGTGCCGGCGCAGGAGCTTGTGTTTCCGGATTGTAAATCATTGAAATAAACTGGCTGACATTGTCCTGATTATAGAGAAATACGACAACGACCAGTAAAATGAGGGCGATCCAGAAGAGACAGCCAAGTGATGCCTTTTTTCCTTTACTCATATCGATATTATCGGCTTCCATTGAATTAATTTGACAAATAACTGTAAAAAAGAATGCTCTGGAATGCCTTTTGTTTGACAGGTGAAAAAAATCTGCGTATAATATCCCTACATGAATGAATACAAGGGAATTATCGTCTCCCCGGGAATTTCAGTTGGAAAAGTATATCTTTTTCGGGAAGAAAAAATAACCATACCCAAATATGCGATTGCGGTGCACCAAATCAGCCATGAAATTGAGCGGTTTGTACAGGCAGTCGAGAGTGCAATTACCGAGATCAGTCAATTGAAGGAAAAATATGCCCATCAGATGGGAGAACAGGAAAAGAAACTCCTTGATTCGCATGTCCTGATGCTCAGCGATCCGGTATTTAAAGAAGATATCGGAAAAAAAGTCGGAGAGAAGCAGGTCAATGTAGAGTGGAGTCTCCTTCAAGTAATTGATGACTTCATTGAAAAAATGAATGAGTCTTCTGATGAATATATGATGGCCCGGTCACTCGATTTTCATGATGTTTCAAAACGGGTGATGCGGCATCTCCTGTTGAGCGAACGGATGTCATTGGCCGATTTACAGGAAGAAGTTATTATTGTTGCGCATAATCTGTTACCATCGGACGCAATCAGTATGAATAAAGCAATGGTGAAGGGAATTGCACTGGATTTGGGGAGTAAAACCTCACATACCGCCATCCTTGCACGTGCTTTTAATATTCCAGCAGTACTTGGCCTCTCGGATATAAGCCAGCAGGTCAACCAGAATGATGAAATAATCGTTGACGGGAACAAGGGCGTGGTGATTGTTTCCCCGGACAAGGAAACAAAAGCCAAATACCATTCAACCCAGGTCAAATGGCATAAACATGAGAAAAAACTCATGGATTTGAAGACCGTGCAGGCAGAAACAAAAGACGGCCAGGTTGTACAGCTCGAAGCGAATATTGAAGTTGCAGAGGAAGTGAATTCTGTCCTGGCGTATGGTGCGAGCGGCATCGGGTTGTTTCGTTCCGAGTTTTTATTTATGCAGCCGTCAACAATGCCCAGCGAGGAAGAGCAGTTTCGGACCTACCGGAATGTGCTGGAAGCGATGAAAGGTAAAAGTGTTACGATCAGGACTCTTGATTTGGGCGGGGAAAAAGTGTTTCCGGGAATTGATATCCAGGAGGAGGACAACCCGATTCTGGGCTGGAGGGCTGTACGATTTTGTATTGCGAAGCCCGAGATTTTCAAAATTCAGCTGCGGGCCATTCTGCGTGCTTCGGTATACGGGAATTGCAAAATTATGTTTCCGATGATATCAGGAATTGAAGAGCTGCTGCAGACATTGGATATTCTGCAGCAGGTGAAAAAAGATTTGAAACGGGAAAATATCCAGTTCGACGAGAAGATTTCTGTCGGCGCCATGATCGAGGTACCCTCGGCTGCCCTGACCTCTGATATTCTCGCAAAAAAGGTTGATTTCTTTTCAATCGGGACAAATGACCTGATCCAGTACACCATTGCGGTCGACCGCAGTAATGAAAAGATAGCTTACCTGTATGAGCCGTTTCATCCCGGTGTGCTTCGTCTGCTGAAAACAATAATCGATAATGCACATCAGGCGGGAATCACTGTGAGCATGTGCGGCGAGATGGCCGGTGATCCGGCTGCGACCGTGGTTCTGCTCGGACTCGGGCTGGACCACTTCAGTATGAGTTCATTCTCTATCCCTGAAATAAAAAATATAATACGTTCGGTTGACTCTGGCGAGGCAAAGCAGCTGGTGGAAAAAATATTGTCCATGAGCTTCGCCGCTGAAATCACCGAATATGTGGAAAACTGGATGGAGGCTCACCTTGCTAAGGTCTTCAATTAAGACCAAACTTCCAAGAGTCGTCATTCTTGGCCGCCCGAATGTTGGAAAATCGACACTTTTTAATCGTCTCACGAAAAAACGGCGCGCAATTACCGATCCCACTCCCGGTGTCACCCGGGATCCGGTTGAGGCTGAATGCACCATTATGGGGAGACCGATTGTTCTCGTGGACACCGGCGGGCTTACGCTTGACAAGGAAGAACTTCCCCGTGTGATTTCGGAAAAAAGCCTGGAAGCACTTGACTCTGCTGATGTTGCCTTGCTGCTGCTGGATGCGGTACAGCAAACCGGTGAGGACGAAGCATTTATCGA
The DNA here is from genome assembly GCA_016929065.1 of Spirochaetales bacterium. GTDB lineage: Bacteria > Spirochaetota > Spirochaetia > SZUA-6 > RPPD01 > RPPD01. The sequence goes on along the minus strand of JAFGJO010000054.1, from coordinate 78,034 downwards.
GCGGGCACGAAAATACCAGAAGAAAATAATCCTCGTTGTGAACAAGGTTGATAACGAGAAACGTGAAGCACTTGTTTTTGAAATGTACAGTCTTGGGTTCCCGGAAGTTATTGCAATCTCCGCTGAGCACGGAAAAAATATTGATCTGCTGGAAAATGCGATTATCACGAGGATCGGCAACCGCGAGCAGACACATGATGAAGAGGGCAGCCATGCCGAGAGCATCCGCATCGCTTTTCTTGGAAAACCGAACACAGGAAAGTCTACCCTGCTGAATACATTGCTTGAGGAAAACAGGTCCATCGTATCGGATGTGCCGGGTACAACACGGGATGTTATCGAGGGAAATATTGTCTATAAAAACACCCGATACACAATTCTTGATACCGCGGGGATCCGGCGGAAAAAGAAGGTCACGGAATCCATCGAGTATTATTCTGTAAACCGGGCGATAAAATCAATCGACGAAAGCGACATTGTCGTGTTGCTGATTGATGCGCTCGAAGGATTCACAGAGCAGGATAAAAAAATTGCCCATCAAGTGGATAAAAAGGGACGGGGGCTGATCATATGCCTGAACAAATGGGATCTGACCCGGCAGCTGCCCAACCAGTTTCGCGCAATGCAGGACAGGATCGAGTTTCTGTTTCCGTATGCGGCAACAATTCCCCTTTTTCCCATTTCTGCCAAAAACGGCGATGGAATTGAAAAAATCTTTACTACAGCATACAGGCTTTTCAAGGAACTTCATAAACGGGTTGAAACGAGTGAATTAAACCGGGCATTGAGTACATGGATGAGCCGTTATCATATTCCCGAGAAATCAAAAGTGAAAATAAAGTATATGACGCAGGTCGGAATCCATCCAGTTCAATTTGTTGTTTTTGTCAATTCAACAAAAGGATTTCCCCAGTCATATCTTCAGTATCTTGTGAACAGACTGCGTGAGGATTTTAATTTTCATCATGTCCCCATCCACATTGAAGTAAGGCCGTCGAATAAACAATAATACGGCCATGTTGACGGGAAGGAAGACAAAGCAGTGAAGAAATATACAATCGGCGAAGTCAGTGATATCCTTCAGCTTAAACCACATGTGCTGCGTTATTGGGAAAAAGAATTTTCGTTTTTAAAACCAGCCAAAAGCGCAACAGGGCGCCGGGTGTACTCGGAACGCGATGTGCATCTGCTGTTTCGTCTCAAATACCTCTTGTACACCCGCCGGTTCACCATGGAGGGTGCAAAACAGAAAATATGGGAGGAACTTTCTGCACCAAATGCCGATTTAAAATCGGTCATCCATGAACTGCGCGGAGATATATTGAAACTTCGTACAAAAATAACCGATAATAAAAGAAAGCAGGAGTAAGCTGCGAGGCAGGAGTAAAGAGTGTGGAGTTGCAGGTAATGTCTATCATCAATATAAAATGCAGCATTATTATTTTTTTTATTGTCCTGACAGGTGCACCGTGTGCAGCTATGGACAGCGGAAAAATACTTCTTGAAAAATACGGCATTCAGGAAAATTATATTGTACGGGAAGGGCTCAGTAACACCCTTGTTGAACCGGTCTCCGAGATCATCCAGCAGGAAGCTGTGTTTTCCTACAGGGAGAGCGATCGGCGTGTTCAGTTCAAGGCAATCATCAGTGAAAGAAAAATATTTTTTGTATTTATCAATGAAACTGAACAGGGGTATTTGCCCAATCAGGGCGGTACCTACATAATACGGCGCGACAGGCAGACAGGCAAGTTTGACAATATTCTCGTTGTTCTGCGGCCCGAAGTTGTGACACCGGAACAACCAACAAGCTATCTTTCCATCACCCCATCGGGGGGGAATTCATCGAAAATGGATGTGTATCTGTTTGGAACCGTTTTTCTGAAAGGGATACTCCTCCCTCATCCCGTCGAAACTCTGGTCACCATGCCGTTTTCGCTTGTTGTCGATGTTTCAAAAAACGTCGTGGATTGGGATCTTGTTTTTTCCAAAGGCCGCAGGCCTCAGGATAGAACTGTTGAAAAAATCATCCATCAGATTGAATCGATGAGAGCTGGTGTCCCTGAAAAAGAAGACGGCGCGATTGATGAAAACGGAAGATTTGTTTTTATAGAAAACGGCAATCTGCAAAGCACACCAGGCGGATTGAACTGTTCCGGTTTTGCAAAATGGCTTGTTGACGGATTTTACTATCCTTTGACCGGCACATATACGTCCATTCCTGAATTAAAAACAGGTCATCCCGAAAAAAGGGGTACCCGCTGGACAAAGCGGTTCGAGCAGACAAAAGACACATATTTTGGGCTCGACTGGACGCGAAATCTGGCGGTCACACTGGAAAAGGCCCGCTGGGATTTGTCATCGCTTGATTATGAGGCGATGGATGTGCGGGCCATTGGCCGGTATGAGTATCTTGAAGACAAGGGATTTGCGGTCAATGATATTCGAATGCTTCTGTATATTCTCGCATTAAAATATCCCGGCAAAGCGTACCTTGGAACGATCAATGGGTACTATCCTGCAAATCCACTCTATGCTCAATATTATCATGTTGCCATGTTTTTTCCCTTTTTTGATACGGAGGGGCAATTCCATATCGGGGTGTTTGATCAGCATCAAGCGACTTCCATTGAATCAATCATTGAAATGTACAGGGATGAATACATACATTTTGTGAGTGTTGATACTTCGATGGAATTTCGTCTTGTTCTGCCAAAATAGTCCTGCCGATAGTTTCAATTTTGTTTACAAAAAAATATTCCTTAAAAATCAGTCCAGTATGCTTGATTTAAACGGTCGACTATACTATCTTTTGGAAGAATGACACCACGAAAGGATTGCAGCAGATCAGCGCACATATGAAATTACGGGCATTGGCTTTTGACCTGGACGGGACCCTGTATCCGGAATACCGGCTTATTTTCCCGTCGCTTGGAACAATAATCCGTCACCCTTTATTTCTTTATCATTTTTCAGAAGTGAGGAAAGAAATTCGCCATCTCAGGCCCATTGACAATTACAAGGACGCGCAGGCCCGGCTTTTCGCGAAGCGCAGAAACATCCCGGTTGACCGCGCCCGTGCAATTATAGACAAAATAGTCTACAAGCGATGGGTCGCATCGATTCGGAAAATACGCCCCTTTCACGGCCTTCGGGAAATACTCAGGGAAGTGAAGAAAAACGGGTATATTCTGGCACTTATGTCGGATCTGCCTGTGGAAGCGAAACTTGAATACCTTGGGCTTGACGGCATCTGGGACCACGCCTTTTCTTCAGAGGAAACCGGGTATCTGAAACCGAACAGGGAACCATTTCAGGAACTGATCAGGCGCATTGGGCTTCCCCCCTCTGAAATATTGTATATCGGGAACAATTACCACTATGATGTCCTTGGTGCTGCACGGGCCGGGATGAGAACTGCACATCTGTGCGGCCGAAAACCAAAAGATTCAATTGCTGATGTTCATTGCCGAAATGCAAAAGAACTGGTAGATTTTTTGTCCTCACTTGGAAAAGCAGGTACATAAAATGGAAAGTTTTCCCGTTTCTTCCAACAGGGTGATTTTCTTGAAATTCCCGATGGTTCAGGCTACAATTGGGGTATATGCAGCATGCACTTGATATGTCTGATACAGAAAGTTTTTTATTGATCATCAATAAAAACACAAAACGAAAAACAGGCAAACTGCCGGAAAAAAATTACAGTAACAGGAATAATACGTGAAAACAGAACACAAAGACACCATCAAATCATTTGTCATCGATACGAATGTATTCATTCATAAACCGGACTGCATTGACTCATTCCGCGACAATGAGGTGATTATTCCGCTGATGGTACTTGAAGAACTCGACAAACTGAAATCATATCATGATGAGCGGGGAAGAAATGCCCGGCAGGCGATCAGGCTGATTGCCGAACTTGCCAAACATGGCAATCTCCAGCAGGGGGTAAAAATGGATAATGGTTCCCTGCTTCGGGTGGTGCTCTCGGCGGGGAAAGAAGGTCCGTTCAAACTGGAACTGGATCTGGCAAACCCTGACAACCGTATTCTCGCGACTGCATATTCACTGCAAAAAGACGGCCAGAGGGTATTTTTTGTTTCAAAGGATATCAACGCACGGGTAAAGGCGACTGCTTTGGGCATAAAAGCCGTGGATTACGAAAAGCAAAAGGTCGATATTACAAGCCTGTACCCGGGGGTGCGGGAGGGCGATATTTCTGCGGAAAACCTTGTGCAGCTGAAAACGCAGGGATTTCTTGAGTGGAATGATTCTCTGCTTCCCAATGAATATATTTGTTTTCACAGGGAAGAAAGTGCGGATATTGCACGTTATAATAAAACCAAAAAGATAATCGAATACATCAGGGAGTCGGAAGATTCAGTCTGCGGCATACATCCGCTGAATGAGCGGCAGCGCATGGCGCTTCATGCACTTCTTGATGATTCAATTTCGCTGGTCACACTGGTAGGGAAGGCCGGCACGGGCAAAACACTTCTTGCAATCGCCGCCGGGCTCTGCAAGGTGATTGAAGAAAAGAAATATTCAAGAATGCTGGTATCACGGCCGGTGATTCCTGTGGGGAAGGATATTGGATATCTGCCTGGTGCAAAATCAGAAAAGCTCACCCATTGGATGCAGCCGTTATTTGACAACCTGGAATACATTTTAAGTGTTTATAAAAAAACGAATCTGAAGACAATTGACCATCTGTTTCAAAGTAATTTCATCGAGCTTGAAGCTGTGTCGCACATACGGGGAAGATCTCTTCCTGCGCAGTTTATCATCATCGATGAAGCGCAGAACCTTTCGCCGCATGAAATCAAAACAATTGTCAGCCGTGCAGGACAGGGGACAAAGGTTGTCCTGACCGGTGATCCGTATCAGATTGACAGCCCGTATCTGGATTCAAACTCAAACGGCCTCTCATTTCTGGTAGAATCATTCAAGGGGCAGGAAGTGTACGGGCATATCTCGCTGAAGAAATCAGAACGGAGTGACCTGGCTGAACTGGCGGCAACATTATTATAGTAAGCATGATGTGAAACTTCAGGGAAAGGATCACTCATTTCTCTGCACCTTGTACCAAATTATTACCCTTTGAATTTTTAAAAATCGTTACTCTTCATGGACGCTTTGCGGTCAAACTCAGTATATTTAATTACATTACTGCAGATATAAAATGGAGGCGTGCCATGCGAAAAATATTATTAATTGGATGTTTCTGCGCGGGATTATGCCTGACGGCAGCACAGGGATTTGCACTGGGATCGGGTGAGGATAAAACCATTGAGGATATGCCGGAAATGGCAAATCTGGAGAATATTGATATCGCCTTTCTGCCCATGAACCAGCCGTACACCATGACCCCGGCTCAGGTGGCGAATGCGGTGAAGATGGTTAAGCCAAAAATCGTCTATCCGTATCACTATGGCGATACAAATGTGAAAGAGCTTGAAACTCTGCTTGACAGTATGGATGTGGATTTGCGGGTACGGGATTTACAGTAGCACTATAAAAGAGGAACAGGGAAATGTTGGAAAAGGAGGCAGCCGGCACTGGCGAGCCTTCTTTTCCAATTGTGTGGCGGGAACAGCCGGTTCATACAAGGCCTGCACAGTACCTTCTATCCTGTGTTTCAGGGAGGTGGTATGAGAGAAAATTCTGATGGAAAACTGATTGATAATTACATAGCCGGTTTTACTGATACAATAAAAGAGCAGCTTGCCGCAATCCGCAAGATCATCCGGGCAGCAGCGCCGGATGCGGAAGAGAAAATCTCCTATAAAATGCCCACCTATTATTTGTATGGAAATCTTGTGCATTTCGCGGGATATGACGGCCACATCGGTTTTTATCCTTCTCCGAGCGGGATTACGGCATTTGAGGAAAAATTACAGAAATACAAATATTCAAAAGGAGCAATACAGTTTCCGTTAGATGAGCCGCTCCCGGAGGCGTTGATAACAGACATCGTGAAGTACCGGGTAAAGGAGAATCTGGAAAAAGCCACATTATTTCACGCTTGACGTTCGGAATTTATTTCATTATATTATGGCTTCGCAAACAGAATGTACAAATATCAACTGCAGCAATTGTTTTATACAGGAAACAGCTGTGTTTGTCTTCAAAAAAAAGCTGCTTTTTGGTTTTAGCGGCAATTTCGGGCGATTACTATACGAAGGGCAATGGCCTTTCTGATTGTAAGCCGCATATTTTTTACGAAAAGGGAAAAAGAAAACGCATGAGTGTCAACATCTCCAAGATGCGCAATATTGGAATCAGCGCGCATATCGATTCCGGCAAAACGACGCTTACCGAGCGCATTTTGTTTTATTGTCAGAAAATCCATGCAATCCACGAAGTTAAGGGAAAAGACGGAGTGGGTGCCACAATGGATTCTATGGACCTGGAACGGGAACGCGGTATTACCATCGCGTCTGCATCCACAAATGTCACCTGGAAAGATACGTCTATTAATATTATCGATACTCCCGGCCACGTGGACTTTACCATTGAAGTGGAGCGTGCGCTCCGTGTGCTTGATGGTGCAATCCTGGTGCTCTGTGCAGTCGGCGGAGTGCAGTCGCAGTCGATTACTGTTGACCGGCAGCTGAAACGCTACAATGTCCCCCGGCTTGCGTTTGTCAACAAATGCGACCGTGTCGGTTCCGATCCATACAAGGTTTCCCGGCAGCTGCGGGAAAAACTGGGCCTCAATTCCATTCTCATGCAGATCCCCATTGGTCTGGAAGATAAAATGGAAGGCGTGGTTGACCTCGTTGCAATGAAGGCCATCTATTTTGACAGCGCGAATGCCGGTGAAATGAAAATCAAAGATATTCCCGCAAACCTTGCCGATGAGGCGCACAAACGGCGCGAGGAACTTCTCGATGCGGCGTCAATGTTCAGTGATGAACTGGCAGAAAGCTACCTTGAAGGAACAGTTACCGAAAAACAGATTATGGATGCAGTCCGGAAGGGAACGCTTGCACTTCAGCTGGTTCCGGTGTTCATGGGTTCTGCCTATAAAAATATTGGTGTCCAGCCGCTTATTGACTCAGTGCTGCATTACCTGCCTGCTCCCCATGAAGTAAAAAATATTGCGCTTGACCTTGATCATAATGAGGAACCCATCGAAGTGAAAGCGGACAATACACTTCCGCCAATTGTACTCGCGTTCAAACTCGAAGATGGCCAGTATGGACAGCTCACCTATATCAGAATTTATCAGGGGAAAATCGAAAAGGGTACAGAAATTACCAATACACGCAACAAGCGCAGAATTCGAGTCGGCCGTCTTGTCCGTATGCATGCCGATAACATGGAAGATATTACTTCTGCAGAATCAGGCGATATTGTCGCCTTGTTTGGTGTGGACTGTCACTCCGGTGATACTTTTACCGGCGGTGGCCTGAATTATGCAATGAGCTCGATGTTTGTTCCGGAACCGGTTATTTCCCTGGCAATCAAGCCGAAAGACAAAAAATCCGAAGACAACATGGGGAAAGCGCTCAACCGTTTTTCAAAAGAAGATCCGACATTCCAGACCTATGTTGACCCCGAATCAAACGAAACCATCATCCGTGGAATGGGTGAACTGCATCTGGATATTTATATTGAACGCATGCGCCGCGAATACAGCGTCGAAATAGATACAGGTGCACCGCAAGTAGCCTATCGCGAGGCAATCACCCAGCGTGCGGATTTTGATTATACACACAAAAAACAGACTGGCGGTTCAGGACAATACGGACGTGTTGCCGGTTTTATCGAACCAAATACAGAAGAAGATTATACATTTCATGATGAAATAAAAGGCGGATCAATTCCCAGAGAATATATCCCCTCCTGTGATAAAGGGTTTAAAAAGTGCCTGGCGAAAGGCCAGCTGATAGGGTTTCCTGTCGTCAATACTTCAGTGACCATCATTGACGGGAATTCACACGCTGTCGATTCATCCGATATCGCGTTCCAGTCCGCGGCTGTTGGTGCATTCAAGGAGGCCTATAGAAAAGCAAAACCGGAAGTGCTTGAGCCGATTATGAAGGTTGTGGTTGAGTGTCCCAATGAGTTTCAGGGAAATGTATTCTCCAGCATCAACCAGCGGCGCGGTATCATCGTGAGTACGACCGAAGATGTCAGCTTTTCAAAAGTTGAAGCCGATGTCCCCTTAAGTGAAATGTTCGGGTATTCAACGATATTGCGGTCCATCTCGCAGGGAAAGGCCGAATACACCATGGAATTTCACAAGTATGGCCGTGTGCCGATGAGTATTCAGGAAGAGCTCATCAAAAAATATGAACAATCAAAGAAAAGCGATAAATAGAGGAGCACCGGAATGGTAAAGAATGAACTGATTAAAAAGAGTCCATTGCGGATTCTGGAAAAATCCACCCATGGCGGTGTTGGAGCAGGCAATATCGGGGTTTTTACTGCACGGGAAGGTGTTGGGAAAACGGCATGCCTTGTCCATATCGCAACCGATAAACTTTTCCAGGGAAAACACATTATTCATGTGTCTTTTGCCGGAAAAACAGACCATATTATTGCATGGTATGAAGACATTTTTCAGGAATTGGCAATCAGGCTGAACCTTGAGAATACCATGGAAATCCATGATGAGGTAATTCGCAACCGGGTGATCATGAATTTCAACCAAAAGGGTGTTTCGATTGAACAGGTTGTCAAAAGCCTGCACTCCATGATCGAGCAGGCGGAATTTGCAGCTGACTGTATCATCGTGGATGGGTTTGATTTCAAATACGGGAAACCAGAAGATCTCGCGGTGTTCCGCGGATTCGCTGCAAAGCTGGGCATTGAACTGTGGTTTTCCTCTTCGTTGAAAGACCATGACCTTGTCTTTAATGCTGATGGCGTGCCTGAAGTTCTTGTGCCTTTTCTTGGCGAGATTGCCATACTGATTTTTTTGAAACCGGACAAGGGTGAGATTCGCCTTGAGCTTAAAAAAGACCATGATCATAAACTGGCAGAGGATCTGCATCTGGTTCTTGATCCGAAAATACTGCTTATCGCAGGAGATGATAAATAATTACGTTAAATAAAAAAGGGGCTGTTTTAAAAAGTAATAATTCTTTTTGAAACAGCCTTTTTTTTAAACAGGAATAAGGATTATTTTTTATTTTCCGGTGCTGTTGTTTTTTCTGCAGTTCCCATGCCCCATTTTAAAAATGCAACCACAACAATAATCAGCAGTCCGCTGAAAATAAGCAGTTTTTCAACAGGGAATACACCGTCTGTTTCTGCAGTATCGGCTGCGGGGCGTGATTGAACGGGTGCTGCTGCCTGGCCGGTTTTTATGGAATCAGCTGCGCTTTGAGCGATGATCACCGCGGTATCATCCGTTGACGGCTCTGTCGCTGCCTGAGGGCTGTCCGGAAGGAAAAATGGAAAAAGCAATGTCAGAAGGAATCCGGTGACTGCCAGTATTTTGACTGCACGGCGTTTTAATTTACTCATGTTGCTCTCCTTTTTCATCGCACGCAAGCAGTAACTATCGAAAAAAAATGTGTTTTCTGTATTGCATGATTGTGGCAAAAATAAGGCTTTTTGCTTTTGTTGTTTCTGTCTCATCCCGGAAAATACTGTATTGGGTGCTTGGAATTCCGGTATTTCTATGGTACAGTGGCTCCCATGAATCAGCATGGCATTTTTACAGTTGCGGTTGTCGATGATGAAAAAAACATTCAGGAAACCGTCTCCTATGCATTGAACAAGGAGGGGTTCCGGGCAATCACCTATTCAAACGGTCAGGAAGCGTGGGAAGCATTTCAGCTGAAACTTCCCGATTGTGTCATCCTCGATATTATCATGCCCATGATGGACGGCCTTGAACTGTGCCGGAAAATTCGCAGTATGAACGAGGCAATGCCGGTTATTTTTCTTACGTCAAAAGACGAAGAGTTTGACCGCGTTCTTGGACTGCAGATAGGTGCAGATGATTATCTGTGCAAGCCGTTTTCTATCCGCGAACTGATTATGCGGGTGAAAGTACTGTTCCGCAGGGCAAGCCTGTCACAGACGACTTCAGAACCGGCAGAAATCATGACCATGGACGGCCTGGAGCTTGATCTTCAGCGTTTTATCGCCCGGTGGCAAAACCGAAAACTTGATCTGACCATCACCGAGTTCATGCTGCTGCAATCATTGATCAGGCAGCCTGGATTCGTCAAAACACGCGAAAAACTGATGGAAGAAGCCTATCCCGATCACACCTTTGTCAGTGACCGGACGATTGACAGTCACATAAAACGGCTTCGTAAAAAGTTTACTGTGGTTGATTCTGCTTTTGACTGCATCGAAACTGTCTATGGAGTGGGATACCGTTACAGGATATGTGAATAATGCACAAACTGCTGGTTTTTGTTTCAAGAATTCTGTTTCGTCTGCTCATATTCAATTTTTTTCTTGTCATTATGCCCATTGCAGGGTTCATGTATCTTGATACCTATGAAAAACAGCTCTTGTCATCCCAGGAAGATTCAATGGTACAGCAGGGGCGGCTGGTGTCAATTGCTGTGTCACAGCAGGGCGCGTTGCATGGTGAAAAAATTACTGTACTGATTACCCGGCTACAGGGGCGCACGCTTTCACGAATTCGTGTTGTGGACCGCGAAGGCAGGCTGCTTGCAGATTCCAGCGCATTGCACCCGTTAAAAGAGGAAGAATCGATGGCCGAACAGGAAAATGCCGGTCCCGGGAGTCCCCTGTCAACACGCAAATCATCCACTGATGAGGATTTGCCAACACCCCCTGATGAAAAATCGGGTTTTTCAGAAATTACCTATGAACTCGTGATTTCGCTTATCCGGCTTTTTCGGGAAATTATGGGCATGCCAAAGCCGGATCTGGGGACTGCTGATTATTATACAAAAGACAAACCTTTGCTGGGACCGGAAGTTGTTGCTGCGCTCGAAGGCAAATACGGTGCCACAACCCGCTATTCGATCGGAGGGCAGGAGTCAATTATCATGTATTCGGCCATTCCGATACGGAACAGCAGTAGTGTCATCGGTGCTGTTCTGGTTTCGCAATCAACATACCGGATTTTGCTGAATCTTTATGAAGTCCGGGTGGTTGTTCTCCAGATATTTTTGATTTGTCTGGTTTTCGCTTTTGGCATAACCATTATCCTTTCAAACACCATTGCCCGCCCGCTTGCCCGTCTGCGCAATGAAGCAGAGGCGGTAATGGACAAACGCGGGCGGCTGATGCGGCCGTTGAAGGCATCCAGGAGCCTCGATGAAATCGGCGATCTGTCCCGTGCACTGGAAACACTCACCGAACGGCTGGAATCGCATATCCGGTTTATTGAATCATTTGCCGCAGATTTGTCGCATGAATTTAAAAATCCGCTCGCCTCGATACGGTCGGCAACTGAAATTGCCATGGATGCGGATGACAAAGCTGAACGGAAAAAATTTCTGCTCATGGCCCATCAGGATGTTGCCCGGATGGAACGGCTTCTCTCCGGAGCACGCGAAATCACCCGTATCGATGTGAGTATTGCAACCGAGGAAGTCCACGATGTGGAAGTCAATTCTATTCTGCAGCATATTACCGATGCGGCAAGAATCAGGGAAAAAAACAAGCAGATTGCGTTGGAACTGCCGGAGAAAAATCTGTATATGCACGGTACCGAAGAACGTCTTGCACAGGTGTTTGAAAACATCCTGGATAATGCCGTATCTTTTTCGCCGCAGGGCGGCTGTGTTGCTATCACCCTCTCGGCGGTGGATGAATTTATCGAGATCACTTGTAGTGATGACGGGCCGGGAATTCCCGAAGAACATATCGACCGGATATTTGAGCGGTTTTTTACCTACAGAAAGCAGGATACAGGCAGTTCACTGCATACCGGGCTGGGCCTTTCCATTGTCAAGGTCATTGTCCAAGGGTACGACGGGACGATCAGTGTTTCAAATAAACAGGACAAGGGGGCTGTCTTTACGGTTCGCTTCCCGCTTAAACATAAAACCTGATAAAGTCATTATGAAAAAAATAAATATATCAAATAGTGGAAAACCTTTCAAAGGATAGGTATATTGATAATCAGGTATACATGGCCCCTGGAAAACAAAGACCGATAAATCTTGTTTTTTGTATATTTGTGAAATCAAATGTTACTTTTTGCGGGCATAGTGGTTTTTCTTTTTATTACAACACAGCAATGACTCCATCATTGAGGGATGCATTGTCTGGTTTTTTTGAATTGAGCCATGGACACAATAATCATGGTTTTTCAATCGATAAAAAAACGATTACAGGAGGAAGAGGTATGGAAAAAAAGAAAAGTATTTTTACTTCACAAAAATTCCTGATTTTCAATATTGCCCTGGTTTCGGTGATTCTTGGATTCACTGTTTCCACGCTCCTTATCTGGGGCGTGTCGGGCAATAACCGGTTTCCAAACGCGTTTGCACAGGACAGTGATACTCTGGAGAAGGGTTATCAGGCACTTGAAAACATTCAGTATTCATTTCGGAATGTGGCGAATGTCGCCCTGCCGGTTGTAGTTGAATTGAATGTTGTGGAAGTGGTCAAAGGTAATTCACAGGGCGCAACTCCCTGGGAATACTTTTTTTCACCCCCGGGCGAGCGGAACGACCAGGATGAAGATTTTGAATACAGACGTCCCGGACTGGGATCTGGTGTTATCGTGAAACGTGACGGTAACAAGGTATTTGTTATTACCAACAATCATGTGGTTGGCAAGGCAAGCGAAATATCAGTGTTGTTAAACGATGGAAGAAATTATCCCGGCAAGATTGTTGCAAAGGATGAACGTACAGACCTTGCACTTATTTCATTCGAGACCAGTCAGGATGTACCGCTTGCCAAACTCGGGGATTCTGACAACACGGAAGTGGGAGACTGGGCTATTGCCATCGGCAATCCCTTTGGTTTTGAATCAACTTTGACAGTGGGTGTGATCAGTGCGGTCGGCCGGTCGGCATTGCCCGGATCAGGTATAGCCAATTTCAACCAGTACATCCAGACTGATGCCGACATAAATCCCGGTAATTCCGGCGGCGCATTACTGAATGTGCGCGGCGAGGTGATTGGCATCAATACATGGATTGCCTCCCAGAGCGGCGCAAGTGCAGGTGTGGGGTTTGCCATTCCCATTAATAATGTCAAGAAAGTGATGAATGACTTTCTGACCAAGGGAAGTGTGGAATACGGATGGCTTGGCGTGGGAATCGATGACCCCTCTGCCGAAGCCTATCCCGGAGCAGCAGATGACCTGGGTATAAAGGACAAACCAGGAGCACTTGTTATTTCATTGTTCAAGGGCTCACCCGCAGAGAAGGACGGAATTCTGCCCGGTGATTATATTGTCAAGGTAGACGGCAAAGCAGTTAAAAATGCAACGCACCTGACGCAGATAGTCGGGAATCTGCCGCCGAACAGGGCAGTGGAGTTTGTGCTCATACGGGAAAAGAAGGAAATCACCAGAAGGGTGACGCTGGTCGCCCGGGAGAGTGAAGAAAAGGTTCGTTCCAACAAAAATGTCTGGCCTGGATTCACTGCAGCACGGCTGACCGATGACATCAGAAAACGGCTGAAAGCGCCGCACACAATTGCGGGAATGTTTGTCAGCGGTGTTACTGCGGGAACCAGCGCCGAGAGTGCCGGATTGAAAGCCGGTGATATCATCATGAAGGTAAACAACAAGGTTGTCGGGAATGTGCTTGATTTCTACAAAGCACTCAATGACAGGAGCCAGGACGAAGTCAGTTTCCGTGTATGGCGGGAAGATAAAGAATTCATTCTGGGTATTGTACACTAACGTGTGAATATTTTATATGAAAGCCGCCATGAGAATGGCGGCTTTTTTTATAGTGGTCTCACAGAGAAAATTAAGAGATTTTGTTAATATCTATATTCCGATGTAATAGTATCTCCATCCAGTTGCTATAGATACTGAATAGGGATTGCCTGCTTTGAAAAAATAAAAATACTCTTCCATCACCTCTGCGAGCTCTGTGTCTCTGTGTGAAATATCTTTACGTTTTTCATTTCTCGAACTTGTATCCAATCGTATGCACTGTCAAAATATGCTTTGGTGCCGCAGGATCATCCTCAATCTTCTGTCGCAGTTTTGCGATATGCTGGTCCAGTGTTCGTGTGGTCCCCGCATACTGAATTCCCCACACTTCATCAAGCAGTTCATTCCGGTCAAGGACCTCTCCTTCATGCATATAAAAATACTGAAGCAGAAACACTTCCCGCGCGCTTAATTTAAACTCTTTCTTTCCCTTCTGTGCAATAAATGTTTTCGGGTCAATATGCACATCTCCAAATGAAAAGGGGATGTCATTTTGTTTTTTCTTTGTTTTTTTGGCTCCGTTGGTTTGTGCCCGCCGCAAATGAGCCCGGACGCGCGCAAGAAGTTCCTGAATCCCGAACGGCTTTACAATATAATCATCGGCACCCAGTTCGAGTCCGACAACCTTGTCTGTTTCTTCACCTTTCGCAGTGAGCATGATGATCGGAGTATCTTCATCACTTTTCCGGATAGTGCGGCAGACTTCATATCCGCTTTTTTCGGGCATCATCAGATCAAGGAGAATAAGTGTCGGCGAAAGCTCTCTGTACCGTTCGAGCGCTTCCCTCCCGTTTCGGGCTGCATGTACGCTATAGCCTTCGCTTGACAGTAAATCAGTGAGGCCCCTGACAATACTTGCATCATCCTCAACAACCAGAATTGTTACTTTTCCCATGGCTCTCTCCTGTGTTATGATCCGGAAAGCGGAAGGCTGATGGTAAAACAGCTGCCGCCGCCTTCACGGTTTTGAACCGTGATTGTCCCATTATGATCACGGATGATTCTGTTGACAATTGCAAGCCCGAGCCCGCTGCCCTGGGATTTTGCCTCGGATGAATCATCAATCCGGTAGAAGGCCTTGAATATTTTTTTTGCCGCCCATGCGGGGATACCGGGTCCCCGGTCCATGACCTGAATTATTGCTTTGGATTCCACCTTCTGAAGGCTGATGGTTACTTCTTTGCCGCTCTCAGCATACTTTTCTGCATTGGAAACAAGATTGATGATGACCCGCATCAATGATTCCGGACAGAATTCACCCATGAGTTTTTTCAGTCGGGTGGTAAACCGGAGGGTGATACCTTCCTTCTCCAGCCGCAGTGTTTCGCTGTCAACTGCCTGTTTGAGGCAGGCGACAAAATCACACGTTCGCTTGTTATACCGTTTTTTATGCTGGGCCATGGCCTGGAAATCCAGCACGTTACCAATAAGGCGTGAGAGACGTTCGGTTTCAGTCAGCATGAGCCTGAGATACTCATCCTGTTTCTTCCGGGCGGTTTTGACGCCGCTGACCAGCATCTCGGCAAAGAGCCGGATAGAGGTGAGCGGGGTTTTTAGTTCATGGGAAACATTTGCAACAAAACTGGTTTTTTGTTCGGCCAGACGGATTTCCTGCATTAAAAACGAAATAATAATAACCCCGCCGACAAGAAGGAAAAACAGCAGGGCGGATATGATGACCCAAAGTGTGTTGGTTGTTGAGACCGCTTCGGTGTGAATATATTCCGGATCACTCATGTACGCGGCAACTTCCCAGCGGGGTAGTGCTTCATGAATTTCCTGTGCAACAAAAGGCTGGCGCCAGTTGATATCAATGCCTTCCGGTTGTGCGATGGGCTCGGCATTTTCATCCAGAACAGTGAGAATCCGCCGTGAGTTGGACAATTCCGGAAGAATGGCGGTAATCCGGTCTTGCAGCAGCTCCTCATCGATGACACATCCCAAAAAATGGCCTTCTTTTGTTTTTTTCCAGAACAACAGTTCGAATCTGTCACCGATAATTCTGGGAAAAAGTCCCCGATTTTCTTTCGCGGTGATATCACTGAATGTTCCCGGGGAAAGAATGAAGACCGAGCGGTCTTCTTTTTCTTCCGGCTTTTTCGATACGTCGACAACCACATTGCGCTTGAGTACCTGTGCTCCGGCCTTCTCCGCCTGTTCATAAATCTTGTCCCGGATGGGCGCACTTTCCTCGAAATTTTTCATCACTTCCTCGGTTGCTTCCTTCTCCTGTGAAAAAACTTTTTTTGTTTTGGATGTCGATATGGAGGGGGAAGCGGGTTCCGCACGCTGAACCGATGAATCCATTCCCCTGAAATAGTCATTTTCGGTTTGCACGAGCCCCTCGTCGGCCGCAGCAACACTGCGTCGTTCATTCGCGGAATATTTTGCATCGCTTTCTTCCGCAGCCGTATTGACATCGTCATCCCCTGGTGCAGCAATATCGTTGGTGATGGGTTTTGTTTCTTCTTTCGCAAGCGAGATATCGTTTGTGTTGTCGAGATCATTTTTCGGGGACTGTATGATTTCTTCGCGGTATTCCCGGGTAATATTTTTGACAATTGGAATCGTAATTGAATCGGTGAAAAGAGCAGAATTGAAATACAAAAACAGTTTTTCCTGTTCACTCAATGTATTGCTGTTTTTGGGCCACAAAATTTCCTTTTTGTTTGAAACAGCGAAAACAATCCCGACAAGAGGATTTTCGATTGCCTGTTTCTCGGGGCGGGTAAACGGGATAAATTTGTCGGGAATCGCCAATGACCGGTCAAGGTCTTCGGTAATCAAATCCATTTCATTCTGGATCAGGGATGCCGTGCTTGAAACTTCAGTACGCAGTGAAGCCTGCATGGATTTTTCGAGAAATGCCTCCTCACGGTCGAGCGCCCTGAAGGCGAGTATGCCCAATACTGCTCCCGGTATAAAGACTACGCAGAGAAAAATAAAAAAGAGTGATAATCGGGTGTGCCGCCGGATAAATTGTATAATGCTCAGCTTCATAATATTCAAATCCATGATATCCAATCAGCGGACTGACTGCAAGCCTTTCCCGGTGATAACAGTCGCCGTCTTGATACCAAATATACTATTATAAAGAGAAGAGGTTGTTTTTTAGTTGTAAAATGTTGTAAAAAATTGTAGCAATAAAGCAACGGGGGAGCGTGCGGCCATGGAATGGGAAACAAAGGATGAGGGGTGCCGGGTGCCGGTAAAATCATGGTGTGCGGCAGTTGAAGCAGGTGCCTTGAAACAGGCTGCAGATTGCGCACGTCACAGCCGTGTTTTTCATCATGTTGCACTCATGCCGGACTGTCATCAGGGGTATGGTATTCCTGTTGGGGGCGTACTTGCCTGCGAAAATGCAGTGATTCCCAATGCAGTGGGGGTTGATATCGGCTGCGGAATGGTTGCCGTAGAAACAAATATCCCGGCAATCGAAATATCCGAAAACCAGATAAAAGACATTCTTTCCATCGTCCGGTACAAGGTCCCGGCAGGAGAGGGGCATTCCCATAAACGGCCAATAAAGTGGAATGTATTCGATGAGTACCTGGAAACAAACAAACTGTATCCCGGAGCAAAGGACACTCCTGTCTGGCTCGATGAAAAATGCCTGGAACTCGCCCGGTTGAATCTTGGCACCCTGGGTGGGGGAAACCATTTTATCGAACTGCAAAAAAGCGATGCCGGGTATTTGTGGCTGATGCTGCACTCCGGCTCAAGGAACCTTGGATACCGGATCGCTGCCGCATATCATAAAACAGCGCAAACTGAAAACGAGAGAAAAAAAGACCCGCTGCCATCAAAAGATCTTGCATTTCTTGAACCGGAATCCGGCACCGGACAGGCCTATATTCGTGATATGGAGTTTGCGCTTTGCTATGCATTCGAAAACAGAAGACGGATGATGCAGGTTTTCAAGGAAGCAGTGATGACTATTATCCCGAAAGCAGAGTTCCAGAATGAAACAAATATTCATCATAACTTTGCTGCAAAGGAAAAGCACTTCAACCGGACAGTCTGGGTTCACCGAAAGGGTGCGACCAGTGCGCAGAAAGGGCAGCGGGGAATTATCCCCGGCAGCATGGGCACCTCAAGCTATATTGTGGAGGGGCTGGGGAATCCGGAATCATTTATGTCGTGTTCTCATGGAGCGGGCCGCCGGATGGGGCGGATGGAAGCATGCCGAACGCTCTCTGTTGATGACTGCAGAAAGGTGATGCGCGGTATTGTCTTTGACGGATTCCGCCGCCGTAAAGCCCGGTTCGGGGAAACAAAAGACGGGCTGTACGACCTGGAAGAAGCACCCCCGGCATACAAGGATATCGACAGGGTTATTGATGAGGAACGTGATTTGATTTTCCCGGTTGAAAAACTGTCCCCGCTGGGTGTGGTCAAGGGATAACGGGGTTATTTCTGCTTTGAAAATGACATGATCACCGGGCCGTCAGCTGCATCCAGAAACAAAATGAGTATACCGGTGCTGGTGAAAAAATACTCATACTTCACCTGTTCAGCGGGACCCCAGGTGAGTGTGAGGATTTTTTGGGGAGAAGCCTGCCAGCTGAAAAAAGTTCCGTCAAGGTCCATTGGCATTCGCCATTTCCCGCTGCCGTCGGCTTCAAAAAACAGGAACTCTTCCCATTCAGTATCAGTACTTTTCCATACGCCGACAAGATTTTTATCTGCAAATATCATGCACGGCAGTAAAAAAAACATAATAAAAATGATCAGTACACGTGGAAAAAAGATTTTCATACATACCCTCTTGGAAAAATTATAATGGATCATTAATTAATTACAAGTGTCAATAATTAATATAACCGGAAAAACATGATTTGTTTTTTTACAGGATGCTTCCTTTCCCTTGAAAAACAGAGTCTGTTCGGGTACAGTCTATTGAACATGAATATCCAAAGGATCAAATTCAAAATATGGAAAACGAGGTAGCCTGTACTGTTTCGCATGATATTCCCCGGAATGATCTTGTCCTTGGCATCTGCTGTGTCCGGTATTCCACGGCCGGGGCGCCTTCGGCGCAGTTCGAAGAACGGCTGGCCCGGCTTCTGCAGCTGCGAAAGACCGCACCATTGTCTGCAGGGGAAGAGGCTGTACGGTTGCAGTGCAGAGACTTTCTTCGAAACGGGATATATAAACCGACAGGAAGAGGGAAGCCGTCAAGCGAGTATCTGTTACGGACTGCTGCAGAGGGAAATTTTCCGCGGATAAATTATCCGGTTGATGTGAATAATTTTATCAGTTTGTCTGCCATGGCACCGGTCTCATTATGGGATATGCAGCGGGCAAAAGCGGGAGAGTTTGTGTTCCGGCTGGGGAAGGAGAGGGAAGAGTATGTGTTCAATTCAGCAGGGCAATTACTTTCCCTTCATGACCTTGTCACCGGCTGTGCGGTGAGCGATACAGAAAGTTGTCCGATCGTCACGCCGGTCAAAGACAGTATGGCCGCAAAAATACAGGAATCAACACAATGTATTGCTGCTTGTATCTATTATCCGGTGAATGATAATTACCAACAGCAGCTGACTGCGCTGTTGAAGGAATTTGTCTTTTTATTGACTAATACAATTGACAACACGGGCAGTTTTGGTATCGTGGAGAGAAGCGAAACGAAAACAGTAACCTTTGCCAACCTGGAGGAATTATGAAAAAGATAAGGGAAAAATACGGACCGTGGGCCCTGATTACCGGTGCTTCGGCGGGAATCGGCAAGGCATTCGCAGAACGTCTCGCAGAGGAAGGGCTGAACCTGGTACTGGCTGCACGGAGAAAAAAAGAGCTCCTGGAGCAGAAAAAGCTTCTGGAGAAGAAGTATAGCATAGAAGTGTGTGTTGTTCCGGTCGATCTGACTGCAGCGAAAGCAGTCAGCGGATTGCTGAAAAAGATTGGAAAGAGGGAAGTCGGGCTGCTGATCAACAATGCAGGATTCGGATTGAACAGGATGTTTGCTGAAACTGATCCAGCCATCGATGAAACGATGATCACTCTTAATTGCCAGGTTCCTGTTGCCCTTACTCACCTCATTGTGCCCCAAATGATAAAAAGAAAAAAGGGCGGGATTATCAATCTGAGTTCAATTGCCGCGAATCAGGCAACACCGGCGAATTGCGTCTATGCAGCCACAAAAGTGTTTGATTTGTTTTTCAGCGAAGCCCTTGCGTTTGAGCTAAAGCCGTTCCATATCGATGTTCTTGCTGTGCTGCCCGGCGCAACCGCCACGGAGTTTCAGCAGATCGCCGGCTATGAGGTAGAGAAGGGGCTTCGCAGACCGGAAGATGTCGTCAATTCAGCCCTGCGAACCCTGGGGAAACGGCTTTCTGTGACTGACGGTGCGGTCAATAAAATCATGACTTTTTTTGCACGCAGAATATTGCCCCGAAAATGGGCTGCTTCAGCCGCGTATGCCTACACACGCGCCCATGCACCAAAAGATGCTGAATGAAGCATAATTCAATTGACAGCATATCTCTTCATCATTAGTATTTGTTGTGTATCATGAAGAGCAATAACAGAGATTTTACCCGCCGCCGTACCGCTTTCAAAAAAATGTTCCTGGATCCGCTCGCACGGGTGTCTGATACCGAAACCGTTGAAAAGTCGAGGATTCTGTCGTTCATTCAAATTCATCTGTTTCTTGCGGGATTAGGGGTCATGATAACATCTTTCGTTTTGGGTGTGCAGCCGAACCATAATTTTTACACTATCTGTGCAACTGTCGCAGGCATTGCTTTTTGTTACCTGCTCAACAGGCGGGGATTGTACATGATCTCTGGCTGTCTGCTGATTTTGATCACGTCGGTCTCTCTTTTTATTTTTTCCATCCCGGGAAATATTGATTTTTTAGCCGTCAAGGGGATGCTCCTGCTGTTTTTTCCGCTTATTTCCGCCTATTATTTCATGAATACGAAACAGGGTCTTTTGGTAAACGGTGTTTTGCTTTTTGAGTTTATTTTATTTATTGTCCTTTTTTACGGGCAGCTCAAGCCCGAGATATATACCTATTTTGCAATATTTATCGGGATTTCTCTTCATGTAGTTCTTTTCACTGCACAGCGGAATATAATTGAACAGGTGCGAATTGCTGAATTGCAGCAGTTAAAGGAGCAATATCTCTCGCTCACCCGGAATATTCCGGATATCATTGCCCGTTTTGATAAAGATGCCCGATATCTGTTTATCAGTGATCAGGTACGGGAGATTGCAGGGCTGCAACCGGAAACTTTTATCGGCAAAACAAACCGGGAGGTCGGTTTGCCGGAAGAAGTTGCAGCCGAAAGTATCCGGGTGCTCAAACTGGTATTTGCGACCGGGAAGCCGTCACACGATGTGTTTCAGGTTCCGGTTCCCAACGGGTTGCTGGTTATAGAAGCCAGAACATATCCCGAGTATGATGAAGACAGGAACATTGTCTCTGTCCTGAGCGTTCTGAAAGATATTACAAAGCAGTTTCATCTCGAAGAACAGCTCCGGCAGACACAAAAAATGGAGGCAATCGGCCAGCTTGCCGGCGGGATTGCGCATGACTTTAACAACCAGCTTACTGGAATCATGGGGCTTTCCGAGCTTCTTCGTTTCCGTCTCAAGGACAATACAGAACTGTCAGATTACGCCGAAAACATCTTTTTAAGTGCGAAGCATGCTGCGGAGACCACCAAAAATCTGCTTTCATTCGCCAGAAAAGACAGAATCAAATCTGACCTTGTCGACATTCATAAAATAATTGATGAGATCCTCTCTCTGCTTGAACACAGTGTAGACAAACGCATATTGCTGTCACGGAATCTGGCAGCAAATCACAGCATGATCAGCGGAGATGCCTCGCAGCTATATAATGCATTGCTGAATATCGCAATCAATGCCTGCGACGCGATGCCGACAGGCGGTTCTTTGTCCATATCCACGACACTCCGGAATACTTCATTTGAAAAAACATTTCCCCTGACCCATGTTCTTCCTGCAGGCGAGTATATTGTTGTGGAAATAAAGGATTCAGGTGTCGGAATCGAAGAAGCAATCAGAAAACATATTTTTGAGCCATTCTATACCACAAAAAAAACCGGGAAGGGGACAGGATTGGGGCTGTCTGCCGCCTATAACATAGTGAACAGCCATCAGGGTATTATCGACCTGGACAGCCGTGTTGGTCAGGGGACTTCTTTTTTTGTTTTCCTTCCGGTCCAAATATCAACATCTGTTGTTGTAAATGCCATTGAGGACCCTGCACCCCCCGGTATGGGAAAGGGGAAAATACTTCTTGTCGATGATGAAGCAATCGTTGCCAGGACAATCTCGAAAATGCTGATGTGGATGGGGTATGACGTTGTGTATTTTAAAAATAGCAGGGAAGCGGTCGATTATTATAAACAGCAATGGGAAGAAATATCATTGGTGGTTATGGATCTCATGATGCCGGTCATGAGCGGGACAGACGTGTTTACCTTGATTAAAAAAATAAATCCTGCATGCAGGGTTTTGATCGTCAGCGGATACAGTATGCACAATGAACCCGAAGTACTGCTTCGTCAGGGGGCAGACGATTTTCTGCACAAGCCGTTCAAGCTCACCGAACTCGCTGAAAAAATATCTGCGATATTGCAGAAAAAAAAAGGCAGCGGATTATAGCCTGCTGCCATAGATTTTTATTTTTAATCAGTAAACAGGTTTTTTCGGATCCCAGTTGTCTTTCCCGCCAAGGACATTTTTCAGTGTGTATTCTTTGGCTTCATCGTCGGTGAGCTGTATGCGGTTTGAATGTATCCCGGTTCCGCCGGGGCCGGTGCTTTTATATTCACGAAGTCGTTCTGATTTTACAGGGTATTTACCGTCCATGTAGGTCCATCCCACTGTTTTTATATGCTCGCCCATTTCACAGAACAGGAATACTGTACTCCCCCGGACAGGTTCATTATAGGAAGAGGGGTGCCATGCACGGCCCAGAAAAACGGTATTTTTTGTGACACCCTCGGCAGCGGTGAGTTTGCACTTGCTGAATACCAGGCCGAAGGGCAGACGTTCCGGGGTGCTCGCGGCGGTAAGGTACCCTTTCGTGCTTCCCGGACGGTCAAGCGATTTAATTTCACATTGTTCAAACCAGGCGGGGCCGTCTCCAAAGATGAAATCCACATCTCCCTCAATATAACAGTTTTCAAAATACTGACGGCCGCCGCGTGTGAAAACTGTATCCTGATTCCCGATAAACCGGCAGTTTTTAAAGATCAATTCTTCGGCCTCTGTCCGGATGGATACTGCCTGCTTGTCATCGGTGATCGTTGATTCATCCGTTGAGTTCTCAAATGTAATGTTTTCCGCATAAAAACCATTTCCGTAAATAAACACAGTAGAACTTCCCGTGGTGCCATGTTTTGAACCGTCTGCGCGGAGTTTCCCGTGATAGTTGTCAAAGGTGATGATTGTTTTGGAAACATTTTCGCCAAGCAGCCGGATATTCCGTTTTGCCGAATTTACGTTAACCACTTCCCTGTAGATGCCGTTCTTAACCAGGATGAATACCGGTGTTTTGGAATTGTCGGGGACCGCGTCTATCGCTGCCTGAACAGTTGTCTGTGTCCCGCTTCCGTCTTTTGCAACAGTGAGATCAAATTTGATTTTTGAGTAATCCGCTGTTTTGGTACCTTCGGCTGAAATACTGAAACTGACAATCAAAAAGACAAGGCCCCATGCTCTCCTGGCTGTATTTTTAAAAATATTGTTCATGCACAATGCCTCCATAATGATTTCTTTTGATGTACATCGCATTTGATCTGTAGTCAATACATTTTTTGATGTTTTAAAACTGACCTGATAGTATATAATTATGGACAGGACAGCATGGTAAGACAGCTGAATATCAAGCCTCTGGCAGGCCGGTTGCAGGGGAAAAAAGTAAAAAAAGCAGTTTGCAATCCAGATCATTACCAATTAAGCTTAGGGAAGAGTTTGAGTAATATTTCGGGGAGAGCCATGCGGAAAAGAGCTGATTATTCAATCGAGGACCTGTGTCTTGTGCTTGAGCACTTGAAAAAATCCCTGCGGATTGCAGTGATTTTTGGGGGTGACAAATCCAAAGAAAAGGCAGTGCGCTACCAGACGAGCAATCCGCGTTCATGGAAAAGTTATGAGTCCGTGGCCTATGATATAGCGAATGCCCTTTCTGAACTTGGATTTCAGAATGTCTTTGTCATGCCCGATGATATGAGCCTGCTGCCGAATCTTGAGGTCATGGATATTCACCTTGCATGGCTGAACACCGGCGGAGTACAGGGGTATATTCCGACTGCTCATGCTTCGGCAATGCTCGAAATGGCCGGGGTTCCCTATATCGGCCATAATCCCATGAATGCGGCAATTCTGGACAACAAGCATATTTTCAAGACAATGCTGCAGAAATTCAACATCAAAACAGCACCGTTTCTTGTCTGGTCAAGGTCAGCACTGGAAGCAAATGCTGCAAAGGATACCAGCGAAATTCATGCTGTGTTTGGCGACTATACTGGCCCATTTATTGTCAAACCGACAAGCGGGAGGGCCTCACTTCATGTGACCTATGTGCCTTCCGTTAATGATTTATTCGATGCTGTCAATGAAGTATATGAGGCAACCCAGAATCTGGTTGTCATCGAAAAATATGTCGGCGGCAGTGAATACTGTGTTTCCATTACCGGCCCGGTAATCTCGAAAAAGGGCGACTGCCAGCTGTTGAACCACCCCTTTGCCTTTTCGCATGTCCGGAGGAATCTTGCTGCGGATGAACCGGTGTTTACCTCCATGGATAAAAAACCAATTACCAATGAGCGCATCACAGTACTTGGAGACGGCAATTCAGAAAAAGTTGTCGAGTCTCTTTCGAAACTCGCTCATTCAATTTATACGAGTTTTTTCCTGGAGACCCTGGTTCGAATTGATATCCGGGCAGACGAAGCGGGTGAGCTTTTTGTGCTGGAAACAAATCCAAAACCCGATCTCAAAAAACCTGCGGGAGAGGTAACCAGCCTTACCTGCATCGGGCTTGCACAGAAGGAGATGTCCTACAACGACCTGATCATGAGCCTGTTTGCCGACCGGCTGGATTACCTGTTGTCGTACCGGTCAAAAAATATTACGCATATCACCAGCCTTGTTTCCTTGTCGGGAGTATCCAGATGATAGCGAAAAATCAATCCTTTCTCGGCCGAATCCTGAGCGTCGTGCCCTTCCTGCTCGTGCTCATATTCTCTTTCGGGTTATTGCTGTACACCGGTATAGGAGATGCAAACCGGGTATACCGGAAACAATATCTTACAAAAGTCGCTTCATTTGGAGAGGTTGTCAGGAATCCGGTGAAAACCTATCTGCTGTTGGGTTTCCCCCTCAAGCACTATGCGGGATTCGAGGACTCCACGAAAACAATCTATGAAGCAGAACCGGCGATACTGAATATGCGGATCCTGGATGAATCACGCGAAGTAATTTTCCCCGTTCCGGATGAAACCACCGCTGTGCGGCCTGTCGCAAAAGATGTAAAGGAATCCAGAACAACTCTGCAGACTTTATCCGCATCCGATTCGGATATTCCTGAAGTATTTGAAAACAGCAGCAATTATGTCATCTGGTTTGCCCTGAACGGCCGGAGCGGCAGGGTGGGGACGCTTGAACTGGTAGTTGATAAAACAAATGTCGATCAGAAGATCCTGTGGCTGTTTTTGCCGGTTGGCGGTGCGGCTCTTGGCCTTGTTGTATTGTTTGGATTTCTTGTTGTATTTTTGTTTCGAAAAACAGGGAAGGGGTCAAAGGCGGGAATCCAGATCCTCTTTGCTCTTTCATTTTTACTTCTCGCTGGCGTGATCATCTTTTCACTGGTGAGCCTGTATACCGAGGGGGTGCAGGACAAGACAAAAGCCCTTGCCCGGTCATTGTCCCAACGGCTCAACAGCGCATTGGAGCTGAACCTTGATCTTGATGACTTTACCGGGATCGACACACTCTTTGCTGAGTACACGAAGATCAATCCCGATATCGATTATATTGCATTAAAATCGGGCCCGGATACGCTCCTTTCGGTAAAATCAACTTCGGTCCCGGCAGTAGAGATACCCATTACCCCGGAAATCATGAACCTTGAAATACCGCTCATTTCCCCAACAGACAACAAATTCCTGAGTATGAATATCTCTGTCGGTGTGCCGCTGAACAGGGTCTATGAACAATTATTCCGCAGCGGAAAAAACTTTATTGTGCTGTTTGTCTCCTGCATTTTTCTTTCAATCCTGTTTCTCAACATTCTTTTTGCGGTACGCAAGAAAAACGAGACTGGCGAACAGGATCTTGCAGCAGAGGCAACAGGGGATCTTAAATTAGAACTCATTGGGCCCCTGTATTTTCTGGCAGTATTCATGGAAGGATTGTTCATGTCATTTCTTCCCCAGTTTTTTCAGGACATTGCCCGGCAGTCGGTCTTTGGTGTTGAGGCATCATCATGGCTGTTTACGATTTATTTTGCCGCGTTTGTATTCAGTCTTCTGCCCACCGGCAGACTTGCCGAACGGGGCAGTATTAAATGGCTGTTAATCATCGGAATTTTGTTTTGTGTTGCAAGTTATGCTCTTCTGGCTTTTGTAAAGGATTTTTACATCATCATCGCATCCAGGGTCCTTGCAGGCCTTGGACAGGGGATCCTTTTTATCAGTATACAATCATATATCCTGCGTACGGCCACCGCGCGGAAAAAAACACAGGGGTCGGGAATTATTGTGTTTGGATATAATGGCGGCATTATTTCCGGTACTGCATTGGGTGCTCTTCTGGTGACAATGATCGATGATGAAGGGGTCTTTTTGCTCGCAGCCGGGATCGCAGTGTTTGTAATGCTGTACATTGTATTTTTTGTTTCAAAACTGCCCCGGATGGAGGCGGCGAAAAAAAAGAAAACCGGTGGAATGTTCAGGACTTTTTTCAAATCGTTCGGTGATCTTGAATTTGTCCGCACCATATTTTTTATCGGGCTTGCGACCAAAGCAGTTCTGACCGGCGTCAATGGGTTTGCCTTGCCTCTGTTACTGAATAATAAAGGGTATATAAAAGAAGACATCGGCCAGATATTAATTTTTTATTCGGCGGCTGTGCTCTTTTCTACAAAAATAATTTCACCGATTATCGACCGGTACGGGAAAAGCAGAGGCATTCTGTTTTTTGGTTCACAGGTCGGCGGGCTTGCATTATATGGGATGGGGTTTGCAGGACATGACCTGTTTAACGGAAATCCGCTGTTGACCACGATGCTGTTTATCGGCGGTATGGTTGTTCTGGGCCTTGGCCACGGCTGCATTCATGCTCCGGTGGTGACCCACATCGCCAATACACGGGTCGCGCGGACCGGCGGGGTGAGCTCGGTCACCTCGATGTACCGGTTTCTTGAACGAATTGGCCATGTTGCCGGACCGCTTGTGATCGGGCCTCTGGTCTACGGCCTGGCGATGAATCCGTTTTTTTTGAGCTGGGTTGGTGCTGCGGCTCTTCTGGGCGGAATATTGTTTTTCATTCCCAGGGGAAAAACAATACCGGTATTTCCGCATGAACCGGAAAGGAGGGATACATGAAAACAATCATCGCGATAATGTTGTGCTGTTTGCTTCTTCCCTTTTCGGCGTTCGCTCAGGCAGATTCCTGGCAGAGTTGGGTCTCTTTGAAAGAAACAGGAAAACAGTTTTTTAATTTAAAAAATGCATCGGCAGACGGAATGCAGGTCTTGCTTGTGCCGAAACAGACCATGAGTGCCCAGCCGCTGAAAAAAATATTTGTTCTTTTCCCTAAAAAATCATCGGCATATGATACCGAACTTGAGCAGATACTCCTGTATTTTCAGCAGAAAAAGATGGATGCATCATTTTTATTATACTTTTACGGCAAGGAAGATGAAAAGGGGATGGAGGCAATGCGGCTGGCTGAAAAAGAAAAAATGGACCTTATCTTTGCCATGGGCTCTGACAGCGCAGGCTTCATCCATAAAAATTACCGAGGGGCCGGGAAAATACCGGTCGTGACAATATGTGCAAAAGATCCGGTGCTGCTTGACCAAATGCAAAACTATGAGACAGGGAGCAATACAAATATTGCGTATACCTCGCTCGATATGCCGACCACCATTCAGCTGGAATATTTACGGACATTGGTTCCGGATCTTCGCAATATTGTGGTATTATATGCACGGCAGAACACGAGCGCCTATAATGCGCAGGTAAAACCGCTTGCTGAAGCATGTGCAGGGACAAGTATTGCTGTTCATGAGCTGGTTGTGGAAAACCGGGCGACGGCAAAACAGGAACTGCGGGAAAAAGTGTCCGAGGCCTATATTATGCTGAAACGCCGTGATCCAGAGCTGAAAAAAAGCATATTCTGGATTACCGGGAGTACGGAAGTGTTTTCCGATATCGCGACGATTGCACAGAATGCGGGGAAGATTCCTGTGTTGAGCCTTGCAACCGATGTTGTTGATGAAGGGGATGCCAGCGCGGCAATGTCGATTGGCGTCGGCTTTGAAAGCAATGCCCAGCTGGCCGCGTTTTACGCGTGGCAGATACTTTCCGGTAAAGCAAAGCCAGGCGAAATGCCGGTGGGAATTGTCAGCCCTCCGGACATTGCAATCAATTTCAGGCGGGTGAAGGCAATCGGTCTGAAAATACCGTTCAGTTTTTTTGAGCGGGCATCAATTATCTATGACTATGAAGGAAAACTGCGTCGGGGACAAAAATGAACACAACAGAACAATCAATGGAAGAGACAGTTGTATTATCCAGAAAAAAAGAATCCCGCAAACCGGATAATAAGGGGTTCCGGGTCCGAATTCAAATCAGTCTGGTCTGGTTCATGATTATCACTATTCTGATAATCGGAGCGATTATTTTCATCCCGATCCAGATCATGTTCAGGGAAAATATATTTGCTCTTGTCACTACGATCAATGAACAGGTGTCACGAAGTGTTAATGGTGAGATTTCCCGAATATTCGACCGTGCGATAATAACGCAGCATGTCATAAAAGAATCATTTGAAAAAAAAATAGTTGATATAAACAACAAAAAAGAAAAGGAGCTGTATTATTTCAGTCTGCTGAAATCCAATTCGTGGTTTACCTGGATCAGCCTGGGATACCCGGATGGACGCTTTTTCGGAGTACAGCGCGAACCGGACAAAGATCAGATCAATATTATAAATAATACATGGGATCCGGTCATAAAAACAGGTGTGCGGACCAAAGACATCTTCGTAAAAAAGGGAAACGAGTATGTGTTTGAATCGACCAGTACATTCCCCTATAAATATTATGCTCCTGACAGGCCGTGGTTTGAACCCGCATTGCAGGAAGTAACCGATATCTGGACTGATGTGTATCCGTTCGATTCAACCAAGAAACCGGGACTGAACACCGCAATATCCCTTTCATTGGACGGGCGGACCTACGCGGTGATTTCTGTGGCATTCGAGCTGGAGGATATTTCTTTATATTTACAAGATCAGACGATTGGAAAGACAGGGAGTGCCTTTATCATTAATACAAAAGCTGAACTGATTGCAAGTCAAAAACCGGAACAGCTGTTCGCCATTCAGGAAAAAAATGAAAAGGGTGAATTGACAAATTTGCGTCTCATCACCATTGACAATGTGGATGACAATTTCCTTAAAATTATTAAAAACGCAATGAACAAAAACAAAATAGCCCTGAATACCATTAAGGCGCCGTTACCCTTGAGGTTTTATGATGAGCGGGATGGCCGGAATTATTTTATTACGTTTATGCCGGCCGGAAGGCTTGACTGGGTGCTGGCTACTATAATCCCCGATTCGGATTATCTTGCAGAAATTGACCGGAACATGCTGTATCTGATGGGGATTGTCGGAGCATTGTTCATTATTGTTTCATTTATCATTATCCGTGTTGCACGGATGATTATTGTCAAGCCGCTTTTACGCATTACCGATCAGCTCGTTCATGTTGAAACATTTCATCTGGATAAAATGGTACCGGTTCCCTCAAGGATAAAAGAGATTGATGATCTTTCGGCCAGCATGAACCAGATGACACAGGGGTTGTTATCGTTCCAGAAATACCTGCCGACCGAACTGGTGCAGGAACTGTTCTCGGCCGGGATTGCAGCGGAACTCGGCGGGGAAGAACGTGAACTGTCGATATTTTTCAGTGATCTTGTCTCGTTTACTAAAATATTCGAGAAAGAGGGAAACAGGCTTATTCCCCAGCTTGCAGAATATCTTGGCAGTATGTCGGATGTTATTCTGAAAACAGAAGGAGCGATCGACAAGTATATCGGCGATGCCGTAATGGCGTTCTGGGGTGCGCCGCGGGAAAATCCAAATCATGCATTATCTGCATGTACAGCGGCCATCAACTACCAGAAGGCATTGGGCAAATTGAATGCCCGGTGGGAAACCGAGGGCAAACCGCAGTTTGCCGCCCGCATCGGGTTAAACACCGGGAAAGTGTTTGTCGGGAATGTCGGGTCTGAAAAACGGCTGAACTATACCGTCCTGGGTGATCCGGTCAATCTTGCCAGCCGTCTTGAGAGCCTGAACAAGGTATACCGCACAAGTATCATGATGGGAGAGACAACCTACCGTGAGGCGGCAGAGCATATTATTGCCCGAAAGCTCGACCGGGTGGCCGTATATGGAAAATCCACACCGGAATCAATCTATGAACTGCTTGCCATCCGCGATGATGTCGCGGAGCTGGACCGGTTTGACTGGGTGAAGGCGTATGAGAATGGCCGCGTGCTGTATCTGGAGCGAAAATGGAAAGAGGCAATCGATGCGTTCACCAAAGTAATTTCCATGAAACGCTCTGAAGATTATCCGTCAAAAATATTTATTTATTTTGCGCGAAAGTATATGGTGAATCCGCCGCCCAAGGACTGGTCAGGGGTGACGTCCATGAAAACAAAATAGGGGTGCGTTAAAAGGGAAGCCTGAACCCCAGAGTTTTCAATACATCAACACCGGGGATGGTTTTTTCGGCGAGAAAGATCATCAACGCGGCAATCGCTGCAGCATAGACAATCCCGGCAGCGATTTTGAATACAATTCCTGCTCTCGAGATGCCCTTGTTTGAAAACATCGCTACAGGCAGCTGTTCGCCCTGTGCATCGTATACAGAAAGACAAATAGTATTGTTTACATATCTGCAATGCAGTTTGACGGTTCCGTTATCCTGAATTGTATTTTTATTTATCCGGATGGAAACGCGGTCGATGGTATGATGGTTTTTTCCAGGCCCGGACAGGGATAGAAAGACGAGTTTTATTTTTCTCTGACGCAAATGTGCCGGAGTAAGTGCGATAGAGAATGATTTTTGGTCTCCTGTTTCCGGGAGGCGGATAATCGATCCGTCTGCCTGTTTTATACCGGTAATGATATGTTTTTTCATTTCAGTTAATATCGTACGATGTCTGAGAGTGATTGTCAAATAAAATTATCAATAGACAATTTGTTGTTCGAAAAGCCATTCCATGATTTCGGGGTCCTGCGCGGGAAGCATGACAATCCCATGGCCCGTGTCCGCATATTCGGATATCTTTGCCACTTCATTTTTTCCGCGGGTGAGTGTTTTTGTTGCAACAGATTTTCCATTCACATCGTAGACCGCAACCGATTCCTCTGCGTGCAGGTTTACAGGATGATTTTTAAGAAAATCATAGGCTTCTCTTGTGGTGGTAATCCTGATCGCCTCATCCTCGAGACCGGTATGCATCCATACTGCGGTATGTTCAGCGATCGCGTCCCTGACAGATATCTGGCTTTGGCCTGCCAGCCGGACAATGCCGGCAAAAAGACTGCCGTTGTCATCGCAATACGCGTTGGCAAGAGAATAGCTGCCTGAGCCGCCCATTGAGTATCCTATGACATAAATCCGCTGCTCATTGATACGGTATGCGGCTTTGAACGATTCAATTTCACTCATCAGTATCTGGTTGTTCCATGAACCGGCAGTCTGCGGAATAAGCACAAATGAAGGGTGTGTCGTCTGGAAATTATAGGCGATCTGGTTAATGTACGTGGAGTCGGGATCCTGGTAGCCGAGATAATTCAAATATGAAATATTTCCAGCACCGCCCGACCCGTGAAGAAATATGACAAGGGGATACTCTCTGCGTGAATTCCATTCCCTGCTGTAGTTCCATGGCAGGCAGTAATAATAATCTGATGCTGCGTTATACTCAAAATACGGCCTGTCTTCATCCAGAAAAAACGGGTCATATTCCCTGTCGATAAACGGGCAGGAGACCAGCACCATACAGAGTATACCAAGAATACAGCCGGGGACACCGAAATGAAAGGAAAGAGTTCTTTGTGTGTGTTTCATGATGCAAAAAGTCCTGTGCTCAAATATTTTTCACCGCGGTCGGGGAAGATTATCACAAAGCTGCCGTTGTTTTTTCCCGCTACCTGTAATGCTGCATACAAAGCCGCACCAGAGCTCATACCAGCAAAAATTCCTTCCTTTTTGACAATACAGCGGGTGTAATCAAACGCTGTTTCGGAATCGACCATGATCTGGATATCTATTTTTGACGGGTCATAGATGGCCGGAACGATCGCCTCTTCCATGTTTTTCAGCCCCTGAATATAATGCCCGCGTACCGGGTGCGCGCAGACAATTTTGATATCCGGATTTTTTTCTTTTAAATATGCGCTTACTCCCATGATGGTGCCGGAGGTCCCAAGCGATGAAACAAAATAATTGATATCACCGCCGGTCTGTTGCCAGATTTCTTCAGCTGTTGTTTTGTAATGTGCAAGTTTGTTGTATTCATTGGAAAACTGGTCGGGCATGAAATATTTATCCGGTTGGGCGGCAACGAGCTCGCGCGCTTTGTGGATGGCGCCGTCAGTTCCTTCTTCTGCGGGCGTGAGGGTTATCCCGGCGCCGAATGCAGCAATCATCTGTTGCCGTTCTACAGAGACAGCCCTGCTCATCACTATCTCGACACCATATCCTTTTACGCATCCAATCATCGCAAGAGCGATACCGGTGTTTCCGCTTGTCGGCTCGATAATAATTTTGTTTTTGTCAAGTTTTCCCTCTTTTTCGGCCTGTTCAATCATCTTGAGGGCAATCCGGTCTTTGATGCTCCCGGTGGGATTGGTCCCCTCATACTTTGCGGCGAGAGATGATCCGGCGGGGGAAAGGTGATTCAATTTTACAAGAGGGGTGTTCCCTATACTTTCAAGAATATTATCTATCTGCCGTTTCATATTTATCCTGTGTTTTAATTCTGTTTTATGAATAATAGGGGAGGAATGGTGTGTTGTCAATTGTGCTGCAAGGATAAATAAGTAATACATTCGGGTAATACAGGAATGCTGCAAGTCAATAAAGATTTTTCAAAAACTATTTTGGTTCGGAGTTTACTTTTGTATTGAGAAACCTGATGATATCATCTTTCTGTGCACTGGAAAAATGGCCAAAAACAATATGGGCTGTTTCCCCTTTTTTAGAGGTGCGGACTACCTCACCGTATAAATCAAAACCCATAGTATTTTTCCCGTGCATGGTAATTTTGACATCATCGCCTTTTTTGAATTTTTTATCAGGATTTTCCACGCTCATCCCGCCGGCCGAGAGGTCGAGGATGACAGAGGGCTGCGGAGGATCTGCCGAACTTTCGGAATGAATATAAATTGGCATCTGCACTTCTTTGCGGAAATACTGCCGCCGCTGCAGTGCTTCCAGGCTGTCGGAATGCGCGAGTTTCAATACGTTTGCCTTTTTGTCCTGGACCACCGAGGGGAAATGGATAATTCCCAACGCATTGTAGGTGTAAATACTTACTGATTCTCCAATACCCGGGAGCGGACTGTCGGGGTCTGCAACAGCAGTGAGTGAATCCTGGGTCTGCGCATCAACCAGGCATTTTACTTTCTGTTTATTGCCGTACACAAGCATGAAGTGTTTTTCGGGAAGGAATTCCCTGCTTGTTCGCGGCAGATGGTATTGTTCAAAGAGTTTGAACTGCAGTTTTACAAGTAATGAGTCAAGTACCTGTTTGTTGACGTTCCGGTGCTTTTTCAGTTCAAAAAGACAATTGTTGAATACATGTTCATTGGTAAAAAGCAGATACTTTTTTTCCGGTGTATTCAGGTGCCGCGACATATCTTCAATCAATTCCTGTTCCTGGATTGTCAGGGAGTATTGCACGATCAGGGCGGCATAACGGTCTTTCAGAATGGTGCGGAGTTTTCCTTTTTCATATTGACGTCTCAATATGAATAATAAGGAAATAATACCAATAAAGGAGACAAACAATACCACTGTTAACAATATCTCGCTTGAACTTTTCTGAAAACTTTCTGCAATACTTCGGAGGATTTCATTCGGGGTCATACTTTAATGTTAGTTGATTTTCCTGAAAATGAAAAGCAAAAAAACCGGCCGATCATGCTGGAACAGCAGGAGCGTATTCATAGTACTGCCGGCTCAGGTCTGGCTAAAAAGGAATGCAGCCTCGATGAGTTTTTGTGTATAGGGATGTTCCGGTTTGTCAAAAATGATATCTGCCGGCCCCTGTTCCACAATGATCCCTTTTTCCATAACTGCGACAAAATGCGAGAGAGCGCGGACAACCCGAAGGTCATGACTGATAAAAATAAAGGTAAGATGGTGTTTGTTCTGCAGTTCGCGGAGCAAGTCGATAATCTGGGCCTGAACGGTCAGGTCAAGCGAGGAGGTCGGCTCGTCCAGGACAACCAGACGGGGTTTAAGGACAAGAGCCCGGGCAATACTGATGCGCTGGCGCTGTCCGCCGGAGAACTCATGGGGATACCGGTCATACGCATCCGGATCAATGCCTACCTCGGTGAGTACTGTTTCTACCAGCTGCCTCTTCTTTTCTTCTTTTCGGGTAATATCATGCGCTTCAAGTCCTTCGCCGACAATTTTCCCGATTGTCAGCCGTGGATTCAGGCTGCCGAACGGGTCCTGAAACACAATTTGCATTTCCCTGCGAAGCGGTCGGATCTCTCCTGATTTCAGGGAATCGATATGTTTTTTCTGGAATACTACAGGCCCCTTGCTTTTTACCAGCCGCAGCAAAGCAAAGGCGAGTGTTGTTTTTCCGGAACCCGATTCACCGACGATACCGAGTGTGGTTCCTTCGGTGATCAAAATTTCGGCATTTTTCACCGCATTGAGCCACTCTGTCGGCCGGCCGAAAAAGGTTTTTTTCATGGGGAACGAGACCGAGAGAGGGCCTGCCTGGAGCAGCGTTTTTGCAGCGTTTACAGGAAAGACGGGTTTGCCCGATGGCTCTGAACCGATCAATTCCCGGGTATATTCTTCTTTTGGTGCGGAAAAAATATTGTTCACGGTATCCTGTTCGATAATGATGCCGTTTCTCATGATGGCAGCCCGGTCTGCGATTTTTCGGACGATCCCCAGGTCGTGGGTGATAAGAAGCAATGCCATGCCATATTTTTTCTGCAGCGCTTTCAGGAGTTTTAACAATTCCGCCTGAATGGTCACATCAAGTGCTGTTGTGGGTTCATCGGCGATCAGCAGTTCGGGATTATTGGCCAGGGCCATCGCGATCATAACGCGCTGACGCTGTCCGCCGGAGAGTTCATGGGGCAGGGCCTTTGCCCGGGATTCTGCCTCGGGGAACTGCACATCATGGAGCAGTTCGATTGCCTTTGCCTCGGCATCCTGCTTTGAAAGGCCTTGATGGATGATAAGCGATTCCGCCACCTGTTTAATAATGGTGTGGAGCGGATTCAGCGAGGTCATGGGCTCCTGAAAAATCATGGTGATCCTGTTGCCGCGGATTTTCTGAAGAGTGATTTCGTCTGCTTTCAGCATGTCCACGTCATGAAACAGGATGCTTCCCGTTGGATAAAATGATTCAGGCTGCGGAAGCAGACGAAGGATTGAATGTGCAGTAACTGATTTACCGGCACCGGATTCACCCACCAAAGCGAGGCACTCACCTTTGGTGATCGACAGGGAGATATTTTTTACTGCGGAAAATACTCCCTTGTGTGTATGAAACGAGATGGAAAGGTCTGTTATTTCAACCAAGGACATTTATTCGAATTCCCCTCTACTTAAAAGTTTTCTTCGTATCGAATGCATCACGAATCCCTTCACCAATGAAGATCATCAGCGCCAGAAGAATCGCAATTGTAAAAAACCCGGTCAAAGAAAGCCATGGGGCTGCAAGATTTGTCCGTCCCTGCGAGAGGATACGGCCAAGTGACGGTTCTGAGGCCGGGAGCCCGAATCCCAGCAAATCCAGGATGGCGAGCGTCAAAATCGAGCCGGAAAGAATGAACGGGATAAAGGTGAGTGTCGAAGTGAGTGCATTGGGCAGAATATGCCGGAACATGGTTGAAATATGTCCCACTCCCAATGCGCGGGCTGCCTTGACGTATTCAAAATTCCGTGCACGCAGAAACTCTGCGCGTACAAGCCCCACAAACATCGTCCACTCAAATACCGCGATGATGAAAAACAGCAGCCAGAAACTCGGGGTGATCATGCTGGTGATGATGATCAGTAAAAACAGCTGTGGAACACTTTCATAAATTTCCAGTATCCGCTGGAAAAAAATATCGACGAATCCGCCAAAATATCCCATTATTGCGCCGATCATGATGCCCAGCACAGGACTGATTAATGTTAACAGCATTCCGAACAAAAGGGACGTGCGGATGCCATAAATAATCTGGGCAAGGACATCGCGTCCGCGGTCATCGGTGCCCAAGAGGTTTTCTCCCGACGGCGGAGCGGGGTAAGGGACACTGATCCGTGTGTTTATGGTATTATAGCTGAAGTGAATCAACGGCCAGACCGCCCACCCATTGTCACTAATCAGGGATTCGACAACCGGGTCCCGGTAGTCGGTCTCTGTTTCAAATTCCCCGCCGAATGTGGTTTCCGGGTATGAGGCAAAAACGGGAAAATAGAGATTTCCTTTATGCATGACCACAAGCGGTTTGTTGTTGGCAATAAGCTCTGCGCATAATGAAAGGATAAAGATAATAGCCAAGGCCCACAGGGCAACAAAAGCGCGCCTGTTTGATTTGAAATTTGAGATTCGGCGTTTTGTCAGCGGAGAGAAGTGAGGGAGAATTCCTGATTTCATTTACAACTCCCTCGATTCAAAATCTATCCGCGGATCAACAGCCCGGTACATAAGGTCATTCACCAGTTTGATCAAAAGGCCCAGGAGGGTAAAAAAATACAGCTCTCCAAAAATGATGGGATAATCCCGTTTCAATATTGCGGTGTACCCCAAAAGCCCTATCCCGTCCAGGGAGAAAATAATTTCGATCAGAAGGGCACCGGTAAATAATATCCGAATCAGCGAGCCGGGAAAGCCGGATATGACAATCAGCATCGCATTCCGAAACACATGGCCGTAAAGAATTTTTTTCGGCATCACTCCTTTTGCCCGGGCGGTGATGACATATTGTTTGTTGATTTCTTCAAGAAATGAATTTTTTGTCAGGAATGTGAGCCCTGCAAATCCTCCCAGTACCATTGCCAGTACGGGCAGCACCATATGCCACAGGTAGTCACCGATTTGTTCCCACCACGGCAGGCTGTTCCAGTTTTCAGAGACTAGTCCCCGTAATGGAAAGAGTTTCAGAGGGTTTCCGGCTGCAAGGAGTGTGATCAACAGCAGTGCGAAAAGAAATGAGGGGATCGCATAAAATACCGCAATGACTCCGCTTGTCCACGCATCAAATTTGCTGCCGTGGCGGACTGCCTTGAGAATCCCCAGTGGAATTGAAACAAGGTAAACAATAAGCGTTGTCCACAATCCGAGTGAGATTGATACAGGCAGCCGTTCAATGATGAGCTCCAGAACATTTCTGCCGCGGAAAAAACTGTCGTCAAAATCAAAACGAATATACCGCCACATCATGAGAAAAAATCGTTCCATCGGCGGTTTGTCGAATCCGTACATTGTTTCGATTTTTTTGATAAACTCGGGATCCAGACCCTGTGCGCCCCGGTAGCTCGCCGCGCCGGTATCCGTTACACCGCTTTTGATATTTTGTGTACTTTTTACTACTTCTCCGTCGCCTTGACTGTATTTCGCAGAAAGTAGAGCCTGTTCGACCGGTCCGCCGGGTGCAGCTTGGATGACAATAAAATTTACAACCATAATTCCCAAAAGTGTCGGAATAATTAAAAGCAGTCGCTTGAAAATATATTTACTCATCGCATGCTCTTCCGGTTATTGTTTTGTTTTTTCGGGGTCTTCCCACCAGGTTAATATACAGACGTAATTGTACTGTACGACGAATAACGGAATCCCGGAAGTATCCGGTTGACCGAATTTATTTTTATAGGCAATGCGGTAATAATTAATGTGCCATTCGGGGATCACATAATGATTCCATAAAAGTACACGGTCAAGTGCGCGGGTGGCTGCTTTTAATTCCTGAAAATTCGGGGCGCTGATGACCGATTCGATAAGAGAATCGACAACCGGATTTTTTATACCGATAAAATTACGGCTGCCGTTGACATCTGCTTCGGATGACCCCCAGTAATACCGCTGTTCATTCCCCGGTGAAAAACTCTGGCCGAAGAGAAATGAAATCATGTCATAATCAAATTTCTGGACCTGGCTTATCCAATGGGTGTAGTCTATCTGGCGGTAGCCGGCATCAATTCCCGCTTTTTTCAGGTTTTCAATAAATGATTCCAGAATTCTTGCGGCCCCCTGGTCATATATGAGAATTTCAAACTTCATTTGATTTCCGTTTTTGTCCACAAGTTTGCCGTCTTTGATTTCCCATCCGGCTTCGTTGAAAAACGCCAAAGCTGTTTTCATATTCTGGCGGATATTTCCTGATCCGTCTGTTTTCGGCGGCTCGTACACTTTTGTGAATACCTCGGGCGGGATCTGGTTTTTGAACGGATTCAGATATTTTAATTCGTCGTCTCCGGGCAATCCGCCCAGATACGAAGCAAATACAGAATTTTCATAGAAGCTTTTTGTCCGTTTATACATATTGTAGAAAATTTGCTTGTTTGTAAATTCAAAATCGAAGAGATAGGAAAAGCCTTCCCGCACTTTCGCGTTTGTAAACAAATCGCGGCGGATATTGAACGCGAGTGCCTGCATTCCTACCGGGCTGTCATCGGCAATAAGTTCCCGCTTGAATGAGCCATCTGTAAATTGCAGGGAATTATATTCTGTGGCCCATTTTGAGGCAGTATTTTCATCCCGGAAATCAAACTCGCCGGCCTTGAATGCCTGGAACATGACCTCAGGATCAAGGTATACCTTGTACTGGATTGTCTGAAAATTATACATGCCCTTGTTCACTGCAAGATCCCAACCCCAGTAATCAGGGTTTCGTTCGTAGGTGATTGACCGGCCAAGATCAAATTCCTTGATCGTATACTGGCCGGACCCCAGGGGCGGCTCAAGAAAGATATCATTTGTATTTCTTTTTTCAAAATAGTGTTTGGGGATAACAGTCAACTGGCCCAGAATGTGGGGCAGTTCCGGATTGGACCCCGGTTTTAGAAAAAATGTCACCTGGCGGTCAGCTGTTTTTTTGACCTCCTGTACATCCTTATAGTATTGTGCCGTAAGCGGCATGTTTTTCCGCTGTACATTAAACGAATAAATCACATCATCAACAGTGATCGGTTTTCCGTCATGCCATTTGGCCTCCTTGCGTATGACAAACGTCACCCGGCTTTTATCCATGGGATACTCGATCGTCTCGGCGATAAGGCCGTACATCGACGCGGGTTCATCAAGGGAGCTGGTCATCAGGGTTTCAAAAAGCAGGTCGATCCCGTCCGGGGTTGTCCCTTTTATTGTCACCGGATTAAAACTGTCGAAACTCAGCTGTGACGACAGTACAAGTGTGCCCCCGACAGGTGCATTCGGATTAACATAATCAAAGTGTGCGAATCCCTGTTTGTATTTCAGGTTTCCCACAAGGGCATCGCCATGTTTGGGACCCGGAGTCCATGGTTCTTTTTCATACAACGGAAGTATTTTTTTTTCGTTGAACTCATGCTGCACACCGACAAGGTTGACGGTATTGTTTGAATCACATGCGATGAAATTGATACACATACTGATGACCGTTATAAACAGAACAATCGTTTTTATCATGGGTCCTCCCGCTTTCGTATGTCTCATCATAGTAAAAAATACTTACTCGCGCAACCAGCCGGCAATCATCATCGAAATGAAATTCAGTAATAATATCAAGACCACAGAAATGAGCGGCTGGGTTCTGTTTCAGGTGGATTACGGAAGGGTTAAAAAGTCCTGCAACCGTCTTTTTGTTGAAATTGACAGCGGCGGGAATAATTTAAAGGTCACTTCAATTTCGACGTATACGGCTAAAGTAAATTTTTGTAATATTCTGTACAGGGATTGTTGATTTTTCACTCTCCCGGCACTATATTTGACTCTTGTTATATATTGAGGATAGACGGGAGGATACATGAAAGATATGAAGTTATTGTTTGTTGCGCTCATGCTGTTTGTTTGTCTCGGCAGCTTGACTGCAGAAGAAGTTACGGTAGAAATGAGCGAGACTGCTCCGGTTTTTGCAGAAACAACAAAGGACGCGGTACTGCTTCGGAACAAATTTACAAAGGGCGATGAGTATATTTTTTACAGTTCAAATGAAATTGACATGGATATGACCGGTGCTGAAGGGAATATTAATATGACCATGATCATGGATATACGGATGAACTATACCATCGATGCCGTGACTCCGGCTGGAACCGCAACAACCAGGATTACAATGGAACGGATTGCAATGTCGGCAGACGGAATGTATGCAATGTCACTTGATTCCGATATTCCCGGGGACCGTGATCGCGAGGAATTCAAGGGAGTTGAGGTATTGCTTGACAATCCCTTTTTTATGGATGTGACCCCGGAGGGAAATATTGTCAATGTTGATGTCTCCATGATGCGTGACAAGCTTGATGCAGAATCATCCAGCATGACAATTGACGAACTCGAGTCGAGTTTGAAGGAGATGACCAAAAACACCTATATGGCTTTACCCGAAAAACCGGTGAAAGCGGGGGATATCTATGACGCCGGCACGATTGAACAGGAAGTTCAGGGTGTGGGTGCCTTGACCGTATCCATGAAGTATGAAGTGCTGGCCATTTCGAAAGACAAAACACAGGTTTTATTGAAACCAATCGGTGTGTTATCCATGGAAGAAGCAAATCTTGAAGACGGCGGCATGGACGGCTGGATTTTATATGATGTGACAAAAGGACAAATTCTCAAATCGTATATTTCAATGAAATTTGGCATGGATGTCATGGGGATGAGTGTCTGGACAGTGGCTGTTTCGAAAAACTGGACAAATAACTGAAAATCGCAATAGTTGAATTGTTGCCGGCAGCGATACTGCTGCCGGTTTTTCTGTAAACATCTAATCAAAAAGGTTCTCGCGGGCCAATAACCTGATGATTTCTTTTATATATTCAATCCGTTTATAAAAAACATTATAGAGAATTCTGTCGGATTCATCGTCAACAGTATGATAATCTTCATGGGTCCCCGAGAAAAAGAATAATGTGGGGATTTTCTTTTTTACAAAACTCATGTCATCGCTGAAATAATCAGAATCAAGAGAATAATAATAAATGAACTGGCCGGTTTTTGCCTGTGCTTCGTTGACAATTTTTGTGAAATGGGGGAGGGGGGTCCTGCGGATTATTTCCAGCGGTCCGTCCGGGTTGCGGCCGATCATGTCCAGGTTGCACATGGCGGCAATCTTTACTCCGGCGGGAAGCTCTTTTTCAAGAAACGCGGCAGACCCGTGCAGCCATACCTCTTCTGCGGAAAACGTCACAAAGACCATGCTCCGTTTTAATTCATTCTGACGGGGTGCAAAATATCTTGCCAGTTCAATCACCCCTGCTGTCCCGCTGGCATTGTCGTCTGCGCCGTTAAAGATTGTGTCGCCGGTTCCATCGTAGGAACCAAGGTGGTCGTGGTGCGCACCCACGACAATCCACTCGTTTTTCAATTCCGGATCGTTGCCGGGAAGAAACCCGGCCACATTGCGGGCAGTCATATTTTCCGGCTGTTCCAGCATGGATACCTGAATGTCGGCGGAAAAGTCTTTCAGGATAAACTCAGAGGCAGGAGTTTTGTTGTCGAGCTCCCTTATGCATTTATCGATTGTTGTTCCCATGCTGGAAAAAAATTTATCTGCCAGATTTGTTGATATCTGGATCGAGGGAAAACTCCTGTTCGGAACAGGTTTGCGCGGGGAAACAACCGCTCCGGGAAGAAAGTAGCGCTCATCCAGTCTGAAATCTTCGCCGCGGTCATTATTAAAGGGGGTCGTGATGATGATCAAACCTGCTGCCCCGTGAGAATGTGCATTTTTTGCCTTTGTCTGGAAAAAGGAGTGACGGGACGGCCTGGTTCCGCTAAATACGGTTTTGGGCTCCCCCCGGAATACCACCGCTATTTTTCCCTTGATGTCTATTCCGTTGTAATCATCCCAGTTATCGTCTTTGGAGGTGATCCCGTATCCTGCAAACACCAGGGGGCCGGCTGCAGCACCCTCATCAGAGAACGGAAGCGGCCGATAATTCTCCCCAAGTGAGATAGTGAATGATCCCGGTTTACCGGTTATGGAACATGATGTTTTTCCGCGGTCAAACCCAAACCGTTGAAGTGTGAACTCCTGGTAAAAATCATCGTCACCGGGCAGCGGATCAATGCCCGCGCGTGCAAACTGCCCGGCAATATATTCCTCTGCCTCGAAGATTCCCGCTGTTCCCACAAAACGGCCGTCCAGGTTATCGGATGCAAGGTATTGTTCGTGCTGATACAGGGTATACGGAGGATAGGCTATTGCCAGCAGATAAACAAAGAACACACTAAAAAACATGCAGGCAGCTGCAGCTGCGATAATGAAGGGAATAATCCGTTTTATAGCTGTTTTCATATATTGTATCTATTATAATAATGATTTTCAGGTGAATAAGGAAGGGGCAAAACATGTTTCACGCACGTCGGCAATCGGCAAAGCCAAAAAGTTCAGGATTTCTGTTTGTTCTGTAACACCTGTCACTGCATGAGTGTGCGGATAAATTTCAGATCGAGTTCATCCATTTTTTTCTTTTCCGGATCATCACGAGTCAGCAGGGATTTTTCTTTCATGATTTTAAGATGTTTTAGAGACGCGATCCGAATATTGATGTCTTCGATTGTCCTTATTTCCGCATCCTTGTATAATTGGGCGAACGGAATGGGAATATCATAGAGCGCATCGAATTCCAGAGCGTGTCCAATGAATTTAAGAAAACCCCAGTTGTTTTTTTCAGCAAACCTGATTGCCGTTTGCGCGGTATCCGTGAAAACAGGAAACTGGTTTTTATCGACACTGGTAACCATTTTGTATCCACATTCATAAAATACAGCAATTATATGGTCGACATCCAGGGTCCTTATCGCAATATCTGTGTCGATCGTTACGCGAAGCGACCCGTACACCGACAAGGCTGTCCCCCCGATCAGGACAAAGGGCATCTCTTTTTGTTCAAGCAATTTAAAGAGTTCGGTTTCTTCCATGAATTTTTCTCTTCTCCATAAAATCCTGTGCAGCATGTTTCAATAAAAAATCACCTGGTTTCAGTTTTACAATGAAATATCTTTTTTTCAGCATTGACAGGAGAGGGGTAGACGGTTTGAAGTTCAATGGCAGATTCCTCATCTTTATTTTTATGAATCAGCCATTCTGCAGGATGGCTGTGCGAAACGCAAGATAATCATGATCAAAGTATAGCCCTCGAAGGCATTCATTTCAATCGGTTTTTTCTTTTTCGGCCTTTACGTATTTCA
Source organism: Spirochaetales bacterium (assembly GCA_016929065.1). Classification (GTDB taxonomy): domain Bacteria; phylum Spirochaetota; class Spirochaetia; order SZUA-6; family RPPD01; genus RPPD01. The sequence continues at coordinate 34,303 of JAFGJO010000054.1, read as the reverse complement.
GGCGAGAGTCCTTTTATCCTTACTGCATTCCCGCAATAAACTTTTTCACGCCGGCAACCCCTTTTTCTGCAAGCACGCGCAGACTCTGCGTCCCGATGATTGCAATATCAGCTTTTCCTTTCAGGAAATCCACATCAGCTTTTTCCTGTACACCAAAGCCGAGAGCCAAAGGCAGATCTGTCGAAGTATGGGCGCGTTGGAGGTACTCATCAAGATCAGAAGAAAAGCTGGTGTCAACACCGGTCACGCCCTTGCGCGCCACACAATAGATAAACCCGGACGCATGGGAGGATATCTCTTTCATCCGTGAATCGGATGTGGTGGGTGCATATAGAAAAATGGGATCAAGATGGTATTTTTTCATCGCCGCAAGATATTGTGCTGCTTCTTCATGAGGGAGGTCCGGGACGATTGCGCCTTTCAATCCCTTTGCACTCATCATTTCTGCAAATTTATTCACCCCGTATTTGAAAACAATATTGTAATAGCTCATAAACAGAAATGGAACGGGAAACTCTTTTGCGACACGCTCTGCGAAATCAATACACTGCCCGACAGTAACTTTCCTGTCCAGGGCGGTTTGATTGGCAGCCAAAATTACCGGCCCGTCTGCAACCGGTTCGGAAAAAGGAATCTGGAGTTCCATTATATCAACGCCAGCTTCAACCATTGCTTTGACGGTCTGATATGAGGTCTCCAGATCAGGAGCACCGATGACAATGTGTGTCATGATGAGTATCTTTTTTTCAACCCTTTTCTTTTCAATATAGTCACGAAGCATTGTATTCTCCCGCCTTGTCTTTGATATAGTCTCTCCATTTTGGATCATGTAATGCATCGGCAATCGTAAAAATGTCTTTGTCGCCGCGGCCCGACTGATTGATAATGATAATTTGTTCGGGGGCCATCTGTGATACTTCCCGGAATGCGCCGGCAAACGCATGAGACGATTCAAGCGCCGGAATGAGGCCTTCTTTTTTGACCGCCAAAGAGAGAGCAGTTATGACCTCGGCATCTGTTGCTGATTCAAACCGCACGCGGCCGGTTTCTTTTAAATGACTTAAAATCGGTGAAACGCCCACATAATCAAGGCCGGCTGCAACCGAATGGGTTTCCTTCATCTGGCCGTCATCGTCTTGTAGAAAAAAAGTCTTATAGCCCTGTGACACACCGATACTCGCATCAGGAGAAGCCAGACGGGTTGCATGCTCTCCGGTGGCGATGCCCCGGCCGCCTGCTTCAATTCCCACACATTCGACTGCTGTATCCTTCAGGAATCCCGAGAATATTCCCATGGCATTTGACCCGCCGCCGACACATGCATACACACGGTCGGGAAGTTTTCCTGTCGCTTCGAGTATCTGTTTTTTCGTTTCAATACCGACAATTGACTGAAACCATGTCACCATTTCAGGGAACGGGTGGGCCCCGCAGGCAGTACCAAGCACATAGTGTGTAGTGTCCATATTGCCCACCCAGTCGCGGAGCGCTTCATTGATCGCATCTTTCAGGATACGGCTCCCTGTTTTTACCGGTACCACCGTCGCGCCAAGCCGCTCCATCCAGAACACATTCGGCCGCTGGCGCAGGACATCGACCTCGCCCATGTAAATCGTGCATTCAAATCCGAATTTTGCCGCCATGGTTGCAGTGGCAACCCCGTGCTGCCCTGCACCAGTCTCGGCGATGACGCGTGTTTTTTTCATCCGTTTGACAAGCAATCCCTGTCCCATGACGTTGTTAAGTTTGTGTGATCCTGTGTGGTTGAGGTCTTCGCGCTTGACCCAGATTTGCGCCCCGTTAAAATATTTTGTAAGGTTCTCTGCAAAGGTGAGGGGTGTGGGCCGGCATGAGTAGTTCTGCATGAGCGTCTCATACTCTTTCCAGAATCCCGGGTCGTGTTTTGCCGTTTCAAAGACCTGTTCCAGTCCGGTGATCGTTGCATGCAGAATTTCTGGAAGAAATTGTCCTCCGAATTCTCCAAAATATCCTTTATGGGCTGCCATAGAGCCTCCTTATTTTCCTTTTATTGTTTGTGAAAACTGATACATGTCTGTTCTGCACCACAGATGTGAATATATTGCGTGTGCATGCCCGCCGAAGCCAAGCGATCGTTTTACCAGCAGCAACGGCTGATTATCGCCTGTCTGCAGCTTTTTCCGGAACGAATCGGGCGGGACCTCAAGACTGAATGTCTGTGCACACGTATCAGGCGTCATGAAATATCGCTGTCTGATTACCGCGGACAACGATGTATCGGAAAAATCTGTTGTTTCGATTCCGGGGAAAAAAAGATGGTCGATCCACAGTTCGTCAGCCAGAATCGGATTCTTTTTGACAAAAAAGATACGCTGGAGGAACAGGGCATCTTTGCCGGAAAAAGGTTGCTGTCTGGTTCCGGAAACCGAAATGATATGCGCATTGCCCAAAAGCCGCCGTTCCACTGAAATCCCTTTTTCGAGAAAGGCCGCGCTCGTTCCTGCCAAAGAAAAAAGGTCGATTGCCTCGGTTTTTTCGCAGACAAACGTTCCCTTTCCCTGTATTTTGATGACCCGGCCCTGCCGGACAAGATACTCAAGAGCCTGTCGGACTGTCGGCCGACCGAGTGAGTAGGCCCGGACCAGGTCGTGTTCAGACGGAATCCGGCCGCCGGGTGTATAAACACCTGCATCGATTTGTTGTTCGATGGTGAGGGCGAGCTGCCGGTATAACGGTACCGGCGATTGCTGGTGTATCATGGAATAAAATATAACAGAAAGTTGTAAAGATGTCAAGACAAGTTGCAATTTAATTTGTTTCTTGTTTTCTTTATTTTATCTCTTATCATTGAAGGAAGAATGATTATGTATCACATTTCCATAGACAGGGGATCGATGTCTCTCCGCATACTCCAACAGGGGCACAGGCGATGAATCATGAGACAACGCATTCGCGTCCTTCAGCATTTTTGTCTCTGCGGGAGTTTGCAGGAGAGTTCTCCCATGTGACAGCACATTCTCAAAAGGCCAGCCTGCTCAAGGCATATTTTGATGAACATCCAAAGGCAAAACTCGCAGCAGTCGTTGATGCTTTGTCGTCCCTTGAAGACAGACAGATTTGCATTGAAGAGGGGAGCAAGGCCCTTGCCTCGCTCACGTTTTTTGAAAGGATTGGATTGTCCGGCAGGCTCGCAGCGATCGACCGGGATATATCACGAATGGCCCGCGAGGCCGCCAGGAAAATTCTTTCAAGAGACAGAAACGGAAAACAGTTTCCAGAGATCGTTATGGGAAACCTTGTTCCGATGGTAAAACAAAACGAGGGAACGGCCCTGCTTCGGACTGCAGAGCAGCTGTCGGGTCTCCGCGACTCCCATCCGGTAAAACGTGTCCACGCTGCATTTATTTTTAATTGTGCACATTCAATTGCGATCGCCGAAAAAATAAAGTCGCTCGGTGTCTCCGACGAAACAATCAAATCGGTTTTTAATGAAAACAAAAAATTGCTTTCCCGCAGATCGATGCGGAAAGTTATTCAAAGCTATTTGCTGCTCGATCCCCGGTTTAAAAATCATCTCAAGCCTATGGAAGAACTGCTCAATGCATTGCTTGACGAGGCCGGGGCACAGGATGAACATGATTCCAGCATTGAAGCAGGCAGAAAAGAACTCGCCGAACTTGCAGGGGTCCGTGATCTTGGGACATTCCTTTCCAAATCAGCAGCATTTACCGAAGCGGGCGGCGCCTATATTGATGAAGTGGCCGGGCTTTTCGATCTTCTGCTCAATGCGCCTTTGGTGAATATATTAAAACTTATTAAGTTCCCTTTAAACCGCCAGCTTTTCAAAAAATGGATGCATGATGCTCCGATTCCAAACGGCATGTCTGATGAACTGGACAGAACAATAATTTCTGTTGAGCAGGACCTTGAAAAAAAAGGACAGGATATTCATCTCCCCCGGGATTTCGACGGCCAGCTCCGGCTCGTCTATGCATATAACATCGGGTTTACCGATAAATACAAATTGTGTGTTGAAACCGCAAAGCAGATTCCTGAAGCAAATGCGGTGTATCAGTATGTTTGCCGGCAAATCAAGGAAGTGCAGTTTAAAATAGAAAACAAATTTCTTGAGACTGTTCTTGTTCAGCTTCGAAAAAGCTTTTCATTCTCCGAAATCGATATCATGCTTGAAAACGATGCAAAAAAAATACAGGCGCGTATCGCCGATTTCACTGTCCATTTCAAAAAAAATATTGATGAACTGGTGGCAAAACCCGGCGGAAAAAGATATTCGCTGCTTCATTCGGTCGTGAAGCATATTGCCGAAGAAAAAATGATATCTCCTGAGGCATTTATAGAGATCAACAAGAAGATAAATCCTGCGATGGATCTGGCGTTTGCCGGGAAACTGTCAAGCAGTCTGATCGATTATTATTTTCTGCTGAACGCGAAACTCACCCTGGAGTTTCTGAAAAACTATTTTCTGCAGATCCGAAAATCAGACGGAGTCTGTCTTTCCAAAAAACTGAGCACCATGACCCGTGAGGACGTGTACGGGTTCATGAGCCAGTATAAAAATGAGCCGGCAGCGGTGAAAAGGGAACTGGAAAAATATCTGTCCTGGGGAGCGGCCGAGAGGCGATTACGCGGCCAGTTTGTCTCGCGGCTCGGCGCAGGGGAATTTGTTGCACCGGAAATACAGGCGGGAAAATACAGGCTGGAAGCGAGACGGTATGGCAATACATTTGTTTTGAAGATTCTGGACCGTGAAAGCAGTACGCGGTTCAACAAAAACGTTACAGGAATCGCTACCTTCCTTGATTTCAAGAATGCCGTTCACCGGTTTAAAATTGACAAATACGTTCCTGCCGGGGAAGATGTGCTGAAAATCCTTTTCCAGTACTGTCATATCGATGCCTGTCGGACCATCGAAGAATACATTCGGGAACGCCATGAGCTGATGACCTTTGCTGATTCATTGCTTTTAAAATCATCCCAGGCCATTAAAAGTGAAATAAGCGAAGCAGTAAACAGTGAAGATAAAGTTGACTACTTCATTGAACGCGGAACCGAGGAGCTTTCCCTGCGGCGGAAACTGGTATCGAAAATGGAAAGCGAGGCTTCCGGGGTAATAAAGGATTCAGCGCAGGCAGGCCGGCTTCAAAAAGAAATAGGGCTTGAAAAAACCACGATAGAACGTCTTGAGGCGATGATCCGGTTTGTTGAGGCGTTCGGGAAAAAGAAATCTGATCCTGCAAAACTTGATATTAAGGAAATTGACAGTTTTCTCCGGACCCACCGTCTTGCCCAAAATAATGAATATATTGCCGATAAAAAACGTTCCTGTGAAAAAGTGATTGAATCGGAAGAATCTGTCCCTGCGTCACTGGCGAAAGCCTTGGAATATCTGAATACCATGCCGGATATCCAGCCGTTAAAGATTCCCGATCCCGTTGTTTCAGATGAAGTTACTGTTGATATTGTCATGAATGCGGTCCGTGATTATATCCTCTTTCATGCGGTTGAAGATAATATCACGTTTTTTGAACAGCTGTTGCACCAATGCAGCAAGGAAAAAGAACTGCGCAGTGAATTTATCGGCAATCATGAAAAAGACCGGGGGAGGAATGCTGATTTGGTAAAAACCGAACTGGCGTATCAGCGCACGGCATTGAGTCAGCTGCAAGAAATAGAGGAAATTGTCGGAAAGGAAATCGCACAGTTCCGGGAGGTGGAGAAACTCAACAGTGAAGCTGATGCCGAACTTGAAAAAATAATCGCAGCAGGCAGCACGCAGGACGATACTGCCCGTAGCGAGGCTGCACAAAAGGCTCTCTCTGCCGTTGGTGATGAAACCATCCGGATGACTGCTGCATCAAAACTGTTGATGGCCGCCGACTCAGAATCGGTGGAAGACTGGACAGTGCGTGCTTTGGAAAAAAGCAGCATCGACCGTTTTAAAATACTTGCTTCATTGTACCGCGTCCTTGATGCGCAGCAGGATTATGAGGTCAAAATAAAACTGATCGATGATTTTATCGCCTACCTGGCTGAAAATAAAAAAGAAATTTTTCATGCCCTTAAATCACTTCTGGACATACAGCGTGAGCGGATTGCTGCAGAATACGAAAACAGAAAAATAAAGATATCTGATATGTGGAAGATGATCAACGGGAATGAGACCCGTGAAGGCAAGATGAGCTGCATCAATGAGCTTCTGAAAAATCCGCAGATGCGCCTGTATTGGCCGTACTGTGCACAAATACGCGATGGACTTTTAACTGAAAATATCGGGGAATTTCTGGGCAGAAATACAGCCCTGCCGGTATCCGAACAGCTGGAATTGATACAAAAAATACAGTTGTTCGGGAGTGACGCCTATAATATTCCTGCGGTTGCACAGATGTTTTCTTTCAAGGAGATGGAACTCCAGGCACGGCAAAAAATATACCAGCCGGAAACGAAAGCGGTATTTTCAAAAAACACATTTCTGCTGCTTGAAAAAAGCAGGGAAAACAAGTCTGGTGTCTGTAACGCAATGGATAATGATGCGTATGACCGGGAATGCCGGTCTGTAGAAGAAAAATTCCGGGCACATGGTATTGAGGATTCGAAAATAAAATCATACATAAAGAAAAATCTCTCCTCGCCGAAGGCGGTTTCACATTTTTCTTCTGTAACGAAAAGGCAAAAGACACCGCCTGTCGAATCTGCTATAAAAACAGAACGCATGACCACACAACAGGCAGAATCAGCTGCAATGCCAAAAATCCGGAAGGATACAGCAGAACCCAAGGATAAAAAGGCGCCGGAAAGTGATGCGTCACAAAAAGAACCGCACAAAACGGAACAGGAAAAAAACCAGCAGCAAGAGGCAAAGACGACAGCGGCAAGCACAAAAGAAAAAAAAGAACCAAAGCAGCAGCTTTCCTTTGAAGAGGCTCTCATGAAGCTGGGGGCAGATATTGAGGAAGATGAGAAAAAAATAGTGCGCCGTGCCGAGCTATTAATCCAGGATGCCCGCGCCGAAGAAGCTGCTTCCCTGATACAGGAAGAAGCAGGGAAAATGGCCGGGGAGGGACGTCACCGGGACATGGCCAAATTCCTTTCGGTGTGTACCTGGAATGATGTCATCTCCAAAAATAAAAAGGTTCGTGAAACCGTGCAGAGTACGCTCTTGGAAAAGAAATCGGAAATCATCGCTGCTGCAGAAAAACAGATTCCGCCTCCAGCAGAACCTGCTGCCCAGCCGGAACCGCATCATGTAAAAGAGGGCGGAATGGCAGGGCTTTTACACGCACTTGAAACCCAGCCGGATTGCACGACGATCGATGCATTCGGCACTGCATACGGATTTTCCGGAGAAGAGATGCCCCGGCTGAAAAAAATCATTCCGGAACTTGCAAAGCAGGGATCGTTTGTATATGTTCCTGACAGGGGCCTGGTGCTTGGAAAGGGGATGCTCAAGCCATTGATTCATCGATTATTTGATGAGCTGATGAACACAAAGACAGTGGGCATTGATCCCCGGATTCTCAAGGCAGCATGGGACCATATCCGAAGCAGCATGGCCTTTGACCAGCAGCTTGTCATGCTCGGTGTTTCATCGAAAGAGGAGCGGACCGAGCTGCTCCGGGAACTCGAACAATTGCTCAATCCCCGTGACATGTTCAAAAAGGCTGATCCCCGAAAGAAGGCAGCCGCATCGCTTCGGGCTCAAAAAAAATCCGCAGAAAGCCCGCAGGAAGAAAAACCGGGAGAACATCCTTCACCCTCAGGTAAGGACAGGAGTGAAGACAGGAAAAACGGGCAGATTTCCCGGTCCCGGGAACCCCGGCGTGAATCGTTTTTCGGCAGCAAAAAAGGCAAAGCACCCGCTTCCAAAAAAACGGAAAAACAAAAGGTCCAGAAATATTCCGAGGTCGCAAGAAAATACATTTCCCAGTCATATGCACCGCTTATCTCTTCGTATATCAAGCGGATGTACAAACAAAAGTCTGATTTTTTTATTCCCTTTGAAGGAAAAAAGCAGTATTACACCCGGGAAGTATTGCGTCATGCCATAGAAGGTATATTGCGAAAAGATATCTCCGGCAATCATCATCTTGATCTGCTGGACTCAATACGCCGGGACAAGGAGCTTTTCCCGTTGATTATTTCCGAGCTCTTTGAACCCCATACTGTTGACGGACAGACAGTGTATTTCCCGCGATTTATCAAGGGCAAGGTGCAGCTGTAAAATGTTTGGAATTATATCACACAGAGACCGCGGAGACACGGAGGAAGAGCAGCTGAATATTGAAAACATCCGCAATTTGCACGACCGCCGGTCTCCTTTATAGTGAGAAATTCGAAATTGTTTAATTTCCGGTAATTTACTCACTTTGTTCTCTGTGTACTCTGTGCCTTTGTGAGAACTTTCTCTTCTTAAAATACCAATTCAGAAAATTGCCAGTTCTCCGATACTGTAAGAAAGGGAGACTGCCCGTGAAAAAACTCGTTTGTGTACTCTTGTTATTTTTTATGACCGGGATGATGTTCGCCCGGACTGTTTTTATTTATATAGAAGAAACCTGTAACGGGGAAAAGGGAGAGTTTCTCTCTGATGCCCGGGACGGGATTTTTGAAGTACTCTTTGACCAGGGCCACATTGTGTTTGATAATGGTAAAGAAGGGATAGATAATGACATTATTACCCGGGAAAATCTGTCATCGGTTATCTTTACTGCGCAGCACGGCGGGGCTGAATACCTTATTGCGGTATCAATAGCCTCAGAAAAAGAAGAATTGCCGGGGAAAAAATTCAGGATCTACAGTACCGGGGAATATTTCGTTTTTAATGTTGATTCCGGAGAGCTTTTATTCAAGGGAACCGCCGAGTTCTCCAATAAAGGCAGGGAAAGTGATATTTCTCTAAAGCAATGCGGGCTATTTCTTGGCCGTGATATTGCAGAAAAGTCGATCCCGGTAATTGTGTCGGGAAAATGATGAAAAAAAACAATATGGAACAGATTTCTGTTATACCGGAAATCTGATTTATAGTGGAAATACTGTGAAAATGCAGTAAAATTTATACTTATGCAGGTAAATATGCCGAAAATTAAAAAAGGAGGAAAAAGGCCATGAAACGAATCATTATTTGTCTCATATTAGTTTTTTCTTGTGCTGTCATGGTAACTGCAGAAGAAAGCTGGCAGGGAAATGCAGCTGTAGCACATCAGGGTGAATTTGGCTCCGATGGGCTGTACGCTGCAAGCAATTCTTTTCCGGAGAATACACTGGTTACCGTCATGAATCTTGAAAACGGGAAGAGTGTCAATGTCACCATAAAAAAGCGTATTGACGGGAGTGCAGGACTTTTTCTTCTTCTTTCAGCGAATGCCGCGACGGTGCTTGGAATGAAAACAACCGATATCATCCCGGTGGAAACACAGATTATCGGGATCAGTAATGATCTCACCGGCATGCCGAATGAATTTGTCTATAACCCGGACAGTGATGTGAATCCATCGGCGGGCACTCCGAATTTACGGGATATTCAGAAGGATACAACTGATACCACCCAGCCTGATGTGACGGTCACCCAGCCTGATGTGACGGTCACCCAGCCTGATGTGACAATTGTAAAATCCCGCGATCCGCTTGCAGACCGCAATCCTCAAAAGGATTTGTTTGTAAAACCGCATGAGGATGCAACACTGAGTGTCAATGACCGGAAACAACCGAAATATGATACCCGTGATTCTGCAATAACAAAACTCGATGAAGCAAAAGTGCAGGAAAAGGAGCGGGGAAATCCGAATGCGATTGTACGGCCGAATATGCCCGATGAAGATGTTGTTGCGATCCTGGTTGAACCAAAAAGCCTTGATCGGGAAAAGGCAGATATAACAAGTGTGCGCCGGCCGGGCAATGACTATACCGGTCCGGAGGTTGCTCTGCTCGATGCAGAATTGCAGGAAAAGGACATTCCCACAGTCGAAGAAATCCAGCGTATGGACCGTGAACGGGAATCACTTGTTTTAAAAGATCATGATTCTCCGACGGTACGCACCGGCGATCGTGCAACGGTGGATGAACGGACGCTTGTCGGCCGTGACGATGAAGAATTTGCATTAAAGGATTATAATTATCCGGAAGTCCGCACCGGCGACCGTGCAACGGTGGATGAACGGACAATGCCCGGTTATAACACTGAAGAGCTCGCCATGAAAGACCCCAACCTGCCGGAGGTGAAGGGCCGTGAGAACGCATCAGTTGATGAACGCCGAAGTCCTGGTTATGACCACGAAGATTTTGTGATGAAAGATCACAATTATCCGGAAATGAAATCAAAGGATGAAGTTCTACCGGACACCACCATTCCCGATATGGTTGATCGTACGACCGTGATCACAAAAACAGAACTGGCCCTCGTCCCGACCGGACCGCGGCCGCCATCAACAGACCGTGATGTGTATACACCCCGGACAACAACGCCGGTGATGGTTCCCGAAAATCTCGATTCTTTGGCGAAGAAAAATTATTATCTTCAGCTGGGAGTATATAAAACAATTGCGGAGGCGGAACAGGTCGCCGGAATGCACAAGAACTATCCAATGGAAATCATTACTGCGTCGGCGGGCGGATACTCTGTCTACAAGGTTGTTGTCGGGCCGCTCAAGCGGGATGAAGGCGGAACCGTGCTGTATCTTTTTAAAGCAAATGGTTATAAAGATGCCTTTATACGCTATGTAGAATAAAAAAAAGGCCGTCTGAAGGCGGCCTTTTTTTATAATTGAGATTTGTCAGCTGTTATAATTTCCTGTTGAATAAAATAGAGCAAAATATTTTTTGTCCCCGGTGCTCGAAGATGACTCGCACTGGTGATAAAAAAAAGTATTTTGCTTTTTTATTTTGCATGCAGCAACTCCAAAAGCATAAAAAAAAAAATTGTGATGGTGTTCACGGCGTTAAGTGTGCAGCTTTTTGTGTCGCCGGTGTTTTCTGAATCTTTCGAGGATTATCGTGCCAGAACAAAAAAAGAAAAAGAAGCCCGGGACAAACAAAAGGGAAGTGATGACGATGATTCTGGCAGCGGCTGGGGAGAGTGCATCGGGAATTGCCTGGGAGAATTGTTGAAAGGAATGTGTCAGGTCGTTGTTGAAAGGGTGGCAGAGGACAGGTGCGGTAGCCCTTCGTATACCTCCCGGCCGACAACACCCCATGAAGAATTTGATCCGGATGCGGATTATCAATTTATGTCATTTGGTTCCCGGGCACGGCTGTTTATCCTGGAAAATCTCATGTATTCGGTTGACTCATGGTTCAGCATTGACGGCTCACTCGTTTTTATCGTCATCTCAACATCAGCAGAGCTGGTTCTGGACCGTTTTACCATCGGACTTGGATTTGACTATAATAATTAAAATGATTTTGTCATGCTTGGGCCAAAATTGAAGCTGGGTGTCTGGTTTTAATCCAGCTTGACAGTCTGGTCAACAGTGGTACAATCCATGATATATGGACAGACAGCAGGCAAAAATCAGAATTGAAGAGTTGACGGTACTTCTGGCGCAGTATCAGCATGCATATTACATACTGGCTCAACCGAGTGTGAGTGACCGTGAATATGACAGACTGAACGACGAACTGATCGCTCTTGAAAAAGAGTTCCCCGATCTCAGGCTTCCCGATTCCCCCACACTGCGTGTCGGCTCCGACCTGTCGCATGACCTGCCGGAAGCGCAGCACTCAATCCCTGTCCTGAGTCTCGACAAAGGATATTCCCCTGATGAAATTGTATCATGGATAAAAAAACTGGAAGCTGCAAGCAGTGTTCCTCTTTCGTTTGTGTTTGAAGAAAAAATAGACGGGTCCTCGATTGTGCTGTACTACGAGGAAGGCTTGCTTGTCCGTGCGGTGACACGGGGGAACGGCGTTATTGGGAATGATGTTACCCCAAACGTCAAAACAATTGCAGCGGTTCCGCTGCGTTTGTCGAAAAAAGTTACTGTTGCCGTGCGGGGGGAAATATTTCTGGCTAAAGATCTATTTGAAAAAATCAATACAGCACAGGAAACGCAGTTCGCCAATCCCCGGAACTTTGCTGCAGGGACGCTTCGAAGAATAAAAAGCAGTGAGGTGGCACAGGTGCCGCTGGACATCTTTGTCTATGAGGGCTTTTTTACCGAACCGCGAAAAACACATCATGAAATTCTCGATGAATTGACCGCACTCCGGTTTAAAGTGAATCCCCGGGCTGCTTTTTTTTCTGATACAAAAAATCTTTCCAAAGTCAAAGCCATGCATTCGGCCTGGACAGTCGGGAAAATATCTGATGTCCCGGAATTTCTGGAAAAGGAAGCCGGGGAACGTGGCTCCCTTCCGTATGAGATAGACGGTATGGTGATAAAGGTCAATGAGATTCCCGTCCGCGAGGAACTTGGATACACGGGGCATCATCCGCGGTGGGCGATCGCTTTCAAATTCGAATCGCCCGAAAGCATGACAAAAGTCAATGCAATTGAAATACAGGTGGGCCGTACCGGACGAATTACACCGGTTGCCCGGATCGAACCGGTTCTGGTTGCCGGTTCCACCATCTCAAATGCAACACTGCACAACCAGGAGTATGTTGATATGCTGGAGCTGTCCGTCGGCGATATTGTGGCAGTCTCCAAGCGGGGAGATGTCATCCCCGCTGTTGAACGGGTTATCGAAAAAAATGATTCCGGAAACACCACATGGGAAATGCCTTTGGTATGTCCCAGCTGCTCAACAGCACTCGTCAAGAGAGGGGCACATCATTTCTGCCAAAATACAGAATGTACTGACCGTCTTCGCGGAGAACTGAAGTTCTTTGTCGGCAGGGATCAGATGGATATCGAAAATCTTGGCCCGGAAACACTTGAAGTGTTGTTCGAAAAAAAAATAGTCCTGCATGTCGAGGATATTTATATTTTTAATTCCGATGCGCTCGATGGACTGCCGGGATTCGGTGAAAAAAAGGTGAATCTCATTAAAGAGGGAATCGAAAAAAGTAAAACCCGTCCGTATAAAACAGTCCTTGCATCGCTGGGGATTCCTGATTTGGGAAAAAAAGCTGCCGAGATTCTTGTTGATGCGGGGTATAAAAATATTGATGCGCTTATTCAGGCTGCTGCAAAGAAGGACCCTGAACTGTTTACGGCCATTCACATGATCGGCGATAAACTCGCCGGGACGATCATCTCTGCTTTTAATGACCCGGCAGTCCTGGCGCGTATTGAAAAGCTGAAACAGGCCGGTCTTCAGTTCGAAGCAGCGGAAGCTCTGGATTCCGGGCTCCCGAAAATATTTACGGGACAGACCTGGTGTGTTACCGGCAGTTTTGAAAATTTCAAACCGCGCGAAAAAGCCATGGAAGAAGTAAAAAAACGAGGCGGGAATGTCACCGGCAGTGTGTCCGGGAAAACTACCCATTTGCTGGCTGGAAAAGAAGCAGGTTCAAAGCTTGAAAAGGCACAATCCCTGGGTGTGGTCATTGTTGCTGAGGAAACTTTTTTGAAAATGCTGGATGAGGAATCCGGGAAAAGATAGGAGAATTTCACGCAGAGTCACAGAGGACGCGGAGAGATAGAAAATAACCACTTTTATAGTTTCGTCATTGATTTTTCTCTCCATTTATGAGACTCTTTTTTATAATGCCAATGTATGACAAAATACTTTTTCACCTCGATAATGACTACACCGAACCCATACGTGATCCAATATGGAAACACATCTATCTTTCAGACGCGCTGGCAAAGATTGTTTCACTCAAGCCGTTTCAGGACCTGAATGATATCAAACAACTTGGCCCGGCATATCTTGTCTATCCCGGCGCAACCCACACACGCCTTGCCCACAGCCTGGGGACCTTTCACACTGCAAAGAGGATTATTTACGGCCTGCTTGGAAAGGGCGGCGGTGACGTGTTCACGTTCGAAGGGGTAAAGGCATTTTTTGCTGCGGCGCTCCTCCACGATCTGGGGCACTACCCATATGCGCATGCTTTAAAAAATCTTGGTGTCCGTGACCACGAGGAGCTGACCGGCGAGATCGTTCTGGAGAAGCCGGTATTCGAAGTCCTGAAAAATGATCTGAAGGTTGCACCCAGGCTTGTTGCTTCCATTGTTGATACCTCATTGCCGGTGAAGGATAATGAAGAAATATCGATTTACAGGAAACTCCTTTCCGGGGTCCTCGACCCCGACAAGCTGGATTATCTGAACCGTGACGCATTCTGCTGCGGAGTTCCCTACGGGATCCAGGACGTCGATTTCTTTTTAAGTGAAATTATTTTTGACAGGCAGAACGGATTTGCACTTTCGCAAAAAGGATTAACAGCCGTTGAGAATATTTTGTTTTCCAAATATCTCATGTACAAGACCGTGTACTGGCACAAAACAGTACGGATAGCAACTGCAATGATAAAAAAGGCGCTGTTTCTTGCAGTGGAAAACAATATTTTCCCCCGCGAGAAACTGTATCATCTCACGGATACTTCTTTTTTGCAGCTTCTCGCATCATATCAGTACCCGCCGCTGGAACTAATCGGTGAGGTCTTTTCCCGACAGCTGTATAAGCAGGTTGCACTATTTCCATTTGACCCGCACAACCGGTCGCACAGCGAGCTGGAAGATCTTTCAACGTGCAGAAAAAAGGAAGCGGCCTTCTCACGGGAACTGCAGGTGATGGCCAAACGTCCGGTGGGAGAACATGATGTAATCATCGATCTGCCGGAACGCATCTCCTTTGAAATAGATTTGCCGATTGCTCTTCCAGACGGGCTTGTTTCTTTTAAACACGCGGGGAGTGTATTCCGCCCGGAGACAGTGACTGCATTCACCGAGTCACTCCGATATATCAGGGTGTATGTCAGAAACGATGAGAATCTGCTGCTGCAGGCTCAAAAAATATGTTTGGAGAGCGGATTACAGCTCTGATCAGCAGACCAGCTGTATTTCAGCATCATAATTTCATTCCCTGTTTTCAGTAAATTCTTTGATTGTCTCTTTCCGCTTGCTTCCACTATAAAAGTAGAGTACTATTGAGGCAGTATCATGCGTTATGCCATTCTGAGCGATATCCATTCAAATCTCGAGGCACTGTATGCGGTCAGGCAGAAACTCCAGACGATGAGGATTGACAAAATCCTCTGCCTGGGTGATATTGTCGGATATAATGCTGATCCGGCATTGTGCATTCAGTGGGTAAATGATAATGCTTCCTGCATTGTCCGCGGAAATCATGACAAGGCCGTTTTCAACATGTTTCATGAAAAGCGGTTTAATCATTATGCCCGGGACGCCATCCGGTGGACCCGTAAAGTTCTGTCCGGCAACGAAAAGACCTGTCTTAAAACGCTGACAGAAGGACCAAAAGAGGAACCGGAAGGCATTGTGCTGTGTCACGGGACTCCGTTCGATGAGGATGCATATCTGCATTCCCCGGAGTCAGCAGAAGAAAGCTTTACGTTTCTTGATGAGAACATGCCGAATTCTTGGATTTGTTTTTTCGGCCACACGCATGTTCCTGTGGTGATTGACGATCAGGATCACCTGATTCTGACTGAGAAGCCGGTTACCCTCAGCCGGTCAAAACGATACCTGATCAACCCCGGATCGGTCGGCCAGCCGCGCGATGAAGACTGCCGGGCGAGTTTCGGCGTGTTGGATGATGAAAAAAACAGTTTTGAACTGGTTCGCGTTCCATATAATATTGAAGAAACGCAGCGGAAAATATTAATGAAAGGTCTTCCGGAGGTCCTGGCATCAAGACTCTCTGTGGGAAGGTAGCAGAATGAAAAAATCAAAACGATTGGCAGAACGGATACGCCGGGTGCGGGTATTGTTTCGTGAACTCGGGTATAAAATAGTTGACAGTGAAAAAAAGGGGCCGCTGTATTCTGCTTCTTTTGAAAATGAAGAGGGGTTTCAGGCAGAGGTACATCTTGATGAACAATGCCGCTTTATTGAACTCTCTTTCACGTTTCTCTTCTCGGTGGAAATGGCTGACTTTCTGAAACACCGTCTCGAACAGATGCTCAAGATTTGTTATGATTACGGCTGTTATATCAATCTTGAGGATGCCGACAAGGAAATTGGATTTTCAGTTTTTGATAAATTGTATTATGCAGGGCTGAACTACTATTCGCTTCGCCAGAGCCTGAAAGATTTCTCGGAGTGTGTTGATACGCTTACCGGTGTACTTGAGATTACAAAAGAAGAGTAATAGAATAGAAAGAGAAAGTCACCGTCAAGGAGGATCCGATGCGAATTCACAACCTTCTCGAAGAAATTGTTCTTGATAAAATTGACGAGATTCTTCGTGAATACGGCGACAGACATCCAGAGGGAGAAATTGCGCTCGCGGAGGAATTCCGGCTGGATGTCGCCTGCTATGTGCTCAACAGGATCGATCCGCTGTATATGGTGTCCGGACGCGGGTTGGCGTATCTTGATATAGATTATCTGGAAAAACTGCAGCGTGATGCCGACCTGTTTACTCTGGTACATCAGGGTATTCAGCGGATCCTGACAGTGAAACGCCCTCATTATGACGAGAAACGGAAATATGCAGAACCAAAAGACGGGTATTATTTCAATTTTCCGATTATCAAGGGCCGCATCTTCAACAGTATCAATTTCGCCCCGGTATATAATATTGATGTGCTGATTCGGCATAACGGTAAAAAGGTTGAAATGATAGAACCCAATTGGCAGAATCCGTATTCGATCGTTGAGAACACTGCCGGTAATTTTTACTTTTGGCCGAAACCCATTAGAGGAAAAAAGGAGGGGGAAAAAACAACCTTCGAACTTGAGGTCGTTGTCGCGAACGGGGAGTATGAAGAACTCAAGCACTTTTTTGATGTATCACTTGTTTGTGAAAGCGGTGTACAGGATTATTTTAAAATAAATCACATACTGAATGTGAAGGATATTTATCTGGTCCCCAAAGAAGAAAAATTGTAACATGATCTTCTTTCAAAATATCTCACAAATTCCACGAAGAACACAGAGATGAAAAGAATAGAAATTATACACTCCTTGTGGGCTGTAGGCGGACTTTCTTTCTCGAAATTCTAATCATATTTCTCGGAAAAGACCTGCACATCAACGACTCTTCCGACAACATTTTTCTCGGCAAAACTGATGGCCTTGTGCAAGACAGATTCTCCAAACTGCCGGGAATTGGAAACAATCGCAGCGGCGAGGTGGCCGAATGAGATTGAGTTCAGTAAATCCACTTCCGCGACGCTCAATTTAAACTGCCGGATGAGTTTTTCCTTAAGAGATTTAATTTCCCGACGTTTGTCTTTTAATGACGAGCTTTCCGGCAGTTCAATAATAAGCTGAAGAATCGAAATGACCATATCAATGTGAAGTGTGTCAGAAAATGATTTTCAACGCAAGCGGAGATCCCTATTGATTCTTTTCATCAGAGAGAAAATCAAGGTCCTCCAGTTTGAGTGAGAGTCCGCCCGCATCTTTTTCCGACTTCCCCGCCGTAAGATCCCTGTCCTTTAACGGCAGAAACACTTCATTGTATTCTTCGGCCAGTTCATAGACATCGTCATCCTTGTAAAGAGCCGGAATCTTGATTTCAAGATTGTAGTGCGGGTCCTTCATCCCGTTTTTCATAATCAGAACAGGATCACTCACAGTCAGGGCAAAATGGGGACTGTAAAGAAAAACAAGAACTCCGACAAGAATGACCACGAGGCTGAAAAACAGCAGATTCTGGATTGCCTCCTGGTACAGCACCGGCCGGGTGTCAAGAACAGCGGTGATTCCTGTTTTTGGATCGAAGAAATGTTCATAATCGCTGCTTTTTATAAAACGTTCCTGGATTTCAGTCGGTGAATATCGGGAATATACAGCTTTGCCGGTTGGATCACTGATTTCCCATACAAGGGATTCTGTTTTTGCATAGAGTGTGAGTACTGTACGCACGCCTGCTGGAGAATGCGCAGCATTATTGGCAGCGACAATTTGACGCCAGACAACGGTACTTGCAGTCTGGGAGTGCGTTTCCGCTAACAGGGTATTTTGCAGAATAGAAAAACCGAATATGACAATTACCACGGTCGTAATAATAAGTGTTGTGATGCGCATCATATGTCGCTGTGTCATTTTTGAATCGGCGTACTTGATATTACGGAACAGTTTTATGATACGCAAAAATCTGAGCACGCGGGCAATGCGAACGACCTTCAGCACTTTTAGTACATTCAGAATGCCGCTGATCATCACAACTGAGGCGGTTGCGGATACAAGAGCAAAAACAGACGGGCCGGAATTCAGCATCAGCAGGGGAACCGATGCGGCAAAATCTATCCAGCCGCGTTCATGGAAAAAATACTGTTTGACACGTTTTTCGGTGAACGCCCAGTACAGCCGTGTCAGAAATTCTATGGTAAAAAACAAATCAAAGGCGAAGCCGGTCCAGACAAGAATTTCTCTGGGCGTCCGCATCCATCCCATGAGCGAGGCAAAGTCCTCCAGAAATGTCTGCACCAAAACAAGAAGTATTGCGCTAAATACCACGATCTCAAAAATCTGTATCCGGTCTTTTTTCATATATGCCTCTAATATCCAAAATCTGATGCTATTTTGTAAAATTCTTCACACATTTTCAAATCGAAGCCGTAAAACTTCGCATTGCGTCTGGCGATGGAAAACCAGCTTTTATCCGGAGTGTCCGCTCCCCGGTCGATTTTTGTAAACTGTTTTGCATATGCGGCCCTGGCCGAGAGAATCGCAGCGATTCGGGAGGTTGCCTCCAGTTCGCGGTTTTCCTCATAGGAGAGATTCGCATTCAATGCGCTCTTCTGCACCTCATCGGGAAGGAGTTTTAAATCATTTTTTATGAGCGTGTGCACTCTTTCCGCGAATACCGGCTGCACGGTTGCACCGCGCAGCTCCTGGTTGTTCATATCTGCTTCGGCGAGCGGAAGCGCTATGGCCGGTTTTAAAAGCAGTGTTGTCTTGATATAGTTTTTGATTTCAACCGATTCCATGCGCAACCGCTGCACTTTTTCCAGTTCCATACACATGTATTCACGGCGCGACAGGCCGTGATCCAGATAACGGTCGACAAGGCCGAGTTCCAGAGCAGTGAGGGGCCCGGTTGCAGTTCTGCGCGCAAGCGGCCGGGTTAACAGCTTTTTCAGGAACATGAGGACGCTCTGGCGAACCGACTCGGGTGCCGGTTGTGATGTGGAAAAATGCTTTATAAAGGAAAAATCTATCTGGGCGGAAACGATATGTTTGAGAGCCGGATCAAGTGACTGGTTAATGACCAGGTACAGCGAAGACAACAGAATTGCAAAAATCTCGCCCTCCGGTTTTCCCGGGAAAAACTGATTCGAACTGAGGGTGGGGTACAGTTCGTTCCGGTGCGCTCCCAGGAATTCAAGAATTTGCAGTTCCTTCTGAAGCGGGGAAAGTGTTGCTATTGCCGGATTTTCAAGAAGGCGGCCAATGAATTGTGTGCCTTTTTGTGTCAATACATCCATAAATCCTCTTGTCGTGAAAAAATACATTCAAGATGCAGCCGAAAACGAAAACTGCCGGCTCTCTATTATATTTGTCGGTCTTTTCTATTATATTACTTAATAGCCGTTTTTTTTGGGAAAATTACAGCAGGGAAACCTGAAAAAGAATGATCAGGCTGCTCTATTTAGTGGGCTTTCTTTTCTTGCGGGTTTTTGCCGGGCCGGTTCTGTCCTGACCGGGCTTTTTAAAATCCGGACCTTTTCCAAACTGTTTTTTTCCGCTGTGATTTCCGAAAGGTTTTTTTCCGGCAGGTTTTCTGAATGGTTTTCTCTCCTGGTCTTCATGAAAGCTTTGTTGAGTTTTTCGATAATCCGGGGAACCATCCGGTTTGAATGGTTTTCTATTGTCGCGGGAACGCTCCCGGCCATATCCTTTTTGGCTGTCTTGAGAATTCTGGCTGTAGGATTTTCGGCTCCCCCCGAAGCCAGACGGGGTAAAATGTTTGTTTTTATCATCCTGACGATTCCTGCCAAATGGTTTTCTATTGTCATGGGAATTCCGTCCGTAGGTTTTTCGATCATCCCGGAAACCAGGTGGATTGAAAGATTTTCGTGTATCACGGGAGCGCTCCTCGCTGAAACCTTTTCGATCGTCTTTTAATTCGCCCTTGTTGTAATGTTCATACCCACGGTCACGGCTTTTTTTGAAAGTTGGTTTCCCGCCTGCAGTCCCCGCTGTCTTGCGGAAAGTTTTTATTGCGCCCGGCTGCTTTCTCTCCCGTTTAAGATCATCTCCCCGGGAGGCCGGTGTTCTGTAAATATTTTCTTCTTTTTTGCGTTCTTTATGTGCCGCAATTGTTTTTGACTTTGCTTTCCGTGTAGAGAGTTCCAGTGCAGCCCGCAATTCCCTGTCCATATATTTTTTTTTGTCAAGAACCTGTATTACCACATGTGCTTCTTCAGCCGTTGCCATTTCCACAAAGGCATGCCCGCTGTTTTTTCTCATTCGAACTGACACGACTGTCCCTAATTCCCTGCACAGGGCTTCAATGTCTTCTTTTGTCGTGTTGAAATTAAGGTTGCCGATGAATAATTTGTTGTTTTCCATTTCCTGCTCCAATCATATTATTATATCAATACTTTCCGATATTTCCAAACATTTGTTGAAAATAATCACATTGATTCTGATCAAAAATTCGTAATTAATATACACCCTCTTTTCTTTTGAACATTCTCTTCTTTTCCTGATTTCATTGTTTTTCTTATAAATATTCTTTTCTTTTCCTGTTTTCATTATTGGATTTTTTGCCAACTTCACGATAGAATTCATACAGAACGGCTTTTTTCCATAATAACAAGTATTTCCATGAACAGCAAAATATATTACGGTTATCATGCAGCAATAGCCGCGAAGGAGTATTTTTGTTTTCGTTTGAAGCTGAAAACAGGCCGATATTGTGAAAAGAATCATCATGCGCTCTCTGCTAATACTGTTTTTTCTCATCTGTATTTCTCTGCCGTGTTTTTCACAGGAACCGGCTGTTCCTGCTGTACAGGAAGATGATCCGGTCTCCCTGTATTCAACCCAATTCGGCGATGAGGATATTGAGCTTTTACTGCAGGGTTCCTGGCGTGCCTTCGCTTCATTTGGTATGGGCCTGCGGCTTGGGCCGAGTGATGCAGTGGTGTTTCCCGCAAGTTTCCCCTTGTTCTCCGATGGCTTTTATTTTGAACAGGTTCCCGATCTCACGTTTACTGTTTCCTATGCGGACAGATTTTTTCTTGAAGTCAGCGTACTTTCCCGTGCGGAGGACAATACGATTCTTTTGGGGTATACGGGCAAACCGGGTGAGTTTGTACAGAAGGTGCTGATCGGAAACAAGGATACGCGCATCAGTGAATATGATTTTATTGATACACCCTCACAGAGTGTCTCCTCGATTGGCGCCAGCGCTCTTTTTCAATCTTCGTTTTCAACTCATGAACTGCTTCTGCGGTATGATTCCACCCGCGAGGAAAAGAAAGTTTTTTCCGGAACACGGGAGGTCGCGGAAAAGTTTTATTCCCCCGAAGAATATCTGCATGGCCGGTATTTTATGCTTCCTGATCCGGCTGTTGAAAACCTTGCGGTCTATTTTGAAGACAAGAACGGCTCCTCCTTTGATGCTGAGGGGCGAAAATACCGAAAGGCAAACGTGCAGGAGATTGCACAGGATGCTGAAAACGGTTTTTTATATATTCTTGTCGAACATAAGGGCAGAATAGCTGTACACTACACGGTAGGAGCGAACACGGTTGGTGATGCGGCCCTGGGCACAAATGCCCTGCCGGGTGTCTCCGGCAGCTTTATCGATACTGCCAGCCCGGGATCAGATTTTGACTGGGGACAGACGTGGCTCGGTGACAATATGGCAAACCGCCAGCTTGTCATCAATGCGCAAACCTGTCTGCTGTTGTGGGAACCGGGAGAGTTTTCTCCCTTCGAGATGCTTACGGCCTATGATATCGGTGTTGCAGCGCCGGAAGATGTTTCGACAGTTGCAATCAAAACTATTCCCAGGGGTGCGCCGGAAAGTTCATACACTCTTCTCTCCCCGGTCTATTTCCGTGTAGAGCCGGAACGTACCTTTTTTACCGCTTATGTTGACTCGAATCCCCGCACAAACTTCCGCAACCATTACCCGTTTGACGATCCCCTGCATCAGTTCTATGGCCCGGTCCGTGAACATATTCCGGTGTATACTGATTACGAAATCTATGCGAAAGTACCGACCGGCACGACGAGCTATTCTCTTTCATCGAATGTGGTTCCCGGTTCAGTCCGGGTGAGGAGAAACGGACAGGAAGAGACACGGTTTACCCTTAATTATACGGCAGGGACTGTCGAGTTTACCGCTCCGATTTATCCGTACGACCTTATCGAAATATTTTATCGCGTCAGTGTGGCAGAAAAAAACGCGGGTGACATACTGTTTGCATGGGGAAACCGGTTTAGGATTGACCCCCTTTTTTCCGCTGATATCGCCCTTGGGCTGCGGTGGAATATGCTTCCCGGTGCATATACCGAGGCTGCATGGTCCCGGACCGGAGCACTGCTTTTGTCCTCAAGCATGTATGGAGCAGCAGAAAACCTGTCATACCGGATAGCCGGTGCAGTCTCCTACGCGCATCCCGACACGACCGGAATCCTCCGGCTTGCGGGGATGGAAGGACATGGCATCGTCATCGAACCGAATGAATCATACTCCTATCCCTCGGCAGTTCCGGGCAACATTCCCGGTTTGAACAGCCGGGGGAGAATACTCTACAGGGATTTTCGGGAATATGACGCATTCGGCAATTTTCAGCTCATGCCCTATACCTGGAGCCCTCCTGCCTCCCAGATATGGGCGTACCAGGACAATTCCAAACCGGGGCCGTATCTGGTTGCCGGGAATTCAGTCTCGTCAAGAGGGGAGAGCCTCGTCCTTGATTTTGAACTTGATTCGGATAATGACTGGGCCGGATTTCAGATCCCGTTCACCGTAAATAGCGGTACAGCCGATCTTTCAAACATACGCTCAATCATCACTTCCCTGCGGGCGGTGGAAGTCTTGGGGAATTTTGATGTATACATACAGCTCGGCGCGCTGGACGAAGATACAGACAACGACGCAATCCTTGATGCGGAAGTGTCGCCGGTGTCGGGAGGATTTGTCTTTAACGATACAGACAACGCCGCGAACCTTTTCGTGGGAGGCGGACCGAAAAATCAGGGCAATACTATTGTCAATTCCGAGGATGTGGACGGCAACGGGTTTCTTGATGCCGAGGAATCAGGTTTTGTCTACACTGCTTCGGTCATCAGTTTTACCGGGGTGACCGGATGGCAGAATTATATTGACAACCTCTCTGTGGTGGATCAGGAAGCGTTAAAAAAGGTCAGAAGCATCCGTGTCGTGGTTGTGGCAAACGGTGCGGCCGCATCGGGGCGTTTGCTGATCGACAGAATTACCCTGGCAGGGACTTCTGTGTGGGCAGACGCATCATCCGGTTATTCATCGTTCACGGTAAAAGAGGTGCGTGAGTCGCTTGCATCAATACAGCCCGCAATCCCGCTTGTGACTGCTTTTCCCGAAGTGAATGATGTATTCCACTCCACAGGCGACTCACAGGAAGTTCTGGAAATAACGTGGACGGGTGCAGACAATTTTGCTGACTGGCAGGTGACAACAAGTTTCGGAAGCGGCTCCGACGGGATTCAGTACAAAACGCTCGTGTTGTATGTGTATACTCCGGCGGTACTGGACAATCCGCTCGATTTGACAGCGGGCGACATGTTTGGGCACGATGCTGTTATTTCTGTTGATCAGGCGGGCATTGCATCCGGGGCCTGGCAGAAACTGGAAATGGATTTTGACAGGCAGGAGGTCCGCATCAACGGAAACCTTGTCAGTGCAGCGGTGACCATCGATCCTGAATTTGGGTCGATTCAAAAACTGGACATCGGAATCTCCGATACCTCCTCGGGAACACTGCTGGTCGATGAAATCCATCTCACCGATCCGGAGGGACGGTTTGGTGCAGCACTCACCATGACAGGTGAATACAGACTGCCCGGCGCAGTGCTTTTTGTCGGAGAGGTCACGGCCTTGTCAGATGTGATTCTCCGTGAAAATCTTGTTGTCAAAACCGACGGGTTCGCAACATTGTATTCACGGCCGCAGGAGGATATCGGCATCCGGTCGTATTCCCATGCACAATTCGGTTTGTTTTTTCTCGGTGTGGAGGCGGATTTTACCGCGCTTGGCAGCGGAGATTCCTGGACATTTGAAGGCGCGCATCGGCTTGTGTTTCCGAATACTTCGTTTCCTGTCATGTTGACCGACAGTTTTACCCTGAAAAGCAGAGCCGGCGGCCAGGAATGGTCACGGGAAAACAGTGTGCGGCTGCTGCTTGAAAAGATTTTTTCATTTTCTGCTGCTTCAAATGCAACCGTTGCAGGTCCGCTGCTCACCCAGTCCTGGAATTCAGTACTGACGATGAGCGGTCTTCTCCCGTACCATTTGTCAATACAAACAAATTCAGGCCAGTCAGAGGGCAGTTTTCCCGTTGCTGATCAATGGTATGGAGAGGCGTGGGCAAACGGATTCAGCTTTCTCGTGCCGTATGAGGGCAGCAATCCTGTCTCGAGGAACTGGTCAACGGCCATGGTGCATGAGTGGCGGGGAGACATTGTCTCTCTGAAATTGTCCTACACAACCGGTTTCAACAGTTTTACGATTACCGAACTGTCACATATCCAGAAAGATTCCCGAAAACTGCTTTTTACTGTCCCGGTCGCCATCGGCGATATCTTGTTTGAAACAAGTTATTCGCGAACCTTGTCAAGTGAACAGACGCTCGATGACACCGGAAGTCTGGGGGATGATTATGCCTTCCATTTTTCCCAGTATCCGGTCCATGGCTATTTTTTTGCTTCGTTCCCGTTGTATGAGATCATTTCAGATGATATGGCCGAATACTTTCTGCAGAGTGTTGACGGGATTCACCGGACAAGTTACAAACCGGAGATTGTATTCAGCCTTACCCGCAAGTTCGGGTCTTCTCCGCTCAATCTGATTGTCCCTTCAAAGGTGAACGTGTTGTACGGACGGGAATATGTACTTGAAGATGCTTTGTTTAATGCGTTTGAGACAATTTCGTTCCAGCTCCTGTTTAATGCCATCAATGTTTTTGGTCTAAAAAGTTCCCTGAATTGGTTTTCATTCTATGCAATCGACACATTCTCCACATCATTTCAGACCACCTGGCAGCTGCGCGAAGACAGGAGCCTTGCATCCGTATTGTTTTCAACAGAGGGGGCCTATACCTTTGAAACTGTCGACGGCAACATGTTCACGGTGAAAAATATTCTGAATATTGAAAATACCGAATACTTCAAAATATCCGAAAAAGGAATGCTGGATTTTACCTGGAAGGTGAAGCCGGAGAACGGCATTGAACTCCCGCTGATTGATAAGGAAGTTGCAAGAACAGGATACCTCGCCCACAAAGAAGGGGTGGAAATCCTGTATGCAGATTCTTCAGAGCAGATCAGTTCACACCCGCTCACCGTGATCATCAAACATGAAACATCAATTCAATATCCTGAGTTCGGGTTCCTGCGCGGGGAAATCGCCTTTGGTTTTGACTGGGAAGCATCTCCGTCCCATACATACCAGGATAATGTTTATTCAACCGGTCTGCGGCTCACCCTTGAGCTGAACTTCAGTTTTTAAACTGTGTTACTGTTTTTTCCCTTTTGTTGAGAGTATCAATTATTATATACCAAAATCAGGCAGCCTCTGAAAAGAAACTGCCTTTTTTGAAACAAAAATTCTGTTTTATTGACGGAAAATTCCCCTACGGGAATGTGCGGGTGAAATCCTGCGGATAATCTGCAACAATGGTCCAGGCTGTATCACCGATAATTCCGTCAGATCTCCATCGGTCCATACCATCCATTACCACAATACTTATATGGTCATATTCCTCTTCAAAAAAATAATCCACTGAAATAATTTCATAATCTGATGGTGCGATTGTATATGTCCATGATTCGCTGTGATTGCCGTATTCCACATATGCATTCACGCTGCTTCCGGTGTTGTTGTTGACCTGGATCGTCAGGCCGATAAAATACGGACAGCCCGAAAATGTCAGGATCATCCCCAAAAGGGCAATGAACATAAAACTCTGTACCAATCTTTTCTTTTTCATATCTTCCTCCGAAATAACATCCTTCTCACCAAATTTCAAGTTCGGCCTTGCATTCTTCAACACAATATAGCCCTTGTTTTGCACTTTTTCTTTCACGAAAACCGTATTTTTATCAATTGTTTTCAGACAAGACGGGTCTCTTTATATTGACAATCTATCGTCCGTCGATTATTTTGAATACACACTGAACAGGGAGACAATATTGTGAAAACCTTATTTACCGGAATCCAGCCGACCGGCGAACTGCATATGGGAAATTATTTCGGCGCAGTAAAAAACTGGGTAATGCTTCAGGATTCCTATAAATCATATTTTTCCATCGTGGATTATCACGCAATTACCATTGAATATGAACCCGCAGAGATGCAGAAAAAGATATTTGATCTCGCCTGCGGATTGATCGCCTGCGGCATCAATCCGGACACCTCCCGGCTGTTTGTGCAGTCCGAAGTCCCCGGGCATGCAGATCTCACCTGGATTTTCAATTCCGTCACACCGATCGGCGAACTTGAACGCATGACGCAGTACAAAGACAAATCCCAGCAGCACCGAAAAAATATCAATGTCGGCCTTCTTGATTACCCGGTCCTTCAGGCTGCGGATATTTTGATCTATAAGGCAGAGGTGGTGCCGGTGGGCGAGGACCAGGTCCAGCATATCGAGCTGACCCGGGAGGTGTCACGTTATTTTAACCGGCGCTATGGAGATGTCTTTCCCGAACCGGATGCACTTCTTACCAAAACACCGCGAATCGTGGGCCTTGACGGTTCGGCAAAAATGAGCAAAAGCAAAGGCAACTCCATTGCCCTGTTTGAATCGCGGGAAGAGATATGGGAGAAACTGCGGCCGGCGGCGACCGATCCTGCCCGGATCAAACGGACCGATCCGGGGACACCCGAAAAATGCACGCTCTGGTCCTACCACGTGTTGTTCTCGCCGGAGGCAGAACAGAAAGAAATCCATGAAGGCTGCAGCACCGCGGGAATCGGGTGTATTGACTGCAAAAAAAAGCTTCTTGAAAACGTGATGAATGAGTTTGACCCGCTTCGTGAAAAATATTATACTCTACAATCAAAACCACAGGAGATCCGTGACAAACTCGATACGAATGCTCAGGCATGCCGGCAGGCAGCTGCGGCAACAATTCGGGAAGTCAAGGAGAAAATGGGGCTCAAGCCATTATGGAAAATTTAGAACTGACCAGCCATGACCTTGAAATTGATTCTCTGGGACCTCCAAAAATCCCGTCACCGCTGGGGCTTTCCCAGGTATTCGGCGACAATATTGCCAATTATATTGAAGACGCAGAATCCGTTGTTCTTGAGCTCGATGCAAAAAAAATCGAAGCGGCAATAAAGAAAAACGGATATCTGCCGGCATTTATTAAAGCCGGTCCGCGCAATACTATTTTTTTTGATCCATCCAAAACGCGGGTGGCAATTGTTACCTGCGGCGGACTTTGCCCCGGTCTGAATAATGTGATCCGTTCACTGGTCATGGAGCTGTATTACCGCTACCAGGTTCGCACCATTTTCGGCATGCGGCACGGCTACCGCGGATTTGTTTCCAAATACGCGCTCGAGCCGGTGATGCTCACCCCGGAGGCAGTGAAGGGAATCCACGAGATGGGCGGAAGTTTTATCGGTTCCTCCCGCGGGCCCCAGGATATCGGCGAGATTGTCGACTGCATGGAACGGATGAATATTTCAATTCTCTTCACCATTGGCGGTGACGGGACACTCCATGGGGCCGAAGAGATTTACAGGGAAGTTGAAAAAAGAAAACTGCCGATAGCCGTTGTGGGGATTCCCAAAACGATCGACAACGACATATCATATATCGAAAAAACATTTGGCCTGGAAACCGCATTCTCGGTAGCTGTGGAAGCTATCCGTACTGCGCACACCGAGGCTGTAGGATATCCGAACGGTGTCGGGCTGGTAAAACTGATGGGCCGCCATTCGGGATTCATCGCGGCGAATGCGGCGCTCGCCCTCAACGAAGTGAACTTTGTCCTTATCCCGGAATTGCCGTTTGATCTCGAAGGTCCCAACGGTTTTTTTGCAGCATTAAAAAAACGGCTGCTGCATCGCGGCCATGCGGTAATTGTGGTTGCCGAGGGTGCCGGCCAGGATCTGTTCCCCGAGGCCATGCAGAAGAGGGATGAATCCGGAAATATGATGCTTCAGGATATTGGAATATTCCTGCGGGATCAGATTTCTGCATTTTTCAAAAAAGAAAATATTGAGCTCAGCATGAAATATATTGATCCGAGTTATCTGATCCGGTCTGTACCGGCAAACGCGCACGATGCCATTTACTGTATGCAGCTGGCACAGAACGCAGTGCATGCCGGAATGTCAGGATATACCGGTATTGTTGTCGGCCGGTGGAACGGAGAGTTTACTCTTGTTCCGCTGAAACTTGCCAATTCATCCAGGAAGTCATTATCGCCCGAGGATGAATTGTGGCTCACGGTCGTTGAGGCAACCGGCCAGCCGTTTACCATGAAAAATGACGGAGCACAGGAATGAGCATTAAAAACTATTTGAGTGCGGAACCACTCCATGAAATACTGAAATATTCGAAATTCAAGCGGTTTTCAAAAGACTATGTTGCGTTCACCGGAGCACCAAAAAAACATCCGTATGACAAGGAAAAACTGATTCTTATTACCGATCCGTTTTCCTCGCATACAAATTTTTTCGAGTTCAAGATCGATGATATTGAACAGGTTGATGACCTGCCCCAGATTGTGGCTGAATCCGGCGATTCAATAAAGATGGTGCGGATATGGGTAAAAAAGGGGAGCCTGGGTGTGCGCTATGAACCGTTCGTTGTTGAAGATACCTTAAATATACTGAAAGATACCGCCTTTTTTTCAAATAAAAGGGAAACAGAATAAAAGCTGATATATACAGGAGGATCCCATTGGCTTATCGAGAGAATTTTATATTTACATCTGAAAGTGTCGGCGAAGGACATCCCGACAAAGTGTGTGACCAGATTTCAGACGCTGTCCTTGACGAGGCTTTGCGTCAGGACCCCGATTCACGGGTTGCGTGTGAAACCTTTACAACCACCGGTCTTGTTGTGATCGGCGGTGAAATCACGACCAATGCGTCGATTGATTATCAGACAATTGCCCGCGAACAGCTGCGGTTTATCGGATATGACAATCCTGATTTCGGCATCGACTGCGATTCATGCGCAGTACTGCCGGCTGTCCACAAACAGTCACCGGATATTTCCCAGGGGGTAACCGAAGGGCAGGGCCTGCACAAAGAACAGGGCGCCGGAGACCAGGGGATGATGTTCGGGTACGCATGTAAAGACACTCCGGAGCTGATGCCGGCTCCGATTCAGTATTCACATCAGATCATGATGAAGGCGTCACAGGAACGCAAAAACAAAAATCTTGCTTTTCTGCGTCCAGACGGCAAATGCCAGGTGACCGTGCAATATGAAGGCGGAAAGCCGAAAAGGATCACGACTGTTGTCCTTTCGCATCAGCATGATGAGGAAGTGAGCTATGAAACACTTCGGGAAAGCCTGATAGAGGACGTCATCAAAAAGTCCCTGCCGGCGGATCTCTTGACCGGTGATGTTGTCTATCATATCAATCCGACCGGCCGTTTTGTCATCGGCGGTCCGCATGGTGATTCCGGCCTTACCGGACGCAAAATTATTGTGGATACCTACGGCGGGATGGCAAGTCACGGCGGCGGGGCGTTCTCGGGAAAAGACCCCTCAAAGGTTGATCGTTCTGCCGCATATATGGCGCGCTATATTGCAAAAAATGTTGTTGCAGCAGGTATAGCGGACAAGTGTGAAGTACAGCTCGCATATGCGATTGGTGTTGCGGAGCCTGTTTCCCTGTATGTGTGTACCTATGGAACAGGATCGCAGCCGGACGAGAAGATAGAGCAGGCGATCCGCAAGGTTTTTGACATGAGGCCGGGCGGGATTATCAAAACGCTCGATCTTAAAAAGCCGGTATACCGGGAAACCGCTGCATACGGCCATTTCGGCAGAGACAAGTTCTCCTGGGAAAAGACCAATAAAACAGCAGAGCTTAAAGATGCAGTGAAATAATGAAACAGAAACGGAAAAGCCCGTTTTTCATTACTTTTTTTGATGGTATGGTCATAGCAGGCGTTCTGATTTTCATTGGAACGCTTGCTTTTTTTATTTATGGAAAACAGGGCGGCAGGCTGCAGTTATATATCCGTTCTGCGGACAAGGAACAGTTTGTTTCACTCGAGAAAGAACAGACTATATCCCTCCGGGGGCCGGCAGGAGAAACAGTCATTCATGTGCATGACGGAATGGCCGAGGTGGTTTCCTCTGACTGTCCCGAGAAAATCTGTGTTCGATCGGGGACCATTAAAGAGGAAAATAACTGGATTGCCTGTCTGCCGAATCATGTGCTTATCAGAATAAAGGGAACGACCAATGACGGAATCGACGCAGAAAGCTATTGACCGGGAAACGCTCATCGCACTGCTTGTGGGATTTGCAGTTTTTCTTGCTACCATTGAACTCGTTATCCCGAAACCGCTTCCGTTTCTGCGGCTTGGAATTGCCAATTTGCCCATTCTTATCGCTCTGCGGTCATTGCGGTTTCGCGACCTGTTTCTTCTTGTTTTTATAAAAATTATGGTGATGGGCCTTTTTTCAGGTTCGCTTTTCTCCTATACATTTCTGTTTTCCATTGCCGGAGGAATATCAAGCTTTCTTGTCATGGCGGGCACCGCGGCAATCATAAAGAAGCGGCTGTCTCTTGTGGGGATCAGCGTGATCGGTGCATTCACCAGCAACTGTGTGCAGCTGTGGATCGCCGGCCTGCTCGTCTTCGGTGAAGGCGCCTGGTTTATTGCACCGCCGTTTCTGGTTGTCGGGACTATTTCTTCTGTTCTACTCGGCCTCCTTGCCGCCCGGTTTATTCAAAAAAGCCAATGGGTACGCACCCATCTGGTCATGAATGCAGAACATCAGCAATGATCGCGTGATTTTAATTTGTTGACTGCACTCCATGCGTATCTTAGAATAAATTCAGGGAATGGCATCTACACGGTATGCATGAAACAGTCCCGTATGAAGAGATAATTTACAGGAAATGGGGAAAACACAATGGCGGTGGTAAAAAAAAATAATTCCGGAATCAGCATCAACCTTGGAATTTCAAGCGCGTTTATTATTCTGGTTATTTTTACGACCATCTGTCTGTGTGCGTTTGTTTTTATTTTTTTGCGCAGTATCATGCGGGATGATCTCCGCAAGCAGATGCACAATACCGTCGGCGTGGGCTCTCTTTTAATTGACGGAGATGATCATTATTCACTTGTTTCACCGGATCAGGAAACATCAGCGGCGTATAAAAAAATACAGAAGTCCCTGCAGGAGATCCGTGCCATGTCCCTGGACATCCAGTATGTATATACGATGCGGAAAAACAGTGATGGAAAGTTTATTTTTGTTGTTGACGCAGAGGACGATGAGGAAGAAAAAAGTCATATCGGCGAAGTATACGATGATCCGACCCCTACAATGTTTGAGGTTTTTGAGGCCGGAGACAAAGTCATGGTCGAATATGATTTTGCAACCGACCAATGGGGCACATGGCTTTCAGGTTTTGCCCCGATTTACAAATCGGACGGGACGATGGACGGAATTCTCGGAATCGATATGTCTGCACAAAAAATAGTCGAGAATGAAATGACCAGTCTTCTGGTTCTTTTGGCCGTAGCAGCGGGCGTGAGCCTTTTGGTGGTGATTATCAGCATCGGCGTATCCAGACGGATTACCATGCCGCTGCGGGTACTCGAAGGAGATATGGCGAGTATCACCAAATTCCAGATCAATGAGGATGTCCGGATAAAATCGGCCTTCAAGGAAATCTTGAGCATGAACGGCGCGATCATCAATATGAAAGCCAGCCTGCGGTCTTTCAAGAAATATGTGCCCGCGGATCTTGTCGCCGAGCTCATTACCCTGAACAAGGAAGCCCGTCTTGGTGCGGAAAAGCGCGAGCTGACGATCTATTTCAGCGATATCCAGGGATTTACCACCTTCTCGGAGAAGCTGCCGCCCGATCAGCTGATCGAGGCAATGGCGCGGTATTTCAGCGGGATGACCAGCATCATCATGAAAAACCGGGGGACTGTCGACAAATACATCGGAGATGCGATTATGGCATTTTGGGGCGCCCCGGGTGAACTGGATGATCATGCGTTTTATGCCTGCAAATCCGCGATTGAATGCCGCGATTTTTTAAATGATTTTAACCGGGAGCAGGAGGCGGCCGGGAAGCCGCCGCTGTTTACCCGGATCGGGATTAATACCGGAGAGGTCTTGGTGGGAAACATAGGATTCGATCAGCGGCTGAACTATACTGTTATGGGTGATCCGGTGAATCTGGCGAGCCGGCTTGAATCGGTGAACAAGATGTACAAGACCCATTTACTGATCAGTGAAACAACCTACAATCTTGTCAAAGACAGAATACTTGCACGGATCATGGACCGTGTCGTGGTAAAGGGAAAGACAAAGAGTATCGGCATTTACGAGCTGGTCGCGATTTCCGAAACGGCCGGTCAAGCAGAGCGGTCATTTGTTGAAACGGCAACTGCCGCGTTTGAACAGTATCTGTCCCGAAACTGGAAACAGGCGGTGGCAATGTATGACAAAGTTCTGTCGATGCGGCCGGATGATTACCCGTCCCAGATGCTGAAAGCGCGGTGTGTCAAATTCATGGAGCAGCCGCCCGCGGATTCATGGACAGGCGCAGTTATTCTCCACGAAAAATGATTCTTGCCGAAGAATAATTTTTCGGCTTTCCCTTGCAGGAAACACTCGCCTTGGGTATGATAAATTTCAATGAGCAAGGCGCAGTTTTATTCCAGGAAACCAGGCAATATACTCCTTTGTGAATTGTGTCCGAACAACTGCAGAATTGAATCCGGGGACTCCGGAATTTGCCAGGTCCGCAAAAATAACGCCGGGATCTTGAGCCTGCCGTATTACGGGATGTGTACTGCCATCGCGCTCGATCCGATCGAAAAAAAACCGCTCTACCATTTTTATCCGGG
This sequence comes from Spirochaetales bacterium, assembly GCA_016929065.1. Taxonomy (GTDB): domain Bacteria; phylum Spirochaetota; class Spirochaetia; order SZUA-6; family RPPD01; genus RPPD01. Next base: position 988 of record JAFGJO010000054.1, on the reverse strand, counting down.
AAAAAATATTCTTTCTGTCGGATTCCTTGGGTGTTCCTTTAAATGCCCGTTCTGCCAGAATTTTGCAATATCACAGTCTGTTTCCACCCATGCCCGTCCGGTCTCACCGCAAAATCTTGTGGATATGGCGCTCAAGGAACAATCATTTGCCATCGCCTATACCTATTCGGAACCGATTGTTCATCTGGAGTATGTTCTTGATACAGCGTCTATCGCCCGGGCGAAGGGATTAAAGAATGTCCTTGTTTCAAACGGGTATGTCAATCCAAAACCGGCCGAAGAACTGCTTTCAGCCATGGATGCCGCCAATATCGATTTGAAATCATTTAACCCGGATTTTTACAAAGAGGAAATAAAGGGAAAACTCGCCCCGGTGAAGAAATTCATTGAAATGGCGGCCGGACGCATCCATCTTGAAGTAACCACACTGATCATCCCGGGGAAAAATGATTCTGTCCGGGAAATGGAGGAAATCGCACAGTTCCTGGCTTCTCTTGATAAAAATATGCCTTTCCATTTATCCTGTTATTATCCCACCTATAAGTATGATATTGCGGCTACCCCGGTGTATTCGGTGAAAAAGCTGGCAGATGTCGCCCGGAAATACCTGACCTATGTCTACATCGGCAATGCGGGGGGAGAATCCACAGATACCTTGTGTATCAGCTGCGGCTCAGTGCTTGTGGGACGCCGGGGGTATACGGTGAGTCTGGACGGTATACAGGGCAAAAACTGCCGAAAATGCGGCGCAGTTGCCCCTGTTGCCGGGCTTGATTAATTTGTTCCATAAAGAGAATTCTCCGGCTTGACATTTTTAAAAAAACCATTATATTAGTGTTTCACATTCCCCTGTAGCTCAGTCGGTAGAGCGGGTGACTGTTAATCACTAGGTCGGCAGTTCGAGTCTGTCCGGGGGAGTAAAAAAAAGCCAGGCGCAAGCCTGGCTTTTTTTTACTCGCTTGGTGAGCGAGAACTGCCGTGCAGTTCC
>JAFGJO010000053.1 GCA_016929065.1 Spirochaetales bacterium | reverse complement strand
ACATTCAAAAGGCCCGGATATTTTATGAGGAGTGCCTTAAAGGTATCGCAGCTTAAAAAAGTTCTTGACTTTTATCATAGCTGCCTTAAAGGTATCGCAGCTTAAAAAAGTTCTTGACTTTTATCATAGCTGCTTTCCTTATCGATATTCTCATGAGCATCAACTCAAGTAATTCAGACGCTTGTTTGAAATATGTCCTGCCGCAAGCGCGGAGCGCCCCTCTTCTCTTTTCCTGCCTTTCCTGTTTTCATTATAAATTCTTTTGTTTTCCTGATTTCCTGTCCCTGATTTTTACTACGAGCTCACTGTATTTTGAGTTTTATTCTACCAAAGACTCTGTTGCCGCAAGTCCGGTTTTCCATGTATTGGATTACCCTTCTCATCAAAGCCCGTTATGCCCATGGAAATCAATTCTTCCGCGAACGGGTTCGAGTTCTGCCAGCCGGTTTTCCCGGTTCCCTGCAGATGCTCCAGCCGCCGTATTGTGATTTCACAAAACACCGGATCAATATCCGCGGTAAAGCATACTCTTTTCATCTTTTCACAGGCAATCAGGGTTGTTCCCGCGTGCGTAAAAAAGTCTATAACGATATCTTCAGGCTGCGATGAGGCACTGATGATCCGCTCTATTGATTGCAGCGGTTTTTGCGCATAGCATCCATTGACATTTTCCTGCATCCGGTAAAACACCTGCTGGATATCCACCCAGACATTTCCTGCGCGGATACAGTCTGATTTTGACCGCTCTGTGTTTTCAGTGATTACTCCTCCTACTTCCTTGTAGTACCCTTTCAGAATTTTTGGTATGTCGGTGTACTCGGCGTCGATATTGAAACCGGGATTCCCCTTTGTGTAATAGAGCAGTTCCTGCCGGATCGCCATCCAGTTTTTCTGTGTTCCGTACCCCCGCTGATTGCGCATGGTAATGAAGCTGCGGGATTTGAAAGATTTTTTTTCCCTCATCATGATCATGAAGTCGGGAAAGGGCTGGAACCCGTCATTCTGGTCTGCGCCGAGCCAGATATACAGTGAGCCGTCGTCATCAAGGACATTATTTGTATTGTCGATCCATCGGCTGCACCACTCAAGGAAGGCCTCGACAGATTGTTCCTGAAACGCAACAAGGTTGTACGGCGGGTCATGAATTGCACAAGCGGCTTTATTGTTGTTCATCAGGGTATCGATGTGCCGGGTATCCGCTGCATCCAGACAACCGACACGATGGCCGGAAACCGGATCTGTCCAGACATCTCCGGGAGAAAGACGACACAGGGGCAGAATTATCTCCCGCGCGGGAGTTGTTTTTTCAAGGCGGGGCAGGGGGAAGTGTTCCATCCGCTACAGTACTCCTTTTAAAATTAGCCGTGCATCTTTTACATGCTCTTTTGCAGCCTCATGCCAGTTGAAATAATGAGAGAAATAAAAACTGTCGCGGCCAACCAGTGGCGATTTTTTCAGGAAGCCGGTTTTATGCAGGAACTCCTCTTTAAACCAGGCAAGCTTGTCATACCCTTTGAACATGTCTTCGAGCTTTGATTCACTCTCATTGTAATGGACCGCCTCCCGAAACCAGTCGTATTTGTTGTATTCCAGAAGTTCTTCTTCCAGGATATACCCGTTGATCCGTTCTGTCTGGCGCATGTTAAACTCGTCATAATCCCCGATAAGGTATTTTATCCGGCTGCGGACTTTTTCCCAGTCATCAGGGTGATCTGCGGGATCTGTGGTGCGCTGCCACTTACCGGTATATTCACACAGATACCCATATAAACATTGTGCGGCCTCAAGGAAACGGGCTTCATTGTCAATATATTGATATTCTCCTTCAAGACGGCTGTCGATCCATTTCCCGGTTATCGCGTCCGGTGCAGTGATGGCATCGGCATGGCCCACCTTGGGGATGGGCGAGTTCGGCGAATAGGTATTCCACTCATCATTCGTGCCGGTAAAGTTTTGATGTGCCCAGGAGTCGGCAAGGGTATGAAGCCCCAGCCCGATCCGGTACAAATTCCCGGTTGAAAATGCCCTGCGCGCCAGTTCACGCACGAACTGGCCTCCGGGTGTGGTATTGAGACGGTGTCTTTTTCCGTCGGTGCGGCGGGCGCCGTAATAGGTAAGGTCTCCGGGGAAAAAATGAAACGGCACGTACACGTGCAGGGGGAACCAGTCGCTCCACCAGCTGTAATTGTGGGTCACCGTTGTCTCGTAGGCCTTCCCGTCGGTGTGGATACGGTGACCAACGAGATTGTTGTCAACATACTGGGAAGAATATGCGACCGTGATGCAGTCATATTCTTCCAGTCCCGCATATTTGGCGAGAATATATGTCATATAATAGTGAAATTCAATATTCATTGATTTTTTCTCAAACCACAGTATAGCGGTTGATTCAAATTTGGAAAAGTCATTTTTCCCCTGACGGCGGGTGCTATTCCCACTTGAAAATCAGGGTAGCGGTGATCAGGAATAAAAGAGTCATCCCTGCCATGATCAGGATATTGTCCATAACGCCGGCCAGCGTTGCACCGTCGAGCATGATTTTTCGGGCAGCCTCTATAAAATGGGTGATCGGGAAAAAGCGGGAAATGGTCTGCAGCACCGGCGGAGTGCCTTCCAGGGAAAAAAAGATGCCCGAAAGAAACATCATCGGCCAGATAAACATGTTCATGACCCCGCCGGCCAGTTCCTGGCTTTTTATCCGCGTGGAAAACAAAAGTCCCAGTGAAATATGGCACAGTATGGCGAGCGCGGCGATAAAGGCCAGGTCCAGGTAGGAGCCGTTCATCATGAAATGCAGGAAGAAATTGGTCCCGGCAAACAGAACCGTGCACATGAGCGCCATGATAAAAAACCGGGAAAACATCTGCGCGCTGATAAACTCGGCAGGGTGAATGGGGGTTGCCTTGAACCGTTTGAGCACCCCGTTTTTCCGGTAGCGGATGATCACGAATCCCACACCGATGATGCAGCCGAACATGATGTTCATGCCGATAACCCCCGGCACAAACCAGTCGACGTATCTGATACTCTGTCCGGAAACTGACTGCCGGTGCAATGATTGTCCCCGATCGGATAACAGCAGGCGTTCGACGATGTAACCCTTTGGTGAATCCGTATTGACATAGTAATTACCGGCATCAAAGTCGATATACATGTCAAGCTGGTGATGGCGCAGTTTGTCAAGGGCGGCGTCACCAGCTTTATAGGGAATAAATTGAAGATATTTGAAACCTAAAAACTCAAGGGTATCAGGAGTTTGGCCGGAAAGGCCGATTTTATATTGTGCGTCGTTGTTGCCCGAGAACGCGAAGGCGAATCCGAAAATAAGGAATATGGGCAGAAACATGTTCCAGAAAAAATTTCCCCTGTCCCTGAAAAACTCCAGATTCCGTGCATTAAATATGGCCAAGAAGCGTCTCATTTTATTTCTCCGTTACAGTCAGGTTCTGAGTGATGAACCGGTCAATGTAATAAACAGGTCATCAAGGTTCGGCTTGTCGATCTTTAATCCTTCGATTGGTACTTTTTCCCTGATGAGTTCATGGATTGTTTTCTCAACATTCCGGGTCACGACATGGACATAGCCGTTCCGTTTTTCGAATGAAAAAGAAACAGACGGATTCTTCGGGAATGATTCTGATGGAATTTTCAGAATAACGCCCTGAAAATATTTCTCAAGGAGCAGCGCGGGATGCCCCTGTTCGATTATTTTCCCGTGGTCCATCACCGCGATATCATCGCAGAGCACTTCCGCTTCTTCCATGTAATGGGTAGTAAGAATCACGGTCTTTTTTTCATTTTTTATATTTTCGATCAATTGCCAGAAATTTCTCCGCGCCTGCGGGTCAAGGCCGGTGGTCGGCTCATCGAGGAAAAGAATATCTGGATCATTGATCAGGGCAATGCCCAAAAGCATCCGCTGGCGCTGTCCTCCCGAGAGCTTTCTGTTATCCCGTTTGATGATGTCTTCCAGGGAGCAGATCGCGATGATTTCGTCAATCGGCTTTTTTTTGGGGTATAATTTGGCGAACAATTCGAGGGTTTCCCGCACGGTGAGAAACTCCTGCAGCGCGGTTGTCTGAAATTGAATCCCGATGCTGTTTTTGAATGAATGGTCTATGGGTTTTCCCTGAAAAAGAATCGTGCCGGCATCGGGTTTTAGAATGGTCTCAATCAATTCGATCGTCGTGGTTTTTCCGGCCCCGTTGGGCCCCAAAAGGCCGAAACAGCTTCCTGCCTGTACACTAAAATCAATCCCGTCAACTGCTTTGACTTCTTTGTAATATTTTTTAAGATTTTTTATTTCAAGAATACTATCCATATTCGCAGACCTTTTTATTCAGGCAGTTTGTTTTCTTCATTGTGAAGATACGTGAATATTTCCATAAAGTCAAAATAATACGGCAGGAGCCTGAAAAACAGAAAATCATCTTGACTATAAAAGCCAATTTTCATACTGTGAAGAATCAGGATATAATATGTCAAAAGAACTGGATATCGGGATTTCCAAAATTGCCCGTCAAAAAGTAATCGACCATCTCAAACACGCGTATGCAAAAGATTATCTTGAAGATGATGATTTCGAGAAGCGTCTTGATATCGCAACAAATACCCGAAATCGTGCAGACCTCATTGAACTCGTCGAGGACATCCCGGTCGAAGATATTAATCAGGCACCTCCTGCCGGTCAAACACAACCAGACTCTGCCTTGTTTTCCATAAACAGGGGAAATGTCCCGGAATCCGACAATTTTATCAGCGTGTTCTCCGGTGTTACCAGAAAGGGAGAGTGGCGGCCGGCAAAAAACATCAAATCGGTTGCCATTATGGGCGGAGTGGACCTTGATTTTTCCAAAGCATTGATTCCGCCGGGCGGCATATCCATAACCATCTTTGCATTTATGGGCGGGGTAGATATCCGGGTGCCGGAAGGCGTCAATGTAATCAACGACGGTCTGGCATTTATGGGTGGATTTGAAAACCATGTGCATGGAGCCACTCTTCCCGGCGCGCCGACAATACATATCAAGGGATTTACCTTTATGGGCGGCGTTGAAATCAAGGGCCCGCGAAAACCGAATGTGCTGCGACGGATCATCAATAAAATTCTTGAATAATCTTGTGGATTTTTCGAAAAACCGGTAATTTCACTTGTACAATATGATTTTCGAAAAATATGCCATTTGGCATGTTTTTATTTATTGGGAAGATGGTATATTAAACAGAAGTGGAGAGAAAAAAATGAACAAAAACCTTGTAAAAGCACTTTCAGTTGTAATACTGTTTACAGCATCAATCGTCAGCGCTCAGGCACAGCATGTGGAAGAGCTGTATTCGCCCTTTTTCTTCGGGCTGGGACCGCAGACCTCCTCGATGGAAGCTCCGGTTGCCACAGCATACAACCCTGCTGCTGCAGCGCTTGAACAGCGAATCCGGCTGGATTTGAACTATCTGGCGCTTATCGGTTCCGATGCGAATACCGGGGGCGGCAGTGTCATCAACGCAGGGGTGTCGCTGCCGACGAACTTCGGGGTATTTTCGTTTCAGGGAAATTACACCGGATCAGATCTTCAGTCTGCAAATTATGGCAGTCTTGGCGGCCTGCATGTCGCATTCTCGAAGGATCTGCTCCCAAATTTGTTGGTGGGATTGTCAGTGTCGGGAATATTCGGTGAACAGGCGGGGAGTACCGACTGGGGCCTTGGTGCCGATATCGGTGCAATATACCTGCTGGGAAAACTGGCATTTCTGGAAGATGTTGCCATTGGAGCGTCGATTCGCAATATGGGAAAAGGATATGTTCCCAACAGCAGCACGAGCGATTATTTTCCTGCGGCATTCACCCCGGCAGCGAGTATTTCCATGAAAATGTTCAAGTCAGAACCCTTCTCATGGACGCTGTATGCCGATGTTTCGTCCCCGACATGCAGCAATATTCTGTTTTATGCGGGAACAGAGTTTGAAATCTTTCAGACATTTACTGCACGGGCTTCCTACAAACTTGATGTCAATGAAATACTGAACAACAACAATACCCGGTTTCCGTTCACCTTCGGGTTCTCGGTCAATTTTAAAATTGATCTCGAAGAAAATGTCGAATTTTTAACTGAACGCGGCTGGAGCAAGAGCGACATCAAGGTCAACGGCGCATTTGCACCGCTTTCCGACAGCGCATTTGCCCTGGGCGGCGGTGTGAACATTGCCCTGGGATTGACCGACAACAAGCCGCCGCAGGTGAATCTGAGTCCGGTCAAACCGGAAAGCCAGGCAGCAGATGATGAAACAGTCTATGTTTCGCCAAATCTCGACGGAACACAGGATAACCTTGATCTGCCGGTTTCCATCAGCGATGAACGCTACGTCAAAGGCTACAAGCTTGTCATCAAAAACGAAAAAGGCGATGTTGTTCGTACCATCGAAAACAAGGAATACCGCCCGGAAAATCTTGAACTGGACAATGTTGTAAACAGGCTCCTGTATGTCAAGGAAGGCGTGAAAGTTCCAGAGACCATTAGTTGGGACGGGAAAAATGATAACGGCGCCGTTGTCCCCGATGGAAAATATACCTATGAAGTAGAAGCATGGGATGACAATGGAAACAGGGGAACGACTCCTGCAAAACCGGTCGTAATTGATTCTGTTCCTCCAAAAGCAGAAATTAAAGCATCGTATACCATTTTTTCACCGAACAATGACGGCAACAAGGATTCGCTGCCTTTAAAGCTTTCCGGGTCTGCCGAAGACAGCTGGAAGGGCGAGGTCGCCGATTCAACCGGAAAAGTTGTCAACACATTTGAGTGGAAAGGGCAGCCCCAGGATTTTGCATGGGATGGAAAAGATTCCGGCGGCAAACTGTTGTCTGACGGTGTGTACAGTGTTGCGCTTTCGAGCACAGACCGTGCGGGAAATGCCTCGACCCGGAAATTCGACAATATTATTATTAATACCCAGGAAACACCGATTTTTATCACGGTCGACAAGACGGTATTTTCACCGAACAGCGACGGTGTAGTTGATACAGTGGACTTTAATGTAATTCTCGGTAATCCTGATGGCATCAGTTCATGGACGCTGGAAATAGTACATGAAAAAAACGGCGTCGAGCGGAAGATCACCGGAACCGGCAAGGTCGGCGAGACGGTGAGCTGGGATGGAAAAAAGGATGACCGTCAGACTGCTGATGAAGGATTGTACACCGCGCGCCTGACTGTTGAATATGTCAAGGGCGACAAGCCGGTTGCATCAAGCAAGGGCTTCAGGCTCGATATCAGTGCACCGGTTGTGGATATTGCGTTTTCACCCGATCCGTTTTCGCCTGACAACGACGGAGTTGAGGACGAACTGTATATTAAATCAGCAATAGAAGAAGCTTCGGGGATTGATTCATGGACAATGGAAATTACCGATCCGAAAGGCAAGCACTTCAACAGTTTTACCGGAAAAGGGACTCCGTCAACATCGATCGTGTGGGACGGGCTCTCTGATGACGGCGAACTGGTCCAGGCAGCCTCTGACTATACACTGACCATGGCGATTTCCGACACGGTCGGCAACAAAGCGAGCTTTAAAAAAGTAATCGCTGTTGACGTGCTGGTTATCCGCGATGGCGACAAGCTGTATATCAGGGTTCCGTCAATTACCTTCAAGCCGGATACTGCCGACTACAAGGCGGTTGCAAAAGAGGCACTGGAAAAGAACATGTGGACGCTTGACCGTCTTGCACGGATCTTTAAAAAATATAAAAACTACAATATTCTGATCGAAGGCCACGCGGTGAGTGTGTACTGGAAAGACAAGGTGCGTGCCGAACAGGAGCAGGTGGAAGAGCTTATTCCATTGGCCAAGAAACGTGCAGAGGCAATCAAGCAGGCACTGGGCACCCTGGGGATTGATGAAACGCGTATCTCGACGGTGGGTGTGGGCGCCTCGCGGCCGATCGTTCCGTTCAGCGATGAAGAAAACCTCTGGAAAAACAGACGGGTGGAGTTCATCCTGCTGAAGTAGAGACGGTTTCAAGGAAAGAAGACGGGGCTGTCCGGTTATGCATTGGGCAGCCCCTTTCTTTGTGCTCTCCGCGGTAAATTTTATTTCAGATTTTCTTCTGTATACAATTCCAGTTCAACCATCCGCTCAAGAATTTCTTCTTTGGTGTACCCTGCGAAATTGTGCAGAATAAGTTCCTTTGTATAGAGCTTTGTGATGTACTTGAGTTTTCTGGTATTTTTTTTTGCAGCAAAGTGATAATCCGCGTGTCCGTTATTGATGATAATTACATTTGTGGATTTATCATAGCGTGACCGCCATAGTTCTCCCGGCGAATGTTTGAATGTATAACTTGGGAGTCCCATGGAAGAACCTGTCTGGCTGTCAGCATCTTTTTTAATGAGTTCTTCGGTAACAGTAATAATGCTTTCTGCGGTACACTGAATATTATGCTGTGTGACAACCGCTGTTATGACGGTAATTCCAGGTTCCTCTGCGGCTTCAAATGTTGTCATCTCTCCGGCAGTCTTGGTAAGCGTCCCTGCTCCTTCCTTTATTGACCAGCTGGTTTCAATGGCATTTTCCACAAGCCGCCGGTTTTTGTCCCGTGCGATAATTCTCAGATTTTTATTCTCACGGGTTTTAATAATTGATGAAGAGGGAGTAACAATTACGCTGTATAACGGCCCGGCATATTCATAGAATTTTTTCTCTTCCGTGAGCCCCAATTCCAGATTTTTTTCTTTCATGATGACGGCATCATTGTCGGGCGGAAGTTCGGATTGTACCGTGTCTGATGATTCCGGTTGTTTCCCCTGTTTGGTTCCTTTTCCGCCATAGAGATCAAGCCATGCATATTCCTCGGCTGGTAAGGCCAGAAATGCTTCTTTCAAGGCTTTTTGCACACTCTTTAAAATATCTTTGCTTGCCTTTTCTTCCTCGGCCTTTTTTTCCTGCTCAATAATTTCTGACAGCATTGATTCTATCGCAGCGAGTGCATTTATGAAATGAAAGTATCGGTCGTCGCGGATTACGCCATCCCTTGTCCCCGGGGTGAGATTCAGAAATCCGACGTCGATCATTCCCTGAAGGTAGCCGCTGTTCCATGGATGCTCGTTGAATTCATCAATTTTGGTGATATCCGGAAAAACCCTGGTTCCAAGACGGTGAAGGGCAATTGTATTTTCCTGATTATAGGCATTCAAATAGATTTCAGGATAAATCTCGCCGAACGGTGTTTCGATTAAAGGAATATCGTGGATCAGCAGCCCTTCAAATTGGCGTGGTTCGACAACCAGTTCTTTTCGTGAATACCGGTCTTTTATGGTAATGATGACACCTGATGTCCGTATTCTGTCCCGCAGTTCCGATGCAAGATAATTTTGTATTTTTTCACCGGAGAGCTGCCGCAGACCGGGAAGGAGAGGGTGAATGACCAGCTCTGTTCCCTCGTCCGGGAGAAGCATTTTTTTTGATGTTATTGAATACCCTTGTTCATCCCGTGTCATTTCCATTCGGTAGAGACTGCCGTCAGTACCGGCCGAGGACATGGAGAGCCGCTCGCCGACAGTCCAGAAACTTAATAATCCAATTCCAAACTCTCCCTGAATTCCCTGCATTCCGTTCTTCTTTAGCCGTTTTTTAATTGAATCGCAAATATGTGTGGCAACATAGGCAAAATTGGGAATTCCTTCCTCATTTTTTGGAACTCCCTCGCCGTCATCAATAATTTTCAGATACTGATCCCCGCGTTCTTTCCCCCGGACTATCGTAATGTTTTTCGCCCTTGCATCGATGGAGTTTTCAACAAACTCGGCAATCGCTTTCAGCGGGTTATTCTGTGAAAGTGCAATAATGGAAATAGCGCTCCAGTTGTCCCCAATCTTGAGTTTTCCCGTTGTGTTATTTGTTTTTTGTCGAGGACTTCTTTTGGATTTCATCTGTAAACCAGTGTAGAAAAAAAAACAGCACTGAGCAAGTGGTTATCAAAAAATATCGAAAAATCATACTGTTAAAGATAATAGAGAAAAGAGTTGAGCTTCAGCATGATTTTTTGATATTCATTTCCCGGCTTTTACTTCCTCCCGGCCGTTGTGTGAGCGGCATCCTTCTTTTACTTTTCCACCGTTATTACAAATCCTGCACTGTGTGCAGTGAGCTGCGGTGCGTACATTGACTGCAGGATTGCCGCGCCCACGCGGTATTCACCGGGTTTCGTCGGCCGCAGGCGGTACTTTAAAACATACTCGCCGTGCGGGAGCCAGTCAAAAAAGAAATTGGTGGTAGAATCCCTCGGTTCCTCGTAAAACCATAGGGGCTGATATTTCCATCCGCTGGTGAGTGTCTCGGCTTCGAATCCCGCGGGCTTGGGGTCTTTTATATGCATGTATTCAAACTGGCTTTTCGTGTTGATTTTCAGCTGCACCTCGATTTGGTCGCCCACCTTTACCGTATCGCCGCTTTTTACGGGCTTGAGCACGTATTCATTGTTTTCTTTGACCCGAATATAGAATATACGGGTCATTTCGATGAGCCCGGGGCTGGAGGCTTCGGGGATTTGATCGGTCGTATAAGTATACGTCAGGCTTGCGAAACTCGTGCCTTTTCCCTTTTTTTCTATCGGGACAGACAGGGATTCAGCGGTGATGCCGGACCCGGTTTCAATGAGCCGGAACGGTTCCCCGACAAAATCGGTTCCTTTGACATTGAGTGTCTGTTTTTCATTTCCCCAGTCAAAAGAATATGATTCATCGGCAAACAAGGCGCCGCCTGCTTTCAGGTAGTCAAGAAGTGCAAATATCGCTGCTGCCGAGGCCTTGGTGGATTTCCACACATTGCCCGTCCGGTTGAATAGCAGCCACTGGACCATGCCGTCAATCCGCTCGTCATCGGGCTTGTACTGCTGCAGCAGCTTTAAAAAGAATGCGTGTTTTTCAACAGTGTCGGAATACCATACCCACGAATACTCTTCCGGAGTCCAAAAGACACCGGCAACCGGATCCACCTGAGACCCGTCAAGAGCCATTGCGAGCACTTCTTCGCCACGAACAGTATTGCCCAATTCCAGGTATGTTGCGGCGAGGTATGCCTTGCCAAAGGGGGTGAGTGCATAAATATGTTCTTCCAGAAACGAAAGCCATTTTTTAACCAGCTCATGGCTTGCGCCTGCATTGGAATAGTCTTTTGCTGCATAGCGGGTCACGACGTATGCGGCGTATGATACGATTGCGACACTGTATTTGTCCGGTTTGTAATTTTGCGGAATCTCGCTGTTGATATAGGCAAGTGCCTGGTTGATCATGTCAGCAGGCAGCGTCACATTGTATTTTTTCGCTTCTGCCAGCCCTGTAAGGACGTAGAGTGTCATGTACAGATTTGCCCGTCCGCCCGGCATCCACGGAAATCCGCCGGAAGAAAGCTGCAGCGACTTGAGGCGCGCGAAGGTTGTTTCCCCGTAGGTCTTTACAATCTGCGGATTCAGCAAATCGATGACGGGGAATATTGTCGGACGTCCTTTTGATTCCCATCCCCACGGTGTCTCCTGCAGGGTGATCAGCCGCTGCGGGTCATCTTCTTCCCATGGCGGGGTAACCGTATCGCGTTTTGGTATTTTGGAAACCTGTTCCTTTACTTCGGGGAATTCATTATACAGTGCATTGACGATCGCCAGCGGTACATAGCGGTTGAGTGTCTGTTCCGTGCAGGAGTAAGGATAGTCGATCAGAAAGGGAATGGTGTTTAAAATATTCAAGGTCAGCTGCGGATCGATCTGCAGGACCGCCTGTTCGCTTAACCGGGTGGGATCCTCTTTCATGCTGATTGCTACGGTATGGGTGCCGCTCCCCTTGAGCACCTTGAAAGCAGATTCGATGAGCCGCTCGCGCGAGGGGAGGATTGGGATAGCACGCTCTTCAGCATCGGTGAGTGTCCCGGCTGTTGCCGAGGCACGGAATGTATAGCTGGTCATGCCGGCTGGTACATCAAGCGGCCAGTCAATGCTGGTGAGTGTATGAGGTTCAATCGAGAATGATTTCTGCGGCCCGAACAGGTTTATCTTTTTTATGATGGACTCACCTTCCTCGCGGACATCAATGATGACCGAACCGGTGAGGCGCTTTTCGGATTCATTATGTACCATGACAGTAATCGTCCCTTTGTCTTTTTCACGGAAAAAACGGGGCAGGTCGAGCCGCACCATCAGATCTTTTTTGGTGACTGCTTCCTCTTCAATCATCCCGTATGCAGCGTCAGCAGTGAGCGCAATCGCCATGATCTTCCAGCTGGTGAGCTGTTCGGGTGCGGTAAAAGAAAAGCTCCCCGCGCCGTTTTTTGTTTGAACGTGCGGCAGAAAGAAGGCAGTATCAGCGAATGCCTTTCTTGCCTGAATTGAATCGCCCTGTGCATTACTGCCGCCCGAAAGGTCCTTGTACGCCGGGGGCTCGTCACCCTTGAATTCTCCGGACTTGAGATCTGCGGCAGTTGTCTCTGCTGCCATATCAGTAACACCCAAAGGACTTGAGGGCTGGGCAAAATCATCCTCCTTTCTTGAAAAGCGGACATCACCGTCCAAATAGCGGTAATTGACATGCGTTTGCAGGGCAAATATGCCGGGTTGCGGTTCTGTAGTGATACGCTGGTTGTACAGCTGGTCGTACAAGGCGCCTTGTTTTACCGCAACAGAGTAAAACCATGGTTCGCGTAGTGACGATGATGCGGTTTCCGGAAGGGGGCGCGGAAGGTATAACGAGGTAAACCCGATGTTGCCTGATGTATTATAATACTCAAGCGAGCGGTCATACATCAGCATGAGCACTTCTGCATCCTGCATTATTCCGTTGTTGTTTTTTACCTGAATGCCCCATTCGGTTTTTTCACCGGGAGCAAGAGTTTTCTGGAACGGGGAGAGTTCTATTGCAAGCTGTTTTTCAGACCACGGAACTGCTATGTTCACTGTTCCGTGATACACAATGGTATCATGAACCCCAAACCATCGGACGCTGAATCCGCCTTTCATTTCTTTGGTGACGGGAACTGATATTTGCTGAATGGGTTTTGCATTGTCGATAAACATGTTTTTGATAAACTGCTTTCCGGCCCAGAGTTCGACAACATAGGTGCCGGCAACATGTCCGGAACCGATCAACAACTGTGCGGTTTCCCCGACAGCATATGTATCTTTTTCCACTTCGGTGACTGACGTGCAGTTGAGCGGCAGGGCATTGTCCGTACCGGGAGCAACAATAACTGTTTTTTGCTGAATTACCGGTTCGCCGCCCGAATCTTTTGAAGTTACGATGATACGGTATGCTCCGAAATCTAATGAAGGAATGCTGATGGATGACTTGCCGTCTGGATCGAAATTTGCAGTATGTTGAAATACAAGTTTATCGTTTTCCGCATCCTTCAGCTGGAAATCAATGCCGGGAAGCGATTCGTACATGTCGCCCCGCTCATACTGCGGCATGCCCAAATCCTGCCAGGTTTTCAGGACAGGCTTTTTCAGTGAGTACACGCTCACCCCGGCGGTCCCTTCTAATGGAACATCATTGACCGTAAGTTTTTTCAGCGAAAATCCCGCCTTTTCCCCTGCAATAAAAAATCCTTTATCCGGTTCGATCAGAAAATAGAATCCCTGTTTGCCGACTTTATACGCACCGGTTGTCTGGATAGTACGGCCGCCTTCATCACGGGCTTCAATCGTGACGGTATAGTTCGCAATTTCGGGAACCATGCCTGTCTGGAGCCATCCGGGCAGGGTAATGTGTTCTTTTTTCGGGACAAAACTGACAGTATAATTCCCCTGGTCATTGGTCACCGTATCGCCGGATGCGATTTCTTCACCGCTGTCGGCATTATAGTCAAACATCCAGGACCGGAAATACCACGGGATATAGGTACTCTTTTTGACTGTGTAATGAACCGGGGCATTCTGAACTGCGCCGCCGAAATAATAGGAGACCGTTCCCGAAATCTCGGCCGGTTTGTCAAATTGAAACTGTACCTTCGGATCCTTAAGGGTGACTTCAAATTCCGGCCGCTTGTATTCTTCTACCATAAACGAGCCGCCTGCATTACCGGTAAAAATGCCGTATGCATAGTCTGCATTGAAAGAGTATTGTCCCAAAAGACGTCCGCGGGGAATTTCAAACTCTGTGCTTGTACTGCCCGTATCGTTCAGCGGCAATGATTTGGAAAAAAGCTGGTTGCCGTTCGGGTCAGAAATATTGAATTGAATAGTCTGCGGGCCTTTCAGGGTTTTATACCCGTCAGGCATGCGGCGAAGAGCAGTAAGTTTTATCTGGACTGCATCCCCCGGGCGGTAAATGGGGCGATCGGTCTGACTGAAAATCTCCACCGGATGCGGCATTGAAAATCCAATATATTCCTGGTTATTTGGATAGGAGTATGATAATCCCTTTTTTACCAGGGGGAATATGGAAAAATAATTGTATGTATAATACTCAAGCTGTACCTCTGCGTTGAATGCTGCTGTTCCGGTTGTATTGGTGGAAAGGGTTTTATACTGTTTATTTTCATAATTGGCATACCATGTACTGAATATATCGGTTTTGGGGACCGGTTTTCCGGAATGTGCATCAAAAACATAATAGCGGATAACCGAATCGCTTACCTTGTGCGGTCCGTTGTTATCGAGCATCGAAAAATACGCGTCGTTTGCTTTTGTGGTGATCCCGGATGTAGCGACAAAGGTGATCGAGCTGACATTCAGGAGCACTCTCGAAAGCAGTGTCTCTCCTTCCGTGAATGAATCATTGCTGCATGCCAGTACAATGTATATTCCCTCGGACAGAGCCGGCGGGGCATACAGCTGATTCAGATATGCATGATCTCCCTTGTCGCCGGTTTCCACTTGCCAGGAAAAGTCAGGTTTTTTACCCATTATGTTTTTAAGAAGCGGATTATCCTGTGATGCGTAATGGAGCCCTTCAAGAAGAGACGGATCTTTTTCAATCTTGCCGAGTATTTCGAGAGGCAGTCTGTATGCCTGAAAATAAACAGTTTTCAAATTTCGTGAGTAGACCGTGATGGTTTTCTGGATTTTCGGGGTCATATTTTTTACCGAAACCGACAGAGAGGGATTGATGATCTGCTGCCGGAGGACTGCAGCATTATTCGCGGCAAAGGTGCCGGGGAACATTGCGGTTATTTTTTCGCAGAGAGTCCTGGCATCGACATACAACCCTGCCTGATTGTACATGTTTGCCGCTGAATATCCGGCGTGTGCCTTTGCACTGTCGGACGTGAATGTCTCCATCCACTTTAAATAAATATCAATTGCCGACTTCCGTGTATCGATATGCAGCCTGCCGGCATCCTTATCCCAGGTCAGGGAAAACATCAGCGCAAGCCGCCGGATTTTCCAGCGTTCACCTGCTGCAGGATGATTCTTCTGGTGGAGCCGCGACACCGATTCCATCAGATCAGCTGCCTGCAGAATCGGGGAAGGATCTGACGGGGCAGTGAAATCATCTTTCAGGAGAAATCGTATGTCATTGGCCGAGACGGTTTCTCCCCGGGTAAGGAAATTTGTTTTGTTGAACACATAAAAATCATACATTGTCGGGAATTCTGCAAAATCAATATTCTTGACATAAAAATAGTATGACTGTGCTTCAAGCTTCATGGAAAGCAGAATATCTTTCATGCCGGCGAGTGTATCGAATGTATCAATTATTTTTTCTTTGAGCTGTGTTTTTGACAGACGAAATACGTTTTGGGATCCGTTTTCACCCTGTATTTTTTCGGCCTGAAGGATATTTGAATATTGAAGAGAGAAAATGTCCAGCAGTCCTGTTTTTACAAATAATACCCTCGCCTTGTCAGCCGGCTGTTCGGGGAGCGGGGTATGAAGCAGGAGGTCGGCAGCCTTTCCATACCGAAACAAATGTGCATTGGACTCGCACATCCGTATAAAGGCTTTCGTTTTTATAAAGGAGTCCATCGCGGTTTCATGCACCTGCTCATACAGGGTGAGCGCTTCCTGAAACTGTCCTTTATCAAACAGTATATCCGCCTTTGCAAGTGAAGCCGCTGCATCGGATTCGCCTGCAATATCGATATTATTACACGATGAAAAAAAAATGGATATCAAAATTACGGTAAAAATAAGGATCGTTGATTTTTTCATGATACTACAGCTCCCTGGGTATTATTTATACTATTATATAATATTATTACGCAGAAACATGCATTTGGTAAGTAAAAAAATGTAAAAATATGTATTTCTTTTCGATTGCATAAAAGATACCAAGGGTTTCGCCCCTGTCTTGACCAATATTATTTATTCTCCAATATTATATACCATTCAAGAACAGCAGACATTATTCTAAAGTGTTCAGCATCGAACAATTCGACATTCACTTCGATTGTGGATCTGCCTTTTTCATCCAGTTCAAACAGCAGTTTTTCTTTTTTTTCCTTTGACACGTCAGCTTTTGAATATATGGTTGATTTCACGGCTCGCTTGAACTGCACGGTTAATTTTTGAAGGATGGGATTCAGATTATTGGTATATTCGGGAAAAGTTATTTGTAGATATTCTCTGGCCGTTGCTTCTGTTAGGGTCACCAGTACTCCGGGATGAATTGAATTATTTTGATCCTGGAATTCCGGGTTGCCGTTATTCTTGAGCATGTATTCCGGTTTGTCGGAAGGAATGATCCCGATGAATTCATAAAAATAAATTTTGGAGTTCTGCATTACAACGCCTCCTGTGTTAAAAATAGCCATTTATAGCTGTTTGTTCAGTTTTTTGTTGCTTCCTGTCATGCAGTCTCCTGTTGTGTTCGAATTTGGCACGGGCGGATATGCGTGTAACAAAATCGGTCTTTCCCTCTGTATAAGCTTCCCTGTCATATTTGAATTTTTTTTCCAGGTCTGTTTTTAACTGTTCGTATTCTCTGGCAACCGTTTCGTTTCCCCGCAGATAATCCCTGAAATAAATTTCATCCCAGTCTCCCGGATACCGCATGTGTATATGCACTGCCTGACCATTATATCCTTTTATTGTATATCCTTTGGTAAACATAAGGTGCGGTGCGGGATTCTTTGGCCGGGGAATAACATGATAGTGTGCATTGCGCATGCCGTTTATTATCTGGCTGCAGTTGGAGTCTGCTCCAATCTCTGCCAGAATATCGATCGTGGGTTTTGCACGGATACCGGGAATGGCCGTACTGCCGATATGCTCTATTCGCAGGATGAAAGACTCGCCGATGACCTGGATGAGTTGTTGCCGTTCCTGTTCAAAAAGAATGTTCCAGTTGGTTTGTGGTGCAGACAGAGTGATCGGGAACAGCTTTCCCAGTTCTTCTGTTGTTAAATCATCCAACGTCTTGTTCATGCTTTTCATATCCATTTTGTGGGTAAATGGATGCTCTCATTTCCCCGATTGACCGGAGGAATCCCCCGTTCCCTTCTATCGGTGCAGTGCATTATATGAATCCACCTGGGTGCCGAGAGTGAATAAATCAATAATTGCGCCGATACCCCCAACCCCGGCAGTGAGAAGCCAGATGATCCCGGTTCCGATTTTTCCCAGATAAAAGCGGTGCAGCCCCAGAATACCAAACCCGCCCAAAAACCATAAAAGAAATGCTATTCCTTTTGATTTCATTTTCGCTCCTTGAATGTTATCCTGATGTAACAGTACCGGTGAATCTGATTATATGTCAAGATTGCTCCCGTTTTGTCGCCGAAATACCCGCTGCCGATTACAGCGTACTGGTTCACCATTTGCTTAATTCCCGGCTGAGGTCTCTGAGAGAATCAATAATTTTATACGCACCGGAAAAGTCATGCGTTGCGGTAAACTCATTTCTCACGATAATACAGTCTATGCCGGCTGCGATTGCCGACTGCAGTCCGCGTGCAGAATCTTCGATCACAATACATTCATCAGCTGCAGCATGAAACCGGGCCATGGCGGCGAGGTAGGGGTCAGGCGCCGGCTTGGACCTTGCATAGTCTCCCCCTGCAAGATAAAAATCCATGTATTGAAGAATATGCCGGTCTTTATGAATAAGCAGAAAGTCCTCTTTTTTTGAGGTGGTGACGATCGCCATGGAATATAATTTGCTTAATTCGGTCAATATGTCAGTCACGCCGGGAATATTAATGTCTTTTGTTTCAATAAAATACTGATAATATTGGTTGCGTTTTTTCCGCTGTACGGCAATGCGAGACGGTTCTATTCCTTTTTGTTCGGCGATCGTCCAGACGCTTGTACCGGTTTGCATGAAGTGCATATACTCTTCTCTTGTGAGCGAAATATCCAGTTCTGATAATGCTGATTTATTGGCTTCAAAATACCATGGTTCGGTATCGACGAGTACCCCGTCATTGTCCCAGAGGATATATTTCTTTTTCATTGCCCCACACTGCTGTTATTTCTTCTCTATCAGATTTTTGTAAAAAGCGACATCATTCTCAATGTGTTCTATTCTGTTGTTACGCTCCTCAACCGAGGCTTCAAGGTTTTTTATCCGTTTCTCGAGCTCTCCTACCTTGTCCTTTGTTTCCTGATCGAGCTTGTTTCTTCTTTTTGTCAAAAAATCAAATCCGGCTGCAAAAAAAGTCATCAGAACCAGACCGCCGGCGACAATCAATGCAATTTCCATGATATCGCTCCTTTTCTCCCGTAGTTACCAAAGTTTTTAAGTTGATGATAATATCTTTTCCATTGGTTTGTCATTAACTTTTCCGAAATTATTGTTGATCTCTGCATAATTTGTCTTCGGGCAGCTGGTCACTGGCCCAACATCTCCCGGGGAGTCGTTACTTGTTTTCAGTTTCTGCATCTATCTGGGATTTTAAAAAGGTGAGGTACTTGGGGTCATCTTCCATGAATATTTCCGGGCCTTCTGCCATAAACGCCCGCATTAACTGGTCTGCGGCGTTGACAGGATCATTGAGCTCAAACAGGCGCTGCCCCAACCGCAAATGAATAAACGGATTCCCCTGTCCCTGAAAGCAGTTTAATGCATCATAAAAACTGTTCTTTGCTGCATCATATTTTTGCATGAAAAAATAGGTATCCCCGAGTGCGGCGTATATCCAGGTTGCCGCTTCGTAATCTGTTTTTGGGTCGGGAACCAGCTGCAGGGCTTTTTCATACTGTTCGAGCGCCTTGTCAAACTTGCTGTTCTCAACCAGAACATCGCCCTTTTCGCACAGAGCTTCAATTTTCGCATGTACCGCGTCGGGGAAGTCAGACATGATAATTAACATCCTTACACATCGATTTACAGCATGTGGTATAACCCATGCTTCAGATAGCCACTTATTAATATACACCGATTATTGAAATGCTGCAATAAACAGGAAAGGAAGGGGGTGATCTTTTTTAATATCATTTTGCTTTTTCAGAAAAAAATCATTAATAAAAATCATATATTCTAAAAAATGTGCAGGCAAGCTGAAAGCTTTAACCGTGCGTCTTTCCATAGTATTCCTGAATTTCTGGGGCGGGGAGAAATGCATCTTTGCTGATTCCATATGTAAAATAGTTGTAAATTCGGGCCTTCTTAATTGAAAGGCCTGGTTTTTGGTGATACACTTATGTTAGTTTATAATGGAAACCAACATAAGGAAATAATGGAGAATTTTAATCAAAGGAGCAATGATATGAAAAACCGGGTTTTGAAGGGAATTTTTGTTATTTTTTTGGCATGTTCTGCTGTTTTTGTAACAGGGTGCGAATTGTCCGGGAAAACGGGTGCCGGGGGAATCACAGGCCCGGAGGCGGAAATTTCTGCCAGCGATGGTGAGTACAACGATCGTATTGTGGTCGAATGGGATGAATTCCTGAATGCTGCGGAATATATCGTCTTTCGTGCGACAGCAGAGAATGGCGAGTATACGGAAATTGCCCGAACAGCAGATACCGCCTGGGACGATCTCATGTTCGTTGATGCTGTACAGGTCCTCAACTTTCACGACTCTTATTATTATCAGATTGAAGCAGTAAAAACCGATACCTCCACAGAATTGACCGGCATCGATTCCGGCTTTATCGACAATTTTATTTCGATTCCGGATGATGCATTGCGGTTGGCCATCTCGCTTGGCGTACCTGGAAAAAGCGTCGATGATAAATTCTACGCAGAAGATCTTGAGCCGATTACCTCGCTTTTGCTTCCGCAAATTGATGATTTTACCGGGATTGAATACTGCATCAATATAAAAACATTGGGGTTTGTTGGAGGAAGCTATGATTCTCTTGAGGTCCTCCTTGATTTTCCTGCACTTTCCAGTTTTATTCTTGAATCGAC
This sequence comes from Spirochaetales bacterium, assembly GCA_016929065.1. Taxonomy (GTDB): domain Bacteria; phylum Spirochaetota; class Spirochaetia; order SZUA-6; family RPPD01; genus RPPD01. The sequence goes on along the minus strand of JAFGJO010000053.1, from coordinate 13,925 downwards.
GACGGTTGCGGATGTGGGCGCATTGGCATCTACTCCAACGGCATTCTTGAAAATAGAGTACTGCACTTTTGCCGATTTCAGTGTTCTTCCCGCCATGCCAGGCTTGCAGTCCCTGGAGCTGTTCGAATCCCCTCTGGACGATTGTACTTCGATTGCACAATGCGTTTCACTCCAGTCATTGTCGCTTTCCGGCTGTGGTACGATAGACCTTACTCCGCTAGCTGCTCATGGTTCTTTAAGAAATCTGAAACTATACTACTGTACACTTGCCGGACTTGACTTGCTTTCTGACTTTCCGTCTCTTGTTTCCATCGAAATCAGAGAGTGCGGCATTACCGGTGTCAGCGGGTTTAACAATTGCCCGGTGCTGCAGACGGTTGATGTTGCCGATAACCAAATCGCATCGGTGACCGGTTTCCAAAACTGTCCTGCATTACGCAGAATGCTTGTGTACAACAACGATCTGCCTGGGCTTGAATGGCTCCTTGCCATTCAGGGAATCGAAGAGGTGTTTTGCCAGCATAACCGGATCACGACACTTATCAATCTTTCTTCTCTGGTTCACTTGCAGCTGCTTCAGCTTGATTCGAATGCGATCACAGAAATAGCTGCGTTTGATCATGCCTCGCTCCAGGAACTGCATCTGTATGACAATGCCATTACAAATCTGGATTCTTTTGGCAATCTTCCGTCGCTGGCGTTTCTTGACGTCTCTGGAAATGTATTGACCAGCCTTGACGGGCTGGAGGGGATGGCCAGCCTGTACTATCTGGTGGCACGGTACAACACCCTGTCGGATATCACCGGCCTTGCAGATCTGCTCCCTGTTTCCGTTTTGGTTGTCACCTACAATAACATGGATGTCCGCATGGGCAGTGCGAACTATGAAATCATACAGCAGAACAGGGCGCTCGGCGGGGACTCTGACTATATTGCCGGAAATATAACCGATGAATCTGCAAAAACAGAATTGACCTCTGTTATCCGGTCAGTGTTCAGTAATACATTCGGGGGGTACTACAGCTCCTTTAGTTACACCGATGCAACATTTGAGTATGATACAGTTATAAATTATGTGGCATATGCAGAATACTCGGGAGCGATTGTCGGCCCGACGCATGAACTTGTTTATGCGGGGATAGTGTCCTGTAATGACGAATCCTGGGATTATACAATAGAGGAGTTTATTGCAAATGCATCGGCACTTCCGCTGATTGACCAGATTTTTACTCCTGATCCCGGTCTTTCCTATACAAGTGAGTTTGTCACGCTTGGAGACAAGACTGTCTGGCGAGAATCGGCAGTCGTATCCAGCCAGTCGCGCCGCTTCTATATTTTCAAACATGAGCCGTTTTTTGTAATCGTAAGTTATTACTGCAGTCCAAAGGGATTGACCGTATTGGAGAGTGATGTAGAATCGGCGGTAACCGAAATACTCAACAATCTCCCGGAAGAATAACAGGATGATTAACGATAAGGAAAGGCAGGAAAGGAAACGTTTCGCAGCGCTGAAACATCCACAACTATACTTTATAAAAGATCCAGCACTTTATCATCATTTTGATATTGAGCCATAAACCGTCGACTGACCGGCTTCCTTAAAAACATCATTTCTGCGATACTGTCTTTCAGGAAAAACAATGCCCGAACAAGCCGATCTGAAAAAATTCACTGCTCTTCTTAAAAAACGTCATGCCCAGCTGCGTGTATGGGCGTCAAAACTCGGGATTGAGTGTTACCGCGTGTATCACCGCGACATTGGAAGCATTCCGCTGATGATCGATATTTATGGAAAATATCTTCATGTCGTCCTGCACGAACAGGAAGGCGGAAAAATAACCGAGGATCAGATGCTGCAGCTGGTGACGGCAGCGGGGAATTCCCTGTATTTTCCCGAAGAACGAATTTTCTTCAAATACCGAGAACGGCTCACCGATAAAAAGCAGTATTCACGCTATGCTTCCGAGGGAGTGTGGGCAGAGGTGCAGGAATACGGGTTGACTTTTCATGTAAACTTGTCGGACTATCTTGATACCGGCCTGTTTCTGGATCACCGCGATACCCGCCTGATGGTTCGGGAAAACGCAGCGGGAATGAATGTGCTCAATTTGTACGGGTATACCGGCGCATTCAGCGTCTATGCTGCGGACGGCGGGGCAATGTCGACAACTACTGTAGACTTGTCGAATGTCTATCTCCAATGGGCACAGAAAAATATGACATCAAACGGGTTTATTGCAAAAAACCATGAATATATAAACGAGGATGTTGCACAGTTTTTAAAAGCCGCAAGAAAGGGCAGACGGAAATGGGATCTGATCATCCTGGACCCGCCGACATTTTCCAACAGCAGAAAAATGGAAAAAGTTCTCGACATTCAAAAAGACCATGCTGCCCTGCTCGAGGCCTGTTTCTCAATTTCATCAAAAAAGGGTGCAATAATTTTTTCGACAAACTCAAGAAAATTTGTCCTGGACAGGAGAATCGCAGATACGCATTTTGTCCGGGACCTGACCAATCAAACCATGCCCGAAGATTTCATGGGAACAAAAATCCACAAGTGCTGGATCATCAGAAAATAAATTACTACCAGCTGCCGCTCGCGCCGCCGCCGGACGAACTTCCTCCGGAAAAAGAACCCGACGATGAAGAGCCGGAGCCCGAGGATGTTGAACGCTCCAGCCTGGGGATCGTATAAGTGGTCTGGTAATGGTAGCCGCATTGCACACAGTTTCCGGTTTCCATGCCGGTGCCTGACGAGGAATACGTCGCCGCGGTAATTGTCTGCCTGCTCACCCGCATGGTCTTATAGCTGCATTGCCGGCAGCCGCGGTATCCCGAAAACCATTTGCCATAGCGGTGTATTTCTTTTTTTTCGCATTGGGAACAGTACCACACATCATAATCAACAGAATTGATCATTTCCTCTGTCTGCTGCCCCTTGTTGAGGTGATTGTCATCCAAAGCTTCATCGAGCATTTCCATCTTTACGCCGCGGTCCGCGCACATTCTCGGACGAAACCGGAGAAACCGGCGGATCAGGATAAATCCTGCAATCCCTGCACCGGCGCTCATGATGAGGATGATGATGACAACAGGATTTACAGCATCCTTCTTTAAATCAGCCGCTTCATATTCATGCAAATCAGATTCATTTGACATCATGGATATGGTTAAGTTACTGATTCCGTTTTTCAGACCTTCACTGTATTCTTCTTTTTTGAAATCGGGGAGCATAATGTTGTCAATAATTGATTTCATGACACGGTCATAGCTGCTGCTGTAGCCTTTTCCAAGTTCTATCCGGACTGTTCTGTCAAAGCGGGAAAACAGAATGAGAATTCCTGTGTTTGTCTGTTCATTCCCGATGCCCCAGGTATTGAACAGGTTTGTGGCGAACGATTCAAAGGTCAAGTCTCCGGTTTCGTAGGTACTGTAGGAATTAATTGTAACCAGCACAGCCTCTATGTCTTTGTGGGTTTTCAATGATTGCAGTTCTGTACGAATTTCATCGGCATCTGCCATGGAAAGTATCTCTGCATAATCGTTGATAAATAAATCTGAATACCCGGGATAATCTGCAAAGGCCGGCGACATGAATAAAAGACAAAACAGTACTGCGATAAGTAAAATATGTCTCAAAATAATGCTCCCTGGGAAACAAGTATATTGCATAAAAAGGAAAAATCAAGAAAAAATGCCTGATTCCCGTGTCCTCTATAATTGTATTGCCATATCTATACGGTTATGAGTACGTTAAAAATAAAGAATGGAGTTTGAGGATATGAAAATACTGCCCGGCTTTTTTGCAATGACTATTGTGTTTTTTATTTTTATTGGTTGTGTTGAAACTTCCCCGGCGAAGGGTGCGGATACGGCACCGGGCAGAGCCCTGTTTATTCCGCCTTTATTGCAGCCGGATTCAAAGAATGAAGCCGGTACTCATTACACCATCAATGTACAATCCGGTGAAAGTGAATTCATTCCCGGCAGCATGACAAAAACGATCGGGTATAACGGCAATTTTCTTGGCCCGACCATAAGAATGGCTGCCGGTGAGACGGTTTCTTTTGCGGTACACAATTCACTTGCAGAGAAAACAACCCTGCACTGGCATGGGATGCGCCTTCCGTCGGAAATGGACGGCGGCCCGCTTCCCATGCATGTCATCGATGCGGGAAAAACCTGGCTGCCGCATTTTACCGTGAAACAGCAGGCTGCCACCCTCTGGTATCATCCCCATTTTGCAGGAACAACCGCAGAACAGGTATACCGCGGGCTTGCGGGAATTGTTATTATCGAGGATGAGGCGTCTGCGGCACTTTCTTTGCCGAAAAAGTACGGGATCAATGATATCCCGCTGATCGTACAGGAGCGTCGCTTTTTAAAGGACGGGACATTTTCCTACAGTCCAGCTCAGCCTGATATTATGCATGGGTATTACGGGAACGCGCTACTCACGAATGGTATGATCAAGCCCGTTTTTACGGTAAAAGAATCTTTGACACGCTTTCGGCTTTTGAACGGCAGCAACTCAAGTGTCCTGCGGTTTTATTTTGAGGATCAGACTGAGTTTTATCAGATCGCGTCTGACGGGGGATTTCTGCGAAAGCCGGTTAAACGGCAGGAACTGGTACTCTCCCCCGGTGAGAGAGCTGAAATTCTGGTGGATATTTTAAAAGAAGAGGTGCGGGGAAATAATAAAAATCTGATTGCAGATGTCTATTCCGGCAATAAATATACCGCCCTTGTAATAGATACAGGCGAGATGAAAATATCACGCTCCTCAATACCAAAGACTCTTGTATCTTTGTTTCCTCCTAAGCAATCAAAGAATATGAACACCCGAAGGTTTGTCTTGTCAACAATGTCGATGGGTATGGGGGTTTCCGGTACTCTTACGATAAATAATAAAAAAATGGATATGAACCGTGTTGATGAATATATACCGGTGAATACACCGGAAGTATGGGAGATTGTCAATGACACCCGGGGAATGGGAATGATGAATATCCCGCACAGCTTTCATATTCATGATACACAGTTTCTGGTGTTAGCTGTCAATGGCGAGCCGCCTCCCGGACAGCTTGCCGGGTACAAGGATACCATTTTATTGTGGCCGGGTGATGCCTTTCGTATTCTTGTACAGTTTGATGAGTACCTTGGAAAGTATATGTATCACTGTCATCTTTTGGAGCATGAGGATCAGGGAATGATGGGGATATTTGAGGTAATCGCTTCCGGTAAATAAAAAAACTTTTCATTGCCCTCGGAGCCTTTTAATTTCAATCCATAGACTGTGGCTTTTTTTGAGTGATGATTCCGGTATTTAAGAATGCGGGGGCAAACTCTCCAAAAAAACTATTTCTCACTTGGTATAATAATTGATTTTCATTATATTTATTCATACACCATCTCAGGAGCATTCATGAACAATTTCTATTTCTATATCCCCACCAAAGTATATTTTGGAAAAAATCAGGTCGAAAAACTCCCGGGTTGCATCAGAGAATTCGGAAACCGGGTGCTTCTGGTATACGGCAAGGACAGTATCAAAAAAAACGGCATCTATAATGATGTTGTCTCTCAGCTGAAAAAGAGCGATATTTTTTTTATCGAACTTTCGGGTGTTGACCCCAATCCACGAATTTCAACTGTCCGTGAAGGCGCCCGGGTCTGTAAAGAAAACAATATCCAGATTGTGCTCGGTGTCGGCGGCGGCAGTGTCATTGATTGCTCCAAGGCGATCGCCGCAGCTTCAAAATATGACGGTGATCCCTGGGATATCTGGGCAAAGAAGGCCGAGCCGAAGAAGGCGCTTCCCGTGGGCGCGGTCATTACGCTTGCGGCGACCGCCAGTGAAATGAACAAAAACTCTGTGATCAGTAATCCCGATACCGAGGAGAAAAAGGGGTTCGGTCATGACATGCTTATTCCAAAGTTCGCGATCATGGACCCTGCATATACTGTGACGGTTCCAAAACGTCCAACCGCGGCCGGCATCGCCGATATCATGTCCCACGTGTTTGAGTATTATTTTATTGAGGTTCCGGGTGCCACCCTGCAGGATGAGTTCTGTGAAGGGGTGCTGAGAACAGTCATTAAATATGGAAAACAGGCGATAGATGAACCAGCAAATTATGAAGCAAGGGCAAATCTCCTCTGGGCAGGCAGTATGGCTTTGAACGGGGTTTCTTCACGTGGCAAGCTTTTTGACGGGCTTTTGCACAGTCTCGAGCATGCCTTGAGCGCCCTGTACGATATATCCCATGGAGAGGGCCTTGCACTTATTATTCCGTACTGGATGGATGCAGCATTAAGCGAAAAAACAATGCACCGGTTTGCCCGCTATGCCCGGAATATCTGGAACATACAGGAGCCCGATGACATGACTGCCGCGAAAAGGGGAATAGAACAAACAAGCAAGTTTTATAAACAACTCGGTCTCCCGCAGAAACTTTCTGATCTGGGGATTCCTTTCGACCGGTTTGAAGATATCGCGGCAAAGTCAATGCGCGGCGACACAACCGGGAACCTGATTGTGTTCACAAAAGCGGATGTGGTAAAGTTTCTGGAACGGATGAAATAAACGATTATTATATAGTGAGCAACCGCTGAAATAGCCGGCACGCAATTCTCTGTTGTATTTTCTGCCAAAAATACTTTGCCATTTCCGGTAAAAATGGATTAAACTGAATTTGGCCATGAACATTATCGCGATTGATCAAATTATTAATGTGTTTACCGGTGAAGTTTTTGTCACAACGCAGCCATGCCAGCTCGTCTCCCGGGGAATTGGTTCCTGCGTGGTTGTTGCTGCTTTCTGCAGGGATGCATGCATCGGAGGGCTGGCACACATCATGCTTCCCGGCAGATCGCCGAAGGGATCGCAGGAACCGTTACGTTATGCGCATGATGGTATCAGCAGGCTTTTCTCACTGTTGGAAAAACAGGGAGCCCATGGGCAATCATGTGTGTTGTGCCTTGCGGGGGGCGGGAATGTACTGCGGCGGGATGATGATACCATTTGTATGAATAACATAACAAGTATTTTTGACTTTCTTGAAGAAAAAAAGCTTGCTGTTGCAGCTCTATCGCTGGGCGGGTACGAGCGCAGAAGCGTGCGGCTTGATGTTGCAGGCGGGTGCGTATATTGTACCGGGGGAGAAGAAAAGGAATGCCGTCTGTTTCCCCGAAATTAATATCAGCCCGTTTCCTTTTCTCGGGCCCGCGGCGTGTATGGATACTGATTCTTCTTTTTGTCTTTTTTCTGATAGTAGTGCTGAGTACGGTAACGACCTTGTTCATCAGTTCGCAGATTTCCGGCTTTTTCCTGCCCATACAGAATTCAATGGATGAAATTAAAAATAATCTTACTGAATCGCATCTCTGGTTTGAAGAATATTTGACCGGCGATATCAGTATTGATTTAAACATTGTCAATAAAAAAAATGAAGAGCATTACCAGCTGCTTTTAACGGTGGAAAAAAAACTGAGGGAGGAACCGCTGGTGTTCCTGTTCGGCGGCAGAGAGGAAATACTTGCCGAATTCGGGTTCAGTATTGTCAACTTTCAGGGATTGAATGATCTGACCGTACGACGGGCGCGGCTGCTGCGGCAGGGGCAGGCGGGGACTCGTATTGACCAGGAATACGACCTGCAGTTCGGACAACTGCGCAACTCGCTTTCCTTTGTAGATGTTCAGCTAGAGCGCAAAATGAAGGAATATATCGATTTCGTCAGTGTGATTGACAATACCTTAAAAATTCTGACGGTATTGTTTATTATTGTAATCGGGATTGTTTTATACCGGTATATTGGGGAGCGGCAGCGTTTAATTGGAGAACTCTCTGCCGCAAACAGTCAACTGGGTGCGGGGAATCAGCAGCTTGCTGCGAACGAGCAGCAGCTCCGTGCAGGCAACCAGCAATTAATGGCATCGGAGCAGCAGCTGCGGGCTGCAAATCAGCAATTGTCTGCGAATGAACAGCAGCTGCAGGCAACAGTCCGGCAATTATCACAGAATCAGCAGGCGTTGTTTCTGAGCGAAAATAAATTCCGGCAGGTCGTTGAAAATATACCGGCAGGTGTTGCGATATATGAGCGGACCGATGACAATGTATATGTTATAAAAGATTTCAACAGCGCTGCAGAGAATATCGAGAAAGTAAAACGTGAAGCAATAACCGGGAAACCGGTTGAACAGGTTTTTCCGGGTGTAAGAACGTTCGGCCTGCTTGATGTATTCGAACGGGTATTCAAGACAGGCGAGCCGGAACATTTTCCTGTTTCATTTTACCAGGATACATTTATCCATGGATGGCGGGACAATTATGTATTCAAGCTTCCCTCCGGAGAAATCGTCACGGTTTATACAGATGAAACACGGCATAAAAAGACAGAGGAAGAACTGCAGAAAGCACAGAAACTGGAATCCCTGGGAATCCTGGCAGGTGGAATTGCCCATGATTTCAATAATTTGCTTGGAGCAATATTCGGCTACGTTGAGATGGCCTATGAATCATGCGACAGCGCAGCGGAAGTTGGCAAAAACCTGGAAAAGGCATTATCAGCGTACCACCGGGCAAAGGACCTTACGCGGCAGTTGTTGACATTTTCCCGGGGCGGTATGCCGGTAAAGGAAATTGTTCCCCTGGAGGGAATTATTACGGATGCTCTGGACCTTTCTTTTTCCGGCTCAAGTATTCGCAGTGAGGTTGTGTATACTGATAATTTATGGCTGGTTATCGGTGATGCCGGACAGCTGACGCAGGTATTCAGTAATCTGCTCATTAACGCACGTCAGGCCATGCCTGAGGGAGGGCGGGTTGTCATCCAGGTCGCCAACAGGGAATTGTCCGGCGAGAATGAAATTCTTCTTGACCCCGGCAGATACTTGGAGATTTCAATTCAGGATGAGGGGGCAGGAATTCCCGAGGAAATCCGTACGCGGATCTTTGATCCGTTTTTTACAACGAAAAAAGAAGGGCAGGGCCTTGGCCTGGCCACGGTATATTCCATAATAAAAAAACACGGCGGGCATATCGTTGTATCATCACCTCCCGGGGTCGGAACACATTTCAGTTTTTGGCTGCCGGCAACCGATGCAAGACCAGTACCTGTTGAGGAAGAGGAAGAGTCATTGCCGGTCATTTTCGGACGAATTCTGGTCATGGATGATGAAGAGATGGTTCTTGATATGCTCTGTGCCATCCTGAAATCTGCCGGGGTGGCTGTTTGTCCGGTAAAAAGAGGTGAAGATGCACTGGAAGAATACCGGCGTGCAATGGATGAAAAAAGGCCTTTCGACATGGTGATTCTCGATTTGACCATTGCCGGCGGAATAGGGGGAATCAAGACTATTCAGGAATTAAAAAATATCGATCCTGATGTCAAGGCGGTTGTATCGAGCGGTTATTCAAGCAATGAAGTATTGTCGGACTATAAGCGGTTCGGATTTATGGGTGCTGTTACAAAACCATTTCGGAAAAAAGATATTCTTAAAACAATTGCAGGTATCCTGACGAATACAAAAACCGGTTTATAGAAAATCGTGCAACTGCTCGCTCAGCAGACGGTCATTTTTCCTCTTTTTAAAATATCTTCAGTTCATCTTCCCATACAGCAAAATAATCGAATTCTTTTGCAATCCCCTGGCTTACCAGATACTCCGAAAGCCCGTCGTCAATCGTAAGGGTTTTTCCGGGGACGGAGGTAGGGAAGTAGGAGACAAGGTGTTTGGGCGTATCAAACCGTTTGATCTGAGCCTGATACGAGGAAAACTGATAAAACCGGTCTACCCGGAATTCTACCCGGTAACTGTTTTTACCGGTTTTTTTTGCAGTTGCAGTCACTTCAAACACATTTGAAAGATAAAACAGCCGGGAATCCTCATCCTGGGAAATAAACAGTGTCGGTGACCCATAACGGTGTTTTTCGTGCCACCGCTGGGCTCGGATATCAGCTTCCAGCCGGAGGAGGATCTGGCGGCAGGCCTGTTGGACTTTTTTATTCTGAACAAAGGCTTCCTTTCCCGTTTCCATGGCGATACCATTTCCATGGATGTAATGGGAGAGCATTTCGGATGCTTCCCTGTATCCCATAACCCTGCCGCCGAATGTCAGTGAGTCAAAGACTTTCACACAAAAGTTTTTTTCTTCAATAGAAAAATATTCACCCTTGATTGCTTTTTTTTCGAGCATATCGATTTTCTGCTGTATTTCACTGATATCTCCGACTGCAATTTGAAACGTGAGGGGGATATGGGTGCATCTGAATACAATAAAAGAAATCAGCAAAATAATAAAACAGATCGTAATGATGATAACAGGTAATTTTTTTTTCTTTTTATGGGAGGGGGCAATTTCTATATTGTCTTTTCTGGACATCTTCACTCCGGGTGCACATTGAAATTATTCCGAATATATTACAAAGAATTCAGCCGATCGTCAAAGAAAAAAAGCCTCAAACACATCAGAAAACACACGATTTCCCGTTGACGATTGATGAATTTTGCTTTACCTTCAATTTAAATACCGGACAATGTAAATTGCTTTATATGGAATATGTTTGCAAAAATGATGAAATTCTTTACAATGATGGATACAGCAAAATTTATGATGTGTATAACAGAGACTCATGTATTTTGAGGGTATAGTACATCAGTAACATATTAACTGCAAAAATTAATATTATAGAGGTTTAGACAGATGAGAAAAACAGGTATTCCGGCAGTGTTCTGCATTATTGCTGCTTGTACTATTTTATTTTCGGCAAGTAGTTGTGAAAACTACCGCGGATATGGTGTATTATTGGTAGAAAATGAAGCTCTGCCTGTTTCTGTGGGGGATATTCTCAACATCTCGACGGTATTTAATGTAGATAATTATTACGAAGTAGAGTTAAATGAGGACCTGGTAAATATACCGATGTGGCAGATCGAGTTTTTCAACAGCCGGTCAGAGGCCGAAAAGTTTACAAAAGCATATGAACCCTTTTATAATACGTATGTGTTTACAAAAAAATACGGCTATCTCCCCATGCGGGCAGAACCCAATTCCACCTCCAATATGATTTATAAAATCAAGGCAGGGCAGATTTTCAAGGTCATCGGCCGTGATGCAGAGCCAATCCAGGTGGGCAACCTGAGTGCATACTGGTATCATCTGCTTTCCGGGGATGGGGTCAAGGGGTATGCCTATGGGTATCATCTGGAAGAAATTACCGGTAAAGCCGATTTGGACGCACGGATATCTGCGATGCTGGAGGATGACCCCAATTTAGACAAACTCCTGGGAAATGTCTGGCGCCCGCTTGAAGTTGAGAGGATGATCGCAACGGGAAAAATTGACATGACCATAATGGAAAAAAATTATGCACTTACGCCAAAGCCTGATCAGAATATTATTTCAGTTTCCAATGAAGATTTTACCCAGGATTTTATTTACACAGAGATTAAAAAACTGTCCGGTGATACCTATTCTTTCGAGGGGGCAGATTTAAAGATCCAGGTTTTGATCGATGACAAGGTTCGCGTGAGCTACCATCATAATAATGTGTTTGTTACCAGGGAATTTGTTCTGGTCGACAAGGATGTGGAAGGAATTGTCAAAAATGAAAAAGACCGCCGGCAAAATTTGCTTCTGGCATTTGTAAACAAGGGCGGGATCATTTCCTCGAGTTCCTACGGGACAATTACTCTTGATGCGGATGCCCGGTTTACCTGGGACAACTTCACTGCGTTAAAAAATATAGCAATTCCGCCGGATGCATCCGGCTCCGGAAGGGTGAATTTCAACGCGGCAATCAGCCGTCGGGTTGAAGGAGCTTACACCGGGACGATCACCTTTGTATTTGATAATGTGCCGTCCCTGCCGGTTACGTTTTTATATACCATGAATGCCGAAAGTGTAAAATTTATTCATGTTCCGCAGAGCAATATAAAGGACAATGAAATACGCCAGCTCGGCCCGGCACCTTTGGTAATTGTCTTCAATTTTTAATAGGGGGCATTACGAATGGGGGCTTTTCACGCATACGACATCCGCGGAATTTATGGACAGGATGTTTCAACAGATCTTGCGTATGCTCTTGGGCGGGCGTTTGCGGTTTTTATAAACAAGGACGCAATACTTGTCGGATATGATGCGCGGTTGTACTCAAAGCAGTTGTATGATTCAGTTATCGAAGGCCTGCTGGATGAAGGAGTGAATGTAATCGGGATAGGCCTTTCATCGACGCCGCAGATGCATTTTTTACAGATGCTGCAGAAATGCGGGGCCGGAATTATGGTGACCGCGTCGCATAATCCAAAGGAATACCATGGATTCAAATTCTTTGACGAATCCGGCGGGTCAGTGAGCTATGCAAAGGGCCTGAACAAGATCGAAGAGATGATTGAACACATAACAGAAATGCCGAAAAAAAGCCGGGGGACGCTTGTATCAGGGCCAACTATGGATTCATATATAAATTTTTTGGCGGCAGTGGGCAATGGGAAAAAAAATGATTTAAAACTGGTCATCGACACAGCCAATGGATCGAGCGGTCCGGTATTCCGGAAGCTGGTTGAACGGCTCGGGTTGAATGCGGTGATCATTAATGAAGAACCCGACGGCAATTTCCCGAACCATGATCCCAATCCCTTAAAAGAAGAAAGCCGAATACAGATAAAAGAGGCTGTACTCGGGAACAATGCCCGTTTTGGGGTCATCATGGACGGTGACGGAGACCGGATCATCTTTGTTGATGAAGCAGGCAAAGCAATAGAGAATTATTTTATCTCCGCACTTATTGCCGAAAAACTTCTTGAAAATACTCCGGGTGCTTCAATTGTGTATGACCTTATCTCGTCAAAGGTACTCGCAGCCCATATCACAAACAAGGGCGGCATACCGGAAAAAGCGAAAGTGGGATACACATTCATCTATGATAAAATGGTTGAAACAGGAGCGGTGTTCGGCGCAGAGACCTCCGGCCATGTCTATTTCAAGGTCGATGATTCTTATTACACCGAATCCGCCGCGTACGCCATGATGATCATGCTTTCGCTGCTTTCAGAAAAAAATGTTCCGCTTTCAGAGCTGGTTGCTCCGCTTTCAGCACAGTTCTATCAGGCGAAAGAGGTGAACATGCAGGTGGCCGACAAATCAAAAGCTCTTGCAATGATCGAAAAAACCTTTTCGGACGCTCTCATCGACAAGCTGGATGGGGTAAGTGTCGAGTACCCCGATTTCTGGTTTAATGTCCGGCCAAGCAACACCGAACCGCTTTTGCGGGTGCGCCTTGAGGGAAAAGACAAGGGAACAGCCGATGCAGCGCTTGCAAAAATAGAAGATCTTTTGAAGCACGTGTAATAATTCACGGGTGACGGATTTGTTGCAGCATCCTGTAAATTTTTCATGCTGAGCGTATGCAGTCCCAGAGACATGAAAACACGCCAGTGTTGTATATAATTATTTGAGCAGATGTGGCTTTCCTGTACAACAGGAAAATCAGTTGCCGCGGATTTCTTTCTCGGCACGCATCCAGTCAGATTCAGAACTGCCAGGAATACCGTTTTTCTTTCGTTCGAGGTAGATTTCATAGGCCCGCAAGGCAACATTTGTTGTTGCATGCTTTTTTGCCAATGGAACCTTTTTTTCCCGAACAGCAGCCGGTTCCCGGGTTTTTGCGCCGTGCGAGTTGGTTTTTGCGGCGGTTTTTTTTGTTTCTGCCATAAATACCTCTCTTCAATGAAATATCAGCTATTTGCATCCTCGCGTCAAGAGAATTTACAATAAGGAATGCAGGAAGAAGAATTTATAAGGAAAAGAGGAATGCAGGAAGAAGAATTTATAAGGAAAAGAGGAATGCAGAAAAAGAAGGCGGCTCCGCCATTGTCATGGAATTATAATGCCGTAAATGCGCACTTGCCACTGAACGTT
>JAFGJO010000052.1 GCA_016929065.1 Spirochaetales bacterium | reverse complement strand
TTTTCAAACCACCTCCGTTATTTCAAAAACTTGTTCCCCAACCGTATCTGTTCGAGGGTGTTTTATGATTAAACCGGACAGCAGTGAGGTAATACTTCTTCTGCTGATCCCGGCTTTTTTCAATGCTGCCTGCCGTTCTGCTGCTGTGGCCGTTACGGCGATATGCGCGATCCGGTCTCCAATCTCACTGACTACCAGTTCTTCATCACCGGGCACATACTGTTTTGGATCAGCACCGAGCATGATCCGTCCGTCTTCATATTTCCCCGGGGAGGCGATTGCCTGCGGCTGAAATGTCTCAAAAAGAAACAGCAGGTCCGGCAGGTTTTCAAGTGTTGCCCCGGGAATTGACTTTGTCAGTTCAGCTTTTTCTGAATTGTAATCCATTATCGTATCCGGTGAAATTTTTTCGGTGTATGAATCAATATAAACATAATCAAGGCTTCCCGGTTCAATGCCGGCGAGCTGATACATCAGGTTTTTCCCGGCTTCTGCTTTTTGTGCAGCTCCGGGGACCGGGCGCGCTGCAAGTGTATCTATTTCCTGTTTAAGAGAGCGCAGTTTTTCTCTGTCGCCGGCACTTGTCAAAGCAGTGTGCAACAGGTCAAGTAAATTCTTTTTCAGCTTCAGGGATTCAGCAGTCTCCGGCGGCGGGATGATTCTGGTTTTTATCGGGCCGGTCTCAGGAATTGCTGTGAGCACGATTGTCTTGCCGGGTGCCAAAGCAGAAAGAATATTGTTATCGGGGATATGGCTTCCGGGGAGTGCAATCGTTATCAAAACCGATGCTGCCTTATCCTGGACCTGGAGCGGCCTGAAATTCGCGGGGAGCGGAGAGTTAAGATATTCCCGTATTGTGGTGCTGTATTTTGAGGCAAATACAACTTCGTTAAAAATATCGTTTATATCACTGTGAATTTTGAAACTTCCGGTTGATAATTGTATCGGATAGAATACATAGATTAATGGTGTCACCAATACCAAATCAACTTCCTGAAATGACGCCTCAGATAAGGAGCAGGAGGCATCTCCCCATTCAGAGATATAGAAAATATACGGGAAAATATGTTCATCCGACGGTGTGCACGTGATTTTATACACCAATGGATGCCCGCTGAATAAAATGCCCCGCGTTGACAGATCATACTCCTCAATTTTAATATTCATCTGTTCGGGCAGACGCTCATGAACAGTGTTTTCGAAGACTTTTATAATCAATTCAGCATAAGACTGTGCACCATACTCCGAGCGTTCGCTCGTACTGGCAGAATTACAGGAACTGGAGATCAAAAAGTTGACGATTAAAACAGAAAGGAAAATACTTTTTTTCATACCCCACCTCTTTTCTTTATAGTACAGACTGCAGGGATTTCATTCAACTCTTTTTCTTTACTTTCATCATTGCCGGGCGTATTTTATATAAAGAAACAATTATATAGCCTGATGGCATTATTGATTGTAATTAAAAAAGAGGGGTACTGTGATGGAAGATCTTGCGGTCAAACGCTGTATTCCCTGTTCAAAGGAAATGATACCGCTTTCAGACAAACAGGAGAATGATTTATTTAATAATCTGACCGGCTGGATGATTAACCGGAAAAAAATACATACAATCCACAAAATATACAAATGTACCGATTTTATGGAAGCAATGGTCTTTGTCAACAGGGTTGCAGAGTTGTCAGAGGATGAGGGGCATCACCCTGATATCTATATTTCATATCAGTATGTCACGATTGCCCTGTGGACCAAAAAGATTTTCGGGCTTTCGGAAAATGATTTTATTCTGGCAGCAAAGATTGATCTTCTCTTTGATGCTCTCAAGCATGATCAGGTAATTAGTTAAAATAATTTCGCAATCTGAATTATTATTTATTATACCCTGTTTTATAAAAGCTTCCAGAAAAAAGATTTTTATGCCGATTCTCAAGACATTATCCCTGGGAACAAGGAATGATGTTTTCTATTATAAAGCACGGCAGGTAACATTAAAATTGCCGTCTGTAATTACTGTCATGCATGCGCTGCTGTATATGCAGCATTTGCCGCGGCTTTTTTCATGCCATCACTTCTGCCTCAGCGTTTCAGCCGTCATTGGAATTGACTTTTATTCTTCTTTCGCTGTTTGTCTTTACAGAAGCTGCAATGATGCTGATTTTGGCAAAAAGAGAAAGCAGCAGACAAATCGATCTGGTCAAATAAAAATTGTATCTACTTTCATCCGGGGCGTGGGATCTCACCTCCAGGATTTATCTGCTGCATTTTGACGAGATCGGTGAATTGTGTGTTGCCGTCAATAAAATAATTGGTTTTTTGGGGAGCCTGATCGGCAAAGTATCCGCATCGGTAAAATAGACCCGGCAGCAATCAGCTGCCCCGTCCTCCGGGGATATACGGCAGTCTGCAGAACAGTTATAACAGCGCGCAGGCGAGAATTATGCTGCGGTTGAAGAAATGGGGGAACTGGCCGGGCAGGATGTTTTAATGGACAACAATAGTGAATCCGTGTACAATAGTAGTATATGACAATTTTGGATTTTGGGATGAAAAAACTTGTATTGCTGAGTCTCTTCTGTCTGGCCTCCCTGAATAGCTATTGTGTTAATATCGCTGTCTCGAATTTTGAACTATCGGGCACAGGCGTTGCGGTGGAACATAACAAGCTGGCGCTTGATCTTTTTACAGGGGCTCTTACCCGGACGCCCGGTATTACTGTCCTTGACCGTCGGAAAACAGAACAGATTTTGCGCGAACAGGAACTCTCATTGAGTGATCTTGTCGACTCAAATACAGCATTGAAGACCGGGAAACTGCTTGGAGCAGCCTATATTCTTGCCGGAAATATCATCGGGCTTGGCGACAGTTTTTTTATATCTATTCAACTGATCGATAATACTACCGGTGCAGTCGCGATGGTATTTGACAGTGAACTGGCCAAACTGAACGTATCTTTGTTAAAGGGATTTGTCGATAACACTGCTTCAATGATTGGCAGCCGTTTTTCTTCAAAGAGCATCGGTGATGAATCGATCGCTTCGCTCTGGCTTACCAAAAGTACCGGTACACAGAAAAAACCGATTCTTATTTATATCATGTCAACGATAGAGGACTCGCAGGACCCGAACGGCCAATGGTATTACGGGCCGCAGCACCTTGCACCAGTGACAGACGAACTTAGGAAAACAGGATTCGGTGTTGTCATTCACGACCGGCGCACTTTGAAAAGCCTGAAAGAGATTCCCCTTACCGGTTATTCACAGGTCTGGCTGCTCGAAGGAGATGGAAACCCCACAGTTAATCCTGATGCAGAGGATGTCATCGCCCTCTACAATTATTATCTGAACGGTGGCAGTGTCTGGCTTTCCGGCGAAAATATTCTGAATCCCGTTGATACGAACTGGATCGAAGATATCAACGCATTTGCTGACCCGTTTGGTGTGCAGATTGAAGGAGTAGTCATCGCACGGGAGTTGTGGCTCACGGTCCCGAAAAATGATACGCATCCGCTTTTATCCGGCGTTACCCGCCTTGTTTTCGACACGGAAGTCGGGACCCTTGCAATAAAAAGCAAGTCCGTAAAGCCGCTGGTGTTCATCGATCCCGGTTCACGTTTTTTACAGGATGGCCTTGATGTCAGCACGCTGTTCGAATTCGCTGATCCTGTTCGAATGAACGAAATACGGAACGGGAGAGAAGACTGGAATTATGAATGGCTGCTGTCTGAAAACTGGGAAAAAGTGGGGCCGCTTGCAGGGAAGAACATACCGTGTATTGCACTGCGTGATGAACGGAATGTGAATAAAGGAAGATTTATTATTGACTCCGGCTGGGTACTGGGATGGGCGTTCAACGGCGAGCGGGGGGGAATTCCGACAATCGGCAATGATTTGTTATTCCTGACAAACGCTGCTTCCTGGCTGAGTCCTCCCACGCAATAAACTGCCGGCCGGAAGTTCGTGGTTCAGGATGACCTTCTCCTCCAATTGCCCCATAGACAATTCGTCTGGACGATTCCGAAATGCCTGCGTGTGTACCTGAAACACGACCGGGAACTGCACGCTGAGTTGAGCAGACTCATATTCTCACTGCTCTCATCATATTTCAGCGAAGCTGCCGGACACACAATCAACACAGGTAGTGAACAATGATGAAATCAGGAAGATAATAGAATGTATGCAGCAATATGGCCGAGGACCTCCGGGATAACCGGATTATGCAACAAACATCAGCTTCTCGAAAAATACCCATTGCACAGCGGGTCAGGTGTGTGCTTATTATGATGAATCTCAGAATATTCAGGTTGAAAAGCCGATTTCAGCATGCTATACTTGAAGCAGAAGGATGATGGGAAAAGCAGAGAGCATTTTGTAATTGCAGAAGGCAGAAAACGGCCGGATTTGAGCTTGGAAGAATTATAACAATTCCTATCATTTTTCAAATAAGTTCACCGAACTCTTGAAGCGACATATGGGCAAAGTGAAGATCGCGCTCGCACTCCTGTTCGTGGGCTTGGCCGTGTTGATGTTTATTAGGTAGATATAAAAAGGGTTTTTAAAATCCGCTCGATGAAGCTGACGAATTTTTACCGCACCAGAAAGCCCCGGATATTGCAGCCAACGAGAAAATCCCGCTTCTCCGGCAGGGGGCGGACCGGTTCGTGCAACGCCAGGCTCAGGTACTTCCCGCTCATAAAGAGCAGCAGACGACTCTCCTCCAGATCACGGATTGCCGCATCTATTTCAGGTTGATCAATGCTTTTGGGCATGCGTCGCTCAAGGTTTCGTATAATTGAGGTTCTGCTCATTGGCATCGCGCATAGCTGGTGGACGAAACGATGCAGTCCTGTGAGCGTGATCCTTTCTCGCCGGGCATAAGGCCTTGAGTCCATGATTTCCGTTGTTTCCCCGTCATCCCGTGCCGTTAGCCTGACCCTTTGGGCTGAATTTCCGTATTGCCCAAAGATTTGCTGCCAGTCCAGGATAGCCCCTCGTAGTTCATCAATGCCGTGCTCCTCGAAGTTTTCTGAATAAATTCGGTTGGCATCCTCGAAGTAATTCGCCAATCCGGCCAGGTCTTCTTCTCCAATGGGGTAGAGGAAACGATACGCACGCAAAGGCGAGAGGTTGAGGCCAAAGGCGGATGGATGATCATGATAGGGACTGTATCGGTCGAAGCGGATGGAAGCGAGCGTCATCGGCGATTGCAGATGTGTCAACATTGGTATTAGATTTTTCATTTCCAGATACCACGTCGCTTTCTCGCCAGGGATATGGCAGAGAATATTCCAGAGCACAACGATGCCGTTCTCCATCGCATACTTGAGCAGCGCCACGTTCTGGATGGCGGTTGAGTGTTTCCCGAGCAAACGCAATGCCCCGTCGTGAAGACTCTCGATGCCGGGCTGGATGCGGCGGAAGCCGGTGCGAGCCAATCGGCGCACCTGCGCCGGGTTCAAACGCGCCGCTGTCTCGGCAAAAAAACGATAACCCTGGTCATCATCTTTTGAAAGACCTGCGACCCAAGAGTCATGGTGGTGCGCATCGAGCATGGAGTCTGTCAGGGTGATAGTGGTCAGCCCATGGCGTTGGCGCAACTCCCAAAGTTCCTGCAAAACCCGTTCGGAAGATTTTTTACGACACGTGGTGCGCAGACCATTGACCGCACAGAACGTGCAGCGCTTCTTTTCCCCCCACTCACAGCCTCGTGAGGTTTCCACCAACAGTGAAGGGTAAATCCGGGCTGCGTGGCGCGATGTTCGGAGCGCCTCGAAATAGATCCTGAAGTCCGGCAGGGGAGTATGATTGAGGTCTTCGCAGATACTCACCGGATGAGGAGCGGCTGCGTCTGTAGGAGACAAATCGCAGCGAGAGATGATGCCGGGCGGGCGGCGTTCGGACGCTATTCCTTTTCCCTTCCCGAGAATCTGCCGACAGAATTGTGTAAAAAAGCGATCACCGTCGCCGGAGAACACATGATCAATCCATGGGAAAAGACGAATTGTTGATCTTCCCATCTCCCCTTCGCAGTTGGCCCCTCCCATGACAGTCACAGTGCCGGGACTCCATTCCTTGATCTTGCGCAGCAGCGCAAGGGAGGCGCAGTGTTGCTGGAAGCTGCTGCTGCAGCCCACGATCCGTGGACCGAATGCGAGAATGCGTTCGGCGGCCTCCGGAATGAATCGTTCCGCCTCTTCGCGGAGCTTCCACAAGAGTTCCCACAGGTTGGGTTTATTATCCAGAAACCAGCTGACAGCCATCTCGATATTGGGATGCTGCGATAGTTCCAGCTCGAGGAAGTTCTGGAATTCGGGGTTAAAGCCAGGAAACGCGGCCCCGGAAAACGTATATTCACCCAGCATGAAAGGAGTTGCCATACACAGTCCGACGTACTGGGACAGTTCGATACGGTCTGCGAACCAGAACCGGGCGTCCGCGATCGAGCTGCAGAGGCCCTGTGCCTCGGCTTCCGCCTGCAGAAGACTGATGCCAAACGGGGGGAAATGGAGCATGCTATAGGGCATGTATACGAGGCAGATGTCGGAGTTATTCATTCTCCGGCCGGGTTTCTGAGCTTTCAAGTGAGGCCATTGTATCCGCAACCAGGGATATCTGTTTTTCTCGCAACATTTTCATCTTGACCAATGCCGCCTTCATATTTTCCGGCGTTACGCCGGCCAAAGTCAATGTGTCCGTGAGGCGCTCATGCCAGGGGCGCGGGCTCCACGCGAAATGATCCCGGATCAGCTCGCCCATGTTCGCGTCTTGCCA
>JAFGJO010000051.1 GCA_016929065.1 Spirochaetales bacterium | reverse complement strand
TTCAAACCACCTCCGTTATTTCAAAAACTTGTTCCCCAACCGTATCTGTTCGAGGGTGTTTTATGATTAAACCGGACAGCAGTGAATAGAAATAACACTGGACGAATTCGCAGGCTTTAAGGAGTAATTATGAAAAGACTGTTCATGACAGGATTATTTTTCCTGGCTGCCATTGCAGGTTTTTGTGAATTCAAGTTTGCCATGGGAATCTATGGTGTGTACTCTTTGAGCATGTATAACCAGGCGGCATATGTCGATGCAGACAATTACATGTCCATATCAAATAATGACCATAATATCGGGGCGGCATTTTCTTTGACCTCACGTATGCGCGGATTATGCTGGATTTTACAAAGGCTGTTGCCGGAAGCAGTGAAACGATAGGGGCATTTGGCGGTGTCGTAATGCCAACCGTTACCTCAAACAGCCCTGACGGGTATTACAAGAACAATTTCAATATGGCGATACTTTTGAAGTATTCCTTTAAGGCGGGATTTCTGGAGATATGGCCGACTCTTGGATATATGTACAACTGGTTTCTTGCAGCTGATATTAACGGTGACGGCATTGAAGAAAACCTTTCCGGAACAGAACTCAATGATTATTTTCTGATTCTCGGCTGCGGTTTTGATATTTTCATCGGCAGCAACTTTTTTATCAGTATTGTCCCCTTGTTTTACTGGGATCTCACCGCAGTACAGCAGAAAGATTATGAGCCAAATGATAACGAAAGCTTTATTATGCCAATGCTGAACGCCCAATTCTGTCTCGGCTGGCGGTTTTAGAATCCCGATAGTAGTTGCAATGGTATTAGAGAACAGGATATTCGCTCATGTCCAGGGCGCCGACTTTGTCATCGATGCTTCGGTAAAGCCAAAACATTCATATTAATCAAGAAATCATCCAAAAATAGCTCATTTCAGCTTAATTACAGCAGAATAGTCCTGGAAACATGCCAAAAGGTATATGTTTTTGCCATGTTGATGCGTATATATTTCATGATATGATATTCAAAGAGGATAGAGCTATTGTCAAATTCATGTTAATTTTAGTTGATTTTCGCAAAAAAGTATTGGAACTGGAAATGGATATATGGTAGAGTTTTATGTCAGACAGATCATTTTCATGTTCATTTTCTGTATGAAAAAACAAAAAGAAAGAAGTTTTAAATGAAGTATGTCAAGAAAACAGCAATTATTTTCTTCTTTTTTTTCTGTCTGATGCTTTTCGGCTGTCGCTTTATCCCGCGAATAAATATGACCCGCATAATCGATCATACGTGCACGGATATTTCAATTATTCCGGTGCAGTTTTTCACCGATGCGAAAAACAGTCTGCATATATCCTATGGACATACATCCCATGGAAGCCAGCTGACAACCGGAATGAGCGGTCTTGATGCTTTCATGGCTCTTCAGGGATATGACGCCGGAACATTTACCTATAATGAAAACGGATCAGGCGGGGCGCTCCATCTTTCGGAAAGCGGATTATCAGGTGATGCAGGGTATTACCCTGACTGGGTGAATATCACCCGCGATTTTCTGGGTAATCCGGATACTGCTACCGGCAGAGGAGAAGCACAGCCCGAATACAATGTGATCATGTGGGCATGGTGCGGCCAGTTAAGCGGGTATACCAACCTGAACGTAAATGACAGGTATCTTGATCCAATGGAAGCCCTTGAGAATGATTATCCGGGAATTACTTTTATTTATATGACAGGGCATCTGGACGGTTCCGGACTTACCGGCCAGCTTCATCAGAATAACGAGGCAATTCGGGAATATTGCCGGGTAAACAGAAAGTGGCTGTATGATTTTGCCGATATCGAGACCTATGATCCGGACGGTGTGTATTACGGTGACCGGTACGCAACAGACGGCTGTAATTACGATGCAGATGGAAACGGAGTGACAGAACAGGAAGGTGATCCGGCAGTTCCCATTGAGGGCAGCGGAGACCGAAATTGGGCGATAGACTGGCAGGAGTTGCATGTAGAAAATGTGGATTGGTATGATTGTGCGCCCTCGCACACCTGGCCGCTGAATGCAAACAGGAAAGCATACGCCTCCTGGTGGCTGTGGGCACGGCTGGCGGGCTGGGGTGAATGAAACAGGAAATGCATCAGATTTCTGTTGCAATGAAACGGAACTGATTCAGCATATAAAAGACGAAAGAAAGGGTTAATAAAGAAAATGAAAAGAATGATCATTATTGGTGTACTTGTTTTTCTTTGCGCAGGTATTATTTTTGCCCAGGCGAAACCAAAACCGGGTGAAACCGGAAATCATACAGAGAGCTTTGGGATACTGTTCGGGATACAAAGCCTGGACAATCCGGTTGACAATTCTACCGACAGTGTCATCTCCGGTATCGGAGGAAAATACTGGTTTTCCAAAGAATTTGTCATTCGGGGTCTGGTGTTTGTCAATATTGTGAATCTCTCGGCAACTGATGAACTGACCACACGGTTTGGAGTTTCAGCAGGTGCTGAATATCATTTTATCGATGCAGTGGTATCTCCCTATGCCGGCCTATTTCTTGGCATAGAGTTTTTGAATGACAATGCCGGGCCGGCAGCAGATTATCACGGGGGTGGAATGTTCGGTGTTGAAATTAATGCACTGGAGTACCTTTCATTCTATATCGAATATACCCTGACGCTGACACTCAATGAACAGGGATTTGAAGTGGATTTGGGATATAACCATTTGCCGACTTTTGGTGTGGTTATTTATATCAAATAAAAAAGTAGAATGTATCATGGTGATTATTCATCGGTTCCCGGATGATTTTCCGGATAACCGATGGAATCATGAGCATGGAATTCCATGCTCAAATATAACCGTGGAACACAGGCTTTGCTGCCTGTGGCCATGTAAAAAAAAGTAAGGAGGAATACCATGGGTGAATTTTTTAATAAAATTCCTGCGGATCTACAGGATCACGTAAAAGGTATTGCACAGTCAGTGAAACTGGACAGCGACGTCGATGCACTGGAGAAAGTGGCACAGGCATGGCTCGAAAAAAATGATGTCTTTGCCGAAAAACTCGGTGAAATGTCTATGACAGAAGTTGATGAACTCTTGAAGGATGATGAAAAAGGCGCTCTGGCGCTTACGTATTCGGGCTCATTGGTGAATATCGGGCCAAAAATCGACGGGGTACGATCGGTCAAGTACACAAGCATCGGGTACCGGACAAATGCTCCTGACAGTGCCGAGAGCGAAAGTTCAACACTGCAAAGTAATGTTTCTGTCGGCAATATTATTTCATTTTCCGGCGGGCCGGTAAAAAGCACTTCTCCGATCTATAAAATTGCAGTTGTCGAGGATGACAATATGTCTCCTGAGGAACAGCAACAGACCATCTATGATGCCGCGACGATGATTGAAGAGGAATTTATAGAGGTAAACAAAACTGTTCTGGAGGATGAATAAACGACCGGGGGAAATACATTATTTCCTTTAACTGTTTACAAAAACCATAATGGATGACAATGCACAACGAAATAAACTGACACCATTATATGGAAAAAATACGGATGGATTACAAGGGCGCCTGGAGGAGATTTTCTCGCGCCCTTTTCCTCCGAAAAATGATCCATATCTGATGATTTGTGAAGAAATCAACAGGGTATTTGAGACCGAAGATCCCCGTGTGCGGCCCAGGGATAAAAACGACAATACCGGCGGAATAATTTTTTTGATTAAAAATATTCCGACAATTGTTGTTCCCGACCTGCATGCGCGGATGGATTTCTTTTTGAGTATAATGCTCTCAACGAAATTCGGTTACGGCACGACACTCGAATTGCTTGCTGCGGGGAAAATTCAGATCGTCTGTGTCGGAGATGCATTTCATTCAGAAGGACATCAGGCAAAACGCTGGAAACTTGCGTTTGGGGAATTTCAGGATCAATACCGGAAACATGCACATATGGACCAGGAGATGCGTGAAAGCATGGGACTCATGGAAATGGTATGGGAAGTAAAAGCGGCATTTCCCTATCATTTTCATTTTCTGAAAGGAAATCACGAAAACATTTTAAACGAAAATGGCAGCGGAAATTATCCGTTCAGAAAATATGCATATGAAGGTGCCATGGTTGCTGACTATATGAAAAAGTTTTATAGTGCGAAACTTTTAAAGAAGTATGCAATTATGGAAAAAAACCTGCCGCTGCTTGCAATCGGGAATAATTTTATTATTTCCCATTCAGAGCCCCAAAAGTTTTTCCCGAGCGAAAAAGTGATTAACTACCGCACCAATGCAGACGTGGTGTACGGGCTTACATGGACAGATAATGATGCTGCAGACGAAGGGAGTGTCTTGGAAATGATCCAACACTATCTTCCCTACACGGTATGGGATCATGCCAGATATTTTGGCGGACACCGTCCTGTCACCGGTGCATTCAAAGAGCGTGCAGAAGGGAAATATCTGCAGATACACAACCCGGGCCGGTTTCAGGTTGCCTATTTGAGTCCTGATCAGCCTGTGGATATTAAAAATAATGTCATTGTACTTGAGGATTTGACATAAAATCCATTGAAAAACCGGGAAATTATAATGAGGAATGAATCATGGCGAAAGATAAAATGATTGACAAATACAGAATAAAAAAAGTAATCGGCGAAGGGGGGATGGGCAAGGTGTATCTTGCGGTTCACCCGACGTTGAAGAAAGATATCATCATCAAGCGGCTGAGCATCTCGTCAAAAAAAAGCCTCTCGGACCGTTTCAGAAGAGAAGCAAGGGTGATGATGGGATTCCGGCATGAAAATATTGTGTCAGTGTATGACCACTTTAAGCATGGACAGTCATATTATATCGCGATGGAATTTATTGACGGTATTTCGCTTGAAGATTTGATCGAGAAAAAGAAAAAGATAAGCCCACTCGCAGCAATCCTGATTCTTAGGGAAATATGCCGCGGATTACAGTACGCACATTCAAAGGGTGTCATTCATCGTGATATAAAACCCGATAATGTGCTCCTATCAAATGCGGGTGAAGTGAAGCTGTTTGATTTTGGCATTGCCATGGTAGAAACCGAAGAAGAGGAAGAACTCACCAAAACGGGTATTGTCATGGGAACACCTTCATACATGTCGCCTGAACAAATCAAGGATGCGAAACATGTCGACAAGCGGTCTGATATCTATTCGCTTGGAGCGCTTTTTTACCAGATGATTACCGGAAAAAAAGCATTTCCAGGAGGTTTTTCTGCAGATACCATTCACCGGATTACCAGGGGCATTTATCCCCGGCCGCAGAAATATACCGGGAAAATACCGGGGTTCTTCAAAACAATCATAAAAAAGACAATGAACCATAAAATCGGACGGCGCTACAAGGATCTGGAAACGCTTACCCATAAACTTGATAATTATCTCTTCAAATTTAAAAATCAGGATCAGGTACATGCAGGGCTGAAAAAATATCTTCGTGAAGACCCCTTGAAGCCCGGACAGTTCGAAAAGGTCCCGAGAAAAAAGAAACGCCCGATTGTAAAATTGGCCATTGCTGCGGCTGTATTCGTTATCGTATTTACTGGCGTGGTTTTTTTAGGTGACCAGCTGACAGAGATATTTTACAGTTTTATCTTCGGGAGATCCGTCGGCGCACTTGAAGTGCGGGTGATTATTCCCAAAGATTACTATAAAAATCCGTTGATAGTGTTTACCGAAATGAAACTCACCTATAACAATCCAAAAGCGGAAAAAAAAGAAGACAGACAAAAAACACAATCATATAATCTGTCTCATCGGGTTGTCAGAATTCCTTTTATGAATGGAAGCGGAGCAGACGCAGAAGAACAAAGTGCATTGTCATCCGGCGTTCTGTTTCTTCCGGAAGGGAAATATGATCTCTCATTGACTGTTGAGGATAAAAAATATCTGAATGCGTTTACACTGGCTCCAATCGTGATTCAAAAACAGAATCCTGACTACCCGGATAAACGCAAGGTTATCGAAATTAAATATCCTGTTGATCCATACCGGAAAATACCAGTGACGCATCGGGTTGTTGACCGTACGACAAAACGGTCTTTGAACGCGGATGTCAAAATATTTTACAAACCATACGGTTCATGGGTTGACTGGAAATACGCTGAAGGGCAGCTCCCGGTGAATCTCGACTGTCAGTTCCGGTATGTTGTTGATGGATATTTCACTCGTGAAATTTCGGTATATATCAATCGTGAATTGGAATCATTGACTGCATATGCAGAACTCATGCGGAAGCCGGGAAAGCTGATTCTTAACAGTTCTCATGACGGGCTGCAGATATTCATTGACAATAAAGCCAGTGATTTTATCGGCCCGGAAGACAAGGCATTTGTCGTATTCGGGAACACAGAGAAAAAGGGAAAAACTTTCACACTTGAGTCGGGCGAATATATCCTGACGATCAAAAGGGATGATGAAACAACATCAAACAAAACGTTCTGGATTCAGGCAGAGAAGGATACCAGAATAAGCGTCGAATATGACGAAGGAAAAAAACAAATTAGAATAGTTCAATAAGGAGGACAAAATGTCATTAACAGTACGGCTGTTGTTTTTTTGTGCTATCGGGATCATTGCAGGCCTGTTTGTCTGGCCGGTTGCAGAACTCATAGTATATTTTCAGGAAAACATGTTCACACTCTTTTTATACAGTATCATGCTTGGCGGCTCGGTCGGGGTATGTCTTGGATTAATCATCGGGTGTCACGAAGGGCTTACCAGCCACAATACAAGAAAAATAATCTCCGGAGCCATAACAGGCCTGATCATTGGAGCAATCGGCGGAGTGCTTGGATTTATCGCGGGCCAGGCGGCAGGATTGCTGATTGGCAATGCGGTATTTTATTCAAATGCCAGCATGAAAAGTATTGGCTATCCCCTTGCAAAAGCAATCGGGTGGGCTGCTCTTGGTATATTCCTCGGCATCGTCGAAGGAGTGCGTTCACGGTCTTTTACAAAAATGCGGTCGGGTATTTTCGGCGGGCTCATTGGAGGGTTTCTCGGTGGATTGCTGTTTGAATACAGTCTTCTCTTTTTTGCCGAAAATGTCATGTTTGCCCGGTTAATCGGCCTGGTTATTTTGGGGCTTTTTATCGGATTGTTTTACGGGATTATCGAAAACAGACTGGCACGTGCTTCCCTGTATGTGCTGAACGGCATACAAAAAGGAAAGGAAATACTCCTGACACAAAGTACGGTGACGCTGGGGGGCAAAGATGATGCAGATCTGGATCTCTCCGGGTACCGGGGTGTGGCAAATGATCACGCAGTCATCAAGCGAAAGAAGAAAAATATCCTGCTGATCGACCAGAAATCTGTTGCGGGCACATTTGTCAATGACAAGCGGATTAATGAAGCAGCCCTGCAGGATGGCGACGTCGTGCGTCTTGGCGATGCACAATGTCTGTTCAAGGTAAAGTAGGGAGGGGAACATGAAAAAAATATTGTTTACAGCATTGTTCTGCGTCATTGCCGTTCTGAACGGATTTTCCGAGAATGTCATTATATCGCAGATTAATAATACGACAGTTCTGGCTGACCAGACAATCAAGGTGTGGGTGAGTGTGACAGACAGCTATAATAATCCTGTTACGACAATAAAACAGGAACAGGTTTCTGTCTATGAAGGGATTCCGGGAACAGAACTTGTTGAGCGGGAAATTCTGTCATTCCGGCAGGGTGCGAACATCAATGAAGGGATCAGCATTCTTTTTCTTCTGGATAATTCCGGAAGCATGTATGAGGATATCGGCGGCCGTGAAACTGATGTCGAACGCCAGCAGCGGATTTATTTTGCCAAAGAGGCAATCAAGGATCTGCTTCGAAAGATAAAAAATCCGGCTGACCGGCTTTCACTTATTTCCTTCAATATCAAAATTGGGGAAGAAGTTGCCTCAACAAACGACAAAGCACAAATTGTCAAAGCCCTGGAGAACATTGAAAAACCGGGAAAAGGACAGGGATATACCGAACTGTATGAATCACTGTACTATTCCTGTGACCGGTTCAAGGAAGCAAAAGGACGCAAGGTTATTATTCTTCTTACCGACGGCAGGAACGAAGCGTTTTCCGGCGCAGAACATCCCCAGTTTAAAACCCGGCAGGGGCTTGACAAAGCATTGCAGTATGCGGCAAGCGAGGGAATATCTGTATTTTCAATCGGCATCGTTGAAGGGCGGAATAATCCGGATCTGAGGCGGATTTCCGGAGAAACAGGAGGAGTTGCCTACGAGGTGCAGAATCTGAACCAGCTGGCAGATCTGTATTCTGAAATACGCGACCGAGTTCTGGCAGAATATCTGCTGACCTATCAGGCAACGATGATCCCGGCGAATGTCAAAAATCTCAAAGTTGTGGTCAACAGCAGCAATAAAAATTATGAAGCAGACAGAAATTATTTTTCTGCAACACTGTTCGGGCTGCCCCAGAAGGATTTTGCGTTCTGGATTTTTCTGATGATTCCGCTGGCACTCCTGTTGTTGTTATTACTCGCGCGTCTGAGATTTGACAGCAGACAGGAAGGAGCTTCCCTCGATGTATTGACCGTTGCGGGTAAAACAAAGCGGATGAGTCCGGTCACCATTCTGGAGAACAAGCATGAGGTCACCATCAGTGCATCAGCTGCAGCAGATGTGACCATTGCGGATGATCCGACGATCGGGAAAAAAGAAGTAAAGGTTGTCAGAACGGGAAATGAATACACCGTCATGAGTTCAGGCAGTCCAATCACGGTGAATAACCAGAAGGTGACCTCGAAAAAACTGCGTTCCGGAGATGTCATCACAGTAGGTGAATCGACCATCGTGTTTGACGGGGGAATCGGTGTTACCCTTACCCGTAAAGTCAAATCTCGGGGCAGAAAGCGAAAGAGTTAGCTGTTCAAACTGGTCAGTAATTGAAAAATAACAGGATGCCCGGAATTTTCCCAGGCATCCTTTTTTTTATTCGTCTGATTCCATGGCTGAATCTGTTTCTGGAACCAGAATATCTTCATCCTGATTGATTGTCGATTCATCAATCTCGGACCATAAAAACTGAAGTTCTGTTTTTCCGATCCGGATAATGTCCTCGTTCAGGAGGTTTTTCTGCACATATTTGGACCCGTTCACTTTTGTTTTATTGAGGCTGCCCAGATCAATAATGGTAAAATGCCCGCCCCTGAAAACAATCTGGCAATGTTTGTTGGATATATACCCGTCATGCAGCTGGATATCGCAGATATTTGAACGCCCGATAGTCATCGTCTTTTCATTAATCGTGAAGCTTTTTCCCATATCATCGCCTTTAATGACCTCCAGCGAGACATTCGGCGGAATCTGAATATTATCGCTCATAAAACCTCCTTTTATAAATAAACTATTCAATTCATCCTGTTTTCTATGGAAAGCACATTTTTAATTTTTATTTCTCAATAACAGTATCGTATATGAACGTAAGTATTACAAGAAAGATTCACAATAAAGCACACCATTTGTTTGACAGGGAGAGATAGTTTTATTAATATCTATGTAATGGGAATGTATTGAGACGATGCGTTTTCGTGTCATCGAACGAGTATATAACAGGATAAAAGAGTATGGTTGATGCATTAAAGATAATAACGGTCGGAGATGAAAGACTCAGGGATTGCTCTGCCGAGATAGCTGAATTTAACGGATATCTGCATGACCTGGTTGAAAATATGTTTGAGACCATGCACAGGGGAAATGGAATCGGCCTTGCCGGAGTCCAGGTTGGCCAGCTGATACGGGTGTTTATTACAGATGTTCCGCAGGATACCCGGCGTGTTTTTATCAATCCGGAACTTGTATACACCTCTGTTGAAGAGGTCACCCTTGAAGAGGGGTGTTTGTCGATCCCGCAAAAATATGCAGAGGTGATTCGTCCGGAAGCGGTTACCATTCAGGCGTTTAATGAAAAGGGGAGGCCGTTTACCTGTTCGGCAGAGGATATGCTCGCCAGAGTGATTCTGCATGAACTGGACCATTTAAACGGAGTCCTTTTTATTGATCATATCAGTGAACGCAGGAAAAACCAGATATTGAAATCGTTTTTATAAATAAGGTGCAATACACTATCACATGAGAATACTGTTTGCCGGAACTCCGGAATTTGCCGTCCCCTCTTTGCTTCATATTGCTGACAAATATCCCGTAGCAGGAGTCCTCACTGCTCCTGACAGACAAATGGGACGGGGCAGGCACACCGGTTTTTCTGCTGTCAAACAGGCGGCGATAGATCATAATCTGCATATTATTCAGCCGGAAAAACTTACCGAAAAAGTACGGGAACATATAGGGAGCCTTCAACCTGAACTGCTGGTGTGCACGGCCTACGGCAAAATATTCAGGCAGAATTTTCTTGATCTGTTTCCCCTTGGCGGGATAAATGTGCATCCCTCACTGCTTCCAAAATACAGAGGGCCTTCTCCTGTAAATGCAGCCATTCTGGCCGGAGACAGCCGTACCGGAGTGACTGTTCAGCGGCTTGCTTTGAAAATGGATTCAGGTTCAATTCTGGCTCAAAGCGAATATCTGTTACAGGGTGACGAGACTGCTGCAAGCCTTTCTTTACTCCTTGCCGAAATTGGCGGGAAAATGCTCCCAGAGGTGATCGGGGCGATTGATAAACATACGCTCAAGGAAATACCGCAAAATGATTCAGAGGCTTCTTTCTGCAGCCTGATTCAAAAAAACGACGGGGACATTTCCTGGAATGAAGACGCAGCCTTGATTGAACGGATGATTCGCGCTTATACACCCTGGCCGGGAGTATCTGCCCGATTTATGGGAAAAAGGCTGTTTTTCAGAAAGTCAGTGGTCTATCCGTCCGGGAACGCGAAGAACAGGTTGCCTGCGGGAACAGTAGAAGGTGTAGACAAAGACTACGGAATTCTGATACACACTATAAATGGTATTCTTGCTGTACAGGAACTCCAGCTGGAATTTAAAAAGGCGTTGGGCTTTAAAGAATTTGTGAACGGCAATAAAGAAATACTGGGATATCTATTAGGAGGATATTAATGCAGATCCTGGAAGTATTGAGAAATATTTTTGAGAAGGTCGGGGAATTTTTCCGTAAAATCCTTCCTAATCCCGATGACAATTCATCCCTGAGAAATTTCAAGAATTTTGTCTACATTTTTATCGGATTTATTATTTTTACCGGTTTTCTTGCAATTGTGGTATTTCTTGCCTTCGTTCAGACTCTCGATGAAACCGTTGTTCCCGATTTTGTCGGACAGAACTTCCAGGATTCGATTGTGATTTTACAGACAAAAAAACTCAATCCGTACATTAATTTTGAATATACGGGGATTACGGAGAACAAGGATATCGTATTCAAACAGGACCCTGAAAAACAGGAGAAGGTCCGGATTGGACGTGTTGTCAAGCTGTGGGTGAGTCTCGGCGCCAGGCCGGATAAAATCGATAATTATATCGGAAGAAAACTTGACGATGTCAAGGAACTCATCTCGGTGAGATCCGGGCTGTCGAATCTTCTGGAAATATCAAATCCGGTCAATTTTGTGACGCATTCCGCACCTATTGGCACTATCGTGGCACAGTACCCGCCTGCGGGTACTGAAATCGGGAACAGAACGGTGTCGCTGGAGTTTACAGTCAGCAAGGGATTGACCGGCCGAAGCTTTACAGTGGGTGATTATGCGGGAAAAAGTTATGATGTCGTTTTAAACGAAATCAGCTCATCCTCGATGAGCTTTGTATTTACCGTGAGAGCTGACGCAAAGGGAGAACCTGGAACGATTGTTGCCCAGAATATCTCGTCAGGGACGAAAGTCCAGCCTGGAAAATTACTGGTACTGGAAATGGTCCCGCCGAACCCGGTCCCTGCCGGGATGGTGTTCGGTGTTTTTGCTGCGACAATTCCCGATTACGGTACACCAACGCCGTTTAAAGTAGAATTGGAGACTGCCGGAAAAAAGATTGTGCTTTCAGATCAGGAACGGATGGGAGGCAAATATTCTGTTCCATATATCGCCGATGAAAATGCCTACATTATTGTAACAATCGGGGATGAGGAAAAACAGCCGATCCGGGTGAAAAAATTTCAATAGTTTACAACTTTACAAACAAAAAATATTTGGGTACAGTATACCCGGTTGCGAGCGTCGTATAATGGCATTACCCGAGCTTCCCAAGCTCGTGACGAGGGTCCGATTCCCTTCGCTCGCTTCTTTGAATGAAAAGGCTGTCTTTTAGGCAGTCTTTTTTTTACATGAAACAGAAAAACTTCGCATCGTATGAAAGCAGCACGTCATTTCAGGGTGTATATATCATTGATATTAATATTTTTGAAAGGTGTGTATGGATACTATTCTGATGATAGCAGGTGCACTGGAAGCAGTAATCAAGGATACAGAAGAGTTCGGGAGACAACTGAAAGATCTGCATCTCGAGGGGATCCCTGCCGGGTCAGTTTATTTTTACCGACAGCTGCTTGATCATTTACCGGAGTCTGGTGGTGGAGACGAAACTCCTTGAGAATTTGCTGCTGTTGCTGATTAATCAAACAGAGGATTGGATGCAGTATCCAATCCTTTGTTGATTGAAGATGAAATTGTTATTTGAATTCAGCGAGTTTTTCTTTTGCTTCCTTCAAATCGCTGTTCTGGCCGATTGTCCTCGAAGAAAGGCTTTCAAGTTCCTTGATAATCATTTGAAGAATTTCTTTTGCCTCTGTCCGATCCGAAATATTTTTTATTGTTACAGTCCCTTCATAGAAAAAATATTTATCAATTGCATTACTCGTTGCATGAAACTGTTTTTGCAATTCAGGTTTCATGCTCTGGCGTTTGACCGCATCCCAGTTACGGTTCCATAAATGCGAGGCAAGTGAAATATATTGTGAATATGACCGGGATTGAAGGACACCGGTTTTCAGGTCTTTTTCCATGATATCGATTGCTCGTCTCCCAAGCGATACGGAATACTCAACATTCCCGAATGAGATCGGCCAGCCGGGCAGTTTTTCATATAATTCACCAAGAACATAATAGGCATCTGCATACAGCGGGTCATAGGTTAATGCGAGACGGAGATTATCGTTCATCGGGCCGGCCTTGAACAGGGAATCAAGAATACCCTTTGTCTGGCCCCACATTCCCATATTCGCAGATTTCCAGAAATATGATGGAGCACTTTTTGGGTTGTTCTGAATCGCAACGTTTGCATACGACTCACCCGCTTCATACTGTTTTAATGCCTGCTCGACAGAAAGCCGTTTTGCGTTGAAATTCTCTTCGGTGATGTTCATGACAACACGGGCAAGCCGCCAGTAAATTTCAGCTTTTTGGATTCCGCTCGCCTCTTTTTTTTCGGCAGCGAGGAGCAGTGCTTTTTCTTTGATATATTCTCCCTGTCGGTCAAGCTCATCGGATTGTTGTAATTCAGCGCGAAGATCCTGAGCGGTCACGGCAATGGGGGAAAAAAACCCAAAAAGAATCAGGAATAACAATGCAGTTTTAATGATGCACCTCCTTGAAAAATAAAGAATACCAAAAAATGGTTATTTTGCAGCCCTCTTTAAATATTTTAGGGGAATTATCAATTTATTCAATATAAAAATGCTGAAAAAATTATCTTTTATTCTGCACCAGTTTATCGGGAAATGGCTTCAAGATCATGACGGAGGAGAGCGGCAAGTCTTTTCACGTTTTCATATCCTTCAGGAGTGAGCGAGAGAAAAGAATCATAATCGGCGAGTGCGTTTTTATAGGATTTTATTGTCAGATACAAATTGGCCCGGTTTAGATAGGCTTTGTTGAAATTGGGGTTGAGAGTAATGGATTTGCTGTAAAATTCAATGGCTTTCTGGTATTCATTTTTTTGATAATACAGATTGCCAAGATTGAAAGGAATCATATGATCCCCGGGAAGTATCTCTTCTGCTGCAAGAAGCGCTTTTTCCGCCCTGTCTGTTTCTCCACGGCCAAGAAATATTTCAGCCTGTAATAAATGAGAAGGAAGAAACGAAGGATCTTTCTTGGTAATCTTTGCAAGTATTTCCAGTGCAGCGTCATTATCATGCCGTATATACTGTGCATAGGCAGTATTATATTGTGTTTGCGAGGTCGCACAGGCGGCGAAAAAACCTGTTAGTAGTACCAAAGCGAAAAAAAAGAATACGTGATTTTGTTTCATAAAACCGCCTTGTATGAGCTCATTATAATATCGATACAATTCAGGATAACCTTGATTCCCATTTCATTCAATCCCGGCTTATGGATACGGCTTTCCGGAATCAATAAATTTGAAATTCAGGAGTATTCTAACGTAAAGTTAAACTATGAAAGAAAAGAAAAATGAACTTGAAAAAGCAGCTGAATCGGCAATGAAGCATGCACTTGTATTTCTTACGGGTGATAAAAGTCAGGCAGACAGTGTTTCCGTAGTCAGGGGGGGGGACTGCCTGATCAAACGAGAAATTGCAGTGATCGTTTTCTGTCTTGGGACGATTGAGCGCAGTGTTCTGTTGGCGACAAGTTATGCGACTGCAGTAAACCTTGCTGCAATGATTCAGGGGGATATTCCGGCGGACTACCCTGAAAGAGAAATGAAATTATTGATGAAAGACTGTCTTGGCGAATGTGTGAATCTCCTGACCTCCCACATTGCACCTGCATGGAATGAAACAAAAGGGCTGAAAGTATCCACACCCAGCATCATCTTCGGGAATAAGCTCAATATCAATCCTGAAACAAGTTCAGCCAGGGATATCTGTCTTATGACATCAGCTGGAATAGTTGAGATTGTTGTTACAGAATATTCAGCTCATAACTAAGAAATAGAAACGGGGGGAACAGCATTGGCAAATATTTTAATAGCAGATGATTCAAAAACAATACGCAGAATAATCATGGATGAAGTTCTTGCGGCAGGACATGTGGTTGTCGGACAAGCAGAGAATGGAGATGATCTTGTTCTGAAATATAAACAGATCAATCCCGACCTGACGACGATCGATATTTCCATGGACGGATGCGACGGTTTTGATGCGATTAGGGCTATTCTGGAATATGATGAAAATGCCCGTATTATTGTTGTTTCAGCACTCTCAGACAATATGGCGATGAAAACAGCAGAGCAGCTTGGAGTTGAACAGTATATTGTCAAACCGTTTGAGCCGGGAAGTCTTGCTGAACTGCTGCGAAAGGTTATATGAAAAAAGTGTATGTCGGAATTGGAGAATATGCTGTCGCACACGGGCAGTCAGTTCTGCAGACAATACTCGGATCGTGTGTGGGTGTGGTCATTTTTGATAAATTTCACCGGATTGGCGGGCTGGCGCATATTTACCTGCCTCATTCAAGTGTTGAAAAACAGACACGAATCAACAGCAACAGCAGTATGCTTGCCTCGGTCCCAAAATATGCCGATCTTTTAATCCCGATGATGATAAATAGTCTTGTCCGGCAGGGAGCAGACAAACAGTATTTTACCGCCTATCTGGTCGGGGGCGCTTCAATTTTCAGTTTCCATAAAAACCCGTCGCTGAATGTCGGGAAAAAAAATCTTGATCAGGCTCGTCTTCTCCTGAAACAGGAAATGATCAGAACAGTCGAAGTAAAGGTCGGAGGAACAACAGGCAGGAAAGTGACATTTGACTGTTATACAGGAGACCTTGAAGTCATGGAATTCAGCGAAAATATAAATTGATCATGGCAGGAATCGGTTTTTTCCCATTGCCATCGTCTCGAACTTTCTCTATAGTAATCACAATCAGGGAAAACAGGGGGATTCAATTCTAAAGGAGACGTCATGCCCGTGATAATCAGTATTACACTCGGCGGAGGCATCGGCGCGGTGGCCAGGTATTCCGTTTCCCAGCTCGTCGATGTACTATTCGGTTCCTCATTTCCGGTTGCTACAATAATTGTCAATATTCTCGGAGCATTCCTGATCGGGTTCTTTTTTCAATGGTTTGAGGACCGCGTTATTCCAGAAACAATCCGCAGCTTTGTGACCATCGGTTTTTTGGGAGCATTTACCACCTTTTCCTCATTCACACTGGAGACTCTCAAACTGTTGCAGGAGAGCAATATTACAGCAGGCATGGTTAATATTTTCATCAATAATTTTTTCTCTCTCTTCGCAGTGCTCGCAGGTTTTTTCTGCTGGAAACTGCTTTTTAAAAAAAGCATCACGGCAAAAAGATCCTGAATGGTATTCACTCACATGAAGGATTCGGATATCATGGCTGCAGGTGACAGCTAAAAAAATGAACCATTTTCTGCAAAAAATAAAAAAAGGCGAATTAGAAAATATTTTAACTGCAATGTATTCAGGACATACGGGAGATGCAGTTCTTCCGCGTCTGGAACGGCTGGATGTCCGTGCGCGAACCCTGTTTCCAAATCAAACACCCATTGTTCTGTCTGTTCCGGGAAGGACTGAACTGGGCGGAAACCATACAGACCATAATCATGGGATTGTCTGCGCTGCATCAGTTGATTGTGACATGCTCGCCATGGCCTTCCCGGTACCTGAACATACCATCACCGTGTACAGTGAGGGGTTTCCCAAACCGTTTTCCATATCATTAGCGCAGCTGAAACCAAATAAATCGGAAAGGGGCCGAACAGAAGCCCTGATCCGGGGGATGGCAGCGCTGCTCGGAGAAAAAGGATATCCCGCTGGAGGGTTTTGCCTTTTTTTGGACAGCACAATTCCAAATGGCTCGGGACTGAGCTCCTCTGCAGCATTCGAAGTACTTGTAGGAGAAATCATCAATCATCTGTTCCATGATGGAACAATATCAGCCATTGAAATCGCCCGATGCGGCCAGCAGGCAGAAAATCTTTTTTACGGTAAACCGTGCGGATTAATGGATCAAATTGCCTGTGCATTCGATGGTGTATCGGTCATCGATTTTAATGATCCGGCAGTCCCGGTGGTTGAGAGTATTCCGTTTCCTGCAGCTGAAAACGGTTTTACGCTTTGTGTGGTGAATACCGGCGGGGATCATGTCGGCCTGACTGCCGATTACAAGGCAATTCAGGATGAAATGAAAGCCTGTGCACGATTTTTGGGGAAACCGGTCCTTCGGGATGTGCTGTATCAGGATTTTTGTACTGCTTTGCCTGTAATGAGAAAACATGTTTCGGACAGGGCCTTGCTCCGTGCGATGCATTTTTTCCAGGAAAATGAAAGAGTCAAAAAAATGGCAGAATATCTTTCCCGGGGCAATTTTCAAGAATTTCTCGAAGAAGTTAAAAAATCAGGATTGTCTTCGTGGAGACTTCTCCAGAATTGTCATGTTGCAGGGCACATTGAGAAACAGAACACGGCTCTTGCCCTTGCGATGACTGAACAATTTATCAAAAATGATGGCGCATGCCGTGTTCATGGGGGAGGATTCGGCGGAACAATCCAGTGCTATATCCGGAATGATCGTTTTTCCGGGTACTGCAGGCTGCTGGAACCGGTATTCGGCACTGGAAGCATTTTCCCTGTCGCTGTCCGCAAAAAAGCTGTTGTGAGACTCCTGTAAATAATAATCCCGCTTTTCAAACAAAGGAGCGGGTTTTTACGGGAACGGGTTTCCGTGCGGAAACCTTGACCATGAAAATAAAAAGGGATACATTACCAACTATGCTTGAAAAGGTTTTAAACGTGCTCTTCGGTTCAAAGTATGAACGCGATTTGAAAATCCTGCTTCCATTAGTGGAGCAGATCAATACACATGAAAATGACATGCGCATTCTCCAGGATTCGGATTTCCCGGTGAAGACTGATGAATACCGCTCCCGGATCGCGAAAGGGGAAAGCCTTGACAGCCTGCTGCCGGAGGCATTTGCCCTGGCGCGGGAGGCTGCACGGCGGGTACTTGGGGAACGTGCGTTCGATGTACAGCTTATGGGCGGGATTGTCCTGCATCAGGGCAAAATCATGGAAATGAAAACAGGTGAAGGGAAAACCCTTTCCTGTGTGCCTGCGGCATACCTCAATGCCCTGCCGGGAAACGGCATCCATGTCGCGACAGTCAATGATTATCTTGCGGAACGTGATGCCCATTGGATGGGACCGGTTTTTGAGTTTCTGGGCGTTTCTGTCGGTGTTATTCAGCCGAATATGGATATCAAAGCCAAAAAAGAAGCGTATAAAAAAGATATTACCTACGGGACAAATAACGAGTTTGGATTTGACTACCTGCGTGACAATATGTATCCAAGTCTTGAAATGAAGGTACAGCGCCCGCATAATTTCTGTATAATTGACGAAATCGATTCAATTCTGATTGATGAAGCAAGAACACCTCTTATCATTTCGGGCCCAGCGGAGGATGATACAAACAAATATTATGAAGTAAACCGCCTTGTTGGCGAACTTGTCGAATGTGCCAAAGATCCCCAGACAGGTGATTATCCCGAAGAACCGGTTGGTGATTACAAAATTGAGGAAAAAAACAAACGGATCAGTTTTACCGATCAGGGGATGAATTCGATTGAAACTATTCTCAAACGGCGGGGATTGATTACCGATTCCGTGTTTGCCGAGGAGAACTTTGAATATATTCATTATTTTACCCAGCTTTTGCGTGCGCATAAACTGTTTCATATTGATGTTGATTATGTGGTTAAAGAAGGCAAAGTTGATATTGTCGACGAGTTCACCGGCCGTATCCTTCATGGCCGTCGGTATTCTGACGGACTGCATCAGGCAATTGAAGCAAAAGAAAGAATAAAAATCGCGCAGCGGAATGTTACTCTTGCCAATATCACGTTTCAAAACTACTTCAAGCTTTATAAAAAGTTTGGCGGAATGACCGGGACTGCAGATACAGAAGCAAAAGAGTTTGCAAAGATCTATAACCTTGATGTTGTGGTTGTGCCGACAAACAGGCCTGTGCGGCGTGAAGACCATGATGACCTGGTCTTTTTGAATGGTGAGGACAAGTATGAGGCGATCTGTGATGAGATTGCAGAGCTCCACCAAAAAGGTCAGCCGGTACTTGTCGGTACAGTATCGATTGAAAAATCCGAGATCATTTCACGCCTGCTCGCCGGCAGGGGTGTCCGGCATGAAATACTGAATGCGAAAAATCATGCCCGCGAAGCACTGATCATCTCCGAGGCAGGCGCAAAAGGATCGGTGACGATTGCGACGAATATGGCCGGCCGCGGAACCGATATCAAGCTTGGCGGGAATCCCGAGTTCCGTGCACGAAAAAAAGCGGGGGCCGATGCTTCACAGGAACGCTACAGAGAATTCTATGAAAAAGAACTCGAAGCCTGGCGTGCGGATTATGAGGAAGTAAAACAGCTCGGCGGTTTATATGTTCTTGGAACAGAACGTCATGAATCACGGCGTATCGACAATCAGCTCCGCGGCCGGTCAGGCCGTCAGGGTGATCCCGGTACATCACGGTTTTTCATCTCCATGGATGATGAATTAATGCGGCTGTTCGGCGGTGACAATATGAAAAACATGATGCAGCGGTTCGGGTTCAAACCAGGGGAGGTTATTTATCATCCGTGGATCAATAAAACCATTGAACGGGCACAAAAGAAGGTTGAAGACCGTAACTTTGAGATGCGGAAGCACCTGCTGGAATATGATGATGTATTGAATGAACAGCGTAACTATATTTATTCAAAAAGAAACGAGATTCTTGCAGACAGTAATCTTGTAGAACGGGTTCTTGAAACTGCCAATGAAATCATGGAAATCATGGTTGATGAATACTCCGAAAGCCGGGAAAACAGGGCCATCGCCATGAGAACATTGCTGGACAACCTGTTTGACGATTTTTTCATCGCGCCTGAAGAATCCGTTGATGATTTGATGAAGCTGTCTCCGGAGCATTTAAAGGAATATTTTACAGGATTGTTTGAGACTGATTTAAAAAACAAGGAAGAGCTGATCGGGAAAGAATATTTAAACGGTTTCCTCCGTCAGGATTATATTAATTTTATTGATTCAAAATGGCAGGATCATCTTTCTTCATTAGATGCGCTTAAAGAAGCAGTTTACCTGAGGCAATTCAGCCAAAAGAATCCCCTGCTTGAGTACAAGCTGGAAGGGTTCCAGATTTTTGATGAAATGCTCATGAATATAAGAACTGAAATTGCAAAAAAAGCATTGAAAGTAAAAATTAAACTTTCAGAGCCGGAAACAAAAACATCAGGTTCAAAGACAAATATTACTGCAACGCATACCCGGCTTGACCCGTTTTCTGCAATGGGGGGGAGCCAGCAGCAGTCACAGGAATTGCGAAGCCAGCTCCCGCAGACGGCCAGACGTCGTCCCGTACCGCAGGAACAGGTGCAGATGGTGCGGTCGCAGCCGAAGGTCGGCAGAAATGATCCGTGTCCTTGCGGCAGCGGGAAAAAGTTCAAGAAATGCTGCGGAGCGTAGAAAAAAAACTTGGGCGAAGAACGCGACAATAAAATATACAGCTAAATGAGCTGTACCATGCCGTTTTGGGACCTGATTGCAAGATATGTTTTTGAATTTAATATTTTACCAGCTCCATTACTTTCAATTGATCTCCCCTCTCTTTTTGTGAAATAATATAAAATATCCTTGAACAAGAGGTCTTTCATGAAAAAACTTTTTATAGGCTTCAGCCGTTATAATGAAAAGACGAACGGTATTATTTTTGACAGTATAAGAAACATGACTTTCGACCAATTCAGTAGAGATTGCAGCTCATATTACAGAACAATTTGCGACACGGTGTTTCATGTCATGCATTCTGATCTGCGGTGGCTGTCGCGGATGACCCCGTTTTATGCCACACAACTCTCCGTTGACACTCTTCAGCCGTTTATGATTGATTCCGGTCCGGATGACCGTTTAATATTTGATAAAATTGACAGTTTCACAAAACTGCGGATACAGATTGATGGTGAAATAAAGAAGCTTATTATGGCTATTCCTGAAAAAACATTCACTACTGATTTTTCCATGCAGTTCGGATCGAAACCGATAACCAGAACCCTCTGGAAACTTCTCCTGCAGTGGTTCAATCACCATACACATCACAGGGGCCAGATATCAGTTCAGTTTGATATGATTGGTGTAGACAATGATTTTTCACTGGTTCTTGATAAAATCGAGTAAAAGAAGTATTTCGTCAAGAGACACAAATTACAAAGGGCAGCGCTGTATTTTTTTTGATTGTTTTCATACTCTCCTCTTGTTTTCATTTTTTATAAGCTGATAAACGAATGCCCAACAAAAAAACGTGAAACAGAAGCTTTTTTCTCCTGTTTCACGAACAAAAAAACTTGTTTAATATGTTATAAATCGATTGAATTGTCTGGGCTTCTTACAATGTTGAATTTGCCGCCCGTAATTGTGTATGTATTCAGACCGTCAAAACCTGCTCCGGAAAAAGTGCCTGTCGAATATGTTCCAACATCGCCCTGACTATCCAGTGTCCCGCTCACGTTTCCTAAAACGTGAAGTCCGGCAGAATTGTTATTATACTCGAAATACACGTCCGTGAAGTCGCCTGCCGCGTCACCGGGGTAATAAATAACCATGTACGCGTTTGGTTCACTGGCGTCAATTTCCACATCACTTCCAAGGTAAACAAGCAGGGGCCCGCCGTCGGCAACTTCACAGAAGGAGGGAACCCCTCCATTTGCGATAAACCCCTTCGTTAATGTTACTGTTGCTCCATTTAATTTGAAGGTAATTGTGTCTTTTGCCGCGTTGGTGACCGGAGGTTCACAGGAGACAACGATGCTCAATACGACCAAAACAAAGAGAACGACTAAAAATTTTTTCATGATTACTCCTCTAACGAAAAATTAATAATATTTGTTATTATAGCGTCTTTTTATATGAATTCAATGCTTTTTTCGCATTTTAACAAGTTCACTATACAATCCAATCCTGGTGAAACTTCCGAATCTCAAATTATATAAATCGGACCGTTCGTTTCTTCCTTGTTTTTCTGGCATGGTAAACCTGCAGTATATTCTCTCAGTTTTTCCATTTATTTCTGTCAAACATCCGGAAAATCCTCCGATAATTGAAAAGACACACATTTTTCCAAATGGAGGAACACGATGCTTCGTGGACTATATACCGGTGCAAGCGGCATGATTGCCCAAATGCACAGAATGGATGCGGTCTCCAATAACCTGGCGAATGTCGACCTGATTGGGTATCAGCGGGATACAGCAGTTTCAAAGGCATTTCCGGAAATGCTGATTCGAAGGTCAAATGATGACGGCATGTACAACTTTCCATTCGGCTCTGTCGATACCATGCCGATTGTCGGAAAACTGGGAACCGGAACCGAGATCAACGAAGTGTTTACCGTATTTGAGCAGGGCGCCATGAAACCGACAGAGAACGTATTTGATTTCGCGCTGGACGGGAAAGGCTTTTTCAGCGTGGAAACAACTGATGGGGAACGGTATACGAGGAACGGCTCATTCCTGCTGAATCCTGAAGGGTATCTGGTGACCAAAAGCGGTGATTTTGTGCTCGGCGAACAGGGGCCGATTCAGCTGCAGAAATACAATTTTGTTATAGACCAGGACGGAGTGCTGTACCGCGACCCCACCTATGCAGGTGATGCAGCGCGGTTGGTCTCCATGAATGAAGTGAAATGGGAAAATATTGAGCGGATTGACCGTTTAAAAATAGTTAATGTGGAAGAAACAAGATATTTGCAAAAACAGGGAAACAGCTACTGGAATACCACAAGGGATTCCGGACCGGCCGAAATCGTGCCGGAAGATGACCGGCCGAAGGTCATCCAGGCTTTTCTGGAAGCTTCGAACGTGAATCCCGTAACAGAAATGGTACAGATGATACAACTGAACCGTGCGTATGAGGCGAATTCGAAAACCATGCAGACACATGATGCATTGGCCGGAAAACTTGTTAATGAAGTATTACGAGTGTAGGAGGTAAATAGATTATGATGAGATCCTTGTGGACCGGCGCTTCCGGAATGATTGGACAGCAGTTTAATATTGATACAATTACCAATAACCTGGCGAACGTCAATACAACCGGGTTCAAGAAAAACAGGGCAGATTTTGAGGATTTGTTATACCAGACAACCCGTCTGGCGGGAACCCCTGCAACCGAGCTCACCGTTGTGCCGACAAATACGCAGGTAGGGCACGGTGTAAGGGCCGCAGCAAGCCAGAAACTCTTTGAACAGGGCAGTCTGCAGGTGACGAGCAACAAAACGGACCTTGCAATCGAAGGCCCTGGATTTTTCAGAATTCTTCAGTATGACGGTACCTATGGTTACACCCGTGACGGTTCGTTTAAAGTTGATTCGAACGGCCAGGTAGTCACCTCAAATGGATACCGGCTGATGCCTGAACTCATTATACCGGAAGATACAAAGCCGGAAACACTCGCTGTTTCTCCGGATGGACGGGTCACCATACAGTTCATCGGCAATGATGACCCCGTGGAAATCGGACAGGTTGAACTGTACCGTTTTGTCAATCCGGCCGGATTAAATGCAATCGGTGAGAATTTGTTTATCACCACCAATGCTTCCGGAGAGGCAATCGGGGGCCGGCCTGGTTTTGACGGCATGGGAAAGATCCGGCAGGGTATGCTTGAAATGTCGAATGTAAATGTTGTCCAGGAAATGGTAAATATGATTGTCGCACAACGCGCATATGAGTTTAACTCAAAATCGATCCAGACTTCCGACAGCATGCTTGCAACAGCGACAAATTTGAAACGATAGTAAGGGCTGAA
Organism: Spirochaetales bacterium; assembly: GCA_016929065.1. GTDB lineage: Bacteria > Spirochaetota > Spirochaetia > SZUA-6 > RPPD01 > RPPD01. The sequence continues at coordinate 38,692 of JAFGJO010000051.1, read as the reverse complement.
CGAATATGGGAATGAGGCCGGTCGGCTGTATATTATTTCTTTTATTTTCTCTTGTCGTGATTTCCGGTATCCATGCAGAGAATGAACCCGCAGTGACTGAACTGTATTTGAAAAACAGGATTTTTTCAGATATGGACAGAGTATCAATGCATGATATCATCGATGCTGAAAAAACACGGAGTGGACTGGCAACACTTTCTTCCGGTTTTTTATCAATCGAAAAAGACCGCTTGATGCTCATACCCCTTCGGCTTATTCGAACCGAAATTAAAAAAGATTATTCAGGGACAATCATTCTGGTTGGGAAACGGCTGCAGGTTATTCCGGAAAAAATTGGAAATGGCAAAAGCGGATGGTTTTATTCCTTGTTGTCAGAACATCTGGAAAAACAATTTCCTGATGAGAATATGTGTGTTAGTGTGGAATTTCTGTCATATCCGGATATCTCTGTGAAAGAAACAGATTCAATTAATCTGACGATTAACAAGCAGACTTCGCGGTACGGCCTTCCAGGCGGTTTATGTACAGTGAATTGGGAAGATACAAATTCATCCCAACGCCAAAAAGGTGTGTTCGATGTGATTATTCATGCATATGCCCAGGTACTGGTACCGAAATATCCGCTTCGGGCGGGAGAAATTGTTTCCCTGGAAAATACTACGCAAAAAGAGGTTGACCTTGGAGAGTATCCATACGAACTTCTCTTTCCTGCCAATTTTGTTCCGGTAAAGGCTGTTATTGATCTTGTGCCCGGCGAACCGATTTTGCAGAAACAGGTAACAAAAAATATTATTGTACGTGCCGGGGAGAGAGTTACTATTACTTTCCAAAGAAAAAATCTGGTTGTTTCCATGACCGGAAGGGCGTTGTCAAGCGGATCATTTGATGAGGTCATCCAGGTGCGTCCGGACGGAACAGGGAAAAGTTTTACCGGGAGTGTTTCCGGAAAAAAGGAGGTCCGCATTGAATTTCGCTAAATCCATATGCTTTTTGCTTTTTTTTATCATTATCCTGTCATTCCTGACGGCAGTGCCGGAGGTGCGAATAAAAGAGATCGCCACAATCGGCGGCATGCGTGAAAACCAGCTTTTGGGTGTCGGGCTTGTAACCGGCCTGGGCGGCCGCGGCGATTCACCGAATACCGCCATGCTGAAAGATGCTATTTCAAATCTTGTTTCACATTTTGGCTTCAGTATATCAGCACAGGACATCAGGAGCAGAAATTGTGCGGTGGTGATTGTCAGTGCTGATATACCGTCTTTTATGCGTACCGGAGACAGAATTGACGTTGATGTCGCAAGTCTTGGAGATGCACGAAGTCTTGAATCGGGGATCCTTCTTCAAACACCGCTTCGCGCCGCAAACGGGCAGATATATGCGATTGCGCAGGGATTGGTGATTGTTTCATCAGAGCGCAGCGCAGTGAAAACCGTGGGAAGAGTGCGAAGCGGCGGGATCGCCGAGCGTCAGGTATCTTCAACCCTTGTTGTGGGAAATATTATTTCGTTACAGCTCAAACAGCCTGATTTCGTGACTGCAAAAGCTGTTGAAGAAGCAATTGCCGCAAATATGGCCGGACTTGCAGTAACGGTACGAACTCCTGCGCTTATAGAAATTACCGTTCCGGAAAATCAGTTGAACAATATTATCGGCTTGATCGCAGATATACAGTCAATAAAAGTGACCCCGGATGCATCAACAAAAGTTGTTATCGATTCAAGAACAGGAATGATTGTGATGGGAGAAAATGTCAAAATAGGAAAGGTTGCTGTTTCCTATAAAACAGCGACCGTTCAGGTGCAGAGCTATTATTCGCCATCAGATTCATCAAAAGAGCATTTTGTCATTAATGAGACCATTTCAGTTGAAGATTTCGTCAAAACAATGAAAGAAATCGGAATCTCTACTGATACGGTTATCACCATGCTTGAATCCATTGAAAAGGCCGGGGCATTGTACGGCACATTAATTATCAAGTGAGGATATTATGGCGGATATAATGATTCAGGATTCCTATAAATATCAGGCGTCATCAGTCGAAAAAAGACTTACAAAAATGCAGGGCAGCAACACGTATGCAAAAATACAGGCAAAAGTAGACAGGAAACAGGACCCGAAACTGTATGAAGTGTGTGTTGAGTTTGAATCAATCTTTATTAAACAGATGCTCTCTACGATGAAAAAAACAGTTCACAAGAATGAAATGCTTCATGGCGGTCAGGCAGAGGAAATATTTGAAGACATGCTGTATGATGAATATTCAAAATCCATGGCGAAAAATGCCAATTTTGGGCTTGCTGATATGGTTTACAGAGATCTTATCACCAGGAAAACACCGGAATCTATATAATCCTGCGTTGTTGTGTATCAAACATCTGAATGTTCACTACGGAAAATATTGAATTTATTAAGTGCATTGAGTCATTATAATCAAAATACATCCAATATCTCCATAATGATCTCACTTAAAAAAAAATATTCGTATAAAAAAGTAGACCATATGTTCTACGATTCGAATGCGGTAATACCAGGCATTATATAATTACATACTGTATAATAAATTAAAATAATAATTGGCATAAATTAAAGTTGGCATAACTCTTGCATAATAATATGCAAGGAGTACACGATGGCAGTAAACAAGAAAAAAGAAACAAATATTACAACTTCGGGAGAAGATTGTTTAAGGGCATATTTTGAACAAATCAAAAAAAATCCCTTGCTCACCTTCGAACAGGAGTTGGATTTATCAAGGAAAATCCAGGATGGAGACAAGGAAGCAATCAATCATCTGGTTGAAGCAAATCTTCGATTGGTTGTAAAAATTGCAATGGAATACAAAATCCCGGAGATTTCACTCCTTGACCTGATCCAGGAAGGTAATATGGGATTGATCCGTGCTGCAACCAAATACGACTTCAGAAAGAATGTCCGGTTCAGTACATATGCCTCATGGTGGATCAAACAGGCAATTATGCGCGCACTGTCAAATAAACGCAGAACCATCCGACTCCCGCACCGAAAAGAGGAACGCCTCAGAAAAATCAACAGAGTATACAACCAGCTGAACCAGAATCTTATGCGCAGGCCGTCTCTTGAAGAAATTGCCGATGAAGCAAACATGACTGTCGAGGAAGTTGATGTTCTGCTCAATGCAATGAATCCAACTGTTTCTTTTGACAAGGAAGTGAACGATGATTCCATGTCCCTTCATGAAATCTATGAGGACTATTCTTTTGATCCGGACAGAGAATTCATGAAGAAAAGCCTTCGGGAAGAAACAATGCGGTTTCTGGAAAAATTGCTCGACAAGGAAAGAAAAATACTGATGTTTCGTTTTGCTTTTTTAAGCGGCAAACGGTACACCCTTAAAAACATCGGGGAACGCCTTGGCATGTCGCCCGAAACAGTGCGCCAGATCGAACTGAAAGCACTCCGAAAATTAAAGAAATATGCGGGAGTATTGAAAGAATACAGCTGCAATTAACTATTGGCCTCCTTGGGGGGACCGCTTCGTTGGAGCAGTCCCCCCATTTTTATTCAGGAAAACAGAAAAAACCTGCCTTTTTACAACGCATTTGCATTATGTATGGATTTTCTCTTTTTAAGTTTTCTATTTACAGAAAATAAGGAAAACCGGAATTCAGGAAAAAAAAATGGTGAAAACAGATATCCTGGCATGTATTGAAAGAATACTGCAAGATTGTGTTTACTGGATTATTATATTAAAATTGAAGTTTAGAAAAATGTTCGCGTATAATGATGACAGGAGTATGAGATGGGTATTATAAAATGGGGATTAATTGGATGCGGTGATATTGCCAGAAAACGGGTGGTCCATGCACTTCAGAATGCGGAAAACTCCCAGCTTGTTGCCGCGGCACGGGGAAATAAAAACAAAATAAAAGAGTTTACAAAAGAATTTTCCATTCCCCGTGCATATGACACCTGGGAAGAATTGCTGCGGGATCCTGAAATAAACGCGGTATATATTGCAAGCCCTGTTGCTTTGCATGCATCACAGACCATCGCCGCGGCAGAAGCCGGAAAGCACGTGTTGTGCGAAAAACCTTTGGCATTAACCGTACTTGAAGGCAGATCAATGATTCACTCATGCAAACAACATGATGTACTGCTTGGAGTTGCCTATTACCGTCATTTTTATCCGGTGATTGAGAGGATAAAGGAGATTATTGCCTCACATGCACTTGGAAAGCCTGTTTTTGCCCAGATCGACGCACTTGAAATGTTCAATCCTGATTCGAATCATCCTCGGTCGTGGCTGTTGCACCGGGCCGTCTCCGGCGGCGGGCCCCTGAAGGATTTTGGCTGTCACCGGATCGAGGTATTGCTGAATTTGTTCGGAAAATATTCACAGGTAAAAGCACTCCATGCACCGATTGTATTTTCACGCGAAGTCGAAGATACCGCAGTTGTCAGCATCCAATTTGATTCGAAAGTGATTGGAACCGTCACGGTCAGCCACGCGTCCGGAATTTCCCGGGATACATTGACCATTTATTTTTCGCAGGGAAGAGTTCATGTCCCGTCACTGAATGCCGGTGTTCTTGAAATTGAAACAAGCAAAGGTATCGTCACAGAAAATCATCCGCCGCACAATAATCTGCATTTTCCGCTTGTGGAGAAATATATTGCCGCTCTCAACACTACCAGGGAATTTGAGATTGACGGTGAAACCGGTGTTGCTGTTGATTCAATTATCGAGCAGGCATACGGGTTGTCAAATAATGCAGAAATAGTGTAGAGTCTTTGGATGACAGGATTTTTACTTAAAAAAACATTTTTTGACATGTGGGATAATCTGTATGGGATCATTATTCTGAACCTTGGTTTCTATATTGTATTTGCTGCCACTTTTGGAATGAGTTATCTTACAATCATTGGATTATCGGTTTTTATCCCGCAGGATAATATTTTCGGCGGGTTTTCCGCCATGATGATCATCATGATTTTTGTACATTGTTTTTATAATGTATACGCCGGGGCTGTGAGCGGAGTCACCAAGGATATTGCATATTATCAGCCTCCGACATTTGCCGCGTTTTTTCAATATCTTAAAGAAACCTGGAAAACAAGTCTTGGATACGGGCTGCTCCAGGGAGTGATCAGCGGCATATTTGTCAATGCAGCCCTGTTTTATCTGAACAACATGAATGATCAGCTGAATGCAATAATATTCTTTATTATTGTGGAAGTTTATGTCATCTGGCTGATCGCAAGCCAGTATTTTCTGACCATTCAATCCAATTTTGACAAGAAGGTACCGAAGAACCTAAAAAAGATGTTTCTTCTGCTTCTGGACAATACGGCCTTCACTATTTTCGGATTGACACTGATCAGCATACTTTTTTTCACCATATCTGTTTTTACCTTTTTTCTTGTTCCCGGATTTGTGACAATCCTGCTTTTGCAGTCTGTCGCCCTGAAATTGCGGATGTACAAGTACGAATATCTCGAGGCAAATCCGGAAGCGAACCGGAAGAAAATACCATGGGAAACGCTTCTTCTGGAAGAAAAAGACAAGGTTGGAAAAAGAACATTCAAGGGAATGATTTTTCCCTGGAAAGATTAGCCAACAAAAATTAGTATGAATGAAAAATAATAAACAGCTGTCCGAACAACTCAAACAGCTGTTTTCATTTTGGCATTACATATAGAAAACAACTCCAATATATGTTTTAATGTAAGTGTACGACTGAAAATCCGTATTTGCAAAAAAGAAATACTCAACTCCAGTCCCTAATTCAAGAGCAAAGACTTTGAAAAATTGAAGCATCCCGCCGATAGAAGCCGTTACATAAAGACTTTTCTTTGGTACTGACGAGACACCGGATCGAAGCGAAAAAAATAACTGGGCAAAAAAATTGAAATTTGTTGTATATCGAAGTTCAGCACTTGGTGTATTCATTGTGAATTCATTATAATGCATAAGCATCATATTGTCATAAAATGAATAATCCAGATTAACAAATCCAAATCCTATTCCAAAAATGCCCCATTCGGTAATAAGCTCAATTCCATAAAAATGACCAAAATCAAAATAGGACACCGGAATAAAAGAAGAATCATCAATACTTATGGGAATACCTGCTTCGACGGATATATATACCCTGAACATTTCCGACGCAATGTCGCCGAACTGTTTTTTGTATTCATCATGGAGCCGAAGGTATTCGGTTTTTTTCTGCTCAAGCCGTTCTGCAAAAGATATATCGGCAAGGTATGCGGCAATTTTGGCGAAGGCGCCTTCAACAGCACCCCTCTTGAGCGGATCTGCCCATCCTGTACTGATTGTTTCTTCAAGCATTTTCAGCTCGGCCTCTTCAGCCGGGAGGAGATAGGGAATTTCAATGGGGATCACCGTCTCGGCATTTCTGTTCACTTTGATTGTTTTTTCATACAGGATGTATTCACCTTTCATGCGCATCTGGAGCACTTTTACCTTGTATGTACCGATCAGGACCCTTTCAATCGTCCCGTCCTGAACCGCGGCAATGGCATCATCAACATAAACTTCGTACAGGCCTTTTTCCCCTGTATTGCTGATTTGTATGCTGCCGAAACCAATACGAACCCCTGCAAAATTTTCGATGACAGAGGTAATCAGTTCCTCAGTGGAGTTGAAAATACTGAATATATTGGCAACAGTTACTTCTTTTTTAATGGTGATCGCATCTTTTCTGCGGTCATAAATTGAACATTGCAGGATAATACTGCCGTCTGCAGGATTCGCGATTGCCTGTCCGAATATTGCATTATCATAATTGTTCAGACGAAGGAACTCTTTTGCTTTCTCCAGATCAGCAGCCGGATCGATCGTGGTGACCCGCTCAATCCAGTATTTGTCAAGCAGCGAAAGGGTGAGCTCAATTGTTTCGGTGACCCGTTCGCAGATACTGTCATACTGTGTATCGTTACTTGTATTTTTCATGGGGATCACCGCGATGTGGGGTTTGTATACTTCCTGTTGTGCATGAAGGAAGGTCAGAAGAACAAGAAAAAATATAACGGTACTGAATAATCTGTGCATACAGTCCTCCTGTTTCAAGGATAAAATATCACAGATTATATTTCAAACTTTTAGACTGGAAATATTTTCTTTCCATTTTGCATTTTAATGCAAATAGAGTATATTTTTTCATATCAGGAGGTTGAAATGAAAATGTTCAGGGTGATTTTTACCCTTATTCTTTTAATTGGTGTTTTGGCTTATTGTACGGGCCAATCAATGACTCCGACAGAGGAAAAACTGACGTATGAAAAACTGTCGAAAAAGCTGGATAAGGGCGAGGATTTTCTGCTTGTGGATGTCAGAACTCCGGAAGAATACAGTTCCGGGCATATTCCCGGTGCGATTAATATACCGCTTTCCAATATTGTTGATGCATTTCCCACTCAGGATAAAAATGCCCGGGTGGTTGTGTATTGCAAAAGCGGAAACCGTTCCGGCCAGGCACAGCAGGCTCTCAGGGAAAAAGGGTATGTCAATGTAACTGATTTCGGCGGGATTCCCAACTGGAAAGGGCCTCTTAAGACCGGAAACGATCCAAAATAACACCGTACATGATTTGGGGCCGGTTATTCTGTTCCGCAAATCGGGTATTATTTACTATATTACAGAAAATATTTTGAAAGAAAAAGAAGGCAATAAAAAAGTGTTGCCATGATGATGATAAAGCTGCGTAATCTTTTTTTCATATGCCCCTCCCTGTGAAGCCATATAGTAGTTATCGGAAAGTTCCATTTTCTGTATAATGGAAATTTCATTTTTTTTAAAAGTCACTTGTGATTGAGATTATATTGGGGGTATAGTATTAATTGATATGAAACAAAGAAATTCGTTGCGATTTATCACCCTGATTTTCATTACGATTCTAAACGTGAGTACATGCACAACTGTTCAGGAGGCCCCTGTTGTTTCCGAGAAGCCGGCCAACCTGCTCATTGTTGCAAAAAAGGGAGGTGACTATTCCCGCATTCAGGACGCAATCAATGCCGCTGCTCCAGGATTCATCATCAGAATCAAAGAGGGGATTTACTACGAAACAATAAACATTTCAACTCCCGGCATTACCCTGGAAGCATTTGATCCGATTGCGGAGACGGTCATTATCGATGGATCTGATGATTATTTTTATGAGGTACCACCTTTATGGAGTCTTCTTGAAACAGGAATTTATACTGCCTCGTATGACTGGCCGCTGCCGCTCCTGGAGGATGAAGAATATACAAAGGCAGGGGAAGACCAGGCTGAAAAACCGGGATTATTCTTTGTGTATGAAGACGACATCCTTCTGCGCGGCTATCGCAGCCCCTATGCTCCGCTGCCGCCAAAAAAATACAAAAAACAGCTCTACGGTGATGAATACGGACTGGGAGGATTGTATACCTCGCCTGCGGATTTCTCTGCTTCAGACAGTTTCGTTGCGGTCAGCGAAACAGGAAAAAATGATTTTCTGCAGGGCAGATTCGCCTATGATGCAGATAAAAAAATTATTTTTATCCACACAGCAGACAACAAGCCGCCGTCAGGCCATGAATATCATATTCCGGTAAAAAAGCATCTTGTGTACATTACTGCGGACAATGTAAAAATAAAAAATATTGTATTCCGGTATGCTGCGAGTTATGCAATCCTGATTGAAAACTGCTCGCAGACCAATATCGACCAATGTATTTTCAATCCCACACATCTTGCTGTCGCGGTAAGGAATTCACCAAACAGCAGAATAACGAATAATTTTATCGGGCAAAAGGGATTCTGGGAGCAATACACTTCGCAGGATATTATTGGTACCCGTTTTGAGGCTTCCACAATCAGTATTGACAGCTCATCTGCATCGGATGGAACGGAAATCAGCAGGAATATCATAAACGGGGCGCCATTTTTTATTACTCCTGCGCGTTCAAAGTACTCTGTTCATGACAATATTGCAGCATACTCCCCTTTGGGAGTATGGGGTACTGCCCGTTTGGCGAATTCGGCATCGACATTGAACACAACAATTAGTGTATATAACAACATTTTTCATCATTTCGGTATGGGTATACAGATCCCTCCGTTTTTCAGCTACAGAGGCAAACTGTATATGTACCGGAATTATTTTTATTTTTCAACACAAAAGAAGTGGGAAACGGAAACTCATGCCCGGCCTGTATTGCTTGAGAATTTTTATTTTTACAACAATACAGTTGTTGTTGCAGGTGACGAATTCCAGGAAATTGTCCCGACACCCATCGCTGCAGATGTTTTTTATCAAAACAATCTTTTCTATGCCAAAAATATACTGTACAGATACTTTGTCGGTGCCCAGCAGGGGCAGTATCCGCTCGCTTTGACGCCGCAGCTGGGGAAAAATATTTATTGCGGCCCGCTCGAATTCAATAATACGTTTTCGGAGTTTCAGTATCGTGATGATCATTATCTCTATATAAAAACCGATCTAAAAAAACAGCAGCCCAAAGTCAAGGAAATCAAGGAGAATACCAGCGGGGTATTCGAGCACTATTTCCCCCTGGAGGAAGAATCATTTTATAATTCCGAATTTGATACTTTTCGCTCTGTCACAACGAAGAGCATGAAAGAAAACGGATGGGAAAATTTTTTTACAAAATATTGGGATGCATTGGCGAGCCGATTCCAGATTAATGCAGAGAGCATAGCACGCAACAAGGCAGAAAACTTCCAGCATATTCTTCCCGACTCACTTATTATCAGTGACGAACTGCCGGACATCGGGGCAGATGAATTCAACCGGCAATAACGATTTTTTTTTACAAATAATTGGAACCAGATCTTCTCTTTCCACGACAAATAATAAAATAATCAATCAGGATGATTTTCCTGTTATGGAGGTTGTATGAAAAAGATATTTTTTATTGTGTGTCTTGCGATTACCGCGTTGACACTGGCAGGGGCGCAGGATATCACGCGTATTTTGAAAAATGAAAAAGTCGCAAAAGAGTTGGAATTAACAGATGCGGAAGTTACCCAGCTGGAGACGATCTGGAATACGTCATTAAAAAAAATACAGCTTGCCGAAGCAGAAAAAAACATCAAGGCTGCTGAATTGAAAAAACTGCTGCTGGATGAACCGGTAAAAATGAACGAAATCGAAAAAGTGCTGCGTGCAGCACTGGAAGCGGAGTATACAATTCGGCTTACGCACATTCAACAGATGGTTCAATTGAAACAGACGATCAGTAAGGAAAAATGGGCCAAATTACAGCATCTTTTAAGGGTGCTGGATGAAAAAAAAGAAGACAGGGATATCCCCCCTCCAAAGCATAAAAAAGACCGTGAAAACAAATAATAAAATGGATATAAATCGGTTTCCCTTCGGAATCTTTTCGAGGGGAAACCTGTTATAGTAAAAGATTATGGAACATATTATTATAGAAAATACAGGAATCATGTTGTCAAAAGAAAAAAGCCGGGAAAAAAAGCTGATCGAACAATTTGTTCTTACAAAAAATGATCAATTGTTTGTTGAAATTGTACAGCCACATCTTTCATGGCTGAAACGACTTGTCGCTTCGATATTCAACGGGAATGTTTCAGACATGGAAGATGCGCTTCAGGAAATCCTTGCTGCTTTTATCAGTGAATGTGGCCGGTTCAATGATCATTCAACATTAAAGACCTTTTTTTATTCATTCGCCCGGTTCAAGGCAATTGATCACCTCCGGAAAATACGGCGTGATTTAAAACGCCTGGAAAAAATTCATACTGAAATCGATGACGGGCAAAAGCATAATCCTGAGGAAGTTTTTATGGGGGAAGAAATTCGTCAGGAGGTGCGTTCTGCACTTGATGCTTTGGAGCCGGATAACCGTTTGCTGTTAACAATGAAAGAATGTGAGGGGTTTTCAATCGGGGAGATCGCTGCGATAACGGGGAAAAAACCCGGAACCATAAAATCAAGGCTGCATCGTTCGCGCAATAAAATAGCGGAATACCTCAAGAGGAGGATCATTTGAACAAAACCAGTTGTTTATTTTATCAGCAACGGATTCAGGAGTTGATGGATACTCATCAGCCGATACCAAAGGATTTTATCGAGCATATTACATCATGCAGCGATTGTTCCGGGTATTATGCCGCAGTTTCCGTTATTGGTGAGGAACTGTCCGGAATTCTTGAGAAGCAGGCAGCTGCAATGAAACCGGTTGATTTCAACACAATTAACAGAAAATATATCCAAAAAAGAAAAAAGAACAGAATCATGTTTGCAGTAGCCGGAATTGCAGCAGCCGTCATTATCTGTGCAGGCTCTGGCGCAGGATACTTTTTTCGGGAGAAGGTTCTTCAGGAAGAGTTGATACAAAATGAGACAAATTCATTTGTTGATGCGCTTTTTGAGGAACCCTTTCTTGATGGTGTTGAATATACACTGGCAAAAGAGTAGTATTCCTGTTTTCGGACTGCCTCCATGGCAGCGGGAATAACACGTTTAATAAATTTGACGGTCAGAACTCCGATTATTATATTCCTTTCATGATAGTACATCCAAAAATAAAAAATAATATCTGTTTAAACGCCCATCCAAAAGGGCTTGAGCTTTTGGTGAAAAAAGAAATTGAATATGTCCAGAAGCAGGGGAAGATTGCCGGTCCCAAGAATGTACTGGTAATCGGCGCAAGTACAGGATATGGACTTGCTTCACGAATTGTGGCCGCATTTGGTTCTGATGCCAATACCATTGGTGTGGCGTCGGGGAGGCCTCCGACGGCTGTTCGAACCGGAAATGTCGGCTATTACACCATGCGTGCCTTTGACAATGCCGCCCGGGAAAAAGGGCTGATTGCAGAAAGCCTTACCGGTGATGCGTTTTCACATGAGATAAAAGACCGTGTTGTCAGTATATTGAAAAAAAACAATATGGTACTCGATTGTGTTGTCTACAGCCTCGCCGCAAGTTCGCGGCGCGATCCTGATACCGGCGAATTGTTCCGGGGTTCAATCAAGCCGATCGGCCGTTCATTTACCTCAAAATCCCTTGATGCCGGCAAGGAAGTAATAAAGGAAGTGCATTTTGAACCAGCCACCAAAGAGGATATTGCCGGGGCGGTGAAGGTGATGGGCGGTGAAGACTGGGAGCTGTGGATGAACAGGCTCTCGGATGAAAAACTGCTCACGCCGAATGTTCTCACTGTTGCCTATTCTTATATCGGCCCGCCGGTTACGGCTGCGGTATACCGCGAGGGAACATTGGGAATGGCGAAGAAGCACCTTGAGGCAACCGGAGACAAACTGCATGAAAAACTTTCCGCAAAAGGGGGCAGGGCATTTGTGGCGGTCAATAAAGCCCTGGTCACCCGTTCAAGCGCGGTGATCCCGGTGGTTCCGCTGTATATATCAGCTCTGTTTAAAGTCATGAAAGAAAAAAATATCCATGAAGGATGCATCGAACAGATGTTCAGACTGTTTCATGAAAAACTGTACAAAGGAGAAGCGGTCCCGGTTGATGAGCTGCGCAGGATACGGATGGATGACTGGGAACTGCGGGAGGATGTGCAGAAAGAGATTGATAAAATCTGGAATATTATTGACGAAACAAATTACCGGACCATTGCGGATTTCCGCGGATACGAGGATGATTTTCTGCAGTTTCATGGATTTGGTTTTTCCGGGATTGACTATTCAGAAGACGTTGATATTACTTGATAGTGCCGGAAGTCTGTTTTATGAGTCCTGTACAGTTGCCTTTCGAAGTATTTTTCTAATTCGTGGAAGCATTCTGCGCATAAAGTGTATATCGCTCTTTTTTAAAATCGTACCGGAGTACGCAAACACCTGAATTTTTCTGACAAGGACAAGAATCTTCCACACCATATCAGGCTGATGAAGAACAAGGATTTTTCCCCACTTTCCCCATCCAATTGTTTCTGGATTGCAGGGAAGTGGACTGGCTGCAATATACTTTTTCAGCGTCCGGACAACGCATTTACGGACGCATAAAACGGAAAAAATCCATCGCAACAACAGAGCACAGAGGATGCCTCCGATAAAAACAATGAAAAAAATATGGAACAGGCTGGACTGAGCAAGCTGTGTCACCCCGGTGAAGTCGAAGGGAACAAATGGCCATCCCTGCTGTTTCCGGGTGAGTCGTTTGAGTGCTTCGAGCTGTGATTCTGTGTAGGAATCTTCCCCTATCATTGGGGTGAATCCGGCCAAATCTGCGGCAAAGGGAGGAGTTGACTCCCACGTTGTCCATCCAAATCCCTCAAGCCATACCTCTGCCCATGCATGTGCCGTCAAACCGGTAATGATGGTATACTCTTCAACAGCCTGGCCTTCCTCGGGCGGAACCACCAGATTCCCGCGGGAATAACGAGCGGGGATATCACAAAGGCGAGCGAGCAGAATAAACGCGGTCGCAAAATGCTCACAAAATCCTTCTTTCGATTCAAAGAGAAAATCATTAATGACAAAACTGCCGGCAGGTGGTGCATTGGTCTCGAGTGTGTAGGTATATCCTGTTGCCAAAAATCCACGGATTCTTGACAGAATTACCTGCGGATTTGTTTCGTTTTGTTTTAACTCTTGTGCAAGTGCCCTGACATCATCGGAAAGGTTTGCAGGAAGCTGCAGATATCGGCTGCGGTCCTCCAGCGGGGTGAGGTCAGGCTTCTGGTCGACAAACAGGGTGATGGTGTTTCCCGACATCAACGGAGGAGATGAGCGGATACCCCGCACACCCGGTTCACGGGGCATCAGCACGGGTTTGCCATCCAGAAGAACATAACGTGTCGATGCAGTATGAGGAATAAACAGATACGAGTCCAAAAGGAGGCGAATGGTAAACAACTCTTTTGTGTCACCGGGTATGTCAATTTGTTGAGAGTTTTTTTTGTAGTAAAACTGCGGTGTTTCATCCAGGACACCCCAGCGCGTCCCGGTAAAATAGTCAAACGTTTCTGTCCTGATGTAATAAAAATCATCAACCGTTCCTTCAATTGCATAAAGGGGGATGGGAGAAAGCATGGGTTCCTGTCCGATCGAATTGTCGTTTAATGTATACCCGTACTCGGGAATTCCGATTAAAAGGGGATAGGAAGGAAATGTCGTATGAATTGTATTGCGGAGACCGGTATGCAGGACTTTCGAGACAAATTCACTCCCTGCGGGTTCAGGGGATGACATCCATAATAAACCGGCAAAGAAGGTGCAGACAATAATAATGATCATGGAAAAAGCAATTCCGCTTCTGATATATGTCACGATAAAGACCATCAGGGATATTCCAAATCCTATGCCCACATACACATCCCTCGTAATCAGGGTGGACAACCCCCACAGTACGGCGATAAGTCCGGTGATGGGGGATATTGTATTCTTCTTTATCAGCAGCGAAGAAAAAAAGCAGGTAAAAAAAGAGATGATCAGGAAAAGATGGTTCGAAATAATCCCGCCGTTTTCGCCCTCCATAAAAAGGGTGAACCAGATTTGGAAATGCGACAGGGGCGTGATGACAATGCCGGCAAGAATAAAAATCCCGAAGACAAAAAGAATCATTGATGAGGCGCCGGAGGTGACGGCTTTCCAGAACGGATTGTCCAGGGAGATCGAGACAATCAGGAGTGCAAGCTTGAGGAAAATTACTGCATAGACAAAAAGCATGACGGGTGAAACGCCAAGTATAAAAAAAGACAAAAATGGAACCAGAATCGCAGTCGTTCCGGAAACGATGAGTGGAAAAAGTTTTCGTTTATACAAAGAATTCATTGGATGTCTTCTCCATGTCAACGACAATCGTCTCAGCTGAAAATACCTCGATAATCGACAAGCCCCGGTCTCGCAGTGTATTCAGATGTTCGGTGGTCTCTTTTCGTTTTTCTTCCGGGTTCCCCTGATGATTGAAAATAAGTGTGTAATTTTTATGCGTGGCAAGTGAATCTTCTATTATATTCAACAGTTCCGGATCTATTATATGCGTAATGAATATCACGGTGGTGAATCGGTATTTGTCGTCACGGTCGTGGAGGTAATACAGCTGGGCCGGACTGCAGGTGTTTTCAAATTTCAGGTTGATCGTGGCTTCATAATAAGAATGAAAATCTTTTCGTATATTTCCGTAAAACTCAAAGGGAGGTGATCCTTGTGAGAAAACCGAAATACAAATGTTCATATCAAGGAAATATTTTACCAGGGCCGTGACTATCTCTACAGTGACATCTTCACGCTCCAAAACCGTTGGTGTGGGATTTTCAGCCCTGCGGATATCAAAATACAGTGTTACTCCCACATCGCCGGGAGAATCATACTGCTTGATGAAGGGGATTCCGGTCGCGGCAAATTTTTTCCAGTACATGTGCTGGAGAGAGTCACCTTCCTGGTAGGTTCTCAGCTGTTTGTATAATGTGTAATCCGGGAGGCCGCTTTGAAGGGATGTTTCGCCTTTTGCATCCTGCCGGATAAGCGGCGCTCTGAACGATACAAGCGAAAGGATTCTCGGATACACATAAAAAGTCTGATGCCACACGGCGATACTCAGGGTAAGAAATTTGGAGGCATCCGTGATGCCGATATATTCCAGGCCAACCTGGTATATCCCCCGGTAGGTACAGGTCAATGTGCAGCTTTTCTGGACTTTGTCTTTTTTTTTCAGGGAAATGGCGAAATTCTGAAGCACCTGTTGCATAAGGGGATTAATTGATTTGAAATCCACCTGTACTTCCGGAACCGGAATGACTGACTCATTATACAGGATAAGCGAATATTCCACTGAATCACCTTTCACCGGGTGTTCTGTGCTGAATTTCTGGTAAAAAGTGACCGACCGATAGTGGAAAATTGCCAAAACAAAGGAAACCAGGGGAAAAATGAACATGACATACAGAAAAAAAATCATTATTCCTGTTATATAGCTTCCAGCAAGAAAAACAAGAAATGTACAGAAGAGGTAAATGGCAATGGCATTGATATTTATCCGAAACGGAAGTTTATTTTTCATACTCCAACAGGGATTTTCTTTTTTGACAAAATATCTTCTATCACGCCGGCTGCAGAAATATTGTTCATTTGAGCTTCCGCGGAAAGAACTATCCGATGTGCAAGGGAAGGCACTGCCAGTTCAAGTAAATCCTCCGGAACGATGAAATTTCTTCCGCGGATCGCGGCACGCGCCTGTGCAGCAAGCATATACTGCTGGGTTGCCCTGGTGCTGAGCCCCAGACGGAGCAGACGGGACGACCGCGATGCTGCGGCAATATCAAGAATAAATTTCTTTAATTCAGGAGCGATGTCGACGCTTCGGACCGTGCTGCGGAGTTCGATAATTGCCTCAGGTTCTGCGACAGAGCTCAGTGAGTGAATGGGATCCTCGATGCGGAAACGGTCAAGGATATCAATGCCTTCGGCAAGATTTGGATATCCCAGGGAAAACGACAATCCGAAACGATCCAGTTCTGCTTCGGGCAGCATATATGCACCAAGAAAATGTGAGGGGTTCTGCGTGGCGATGACAAAAAAAGGTTTTGGGAGTTTGTAGGTTTGCCCGTCTACACTCACCGATTCTTCCTGCATCGCTTCCAGGAGGGCAGACTGTGTCCGCGGCGTTGCCCGGTTGATTTCATCTGCAAGGATGAACTGATGCATGATGCTTCCTGCTTTAAACGTCATTTCCTGTTTTTCACGGTTCCAGATATTCATCCCGATGATATCCCCGGGAAGAAGGTCCGGCGTAAACTGAATTCGGGAAAAATCAAGATTGACGCTCGCGGCAAGACTCTTCGCAAGGGTGGTTTTTCCCACACCGGGAACATCCTCGATTAATACATGCAGTCCGGAGATGAAACCGTTTAGAAGAAGTTCAACCTTCTCCGGCTTTCCCACAAATACTTTGCATATGTTTTCACGAACCGTATCAACAATAAGCCGGACTTGTCGAATTGCCTTTTCTTTCATGATGCCTCCATGCACAGGCCAAAAAAAGATTCATAGTCTATTTTATATAATACAATGAATCTTGTTGTTTTACAAAATATCATCGCTCATTTTTACTCTATTTATTTGTTTAAAAAACATAAATACCCGGCTATTTTGCAATATTTGTCGTATTTTAAACAAAACTTTTATTGGAAAGAGTGATTTCATGGATGTATATTAAATACGAAATATATACATTGTGTTTATATCATTTTTATCATATGGTATATCATCCAACAAAAAAAGGCAGAAAATTCATGGAAGCAACGAAAAAAGAGCACACAGGAAAAAAAACACTTCTGCAGCCGGGACCCGCTATCCGGCCGATGATCCAAAAATTAATGGACAATATCCGTTCTGTTATTTATATCGATGAGAAGAAACTGGAATATGTTATTGCAGCACATATTGCCGGCGGGCATGTCATGCTTGCAGATTCTCATGGTGTGGGGAAAACATCTTTGGCACGTGCTTTGGCCGGTTCCATCCAATGGGGGAACAATTCAGGAAAAGATATTTCATTCAGCAGAATTCAATGTACGGTTGATCTTCTGCCGCAGGATATCCTGGGGTACAATAAAATTGACGGGTCCAAAAACGCAATCAGTTTTCATAAGGGGCCCATTTTTGCCCATTTTGTACTTTGTGATGAAATAAATCTGTTGACGCCGAAAACTCAGGGCAGTTTTTTTCAGGCGATGGAAGAACAGAGTGTTACGGTCGAAGGGACAACATACAATCTCCCGGATCCTTTTTTTATTATTTCCACCATGAATCTTCGGGGTGCACATCTTTTTCCGCTCCCTGCACCGCAGCTTGACCGGTTTATGCTGCAGATTTCACTGGGATTTCCGCGTTTTGAGGATGAGGTGAACATCATTGCACAGCATGGCCGTACGGACGGATGGAAAAACTTCAAGCCGGTAACGAATGAAAAAACCTTGAACGAATGGAAACTGCTTGTTGATTCCATTGAAATTCATCCCGATGTTATTGATTATATAGCCCGGCTTGTCCGTGAAACCCGAACAAATCCGGAAGTGCAGACCGGTGCGAGCCCCCGCGCGGGCGTCAAGATATCCCGGATGGCCCGCGCGCTTGCTTTTGTGCGGGGGCAGCGATATATCACTGCGGACACGGTAAAAGAGATTTTTATTCCTGCGTGCGCGCACCGTTTGATCATGAATGATCCGGTGCAGTCCAGGGAAAAAGTGCTGGAAGATATTTTGAAAAATATACCGGTCGAAAGACGATAGCTGCCATGAATACACATTCTGAGTTCATGGCTCCGGCAAAAACATTCCTGCGGCCTGTTCTTTTCAGATTTTCTAAATTATACCCCTTCACTCTTTTTGGAACAGTACTTTTTGCTGCGGGAATTGTTCTTCTTGTTCTTTCGTTTTACTCACTCAATCCGGCAGGTTTTATTTTTTCAATTGCCGCAATTGTGATGATGGCGGTTATGGGCATCACAGGAAAGATAGCGGCTGCATATCACAATAAAAAAATATATGAATGGGATTCCAAAACACCAATGATCGCGCGAGTCTGGAACATCCCTCAATTTATCTATTCACATGATTTTCATACGATTCCGTTTTTCAGGCTCTCATTCATGTTGACCGGACGGGGGATAGTCGGAAGAAAATCGGTTTTCCTTGTACGTGAAGAACAGGTTCTGGAATTTGATTCTTCAGGAAAAGCAGTCTTTACGGTGTACATGCCCCTGGCGGGCATGATGAATGTAAACGGAATTTATTCTGTTCGGGATATTTTCGGGCTGACAAACAATGTTTTTGGCAAACTGGAGAACAGGATCATTCCCGTCCTGCCTGCTGGCGCAGCGACGAAGGAATTGCGGGACATCATCACCTCCCAGGGGTATGAGGACTCGGTAAAACGCCGATCCCAGGATCTTGAACGGTATTTTATGCGGGAGTACATTCCCGGTGACCGGATGCGGGATATAAACTGGCAGGCGTCGCAGCGGCTTCAGAAGCTGATTACAAAAATATCGCCGGTGACCCAGGAGCAGGCAAAATCACTTGTTATTTTTTTCCGCAATATCAAGGACCATCCGGAAGAATCACTTGAATCGGTTGTCCATCTTGACCGGATAAAAAGCAACCTGGTGACATTTCTGCGGCTGACAAAAGAAGCATATCCCGAATATGTGTTTCATGTGTATACCGCGATGGACAAGTTTATTCTTGAGGGAGACGATGATATTGAACGCTTTTCCCGTGATGTCTCCTCGATGTGGTTCGTAAACTCACATGATCAGTCTTTTTTCAATCCGAATATTGGTGATTTTTTTGTATTCACCACGTATTTTGATACTCAGCTGGATTATTTTTTAAGCATTTTCCCGAAATCAAAAAAAACCATTATTCAGACATGGAAGGCAGCTCCCGGCACCGTAAATCCCGCTAAATTTACCCTGTTTACTCCATTTCGGGCATCACTGATTCCAGGCGGGTTTGTTTTTCGGAAAGAACCCGGTATGCGGCCGCGTATGATCCAGCCGTCAGAGGATATCGATGTGCAAAGGGAATATCTTGATATTCGGCTTTCATGAATGTATTTTTAAAGAGAACCAATTACCGGCTGAACTTTGTGCGGTGTGTTTTTTCATGACATGCCCAAAGCCTGCCTGACAGGAGCGTGCTTTGCTCAGACATATTTTGTTTTACACACGATTTCTTTTATATCTTGTTTTACTATGCATTCCTTTTATTCATCCGTCTATTGTGGTCACCTATGATCTGCAGGGAATCGGGCTCTGGTTCGCGATGATTCCTGCACTGTTTCTCATGAGTTTTTATTTCTATCCTCCAAAACTTTCATTTTCACTCTGGGGAATCATTTCCGGCGGGATTATCATTGCCGGCAGTTTTCTGTTTGCCGGATTGTCGCTTGATGCACTCCGCATAGCCGGAATCAGCACTGCCGCATTCATTGTCACCACGATCATATTCCAGCTTCAGGGAAGGGGCAGGTTTATTGCTTTTCTTGAAATACTGTTCGCGGCCTCTCTTTATTTTGCCTATATCAGTTTTTCCCGTGCCTATGCCGATATTGCGGCTGCCAGTGCAGGTGTGGCAAAACTGATCCTTATCGTCTCGCTGACAGTTTTTTTTATTCATGCAGTCACCCTCTTTCTGATGTCATTTCCCAATGCATTCCGGAAGAGAAAACGCGAAATCATTATTCTGTCTTTTATTGCCTTGCCGGTAATCGTTTCTTTGGCAATATTGCTCCCGGCAAGTTTTATTACAAACGATATAGAAGTAAACCCCCGGACAAGCGAACTGGAACGAAAAATGACTCCGCTTGATGAAATCACCAAAGGCCTGCCCGGCGGCAATCTTCAACCGGAATGGATGGAGGAGTGGGAACGCAGGATGCGGGAGGGTTCGGGAAGAGACCGTGAAGGCAGTCTGGAGGGGATGAGCCCTGATGAGTGGCAGAGCATGGACCTTGACAATATGGGCAGTGAAGGGGGGATGAGTACAAAACAGTACGCCGTAATGGTTGTTGCAACCCGTCACAGTCCCCTCTATGTCGCATACAAATACTGGGGAGATCTCCAGCCCGTCAAGGGTTTTGTTGAATCGAAAGACAACCCGCTGAACAAGCTGCCGAATATGCGGTTGATTGAAACGTGGAAAAATCCCGACCGTGAGCTGAGCATTGACCGCTCTCCCGAGGAAATCTTTTTTCTTTCAACGCTGCCGCAAAAACTGTCGGTCTTCCAGCCGATCTCTCTCTCTCCGACGATCTTCAATGAAGAATGGCGTCCGTTTACCTATTCATACGAATCAGTATCTGATGTCAGCAAGGCAGGATTTGAGCAATTTTTTGATTCACCCGGACTCACGGAAACAGAAAAACAGGATCTGGCCCAATATCTGACTATTCCGTTTGATCAGGAAACAAGGGATGCCTTTAAAAAATATCTTTTACAGGCCATTCCGCCCCAGGACAGTTATTTTGGAAATTTATATGCAATTCTGGATCATTACAGCGTGTTTCAATATGAGCTGGGATTTGATGAACGGGTGGATGTAAAGAAAATGTATAACTTCCTGACAAAGGTCAAATCAGGGGATTGCACCGAATTTGCGAACGCATCGGCAATTATTGCCCGGTTTTACGGCATTCCCACCCGGGTTGTCACCGGTTTTCTCTCTGACCAGAGCCTTCAGCTGCCGAAACATAAAAGGGGGCTGCAGTATCTGCAGAATAAAATTGATCTGCTGAAAAATTACAGCCTCAGGGAATTGATGATGGTGACCACTGCGCACCGCCACGCATGGTTTCAGGCCTATATTCCGCCATACGGATGGATAGATATCGAGGCGACTTCTTATGCCATTCCTCCCCAGCTGGGCGGCAATCCCAACGACTGGAATCTGGTGATTCCGCTTGTTGAAAAAGAAAAACCGAAAAATATTCCTGATCCGTTTCCCTGGCATATTGTCGGGCTTGTTTTCCTTGGATGCGTCGCCGGAGGGGCCATCGCGTTATATGCATTCAAATTCATCAAGGAACTCGTTTATGTATTTGCCGCATCGACCGGAACAGTACTCGGGGCAAAAGCGCTCGGCAGGCTGTTGATTATGCGTCTGGTCAACCGGGGGTTTGCACACAAACCGGGATCCATGACCTTTGCTGAATATGCAGAGCAGTACCCGTCCCTGAACGGTTTTGCACACATCTATGACGAGATGTGTTACCGGACATCTTTTGCAGAGAATGAATTCAAGAATCTTTTCCGGCAGCTTCGTGAACAGTACAGGAGAATTTTTTATGAACACCGAAAGCTCGGAGCGGCAAAACGGATTGCCTGTGTTTTTTCTTTGAGAGGAATACGATATTGAAACAAATAACGTGTATTGCAGTGATTGTTATTTTATCAGCTTCCCTGCTTTTCTTTAATTCATGCACTGAAAGTAATGAATGGGTTATGTTCCGCGGAGAAAACGGAAAAGGAACGACAACAAGTACAGTCTCGCCGCCGATAGCCCTGAAATGGAAGCTGGAACTCCAGCAGGAAACTGATGAGGCAAAATTCTTCAATCCGCCCATCATTATGGACGGAGTGATTTATTTCGGTTCCTACGACGGGAATTTTTACGCGCTCGATATTGAAACAGGATTCATGCGCTGGGTTTTTAAAACAGGGGATCACATCAATTCGATTCCATTCGGCGATACGCATAATGTTTATTTCGGCTCTGATGACGGAGTGCTCTATGCAGTGTCAAAAGACAAGGGAAAGGAAGTCTGGTCGTATGACACCGGTGAACAGGTGCAGTCTCTTGTCACGAAATATGATGATCAAATAGTATTTGTGACGAATTCAGACGGCAAGGGATATTTTATCAATACAAACGGTGAACTGGTGCATTCAATCCCTAACCGGTCATGGCAAAAGTATACCTTCCAGATTTACGAGGATACGCTCTATTTTGCGCCCGGCAGTCCCGGCTCTTCCACAAGCCTGACCGCCTACAATATAAAAAACAGGGAGTATCTGTGGACACTCGGACTTGTTGTCGAACCTGCGTTCTGGTATTCTGTCCCGGCAATAGAAGATAACCGGCTCTTCATGGCGACCTGTGTTCCGTATTATGAGAATTTCCTCTTTTACTATTATTGTATGGACAGGAATACCGGGGAAATTCAGTGGCAGGCCGAGGTCGAGGGGAACCTGACATCAGGGACAGATCAGTGGGTGTATGACATGATCGGGGACTACAGCGAACTGCTTGACTACATGGCACCATGTATATGGCGGGATATGGTTGTCTATACATCCGGTGATAGAACTGTCCGGGCATTCAATAAATACACCGGGATTTCTGTGTGGGAAAAGACCTTTGATTATCATACCAGCAGTTCGCCGACTATTGCCGGCAACCGAATCTATTTTGGGGTTGACGGAAATGACGGAACATATTACGGGGGCCTGGGGGATGTTTCTCCACGGCTTGTGTGCCTGAATGCTGCGGACGGGAATCTTTTATGGGAAATTGATATTGAAGGAAAACTGCTTAGTGCACCGGTCATCGCGGGAAAATGGATTGTCTTTGGAACTGACAAGCATTTGTTTTATGTGCTTGAAGAGGTGATGTAAGAGTTCCTGTTCAGGTATACTGCAGAAAAAGTGTAATCAATAAAAATGACAGAACTCCGGCGACAGCAGGGGTGCATAACCATCCGACAAACATCATCAGGAGCGTTTTCAGGCGAATGGTCTGCATTCCTTTCATGATTCCAATCCCGAGAATCGCACCGGTCACTGCCTGGGATGTTGACACCGGTACGCCGACAAACGCAAAAAAATGCACTGTCAAAGCGGCTGAAAATACCACAATCATGGCGCTGAACGGATCAAGACGGATAAGCTTGCTGCCGACCGTAAACATTGATTGCTTTGGGCACATCAGCGCACCTGCAGCAATTGCCATACTCCCGATAAATACAGCCGCCAGGACCGGAAGAACCTTGCTCGTGACAAACACGCTCATGACGCCGGCTACGTTGTTCGCCCCGAGCGCATACGCAGCGTAACAGCAGGTCCCGACAAGGCATATCTGGATTATCTTGTCCTGGCCAAAAATGGTGACCGGCAATTTGTTGAAAAGATGAGCAACAGGTTTATAAATCAGGAGGCTGATACAGGCCGCCATAATGGGAGTAAAGCCCCAGCATGCAAAAACTGTTTCAAGACCGGTTGCGTTCACCTGCCCCTGCGCGATACTGATTCCAATAATTGAGCCGATGGCAATCTGTGAAAGTGACGCGGGCAGCCGGAGCATCGTCATGACAAATATGGTGACTGCTGATGCGATGCTTGCGGCAAATGCTGTGGTGACAGACTGCGAGGAAAGAGAGGCAAGTGTATGGAACGCTGCCTGGCTGCCCAGAAAACTCCCGGCAATAACAAACAAAGCACATAAAAGAAGCGCATGAAAATATCGCAAAGACTGTGATGCCACCGCAGGCCCGAAAATATGTGCCGTGTCGTTGCGGCCGACCGCCCATCCCAGCAATACGCTGCCGGCTGTTTCAACAGGGAACATGTTCAGAACCTTCTTTTGGTAACAGCGATCACGAGGCGGTCGCCGATGGTTTGCGCAATATCGGATATTGAAGAAATTTTCCCGACAATACCGGATAATATCAGTTTCTCGGTTTTTTCAATGTCCATCATGAATATTTTTCTGATGAGGGTCCGCTCGATTTTATCGATCTCACTCTCCGAATTGTCGATCTCGGTGACAACGGGGAGAATGTTTTTCCGGTAAAAAAAATCAATAAATGTAGCGGTGATTTTCTCTGCGGTGATGATGTTTTTATCGACAAGTAAAAGCAATTCTGATTTGAGTTGTTTCGGGAATTCAATCCGCTGCAGACTAATCTGAAAACACAAGTCCTCGAATGAATTCGGCAATGCATCCATTGACTCAAGGATATACAGAATGTCTTCCCGTGATTCCGGCACCAGTGCCTTGTTGTACAGCATTTGTTCGATGTCACGGCGGATATCATCAGCCTTTGATTCATGAACATGGACATTTTGTATGAGTTCTTCCAGCGGATCGAATGTTTCCTGGCTGATGAATTTTTGTATCGCCTGCAGAAAATAGTTTCGGCATTCATGAATATGGTGACGGTAGGATTCAATTTTATCGATAATTTGACGTTCTTTTTTCCACAAAAACATTTGCCGTTCCGTTCACACCTTCCGTAAAAATCTTATGCAGTTTTCTGGTTGAATATCCTTTTTATAAACAATGTGAGTCTCTCTGTAAACAGTTTAAACCGGTCAGAAAAAAGTGCAAGAATTAATAACAATAAAAGAAGGTTGGGGAAGTAATCACCCAGCATTGTGTAGATCGTGGGAATGCTTCGATAATAGACAGGGGCATCAGCTGAAAGAAATGATTTTGTGAACATCGGGATGTCATGGGTGATTGCCCCGGATGCGTCGATGATGCAGGTGATTCCGGCATTCGTGCCCCGTATCATTGTAATGCGGTTTTCGATTGAGCGGAAACGCGCTGCAGCAATGTGCTGGGTAAGGGCGGAATTGGTCTGTGACCATGAATCATTGGTAAGATTGACAAGAAGATCAGCGCCGTTAACCACGAATTTTCGGCACAAATCGGCGAATACGTCTTCAAAACAGATGGGGGTTCCAAACGCGACGGACGGTTTGTTCCGGCGGTCCAAATGGAACAGTTTGGTCTGCGATCCCATTGTCCAGTACTGCCTGATTCCGATGACATTATGGAAGAAGTCCCGGACGATGGGAAACTCATAAAATGGGATATTTTCAACAAAGGGGACCGGATGCTGTTTTGCATAGAAATCAACGAAAGAACCATCCCCCATGATCAGCAGTGCTGCATTGTAGTATTTTCCTTCAATGTCAACAGCTGGTGCGCCGGTAAGAGAGGGTACATCAAACTCGGTAAAAATACCCGGAAAATACCGTTTATAAATTTCATTCTGGGTGAAAGGGAATTCTGTAAACACCGGTACCGGATATTTAAGCGCTGTTTCATTCCAGACAACAATGTCCGGCAAAGGTTTCCCATTATTTTTTAACTGGGCAAGGCCTTGTTTTGTGAGGTCCTCTGCGGTGCGAAGGCTTTCAATTGCCCGGGAGGAACCCCAGGGGTAGGCGTTCTGTTGAACAAGAAGGGTGGAGAGTGAATCCTTTTCTGCAAATCCCAATGAAAGCCGGATAACGCCATACGCACAGAGCAGGAAAATCATGCTGCCGCAATACAGAGCGTGAAAAAATATTCGTGTTCTGGTCGCTGGAGAAAAATACGAAACAGACTGAAGCGTCGGTGAATTTTGCCTTGGGGAAAATAAAAAATACAGATATTCAGCAATGACGGTGTTGGAAAGCAGCAGTATGAATGAAATTCCCCACAGCCCGGTGATCTCGGCGATTTGCAGAAACGGAAGAACAGAGTGAACTGAATAGGCGATGAGTCCCCAGGGATATCCAAGGAATCCAATTGATTTCAGGTATTCATAGACACAAAAAACAGCAGCCACGAGGAACGGCCGCCAGGTAATGGTGATGCGGGAGAAATAGCGAAGGATGACAGAAAGAAGCATGTTGAATCCAATATACCCGAGAGCAGTACCGCCGAGTGTGAATACTGCAAACGCATTAAAATTAATAAGCCAGAAATTGGCAATCACCGAGGAGATTCCGCCGAATATGGCCCCGTAAAATGCGGCAATTTTGTACGAGGGTGTTTCATAGAGCGCCCAAAAAAACAGGGAGAGACACAAGAGTCCGATAATGGGGTTGCCGTACAGAAAAAGTTCATTTTGCAGGGCGAGCGGAAACAGGATCGCGGAAACGATAACCATACCTATATGCTTGATTTTCATTCAGGAATAGTATAAGAGATAAATAACAAAAACAAGGGCCTTTCTTTATGTTTTTGCATGTGAAACAGGGCTATCCGGGAAAATCACTTGACACTGTTTTGGAATTGCGTTAACAATTATTAAAATCTGATTAAAATAACAAAATAGTACTATTTTCATGAAGACAGGAAGAGAACACATGATTGCAAAACGAACTACCGCATTCGGGCTGAAAATGAAACATCAGGCATCCCTGCTGATTCTTCTTGCCCCTGCGATGATCTGGTACATCGCATTCAATTTTATCCCGCTGATAGGAAACCTCGCCTCGTTTACAAATCTGAAATCGGTCGTGCTCCCCTGGAAAATTGTCGGCTTTGACAATTTTATCAGAATGTACAAATCACCCGACTTCTGGACGGCTTTCTGGAATACACTTATTATCAGTTTTTTCTACATCGTTTTCTATTTTCCAATGCCGATTATTCTGGCACTTTTGATGAATGAGTTGAAAAACAGATCATTTAAAAGGGCAGTGCAGACTATTGTGTACATCCCCTATTTTTTTTCCTGGGTTGTGGTGGGAAGTATCTTTATCACCTTGCTTGCGCCGAACCGCGGTATCGTCAATATCATTATTGGTTTCTTCGGCGGGCCGTCTGATACCTACTTCATGGCGTCGACGCAATGGTTCCGGCCTGTTCTGGTTATGTCCTATATCTGGCGCCAGGTCGGATATGGAACGGTAATTTATCTTGCAGCACTATCCACTGTGGATCTGGAACTCTATGACGCAGCAAAGGTCGATGGTGCGGGATACTGGCTCCAACTGATACATATTACGCTGCCGAGCATACGAAATACCATCGTAACGATGCTGCTGCTCAATTTGTCTGCGGTCATGCGGATTTTCGACCAGATTCTGGTCATGCAGATACCCGCGGTGTATTCAGTCAGTGACGTGCTGCGGACCTATGCATTCCGCGAGGGACTGGACAACAGGGCGATCGGCTACGCAACTGCGGTAAGTCTGTTGACTTCCCTGTTGAGCTGTCTGCTGGTTCTGTCAATGAATAAAATCAGTAAAGCGATTTTTGACGAATCTGTACTGTAGCTGGAATAAAATATCATTATCAGAATCAAAGGCTGAGGAGGAATAAATGCCGCTATTACCAAGATCGACGAAGATGCGCGAGACATTAAGCAGGCGTGTTTTTGTCATTTTAAATATTGTTTTTCTTATTGTATTGTGCATCGTCTATATCGTTCCAATCTGGAATGTTGTCATTACATCGGTTGCCGATGATACTGATGTCCAGGGGAATGTGTATCTTTTGTATCCAAAGTCATTCACCCTGAAAGCGTACTTGAGAATCCTTGACGGAGGGTATTTTAAGGCATTCATGCTGACCCTGGTCACGTCGGTAATCGGGACGGTTTTATCGATTGTTTTTACTGTTGCTGCGGGGTATTCCCTGTCACAGAAAAATCTGATCGGGCGAAGGGTTTTTATGCTTCTCATCACGATAACGCTCATATTCGATGTCGGAATCATACCTCGATACATTGTGGTGAGCATGTATAAAATGACCAACACATACTGGGCGATTTTTATTCCAATGCTCATGTCTACCTTTAATTTGATTATTGTAAGAAACTATTTGAGCACGGTCCCGGAAAGCCTTATGGAATCAGCAAGAATAGACGGATGTTCGGAATTTGGAATCCTTTTACGAATTATCATTCCTGTTGCAATTCCCATTATTGCCGCGGTGACATTATTCTATTTTGTCTTGTACTGGAACAGGTATACGGAAATTGTCATGTTTATTAATGACCAGACAAAGTCCACCTTGCAGGTCCTGCTCAGAACGCTCATGTTTGAGGGCGATTCAGCAGACTCCCGCGTCCAGATTTTCGACAATTTCAAGATGGCGGTTATGGTCATGGGGATGCTGCCGGTCCTTGTCCTGTATCCGTTCATTCAGCGGTATTTTATTTCGGGCCTTATGCTCGGTTCAATTAAAGGATAACGGGCTATTGCATTTTTTTGTATTTTTTTGCATTATAAAATGTAATTATATATAATTTTCTACTTTATAAGGAGGGAAAGAGGATGAAATTGAGAAAATTATTTCTCGTAGTTCTCAGCGTTGTTTTGGTCGCTTCACTGTTCAATTGTGGCGATGAAACATCAGCTATTGCATCAGGCGCTAATGTGGAACTTACACTTGCGCAGACAGATTCATGGTGGGGGACTGCCAAAGACCCTGAACTGCAGAAAGCAGTTGCAAAAGCCATCGGTGAAAAAACCAATCTTACAATCAAAGAAATGGTTATCCCGAATTCACAGTACAAACAGAAACTTGGTCTTCTGTTTTCATCAGGCGATAACCCGGATGTTGTCCGTGTTATGCAGGCGATGAATTATCTTCCAGGTTTTGTTGTAAACGGTGAAATCATCGCCCTTGATGATTACATCGCAAAATCAAAAGCAGCATCTGCAGTTGATCCTGCATATTATGACTTCTTGCGGATCAACGGAAAAGTTCATTACGTTCCGTATCAGAAACCTGCGCAGAAATTCCTGTGGGTCCGCCAGGACATGGCTGACAAATACAAAGTCAGCATTAAAAAGGAAATGGGAACAGAAGAATTTTTCAATGAAATGAAGAAAATAAACGCAGCAGAAGTTGTGCCGTTAACATTCCCGAAATTCATTGACAACCTGCAGTATTTCTACAATGCTTTCGGCGGATATGCGAATATCTACGAAAAAGACGGAAAGCACATCGATGGTTTCAACACTCCTGAAGTAAAAGAAGCTCTTGTGTACATCAAAAAATTGTATGATGCAAAGATTCTTGATCAGGAATTCGTTACCAACGAAAACAACAAAATGCGTGAAAACCTTTTCACCGGCAAAACAGCAGCAGCGATTGATTATTACAACAGATACAGCTACTACATGTCGAATGCCGAAAGTTCAGGAAACGCATCTGAATTTATTCCGATGTACACTCTTGTCGGCCCGAAGGGCACAAAGGGAACATTGAATGAAGCCATTCAGGATGCATGGGTGATTTCTGCTTCATGCAAGAATCCTGACCGCGCATTTGATCTCGTACAGGCTCTTGCTTTTGATCCGGAAGTTCTCACTATTTCACAGATTGGCGTAAAGGATTTACATTACACAATTGAGAATGGTGTTGCAGGTTCAACTGAAAAAGCAAAAGCAACTGGCGCCAGTTTTAACCCTGGATACCTCTTTGCAGCAAATGTTGATGTAAAGGTTCCTTTCAAATGGGATGATGCAACAGAAAAATCTTTTGCAAAACAGCTTGCAGTTGCAAAAGAAGTAGAAGCTTTCAAAGGCCCTGCTTACGCAATTCCTGTCTGGAAATCAGACAAACTTGCTGAAGTGAATCTTTCTGTGAAAAAGAAAAGAGAAGAAATTGCATCCAAGATCGTTCTTGGAACAACTTCACTTGAAGCAGGTATGAAAGAATACGAAGAATACTGGAACAGTATTGAAGGCCCTGCAATTCTCGAGCAGTGTAACAGTTACAAAAATTAATCTGAATTATCAGGTTTATAGGAGCCCTGCAGAAATGCAGGGCTTTTTTTTCATTCAGAATTATCAAACTCTACACTCAAATGTGAATATTCATTATATTAAAAATAATTATGAGCAAAAAAGAAAAAGAACTTGTGTTTCAATGGCTGAATTCCTTTACGCAAATAAAGGAATCCTCATGGAATGAATTGTGTAGACATAAATGCCATCCATTTATGTCTTACAAATGGTTCGCTCTTCTGGAAGATACAAACACAATCGGTGACCATACAGGGTGGGGTATACGAATTCTGACTGTATGTCGTGACGGATCAATGGTTGCTGCGTGTCCCTTGTTTTTAAAATCACACAGTGACGGTGAATTCAGCTATGACTTCGCATGGCAGGAATTTTATCAGATGCTTGGACTTCATTATTATCCAAAAATCGTCGGCATGAGCCCTTTTTCCCCTGTACCCGTTTACCATTTTCTGGTAAAACAGGGTGAAAATGAAGCCATGTATAGCCGGTATTGTCTGGAACAAATCAAACTGTTTTGCAGTACACACAATATATCCGGCATTCATTATTATTTTACCGATCCTGGCTGGGGAACTGTGTGCAGGGAGTCTGGATATGCAATGATGCTGCATCACCGGTATCTTTGGCAAAACAGCAACTATCCGGATTTTAATGCATTTCTTGATACATTCAATAAAAACCAGCGGAAAAACATCAGGAAAGAAATGCAATGTCTTGAAAAAAATAATTTGACTGTACGGTTTATTTCCGGAAATGATATCACAGCAGACTATGCTGACAGTATGTATGATTTTTATGAACAAACCAATCAAAAATACGGTACGTGGTCGTGTTTGTTTTTAAACAGGGATTTTTTCAAGAAAATGTTTCAGGAATTCAAAAAGAACATTCTGCTCATTGGTGCATTCAGCAGGAACAATATTCTGCCTGACGCAATGTCTTTTTTCATTCTTCACAACAGAAAGTTGTATGGGCGTTACTGGGGGAGCAGCACATTTATCCCTCATCTTCATTTTACATTGTGTTATTATCTTCCTGTAAAATGGGCAATTGACAACAACATCGACTCATTCGATCCAGGAGTGGGGGCAATCCATAAATCAAGAAGAGGCTTCGTTTCTTCCGCATCTCACAGTTACCACTTTTTTCTGGATGATCGTATCCGCAGTGTATTTGATGAAAATATACGTCAGATAAACATGTATATCAGGGATGATATATCCATATTAAACGAAGCCATGCCGTTGAAACGAAAAGATGCCGTGGAAAATGACTGACGGTTTTTTCCGTTTTTCCCTGTTCTGAATGGATTCATCCAGTAAAGTTTGACGAATGGACGTCTATGTGATATACTTTAGTTATTCGAAAAGAAAAATCTGAAAAATGTGCTATATTCATTAATAAGGAACGGTGATGAAACGTCTTCTTGTGCTAGTTGTATTTTGTCTGATCGCAACCGTTTATTCCCATGCCGAAGAGAACGAGGCTCCATTCAGTTTCGGAATGCCGTTTATTGTTCAGTACAATAACCAGACAAGTGACCTGACCATCTGGAATTTCCGATACGGGTTGGGCATCGATTTTTATTTTAAAATAATGCCATCAATATATTTGGGTGTGGAAATCGGATCTGCATTCGGTTTCCGGAAAAATGATTTTTTTGACCAGAATTTTCAGGAATTTTTCATTGATTTTCCCCTTCGGGCAGTTATATTGTGGAAACTCCCTGTCATAGTCCTCGAAGCGTATACCGGAGCCAATTATCAGGGGAATGCATTATTGGTAAATGGTACGCTCTATGCTGAAGATCTGGATTTCCACCTGAATTATGAAATTGGCGCCAGAATCGGACTTGGCGAACTAACCTTCTTTTTTCTTGATGTCGGATATGTTTTGGCCGAAGAAAGCTATCTTCACGCTGGATTGGGTGTCCGAATCGGATTATTTTAGAATCACTCTTGTCATCCTGATTATTTTCCTCTATTCTTGATCTGTCAAGAGTGATGCAACAACGTTGTATTCATATATTGAAAAGCTATTCATGAAAGGAGAAGGCCATGAAAAAAAGAATCCTGTTTTTTCTGTTTGTTTTTGTATCTCTCACACTGGTGCTTTCATCATGCGGGGAATCCTCAAGCGGTTCGGGCGGGAACCTCGGCGATATGAAGGGCGGCGATGCAATTCAGGGAAACGAGAAATACGAGAAACTGTTGTCGCACTATGACAATATGATAAAAATACTCAAGGATAATAAAGGCAACAGGGAAAAGGCCCTGAAGGAAACCAGCGCATATACTGACAAATACGCGGATGAGATTGAACAGCTGACTATTGAAATTGAAAAAAATCCGTTGGAGTTTATTAAATATGCAGAACCCTATGCACAGAAACTTGAGGAATTCAACAAATCAATGGCTGAAATAATGACGCAGCCGTAAAATATAACTGCAAACATCTGACATCGGGACAGAAATCGACAACGCCGTTTTCTGTCCTTTTTTTACTTCAGTTTCAGTTTTTGGAGTTTTGGTAAAATGACCAACCTGCAATATGATGCATTTTTATTGATTTCATAATAATCCTGGTGATATTCTTCAGCGCGGTAGATCATACCCAGCGGCTGCAATTCCGTTACAATTTTATTTTTGTAATCATTTTGAGCGCGTTCTATTGCCTTCTGGATTTCATTTTTTTGTTCTTCATTCTTATAAAAAATGATCGACCGGTATTGTGGTCCGACATCAGCTCCCTGGCGGTTTATTGTCGTAGGATCATGGGCCTGAAAAAAAATATCAAGTATTTCTGCAAGGGTGATTGCGGCCGGCTCAAATTCAACGATCACCACTTCTGCATGGCCGCTCAAGCCCGATGAGACCTCCTGATATGATGGATTTGCTATTGTTCCGCCGGCATAACCGGAAACGGCATTCGTGACGCCTTCTATGCGTGAAAATACTGCTTCAATACACCAGAAACAGCCGCCGCCGATAACAATTGAGTCTCCTGCATTGTTTTTCATGATATACTCCTTTGTCGGGGTATAAACACCGGTAGTTTTGACCTGATTTTCATTATTTCTGATCGCAAAATAAAAAAATAAGCTGGAAATGAGAAGAAAAAATAGAAAAAAAATTCCCAGGCACATCACCCGTTTTTTCATAATAAATACCTGCTGTGTTAAATATATAGATAAAGCAATATAAAAGAAAGTTAATATTCTTGAATGCAATGCCAAAAAAAACCTGCAGCCATTTCGGCTGCAGGCATCAAGTTGCGGTGTGTGCTCAGCTATTTTAAAATAATGCCATCCAGATATTTGATAAACTGCCCGATAAACTCTGCTTTTACCATTTTTTCCATCTGACGATAGGAACCTGCGATGGCTTCGGGTCTGCTCACTGCGGATTCCCGCTGATTTTTATTAAAGGAAACCAGAATACTTCCTTTTTCATCTTTCATCTGAAGTGCGAGATACCAGCGAATATTCTCGAATTTGTTGTTCAATTGTGCATCTTGCAGTTCAACATCACCGCTGATGGTCAGATTCCCTTTTCCCTGGGCCACTGAAAATCCGCGTTCATTCAAAATAAAGGAAACCATTTTCGTGATTTTCCCGTCAAAATCATTTTCGATTTTTATTTCAAATCGCATTTGAGCGGCTATTTCGGTATACAATTTGATCAAATCCTGGGTTCGGTAGGGGAGGTCGAGCATCTTCGTCATTGGCTCATAGACAATAACGAGCTGGCTCATCAAAACATCATTGTTTTTTGCAAACAGTACTGCGGCATCAATAAATGCATATTTGTTGATAATACTGTCACTTTTTTTCATATTTTCAAGAAATGATGAAACACGCTCTGAATTCGCGTCTATTTTTTCGCGATATATTCTTGCAGTCGCTTTTCTGTCCAGATACCCGACAATATGCAGGCGGCCGACATTATCTGTATAAGGATCGCTGTATTGGATATTGAACAAAGACTGGTTGGAACCGATGTTGACTGTTTTCTCCACACTTGTTTCGGTTGAACTTTCTGCTTTTGTCGGACTTGAGAGTTCCGCATAACGCATCATTGCGGTGCTTTCGACCGATATGTCCGACATGAATATGCGCGACAATGCCCCTGCAGCGTCAGATTCAGCATCCCTGCGGGTATCGCCTTCGCCGATAACAGCCAGGAAATCTTTTTCAGGGAAACCGCTGTTCAGGTCCAGAAACCAGTTCGGGGTCCCCTTGCTGTCCGTTTTTACTGATGTCTTCGGCTCCGTGCCGGCATTCGGAGAGGAGACGCAGAAGCTGAAAAAAAGAATTAGAATTCCTGTCAGCACGGCTCGCAATATATTTGAATATTTTTTCATGTTTTTTCACTCCTTAATGGTGAAATATAGCACAATTTCTGTATTATTCCAGACAAAATGATTCAATGAGATTGAGTCCGGAATTTGTCACTTCCACTTCACCACGGTCATCCCGAAAAATCACTCCGCCGCTTTTTGAAAGGTATTCAACAGCAACTGAATAGGTGCCGGGGTCTACTTCAAATTCACCGATATATGCCCTTCCGGGGAAAAAATGGGCGATTCGTAAATCCGCATTTTCTGAAATTTCAACTGCAAGATCTGTGGCCAAAGATAATAACCCGCCGAGCAATTTGTCGTTTGTGCTTTTTTTTGCATTGTCTTCCCGTATCTTTTTTTTGGCTGCGGCTGCGGCAACCCCTTTTACTATGGAACGGATGATTGTTTTCATGTAAATCATCGGAGCTTTCACTTCAAAGGTTGCTTTTGCAACTTCTTCCATACTTTCAATCATGGCCATATCAAGCTGCTTTGTTTCTTTTCCGGTCAATATCACCCGAATCCCGCTGATATTTGATTTTGTGTTTTCCATCAGGGGGAATTCCATCTTTATATACATATCCGGTGAAATATTTTTCCAGTAGAGAGAGGCATATCCCTGGAGCCGTTCCCTGTTCTGTTGGGTTTCCTTTGTTTCAATAAGAACCAGGCGGTCTCTGTCGGATTTAAAGCGCAGGGTAAGGCCGATTTTATCAGGATTACGGCCTGCAAAGCCAAGTATGTTAACCCTGGCTTTTTTGGACGGGCTTGCTGCAGTATCAAGATTCGGTTTTTCAAACGGATAGATATTCGCCTCGCGGTTGAACGCCTCATACACCTTGTCGCGGTCGATACGGGCATCACTCCAGGAATTTTCCGACCGGTATAAAAGCATGCTCAGATACCGGGCCAGGGCAGAATTGTAGAAATTGTTCGTGCCGGTTTTTATTTCGAGCTGAGCGTCTTCCGACTTGTTGTATTCTTTTGCCAAATTTTTGTATTTCAGTTCAAGAAGCTTCAGTTTGTTGTCGATTCTTCGTATTTCCACGAAAGCCGATTCTTTTTTCCCAAGGCCGATATAATTCAGCGCTTTGAAAACATTGATATAGATGTCTTCGTAGTCTTCTCCGGCGTAGTCGGTGGCATTGTCATTCAGCAGTAATGACAACCCGGCCTTGGATATGCTGATGGTATAATACTGTTCTATCGCCTGCTCTGCTTTTGTCAGGAATTCATTACTCTGTTCATAATTGCCCATGTAATGGTAGAGCATGCCCACATCAAGATAATACATGACCTGGTCTTTTTCCTGGTACAGGTTTTTCTTAGTTTTCTCAATCTGGGCGGCTGCCCCCTCAAAGTCGCGCTGTGCAAGTTTCTCATTAACGCCCTTGAATTGTCCCTTAATGGTCATGAAACTTGAACAGGTAATCAATAAAAATGCCACTCCTGTAATAAGGAGTGGCGTGAAATAATTAATGGTGTTTCTTTTCATGGTCTTACCATCCCACACGAGATTGTTCAACCAGTTTTTTGATTTTTTTGTTTCCTATCCAGACGATTTCTGTTGTTTCAATGTTGACCATCTGCAAATCAACCTGGTACAGTACCGCACGTTTCCCGGAAATCCGGTCTTCGGTAGAGGTAATGGTTCCCTGCATCATGAAATCAGCGCCGAGTTCCTGGGCAATCCGTTTTGCTGAATCTGCAGAAGCCCAAGATCCCTGTGCTTCGATTTCCCGGCGGATTTCTTCACGTTTTTGCGGGCTCTGGACAAAGCGTACCTGTCCGGAGTTGATGAGTTCACGTTCAATATCATGAATGAAACCGGCTGTTTCAATATGCTCGGAACTTTTATTTTGAACAGTGCCGACAATGACAACAGGTTTTTGCCCGGCAGTCCGGTTATGATCCATCAGCCATGGCCGTGCGAGAGAATCCCGCACCATTTGCTCGGCAACAAGCCGTGAATCCGTATCGTTCCAGTACCCGCTCAAGTCTGTTGTGCTGTCCACCTCAACTCTGGTAACTTTGGGTGTTGATGAGCAGGATAACAAGGCTGCTGCAACAATTCCCAATAACAGTATTTTGATAATTTTCATTAGAAGTGCTCCTTTTGATATAGTATATTTTATTAACCTCTCCCTTTATGTTGAGAAGTATATGTTATTAAATAAGTATATAATTTTTCCCGGAAAAAACAAGGTTTTCAGCTAAATTCTCACAAATTTGGCAGTTGACAGGATAGAACATTTATCGAATGATAAGAAAAACACATCAATGCAAGGAGTTCTCGATGCGTGAAATATCCGCTCCGGACGTATATTTGATAGCAAAAACATCACTTGTTGATGAAAATATAAAAGCCTTTTTAAAGGATATCGGCAGTCCCGAGTGGACACCGGACAAAGATCTTTCTGACGGCGAAAAACTTATTGAGGCAGCAGGAAGGATCTGTTATCGAAGCTGGCAGGGGTATGATCCTGATAAACCTCAGGGCACAAATCCGAATGTTGAGCGGGTTCGGTCCAGTTCTAAAGAATATATCGGCAATATTTTGGCTCATGAACACGGTTCTGTCCTCGAACACACATCGGTTACATTTATCTGCCGGAATGTATCACGGGTCGTGACTCATGAACTTGTGCGGCACCGGGCGGGCATGGCATACAGCCAGGAGAGCCTTCGGTATGTACGGCTGGATAATCTTGATTTCTGGCTGCCGGAAGCGGTTCAGGGAAACAATGTAGCAAAAAAGAAGTTTCAGGATGTCGTGGATTTTCTTGAAAATGTCCAGAAGGATCTGGCAAAAATATTTGATATTGACAATCTGAAGGATTTTGCATCAAAAAAGAAACTTACCAGCATGTTCCGGAGGCTTGCGCCAATCGGGCTCGGCACTTCAATCATGGTGACCGGCAATCTGCGTGCGTGGCGGCATGTTATTGCGATGCGTACTTCCGGCGGAGCAGAAGAAGAGATTCGGCTTTTAACCGGGAAAATCGCAGTGATTCTGAAAAAAGAATATCCGGCTGTATTTCAGGATATGTCAAAGAATGAAGATACCGGTGAATGGGTTTTTACCCATAAAAAGGTATAGGGCAGGTTTCATCGCAATACATGTTCGCCGGCATAAAAACCGGTTAAGGAGAAGGCTGTCCCTGTGAAAAAAAAATCGGCAATTGCTGTGAGTATTCTTCTTCCCGTTATTTTTTTTCTGCTTTACTTTTTTCTGGCTTTGAATGGATGCTATTATGTTACCGAAGGTTCAGCCCTGCTCTCGGTTTACGGCACTGCAGAGAGAATTGACCTTGTCCTGGAAAAAAACGAAATACCTGCAGACGAGCGGGAACTTCTTCTGAGTGTAAAGAAAATACGCACCTTTGCGATTCAGGACCTCGGCCTTTTAACCAATGAAAATTACACCACCTATGTTCAACTGGACCGTGATTATCTAGCCACTATCGTCTCGGCATGTACGCCGGATTCGTTTAATCAGTATAAATGGGATTATCTATGTATGGGTAAACTGCCCTATAAGGGCTTTTTTAAACGGGAAGATGCACTGGCCGAAGCAGAGCGACTGAAAAACCAGGGTTTTGATGTGTATGTACGGCCGGTTGATGCCTTCAGCACCCTGGGCATGTTGTCTGACCCGATTTTTTCCTACATGAAGGATTATTCTTCCTATGCACTCTCCAACCTTATTATTCATGAACAGACTCATGCGACAAAGTATTTTACAAAAGATGTTGATTTCAGCGAGAACATAGCATCTTTTATCGCTGACAAGGGAGCCATTGACTACATAAAGAAGGAATTCGGAAGCGAAAGCAAGGAATATGAGAGTTCCCTGTCCCGGCTGGCAGACAGAGAAGCATTTGTACGCCAGCTTCAGGAGTTGTTTTTTCAGCTTCAGGAGTTGTATGAGCATGAATTGGATTCCACGGTAATTATAGAGAAAAAGCAGGTAATTATTGAAACCTGGAAGATAAAATTCAATGCGGAATATAACAGGAATTTCCAATCAGACTTATACCGGAAAGTGCCTGAAATACCTATAAACAATGCGTTTTTAATGACCTTTCGAAATTATACAGGAAACCTGGACGAAATTGCTGCTGTATATGCTCTGGGAAACAATAATCTGACGGAATTTATCGGTTTTTTTAAACAGCTCCCTGATGATGCAGAACATCCCCTGGCTGAACTGAAGAAAATTATTACGAATCATCAGGAATGAAAACGGGAAGAAGAAATTATAAGGAAACCAGGAGTCCAGGAAAAGAGAGGCTCCACCGTTGCGGTAAAGTTTTAAAGAAGTACACCCTCCCTTACCTGGTTTCATGGCTTCCTTATAAATTCTATAAGGAAAGCATGAAGGCAGGAAG
>JAFGJO010000003.1 GCA_016929065.1 Spirochaetales bacterium | reverse complement strand
ATACTGACTATTCCGTAAAATTAATCATCTTTGAATCAGCGAAATCAGCGGTTATTTTCTCGGAGGTTTTCACACAGTCTGTTTGCGGGCTTTGTGTGAAATATCTTCTATTTCTTTCCCTGCATCTCAACCTCAACCACAGTATGATTGTACGCATTGACGATGGTTGTTTTATGATACACCGATGAACGCTTCTGGTTGTATTCCCACAAATGGATATGCCCGTGAATGAGGTAGGACGGTGTAAACGTTCGCAGGAACCACAGAAACGGAGTGAATCCTGTATGACACCGGTCGGGAAGATCGTGAATCCCTTTTGGCGGTGCGTGGGTTACCAGGATATCGCAATATCTCCCGAAAAGTATTCTGTTTAAAAAAAGACGGGGAATCAGCTTGATGATTCGAAGCCACATCTGTCTGTCGGTATACTGGTTGATTCCATTGTTATATCTTATGCTGCCTCCAAGCCCTACAAGGATCAGTCCCTGGATTTTTTTTATCCTTCCATCGATGTACTCAACGCCGCTGGGAATGGGGTTTGTGGTGTCCCACTCTTTCATTCGGCGCAGAACGGTTGTCGTTTCGTGATATCTTCGGAAGCGGCGTGAGAAATGATGGATCCATTTCAGATTGTGATTGCCAAAGACAAATGCCAGCGGCCTGTTGAGATTGCTGACGATAAAGTCATAATAGGAAAGCGGCAGGTCGCCACACGAAATCACCAGGTCAACATCCTTGAAGCGGTGTTTGATATTAATGCTGTAAACTATGGGATCCGGATGGTCAGCAATGCAGAGGATTTTCATCTTATGTCACCATTACTATTCTACCTCAGCGAGGGCGAGCAATTCACGCAGATTGTCCTTGTTTAAAAGATCGATAGGCCGGGTTTCTGCAAAATCAATGGCCCGGCGTGAAAAAGATGAGCTGGTAATAATGATTCCTTTTGTAATTTTCATTTTTTTCATGGTCTCATGCAGGTTCCGTACCGATGAATCATCGATGAGTTCGGGAACACGGAACAAGCGGATCAGTTTCGGCATTTTCCGTGCACCGCGCCATTTCTGCTCTGCTTCCACCGCCAGTATCTGCACTCCGTTGGGGACTTCGGTAATGTCACGCACTTCGAGTTTCATTGCCTGAATAATTGACTGGCAAATTTCAATAAAATGCACCTGGGTCGCGGTAAGATAATCCTTGATGCGGTCATCGGTCCGCAGCTCCTGATACTGACTCAGTTTTTCGGCAACATCCCGGAACTGGGGCCGCCGGGCATACACTTTTTCCCACTGATCCACTGCCTGTTCAAACCTGCGCGATTTTTCAAAACAGACACCCAGAAAATACCGCGCATACAGAATCTCGGCCTTGGTATCATCGGGAGTCAGCCGGATTGCCCGTTCAAACTCGGCAATGGCGCTGTCATAATTTCCAGTACTCATATAACAGGTCCCGCGTTCCACCAGAACCTTGGTTTTCAGCTCCGGGTCCTTCTCTGCTTTTTCATAGTGGATGAGCGCACCGACATAATCATGACTTTCACGCATCAGCTTGCCAAGGTAAAAAAAGGCCTGTGAGTTTTCCGAGTCATTGCGGACAGCTTTTTCGAGCGCCATTCTCGCTTCAATGGGTTTCTTATCACGGTAGAGAATTCTGCCCAGACGAAAATATGCCTCGGCAAATTCACGGTCGAGTTCCACAGATTTCTGGTAATAGATCGCTGCCCGGTCGGTTCTCCCTCGTTCTTCAAACAGGTCTCCGACATGGAAATAGTGCTCGGCAACATTCGGTTCGAATTTGATTAGCATCAGGAATTCCTTGAGGGCTTCTTCATACTGTTCATTCTGGATATAGAGTTTTGCGATCTGGCGGCGGAAATCGTTTTCCCTGATGATTCCGGAAAACATGCCAAGGTGATTGACTGTTTTGTATTCCATGAGGGCCAGTTCGGGTTTTTCTGCCTCAAGATAGGCCCGTCCAAGAAGATAATGCGCATCGGCATTCCGCGGATCTTTCGCAATAACCTGTTTTGCGGCACGGACAGCCTGGTTGATTTTGCCGGTTTTTAAAAAAGCCAGTATTGCCGCCACTTTTCGCGGTTTCAGGGCGAATCGCAGAACAAAAATCAGCATGGGAATGAGAACTGCACTGATAATGACCATTAAAATGATAAGCTCTGTCACAAGCAATAATTGCCTTTCTAAACCAAAGACTACTTGTTTTTGGTTTATATGTCAAATAGATAAAAAAAAAGTGGAAATTCTTGAAATTATCCTCATTTTTTGTAAAATCCAAAAAAACAGACAGTTTTTCACTGGTTTGACCGAACTTATTAATGGGGATCAGAATGATCCGATCATGTATCCAATCGACTGTTGTGTTGATTTTATATAAGCCCGGACAATTGAAAAATGCAGTTTTTAATTGTCTTCCAAATCAGGGTATGCAGGGTTTGCCAATGTCAAAAATTGTAAAAAGCGGTATGAGCGCTTGTAAAAACACGGAAACGGGGATACATTGATAATTATGAAGGCGGATAAACAGGATGTTTGAAATAACAGGAAAACAGGGAGTTTTTTTTGTTCTGGTGCTGTTTTTTATTGCCTCGGGACTTCCGTTATTTGCACAGACCTCAATGGACAGGGGAATTGAAGCCTACCGGTGGAATAAACCCGAAGAAGCCAAAGTCCATTTCGAGGCAGCGCTGGGAAAAGACAGAAAGAACGAGGATGTATATTATTATCTTGGGCTGGTCTACGAACAGCTGCATAACAATGCCAAAGCCATCGAAACACTGCGGAACGGATTGTTGATCTCTGTACTTAAAAAACATATCTTTTATTATCATATTGGAAACAATTACTATGCACTCAAGGATTATACCCTGGCAGAGAAAAATTATTCGTTGTGTATTGCAGAGGACAGTCTGTTCCCGCATGCATACCTCGGCCGCGCCCAGTCAAAACTGAATCTCGGTCTGTTCAAGGAAGCGGTGGAGGATTACAAGGTCTATCTGCGGCTCGATCCAGAGACTCCGCAGCGGGTGCAAATCGAAAAACTGATTGCGATGCTTGAGGGCGATATCGAGGGGCAGGAGAA
The DNA here is from genome assembly GCA_016929065.1 of Spirochaetales bacterium. GTDB lineage: Bacteria > Spirochaetota > Spirochaetia > SZUA-6 > RPPD01 > RPPD01. The sequence continues at coordinate 26,812 of JAFGJO010000003.1, read as the reverse complement.
AATGATCCAGGGCCTGCTCGATTCAATAAAAAATGCATCCACTGATACACAGACAGAATCTGCAGGCACCGAGGACTTCAAGGATACCGGTACTGAAGATATCGACATTTTGGATTAAGGGTAGCTCGAAAAATCCACTTATTACAGGAAGATCAGCATGAAAACAACACCGAATAACACCGCAAAAAAAACGGTCCGGAAAAAAACAGAAAAAAAGCAGGACAGCCGTCCCCTGATTCTCATTATTGGAAGCGCCATCCTGGTGATTCTGCTTTTGTTTTTCGGAATAGGGATACTGCCCGGGCTGTTGGGCGGGGACAATTCCCGGGACAACCTGCTGGCGCTTGCCAGAAAATATATGGAGAATAACGAGTTTGACCGGGCCTTCGACAAGGTTGATGAGGTGCTCGAAAAAAATATGAAGGATGAAGAGGCCCTGGCGCTTCAGGATGAAATTCAGCGCCGCAAGGATGAGTATGATGCAAACAACAAATCCACGAATACGAACACGACAATCGTCATCCGTCCCGATGATTTCAATACTACAGAGCGGTATATACCCAAAACCCAGCTGGATATTCCCGATACTGCAAGCAAGGAAGAACAGAACCGGCTGAAGAAACTGCGTGATCTGCTGATTAAAGGAACAAATCATCTTCAAGACAAGCAGTATGACGATGCAAAAAACGCATTCGAGGATGCGTTAAAGATAGATCCCAAACTGGGAGAGGCTCATGCACGGCTGGGGGAGACCTGGTATGAGAAAGACCCCAACAACAAGGATAATCTGGACAAGGCGAAAGATTATTCCCTGAAAGCGATGGAAGAAGATCCGACGCTCGCGCTGCCCCACAATACCATGGGCCAGATTTATGAACAAAACAAACAGTATGAAAACGCCGAGAAGGAATATAAAGATGCCTCGCGGCTCGATCCGCAGGATTACATGGCCCTCTTTCGGTTGGGAAATATCCAGTACCGGCTGAAAAAATACGACGCGGCGATCCGTTCCTATGCAAGCTGTGTTCAGTTGAAAAAGGATTTCCAGAAGGCGCATTTCAACAAAGGGATGGCGCATTACCGTGTCACTCAATGGGATGCCATGATTTCCTCGATGCAGACAAGCGTTTCATTAAAGCACGATGATGCGCCGAGCTATTACATGCTGGGTGTCGCACAGCAGACCAAGGGCGATGTCAACGGGGCAATCAACAGTTTTAAAAATGCCACCATGTATGAGCCGGAAAATGCAAGCTATTTCAGAAAGCTGGGAACTGCCCTCATCGAGGCACGCAGATTTGCCGAGGCAGAGAACGCATATTTGTCTGCACTCAAACTCGATGGTTCCAGCGCCGAGACAAATTACAATATGGCGAATTTGAAGATCACGACAGGAAAACACAACGAAGCCCTCTCTTATGCCGAGACTGCATATCTGAAGAGCATGACAACAAAAGAATATCCGTATACCCTGGGGATCATTTATGAAAATCTTGGCCAGCGGGATCAGGCAATTACCTATTACCAGAAGGCGATTGATCTCGATGCGAAGTATTCAAAACCGCTCATTAATCTTGGAAAACTCTATGATGATGCGGGGTTGTACGATAATGCACTGCCGCTTCTGGTGAAGGCCTATAATCTGGAACCCAATTCGTATCTGGTGAACAACAATCTGGGTACGGTGTATCTTCATAAAAAAGTGTACAACGAGGCAGTCAAATACCTGAGCAAAGCCGTCTCGTTAAACAGCGGCGATACTGCTGCGCGGTACAACCTCGGCCTGGCGTATCTGGAATCTGAAAAAGATTTTGAGGCAAAGAAGGTTTTTTCCGATATTATCAATATCGACAAGAACTACTGGGATGCATATTATCAATTCGGAAGGCTTCTGGTCAAAGAAGGTGATACAAAATATGCAAAGGAACTGCTGACCCAGATTATTACCAAAAATCCCGGATATGACAAACGGGCGGAAGTAGAGGCATTGCTGAGTGGACTGTAGGACAACACCGGAGAAATCAACCAATAAATTCCTGTTTTCCCGGCTCCTGCCTGCCGCGGCCATATTGTTTTTCATGTCAGCCTGTGCGACAGAAGCACCGCAGACTGCTGTTGCCGTCAGCAACACGCCGCTGGTGAAGCCGGTATCACCGGAAAAACCAATTATCATCCGCATTGCGCTTGCCTATATATCAAGACAAGGGCTGAACGACAAGTTTGACCTTGAAAGCGCAGAGATCGTCAAGCGGACATGGGAAGCATACTACGTTGAGGTAAAGCAGTACCCTGAGGAAGGGAAAAAGCAAAAAACCAGTATCGTTAAAGTATACACCGAAGACGGATTTCCCGAGTGGGAACGCTGGTAGCAGTTCTACACAATTCTTTCAAAACGACGCAATAATTCCTCTTTACCGAGAATCTGCATTACCGGTCTGCCGTGTGGACATCGCTGTTGGGGAAGCAGGAGGGTTTTTTTTATCAGTTCTATTGCCGTAAGAGGGTCAAGCTCGTCGCCTTCCTTGATTGCTGCCCTGCATGCGATCATGCTTAACACATTTCTTCTGATCTGCTGAGGTGATGCACCGGTACCCCTGATGCATGTTTCTATCTCGGCTGCTGAACAACCGGTCAGTTGGGAGGGAAGGGCGTTTACAATGGCAAGGCCGTCCTTCAGTTCGAATGTGATGCCATATTGATTGTATGCTGCCCTGTTTTTTTCCAGGAATGCTGATTCATCAGACTCAATTGGTATTTCGAGTGGAACAAGCAGCGGCTGGCCGGCGTATTCTTTTTTTTCAAGTTCATCATAGAGTATTCGCTCATGTGCAGCATGCTGGTCGATCAGGAAAAAGGCATCACCCCGTGATGCCAAAAGAAAGACCTTCCACAGCTGTCCGTAAAAAACAATCACGGGATCAGTATTTTCTTTATTGGCAATAGCATCAGGTTTTACTGATTCATCAGACTGTCTGTACAAATTCAATTTTTTTGGGAATGTTTCCTGCGGTGCAGGAAGTTCGTCGGAAGCAAATGAAAACAACTCGTCTGACTCGTGACCGGAAAACGATATTGCGCTGCCAGGCAGTTCAAGGGGCCGTGTGGTATGAACTTTGGCCAGATGACTTTTAATGCACAATACTGCAGCACTGTGGATTTCCGGAAGATTCCGGAACCGCGCTTCGCGTTTTGCAGGGTGAATATTGAAATCCAGAAGCTGTGGATCAATTGATACAAACAAAAAGGCAACAGGATACAGTCCTCCGGGGATATAGCCTGCAAATCCGTATTCGACCGCCTGCACAAGGGAATACTCGTTTATTCTCCTGTTGTTGACAAAAATCTGGATGAGTTTTCTGTCGCGGCGTGTCATGTGCGGGGGCGCACAGATGATTGACAGCGAAAAATGTTCATGTTTTACCGCTATCGTTTCCGGTGTAGAGGATGAAAAAGCATCGGAATTGAGTGATGCAATCCGTTCATCCGGTGCGGCCGCCGGCAGGAATGTTTTCAGGGTGTTGTCGGTGAACAGTCTGAAAGAAATTGCGGGGAATGCTGCTGCTTTGTCAATAAAAACGCTACGGCACATCGTTCCTTCGGTGGCTGGCCGTTTTAAAAACTTTTTACGGGCAGGCATGTTGAAAAAAATATCCGAGACATCGACAATTGTTCCCGGATTGCCCGGGATCTCAGAGATCCGCGGTGTGCTGCCGCCTTCCACTAAAATTGATACTGCAGGCCCTTTTGCCTTCGCAGGCAGACTGGTTATCTGAAGCCGGGAACAGGCCGCAATACTGGATAATGCCTCGCCGCGGAATCCCAGTGATGTGCTTTGGTTCAGGTCTTCCAGTGTTGTTATTTTGGATGTTGCATGCGGCTGAATGCACATGCCAAGATCGTCCCGGTTCATTCCTGTCCCGTTGTCAACAACCCGAACGCGTGTATTTCCGCCGTCCTCAAGGTATACGGCAATCTCGCCGGCATGCGCGTCGATTGCATTGTCAAGCAATTCCCGAAGTACAGCTGCAGGGCGGTCAATGACTTCCCCGGCAGCAATCCGTCTGGCAACATCGTCTTTTAAAATATGGATCAGCGATTTACTCATGTTGTTGTATGGTACACAATTACGGGGAGTGAAACAAGAACCAAATTGTGATAAGGAACGCAGGAAGAAAGAAACAAGAATTTATATGGAAAGCAGGAATACAGGAAGAAGGACAGAGGAATTTATAAGGAAAATTGAACGCAGCTATGATAAAAGAATTTATAAGGAAACCAGGAAACTAGGAAAAGAATTTATTCGGAAAGCAGGAATACAGGAAGAAGGAGAGAGGAATTTATAAGGAAAAAAGGAATACAGGAATAAAGACAGTGGAATTTATAAGGAAATGGCCGAATCGCAACCGCCATCCAAGAGAAAATATACCTCCGGCTGCATGTACCGCTTATGAAATATATTTTGTCCTCATCTCTTTATAAATGAAAAATACCAGGAAGAATCCGGCGAACATATTCGCAATTATCCAAATGCGGTCATCCCAATACGTGCCGTAAACCAGTGTTCGGGTAAACAGAAAATTTACCGCTTTTTGGGGGATAATGTCGGTTGCCAAATGGATGCTGATGCCGAGGAAGAACCCTGCACAGATCATTCCTGCAAAACGGGAAAACAGGGACACTGGCAACGTTCGAAGAAAGTAGTAAAGAACCAATGGTATTAATACTGAATGAAACAGAAAAAAACGATGATTTTCGATTCCGAGCAGAGAGATGTCCATGTCGGGGAAATTGAATGAGGGTATTGCCGTAAACAGAGTGACGCCGGAAAATAACAAGAAATATGCTTTATTTTTCATGGAAAATAATCTGTGTCAGTTTATCATGTTTTATCGGGTCTGTCCCGGTATTTTTTATATACTTCTGGATGATGTTTCTGTAAACAGTCTGGACACATCCCGTGTGAAAAAGTGGCATCGGTGTGTGCGGCAAGGTAGCTGTCTATCTGGTCCCAGTATCCCTTGTCATCACGAACTTTTTTACAGTAAGAACAGATGGGGAGAATCCCCTGCAGGGTTTTGATTTCAACGCTTGCCGCCTCAAGGCGCTGGCGTATCTCTCGTTCAGTCTTGAGCAATACAAACTGATTTCTTCTCCCCCGTTTCAACTGTAGTGAAATAAAAATACCAAGAACATTACAGAAAAGATATGATACGGAGATCGAAATTATCTCAAACGGTTCCGGGAAGATATGCTTGATCACAAGATACAGTAATGAACTGCCCGCGGTGAGATACAAGGCGCCGGTTATCTGGGCAGAGAGCGGCATGGGAACACCAAAATAAATGGTAATAATTGCAGCAATATCCCAAATGATCAGGATCATAAAATTTGTTTCGTGCAGGACTCCGACAATCAGAAGGTGCGTAATCACCAGCATTGTCCAGAGAAATGCAGTTGCATCAAGCTGCCGGGGCAGTCGCAGACGTATGACAAAGAAGATTCCGGGAATAGACAGGACAACAACACTGATTCTCGTAATAAGGATAATCACCAGTTCACTATTCCGGGGGAGTGTGATTGAATCGAGCAGGGCAAACCCCGCAAGAATGACGATCATGAACACCGAAATAAACAATGACTGGTATTTGTTGTGCTTGAGGGTCTCCTCTCTGTATTGCGATTCCAATTCGCGCGGTTTGAGCTTATAGGAAAGGATTTTTTTAAAACTCATAATTTGATTGATGCTGATCTCTGACTTTCTCATTTACCTGTAATGTTAATTTGTATCAAAGGGAAAAACAATTGTTTTTTACATGTGCTGTTTCAAGATGCCCTCTGCGCAATTACTCTGTAAAACATGGATTTGAATGTGCAAAGGGCGGGATTGCGGGCATTTCCTGTTTCTGCAATTGAAACAAATAGCTTACAAAATGCACTGTATAGTTTTGTGCCTCAATAATGCAGTCAAGAAGCATCATGTCATGGCCTTTGATTTTTGCAACAAGTTCACGTGCGGTGACCATGCTCAAAAACTTGTCGATCCGGACGCGAATATTGTAAAAATAGTATTTCATGTTTGTAAACGGCTGATGCCCCTGGCCTGGTTTCCCGATTGAGTGAATATATTCAGACGGGTCGCGTTTTTGTAGTTGCCGGGCCTCCATAAAGTGGTCGCCGTATCCGGCCTGTTCCAGAATCCATTTGTCAATAAAGGCAAGGACCCGCAGCACATAAAATTGGGGAGAATCATCTCCCCCAGGCTTTTCCCGGAGAATGCTTTTATCGTCACGGATTAGATCCTCGATATCCCAGAGCAGATAGTTGAGGTGAGCCAATAATTCCTCATTGCTGCGGTAGATATCGCCGGGCCTGCCCGGAAGTGCGGCGGCGTTCAGGTCTCCTTGCATCCTGGTTTTAAATGTGCTGCTCGTTTTTATATACAGGTCATATTCCCGGCGCTTTTGAGAATCGGCAAGGACGCTGTAGGCATTGTGGATCATGACAAACTGTGCCTGCGATTCAGGCGAGTTATTGTGTTTGTCGGGATGGCACTTTTGTACCATTTTTCGGAATGCGAATTTTATTTCTTCTGCAGAGGCGGAAGAAGGGACTCGCAGTGTGTCGTAATAGGTTGCGGTTGGGGTCACAGCTTTTTATTTTCCCTGTGAAATATGAGGATCATTATAATTACTGAATAAATGATCATCACCGGCGGGATTAAGAAAAATAAGAGAATCCGGGGGCTGAGCATTGTCAACTTTTTATGGGGGGCAGCTGTCGTCCGGAACAGAAAGTCCTGTCTGGCTGCCAGTGTCAGTGACAGAAAATAACCGGCAATAACCAGCATGAATAGAATAAATACTATGCTGTGAGGGAAGATGTTCAGTAATGCATTGCTGATATCCTCGCTGAAAATATAGAGAATAAAAAAAAGAAATTCAAAACCAGTAAAGAATACAAACCCTCTGAAATGTTTTTTTAATGCGGTTACCTTGTATTTCTGTTTATCGGTTTTTTCTATATAATTTACTTCCAGATCAGTGATTATCTCCGGAGATAAATTCCGAATTTTCAACTCATAGAGTGCGCTCTGCTGGTCTTCTTTTGAAAAATCATTGTAAACATTTTTGATTACTATATTAGTGAGTTCTTCATTTGTCATTGTATTGAATGAATATTCCAATTTTAATAATCCTTTTCCAATTCTTTAATGGCTTTTTTCATCTGGAAATAGTTGTATATAAGGACAATTGGCGATACGGCATACCCGATCGCGTAATAAAAAAAATTAATCAGCTTGTTGACATTCATTCCGTCTGCTATAGAGCGAAAGATGATATATTTATTAATTGTCAGTGCGTAAAATATATATGTGATAATGAAAATGGCAAACGCGATAATGATTGCAACCGGTTCAAACACCAGAAAAAACAGTACCGGAAGAAATATGATCAGGAGATAGTTTGTGACCACAAATATATACGTGAAAACTGCATATTTAACATAATCTTTCAACAGCGTAGAAAGTTCCTGTTTTTCATATTTTATTTCCTGCTTTTCCACAATGTATTTTTCAGCCAGGAGTTCAATTTTTTCTTTCGGAACGGTTCTTTTTTTCAGAATAGTCATGGCAATATCAGGAGAATCATCAGGGTAATGATATTTTTTATAGTTAATAACGATATCAATCAGCTGGTCGTCTGTCAATTCTTTCAGTTTGTTTTCGAACGTGTCTTGCATCCTATGATCCAGTTATTTTTAATACTGTTACTGAATTATATCCTTGTAACAATCAAATATCAATATGCATTACTTTCAGATATTCTGCAAAGCCGAGCTTATGGTAAAACGAGAGTGCATTGGAATTCCCCGATGCAACGCGAAGTTCGGTCTTGTTTCACTCCTTTTCCTGTATTCATGCATTCCTTATATATTTTCTTCTTTTCCCGCTTTCCTCGACAAAAAAGCCCCCGACTGTTCGGGGGCTTTCCATAAATAATGTTCCTTTTTAAAAATCAATCACCGTCTCGATGGTCAATGCATGCTGGAGTTCCAGGATTCCTAGTTCGTTGGGTATCTGGGTCGTGGTGTAATGCAGCAGAATATTCAGGCCCTCAGCGACAGGATACCCGATAGTTGTCCTGACCACTGTATTGGAGTCAAAGAGTTCCGGAAGCCCGCCGGAAAAACCGGTGACGAATTTTGTTCTCTCATAGGAGATCGATCCGAATATGCCGACAATAGGGATAACATTCGGCAGCAGTTCAAATTTGATGATAAAATAATCATCATCCGCATACCCGATACCGCTTTCAGAGAACTCAAGCGGAAGCAGATACCCCATGGTGAGTGTACATATTTTTTGGATCTCGAAAGACCCCTCTCCGTAAACACCAAAGGTGGTGACATTGTTCTCTGCCGTGCCCGGATCCTGAAGATACGAAATGACCTCGTTGATATAATCATATTTCACGCGGTCATAAATTGCGTTAAAAAATGCCGGCCGGTATTTTCCAGTATAGTACCGTCCCTCCAGGCGCCATTCAAAGAACAGAATATTTCCCAGGGCGCCGGCGGTAATTCCGTAATTTTTCAATGATTCTTCGCCGGGAGCCCCATGCCAGAGGGCATCAGTGGCGAATCCGGACGGAATGGTCGGAGCACCCGGTACTTCTTCCCTGAAGTAGGGGATCATGACCGAGGCATCGGCAAAGAGCACAATATCCAGGGCGTCTGATGTGACAATCGGCAGTTCGACATCAAGGCCGGTGTTGAAGAACATCGGGTCGCCGACATTCGGAATGTCTTTTGCCGGGTCAAGGTCGGCGATGACTGTGAGGCCGAAGGCGAGTTCAAACGGATACGCCGGTTTTACATAGATGCGGGTACCCAAAACCTCCGGCTCGTATTTTGCGGCCATTCCAAGGTCATTGGAAATGAGTTCAAACCCGAACGGGCCGGTATCCACGCCAAGGTTGAAGCCAATGCGCCGGATTGCCGGGAAGTCGGAGTCATTGGCATAATTGCGCATGATTGTCCCGTGGCCAATGGTAAACGTGTTCAGGCTGCCGATGCGGATATAAAAATCATCACGGTTGTCACCGTATTCAAGGCCTTTGATTTTCAGCACGAGGTCATAGAGAAAATCGCCGGACCGCGCAATCCAGTCGTCGCCGAAACTCTCATCAGTTCCGAAAGACCATTCCCAGTTACCGTCCGGTTTGTACCAGTCAGCTGCATCGAACATGTTTGTCTGATAAATGATCGGGAGGTACAAGGCGAGTTTGAGTTTGCCGAAATTGAACACCGGAGTCAGTACCGCCTTTGCATAGGTGTCGCCTCCGATGGTGACCGTTCCGATTTCAAGGCCGATAATATCCTTGATCGCCTTTACCCACTCGGGATCTTCTGCCGGGGGAGTCGTTTCGGGAGGAGGGGTTGTTCCTGTGCCGGTTGTCGCCGGGGGAGTGGTGTCGGCTGCAGCAGTCGTGTGGCCCGGAACTTTATCCGGCAGCAGTTTTTTAAAGTCTAGGCCGCTTTTAAATCCCTCAAGAACTGCAGGAGACATGATCTGTGCCCGTAATTCAGCGGCTCCGGAATCAAACCATTGTCCGGTTTTTACGACAACATCTCCCAAAGCCTTTCCCGCCTCGTCGAGTTTTGTCACGAGTACTTCGCCGTCAAAGACAAATACTTTTGACGGCAGAAACGACCTGGTCACCGGATCAATCAGGGATTCGGCACCGGTATCGGTCCCGCGTACACCGCAGACTGCCGTACGGGTTTTAAATTCATATTGTTCGTTGCCCGTTTTTTTTCCGGCGACTGTGCGGAATTTCCCCACTTGCATGTCAAATGAGCTTTTCGCTGCGTTGTTTTCGCCCTGTATCGTCAGAACCTTGAAATTTGTATTTTCATGAATCTTGATAATAGAACCGTTTGAAAGCGAAATTTCTGCAAAGTCGCTATTTTCGGTGATGATAGTCGTCCCGATGGGGATGTCCATACCATATTCTATTTTGTCACCGGAGAGTGCGGTCCCGTTCGGGAGAATGAGCCTGAGCCCTCCGCTTTCGTTTTCGAAATAGGCAAGAACCGGAAGCGCTGCAAATGCGGTTGTTCCTGCCAGAAAGAAAAATATCGTCAGTAAAACAATTATATATCTTTTCATATCTGTACCTCCTTTAGAATGGAATAACAACCGAGCTCTCAAGCCCCGAGGTAATTACCCATGGATCGCCGACAGCATCCGGTACATACCGGATTTCATACAGCAGTGTAATGATTGCCGGCCCAAAGCTGTAATGCAGTTTTACGGTGGTCAGGGCGCCTTCCGGATCAACCAGATCGCCAAAAAAATCACCGCTGTGGCCGAGTAAGGTTTTGTCATAGACCAGGTCAGCGCTGAATCCCGCAAGCGGCCCTTCTTTTAGGGTGAGGACCCCTCGCAGATGCGGGTAATTCAGGTAGTTGTCGGGATTCGCGGCGTCAACTTCCGCAAACGGGCCGTCAACAGAAATAGTGAGGATAAACAAATCAAAGAGGTTTGTCCCCAATGAGGCATACCATCCGACAAACCCCGGTGATGATCCGTTTTCGATAAGCGGATATTTCACCGCACGAGAAATATCGTAAGTCTGGTCAAAGTAGACCGGAATAAAATTTTCCCCGACGAACCGGGCCTGTACATTGTAGACAAAAATATCGATAAGTTTTCCGCCGAAACCGGTCATTCCGCCGACGGAACTTCCCTTGTTCTGCCAGACAAAATCGCCGAAAAAAGCAAAGGTGACGGGGGCTTGTGTGAGTATCGGCTGTATAAAATCGATGCCGAACGCGTCAACATATTCAGCGTCCGGGTCGGGAAATCCTTCTGCGGCCGCATAGGTATCCGTCACCCATTTGAATGGGGCACGGTCGATGACATAGCTGGCGCCGACCTGGAGCATCGGCAGAATTGGCAGTTCAAGGTAATACATAGGACGTATATAAAAGCGGGCACCCATGACGTCAAGCGCTGCAAGATTGCCGATAACGGTTTCAAAACCGATGAGCGGGAAGTCAAAAAAACGGCCGTCAAGGTCAAAGGCCAGCCCGGTGATCCGGGTCTCGGGCAGAAACAGAGCGTTTGAGTAATTGTACATAATAAAGCCATTCCCCAGCGTGAGGTCTTCGATAGCGCCGATTTTGGCGAAAATCGGTTCGCCTTTCTGGCCGTAGCGGATATACCGGAAGATGGGCAGATAAATGTCAAAAAAAGAATGTTCGGCATCGGGAACCCAGTCCTCGCTTCTGAAATCAAGCACGCCGTCTACAAAGCGGTAGTGCAGGTCCAGCGCAAGCCCAAGACCGAATTTGCCGTATCCGAAATCAGGCCGAAGCCCGAGTTTCTGGTATGACTCGTCATCGCCGAATGAACTGTATCCAAGGGTCAGTCCGAGGGCAAAGGTAAATCCCGGGTCCTCGGGCTCACCCGGGGGGGGTGTTTTTTCTGATTGGGCAAAGGCAGCCACTGAACTTATTAACAATATAATAGAAAATGATACGATGAGTTTTTTGGTCATAAGTTCTCCTCCATATGTGAATTTTACACCTTTGTGGAAAAAAAACAAATGTTTTGCAAAATAATTGAAACCATATCCTGAAAAAAAGGTATACAGTAGTAGTATGCATACTCAAAAGGAGCCGCCCAGGTGAGCGAACTGCATCCGCATGACGAAATTCGCTCTTCAGACGGGCATGAAACAGAGATACTCGCTGCAATTCATGAGACACTGGGCGGGAACAGGAATGCGTTTCGGGTCATCGTCGACCGGTATTCACCGGTTGTGCATTCTTTGTGTGTTCGGATGCTGGGAAACAGAGACGATGCCCGGGAGGCGGCTCAGGATATATTTATCAAAATATTTACATCACTTCATAAGTTCAAAATGGGTAATAAAACATTGCCATGGGTTTACACAATTGCAATCAATCATCTGCGGACACGGTATAAAAAAAAGAAAAATCGTGAATCCGCAGAAAATGATTACAAGCAGGAACAAATAAACATTGAACAGGCACCCGCATTGGAGACAGATCCCGCACTGCAGATCATCCGGAATGAAGAGGAACAATTGATCCACGCCGCGCTTTCCCGAATCAGCGGAAAATATCGTGAAGTGTTTGTGCTACGGGAAATCGAGAATCTTTCGGTAAAAGAAACTGCAGTTGTATTAAAAATTCCCGAGGGAACTGTAAAAACGAATTTATTCAGGGCAAAACAGGCAATAATCAAAAATATTGTAAAAAAAGTGAAACCGGATGCATCAAATGAGAGTATATAGAGACAGGGAGCAGAAAATGAATTGCACTGAATTTACACGAGTCCTTGATGCATGGCTGAAAGACGGAAATCAGCAAAATTTTCCGGCAGTGCTGGAAATACATGCACGACAATGCAATTCGTGCAGCAATGCATATAAAGCTGCTGTTCTGTGCACCAGCCGTCCCTGGACTCCGGTGCAGCTGCCGAAGGACTTTACTCAAGAAGTGATGAAGAAACTGACGGAAGAAAAAACAACCGGCTTATTATTGGAAAATATCAGAACCGCAGTATACCGGCTCCGAAAAGGTTTTATCCCGGCTGCTATCGCTACGGCATCTGTCATCGTCGTGCTGTTTATTGCAGGGCTTTTCAAGTTTCCGGCAGAACCGGGAAAAATTACCATCCATCTTGTGTACGAGGCCCCTCAGGCACACTCGGTTGCAGTGGTCGGTGACTGGAATGACTGGGATCCGAACGCACATCAGCTTGCCGATCCTGACCGCGACGGGGTGTGGGAGATCAAGCTTGAACTGACAAAAAATAACGAATATCGATATCAATTTTATATAGACGGGGACAAATGGGTTCCCGATCCAAAATCAAACCTGCAGGTAGATGATGGATTCGGCGGGAAGAATTCCGTTCTGGGAATTTAGCCGAAAACAATAAACTATGGAGGAATCTATGAATAAAAGGATTGTAAAACTAATATTGGCAGCGGCAGTTTTCTCGCTGTTTGCCGTGCCGGCACTTTCGGCAGAGGAAAACGGGTTTATTTTCCGATTGAGCCGTGAATTGAAGGCATACGGATGGAACGATGAGGAAACCGGAAAATTTGTCATCGCTTCGCATTTGATGAACTGGAACGCCCTGGAAAATGGTGACGCAGAGATGGTCGCCCTGGCCCTGCACTATTGCAAGCAGAAGCAGCTGCGGCTGATGGCAGAGGAGCAGGTTCAGCTGGCATACCATCTTGGTGCCATGGGGGTTGAAATGGAGGCGTTGGGTTTCAAACGCCGGAATATCACCATTACCGCTTTGGGCGTCAGTGAACAAGTTGCAGAGAAATTGCGTGACAGGAAGAACGCGGATAATGAAACCGGGACTGGTGACATGATCCGTGAGCGGATTCGTGATGAGCTCTGCAAGGAAGGCCTTGAGGAACAGCAGGAGAAAATAATGGAACGGCTCACCAAAAGAGTACGGGAAGGAGCAGGCAGTCAGCACCGCTATGCAGGTGCCGGGCATTAATTACTGATTTTCCTTACATGATGAACCACGTCAACAAGGGCCGTGCGGAACAAGTGCGGTTCTTGTTGGCATTTTCCTGTTTATGAATGACGGGAAAATGTTCCATGATAATGATGAACAAAAAAGAAGAAAAGGCGGCAAAAGGAACCACGGTGACACAAAACAGACGCCATGTAATGTGCATATGTTGTTTTTTTATTATATTTTTCTCAATTAATGGCTATGCACAAGATACTGTCCGGGACATCATTTCCGGATCGCCGTACTCAGTTCAGGAAAAGGAAATGCTTGAATCCTGTTTTGCCGGGATGGAACAGGACGGCATACCGGCACGGCTTGTCATCTCCCGGTTGAAAGAGGGGATTGCAAAAAAAGTTGCATTTCAACGGGTTCTGGATGTTTTGAAAACGGAACAGCAGCTTTTTTTGCAGGCACGGACAATACTCAGAAAGGCGGATCCTTCACTTGAGCCAGAATCCGGGGAAACAATCTGGATTCACACCCGATTGCTCCTGTCAGCCAATGTACCGGAGAGTCATGTGGTGCGGATAACCGCTGCGTGCGTGCACCGCTGGCAGGATTTTCGTTTTATTACCGAGATGTATGTTTCATTAACCAAATGGGGCCTTGACGGCTCTGACGCTGTTGAAATAGCAGAAGCAGCACTTTCTTCTTCCCTCCCCGGAAAGGATTTTGCCGGGATTCCCGATCTGTTTATCAAGGCCAGGGTAAAATACATTTCACCGGACAAGGTAAAGCAGCGCATCCTGCAGGAAATTCCGCGGGTAAAATCAATCATGCTCCTTGAGGAACGGGTACTCTATTAAATTGCAGGAATAACAACGAGGTTTTTTTATGATGAAAAAATGCATGTTTACTATTTTGTTTGGGCTCTGCACTCTGCTGCTTTTTGCGGAATACCCGTCTGTTGTTTTTGGCGCGGGGATAAAGCCGTTTATGAGTTCAGAGACATTGCTCCCGTCGGAAATACTGCTGGCGACCGTTGTTGATGCCAGGCTGAGCATGAGGAGCCTGCTGGGTGATATCGGGTATTTTTCATTGCTTGCCGGGGGGAACGCAGGTTTCTTGTTTGACAGTGCCACATACTTCCTCGATGAGGAGGTGGTGTCTTGTGAAGCAGGATTCAATATCGGGGACAGCAGGATTGTGCTTCAGGGGGGCATTGAATCTTCTTTGCAGGGAACACTTGTTGACAACCCGTTTTTTGAACCGAACTGGCAGCTGAAATATACATTTTCAACAAAACGTGATGAACTGCAGCCCTATGTTTCTGCGGCGGGAAACTGGCGGATGCACAGTGCAGATAATGAAGACGTGTTTTTCCTGGGTGCAGAAACAGGGTTTCAGTATTCCCCGGATGCACTTACAGAATACACCCTGAGGTTGGGCGGCGGATGGGAAAACTGGTATGAATATTATCTGTACAACTTTGGCGGAGGCTACAGCATTCAGACCCGTCAGGACTTCGTTGGAGCTGCTTCCGCAAAAATAAGCAGTCTGTTTGATTTTTTTCTCCAGTGGGAATTGGAATGTGAGGCATTGTTGCGGATTTCAGATGCGAACCGGTATATCACCGCACTTCTGTTTTATGAGGAGATGAGTGAAAACAATATCAATGTAATCATGACCGCGACGGGCAATTTCTCGGTAAATAAGTATGTCAATATCAAACTGGTGCCTGCTGTCGGTGTACAATATTATTTTATGCGCCAGGCGCTTGCCGCAGGCAGTGTGCTGCTTGATGAAAATGTGTATGTCATTCACGCAGGTGGATTGGTTCATTTTGACTGGACTTCGAACAATTCAATATATTTTATCATCGAGCTCGAAGGAAGCAGGGATTTTTCAAATGATGCAGAGAGTGATCAGTGGATGCTCAAGGGATATATCGGGATCAAGGGCATGCTGTAATTAATATGGAATATTACCTTCAATATCCATGGTGCCATGTTTCTGATTCTCCGGCTTCCTTTTTTTCATGCTGACGGGGCCCGTTCTGCAATATATGCTGCAAGTGCGGGAATCTTTAGTCTGATTTCTTCTACCGCGCACCGGGCAATTGCAACGGCGCCTTCCTCGGTGAGGTGGGTGTCATCCGTGCTTCCGAGGGGGAAGTTCGGGTGGATGTTTTCTTTAAAGTTCATGAACAGTTTTTTTGACTTATCCGGTCCAAGAGATTCAATAAGCTCCCGGCTTTTTTCCCCAAGTTCGAGCAGAATGACGTTTTCTTTTTCAGAAAGTTCCTTCATGGCGATGTGATAGGGCGCGTGCGAGTTGATGATTTTATTCTCATCGTCGAATTTGCGGCGATGGATGGAAGTGATCAGCACAGGAATTGCGTTTACAGCGCGGGCAGACTGGATGAAATGGAAAAGGCATTCTTTATAGGATGTCCTGGGATCTGTTTTTCTGGCTTCATCGGGTTTTTCATCATTATGCCCGAACTGGATAAACAGATAATCACCGGATTTGATTTTTTCAGCGACAGGCTTTAATCTTCCTTCCTTCAGAAAACTTTTGGAACTTCTGCCGTTTATTGCGTGGTTTTCGATCAATACCCCGGAAGAAAAGAAGCGGGGCAAAACCTGTCCCCAGCCGGTCTGCGGATAGGTATCTGCAAAATTGTCGGCCATTGTTGAATCACCGCAGAGGTACAATGAAGGAATCTTTTTTATCATAAAATCATCTGTCTCCTGTATTGTATATATCATATACCCCGATAGAAAGAAATAACCCTCTATTTAAAAAACTGACAGGTATTTGCTTTCCAAAAATATTATTAAATAGTTCAATAAAAAATGCAAAAAATCTTGAATATGAAAATGCACTCTGCTATGCTTAGGGTTCATTGTAAATGTTTTTAAAGTTCCGGAGAATATCATAACAAACTTGAGGGAAAACAGCATGAAAATGATAGTTTTGACCGCTGCAGCAGTTCTCTGTATGTTCTCCTGCGGTCCGCAATTCGGCGATACCGTGGAAACAGCAGGGTTCTATGCGACCAGCTATATAAAAAATGAGCCGGAGAATATTTTCCATTATCATCCGATCATGGCATATGACAGTGACCCCCTGACATTCTGGGCTGAAAGCTCAAAAGGTCCCGGATTCGGAGACTGGATCGATATTCATTTTGCAAATGAGATCGAGGTTGATGCCATTGTTATTGCACCCGGCTGTTTTGACCCGGAAAAATACAGTAATTATAACAGGGTGAAACGGCTGAAGGTGAGCTTCAGCGACAACTCACCGCCGGTCGAAGTCGAATTTGATGACGGAATGACAACAAAAAGCTTTTCGTTCTCCATGCGCAAAATCAGGTCCTGTTCATTCACGATTCTTGATGTCTACTCCGGCGGGGATGCCAATATCACCTGCATAGCTGAAATAGGTTTTTTATCAAACGGCCGGCAGTATGTGCCCGGCGAAATAGCCTATTTCAAGGACCTGCTGGAAAAAAACAGGGAATTCAAAACCCCTGCGGGATTCAGGCTGGCCGCAGGGCGAAAAGACGATGGGACGTTCTATTTTTTTCCGGATAATACCGTCCTGTTTCAGGATCCGCTCCGCGACAAGGGGACCTGGTCTTTTGATGCAGAAGAAAATGAAATCGTCATTGAGCTGAAACAACGCGAGAAGCTCGAGGGAAAAGGCGAATCAATTACCCACCGCAGTTATCTGGGAACGAGTGTGTACCATGAAGAATACGAGTATACGGTGATTGATATTGATGAGACCGAAGATATTAACTGGGAGCAGCGGCGGCAGCGTTTTCTGGATGATGAAGGTGATCACTATAAATTCTATTTACTGACGCGGGAAGACTACAAAAAGCTGGATTTTTCCCTGCGCCCGGAAGTCATCGATACGATCGAGCTGCTCAAGCTGACGTATGAATCCCTGAAAAAGAAGAAATAGCGGGGTATGGCCTCATTTGATCAGCACATATGGCTGGCCGATAATGGAGACGGAACCTACAGGAATCCAATTCTTCATGCGGATTATTCGGATCCCGATGCGATACGGACAGGCGCTGACTATTTTCTTGTCGCTTCGAGTTTCAATTCGGTTCCCGGCGTCCCGGTCCTTCATTCATACGACCTGGTGAACTGGAAAATCATCAATCATGTTATCGGCCGCATTCCTTTTCCGGAATACAGCAAGCCGCAGCACGGCAGGGGGGTGTGGGCCCCGTCGATCCGTTTTCATAACAGCAAATATTATGTGTATATTCCCCTGCCCGATGAAGGCATTTTCATGTCAACTGCCGTGCATCCCGCAGCGGAGTGGAGCCCGCCTGTCTGTGTCCGCGATGGCCAGGGGTGGATTGATCCGTGTCCTTTCTGGGATGATGACGGCCGGGCATACCTTGTCAATGCTTTTGCCTATTCCCGTATTGGTGTGAAAAGCATGCTGCATTTATCGCCGATGCATCCGGACGGGAGCGTTCTCCTGGGTGAGGGAAAATGCATTTTTGACGGTACGGCAACCCATCCCACTATCGAGGGCCCAAAACTGTACAAGCGGAACGGATGGTATTATATTTTTGCCCCGGCAGGAGGGGTGCCGGCAGGATGGCAGGCCGTGCTGCGGTCGAGAAATATTTGGGGGCCGTATGAAGATAAAATTGTATTGCATCAGGGAAGCACTGCGGTGAACGGCCCGCATCAGGGTGCTCTGGTAGATACACAAAACGGGGAATGGTGGTTTCTCCACTTTCAGGATGCCGGTGCATTCGGCAGGATTTCGCATCTCCAGCCGGTATGGTGGGAAGATGACTGGCCGGTGATCGGTATTAATCAGGATAGTCAGGGCAGGGGAGAGCCGGTCATGAAATATAAAAAGCCTGATGTCGGAAGAATATGGCCTGTATATTCTCCGGTTGTGAACGATGATTTTTCAGGGAACTCGCTTGGCCTGCAATGGCAATGGGAGGCAAATCCGGAACAGGATTGGTATACATGCCTGCCGTCCGAAAAAAAACTCAGGCTGCATGCACAGGCGATATCCCCTGATATGCCGTTTTGCATCAGAAACCATCCGGCAGTATTGTGCCAGAAATTTCCCGCCCGTTTATTTACCGTTGAAACATGTGTGGCGTTGCATGCCGACATCCCGGGCGCTGCGGCGGGATTGGCCGTTCTCGGCAATGCGTATGCGTATATTGTTATAGAAAAACAGGATAAAGATTACAGAATTCGTTTCTGCACAAAAAGTGTTTCTGTTGACACCGCCGGCAGTGTCGCCGCACAGGAGGAAAGACACCTCTGTGCGGAGGAAGTATGGGTTGACGGCCCCCGGGTAAACTCAGGGACCATATGGTTTCGTTTGAATGTAGATTATCATGCACAATGCCGGTTTTCCTGGAGTGCTGACGGAAACATGTTCAGGATGCTGGGCGATACGTTCTCTGCCTCTCCCGGACGCTGGGTCGGTGCGAAAATCGGTTTATTTGCAATAAAAAATTTGCGCACAGAAATATCATCATATGCGGATTTTGGTTATTTTACAGTGAGGGAATTATGAATTCCGGATACAAAATATTTTGTTTCATACTGTTCCTCTGTACTGCATCCTTGTCATCATATGCCGATACCTCGGAAGACCGGACATGCAGTAATATAATGGAGGGCTGCAACTGTATTTTGTCAAACGAGACGTGTGTCTCCTGGCTTTGGCTTATCCCTTTCTTCTTTATTGTGGGGCCGGCGGAGTACGCAGATTTTCCCTATGCCGATTCCACGACTTTGATTGAAAAAGACGGAACGAGCAAGTGGTATCTCATTGAATGCACCACAGAGGGTATTTATTATCCGGCTGATGCATCGGGAACATTTGCGACAGATACATATTTAAATATAATTTTCAGGCGGATCTATACTTCATTGTATTTTCAATATGTCCCCGGGACCGCAAACGGGTATGAAATATTGTTGTCTGGAAATATCGGGATAACCATCCCGTTTCAGTCTGTCCTCTTTAGTACCGCTGTCGGATTCCTTTATTTCGAAGAATCATTTCGTTTTTCATTCACTTCGGTCCTGAAACTGTTTTTCCCGTATAATTTTTATACCGAGGCGTACTATCTTGGCTCGCTCGATGAAAAAGGGGATTTCCATACCTTTTCTTTTTCGCTTCATTACCAGATAAACAGATTTTCAATTGGTGTCGGCGGGAAAGCCAGGCTGATCTCGTCAGGATTTTTTATCGGGCCGCAGGCAACTTTCTCTGTTTGGTTTTAAAGCAGGGAATCAATCACGGTGAGCACCTCATCGGCATTCTCAAATTTACGAAAGCACAACTGCAATGCTTCTTCCGTCGGCCGGGCGATATCTTTTATATAGATAACGCGCATGCCCGCCGCATGGGCAGCCTGGATGCCCGGACCTGAATCTTCAAATACCTGACAATCATCCGGGTCTGCATCAAGTTTTTCTGCAGCTAAAAGGAAAATATCCGGGGCGGGTTTCCCGTTTGTGATCATGTCTCCGCCGATCAATACTTTAAAATATGACATGAGATATTTCTGTTCGAGTTTTTCTTGAGCAATGGCAAACGGGGTAGAGGTGGCGACTGCCATTCTACAGCCTTTTGTTTTGAGTGCTTCCAAAAGTTTGGAAATTCCCTGTTTTACCGGAAGAGTGTGTTCTGCAACCGCTTTATCAATTTCTTCGTGCATCTGTTCAAGTACCCTGTCCATGGGCGCTTTCGGGAAGAGCCTGCTGAACAGCGCGGTGGTGTCCGGCCTGCTGATTCCTATGCATTGGTGAAGCGACCGGTCATCGGCCTCATAGCCGTATTGTCTGAAGGCTTTTTTAAGAGCGGCAATTGCGATGCGTTCGGTATCAAGCAGCGTTCCGTCCAGGTCAAAAATAGCATGGTGTTTCATGTTACGGACTGGTAAACAGATTCATATAACTCATGCAGCCTGCGACCTTGATGCTGCCATCAGAGGAGCATGCTGACGATGCCCAGTTCCGGTTGCCTGCTGCTGTCTGTTGAGTCCACGTTGAGCCGCTATTGTTCGAGATATAGAGATAATCTGTTGTTCCGATTATAATAACTCCGGCGGTATCCGAACAGCTGACAGTATTCCATGTGGATGAAGGGGCCGTTGCATTCGCTGCCCAGGTTGCACCGCTGTCCGAAGATATCATGACATCCCAGCCTGCGACTCCAATGACGGTTGTCCCATCGGCAGAACAAGTAATATCTCTCCAGAATTCACTTCCCGCGCTTGTCTGCTCGGTCCAGGTCACCCCTGTGTCATTTGAGGTGTATATATATCCGCCACTGACCGCTGCTGTAATAAATGTTCCGTCAGACGAGCAGGCGATTGCGTTCCATGACCGGCTCCCGCTGGCCGAATATGCAGTCCATGTAGTTCCGCCGTTTAAGGAAAGGTAGATATAGCTGTTGAGGCGGGCTGCGGCCAGTATTTGACCATTCGCCGAGCAGGCTATTGCCGTCCAGTTTTCATTTCCTGCAGATGTCTGGGCGGTCCAGGACACGCCGTAATCGGTTGAGGTGTATATGTATCCGCCGTTTGCAGCTACTGCTATCCGTGATCCATCATCTGCCATGCAGACAGATCCCCATGGCTGAACACCTGCGGCTGTTTGCTCGGTCCAGGAGGCACCGGAGTCTGTTGATGTATAAATATATCCGTAGGGAATCACCGCAGCCATAATGCTCCCATCCGAGGAAACGGCAATGGATTCGAATGTCCGTTGGCCAAAGAGGGATAATTCGGTCCATGCTGCTCCGCTGTTTGTCGAACGGTACACATATCCCGGATAAACAAATGCGGTGATAATGTTTCCATCATCAGAGCAGGTGATTTTTTCCCAGCTTCTGAACCCTGATCCGGTTTGTTCAGTCCATGTTGTTCCGGCATCAGAAGAAGTATAAATATACCCGTTCGACGCAGTAGCAGCAATCATGGTTCCATCTGCTGAACAGGTGATATATGACCATGTTCTTGAACCGGAACCGGTTTGCTCTGTCCAGGTAACTCCTGAATCTGACGATACCCAGACATACCCGCTAAAGGTAATCCCGCAGAGCATTGAGCCGTCACTTGAACAGGCTATCGAATACCACATCCGGGTGCCTGCACCTGTCTGTTCTGTCCATGTCACACCGCTGTCTGCTGACGTGTAAATATAACCATTATAGGCTGCACCCGCAATGAATGTACCGTCGCTTGAAGAAACGAGTGAATACCAGTCCCGGCTTCCGGAACCGGCCCGTGCAGTCCATGTTGTCCCGCTGTCAGAAGAGGTATACACAAGACCGTTTCCGGCTGCTGCAGCCATCGAAGTGCCGTCCGTTGAGCTTGTGATTGCTCTCCATTGACGGAAACCGGAGCTGGTGCGGTTTATCCAGGTCAACCCGTTGTCAGTTGAAGTTTTTATATATCCTGCTGAAGTAGCGAGTGCAATGACTGCTGCATCTGCAGAAAGGGCAATGTCAACTGCCTGGGCGTTTGGGGCACTCACTGTGAATGTGGTTCCTCCATCAGGGGAAATGAATATTCGCCCGGCCATGTCGCCGGCTACGATGGTTTCGCCGTTGTTAGCAGTTTTAATACTTCTCCAGCTGTTCCCGCCCATGACACCGGGCACTGTCCTTTCGGTCCAGCCGCCGGGAATGACCGGTGCTTGCGGCGTCCCGCTGGCTGATGGTGAAAACCCGCTTGTTCCGTATGCATTTCCCGCCCTGAGCCATATATAGGTAAGTGTCCCGTTTGGGATACCGTTTAATACCGCCGTGGTCGTAGTAAAGGTTGCCGGCCACTGCACTGCGGAAGTAGAATCATCGATTCCATTTCCCCAGACCTCGTAGAATGTGGCACCGGGGACAGCTGTCCATGTAACAGTCAATTGAGTATCGCCGGAGGTTACGGTTAAAGTTCCTGGAGCAGACGGCGGCGATCCTGTGCTGCCTCCGGGAGTGCCTGTGCTGACAGGTGAAAATCCGCTTGCTCCGTAATTGTTGACCGATTTTATCCAGATATAATAGGCGGTCCCATTTACCAGTCCCGAAATAGAGACAAAGGTGAGGGGAGTTGATTTTATGTATTGATTGGCAAGGCCTGAGTCATTGACGGTTCCATACCAGACTTCATAGGAATAGGCACCGGATACTTTTCCCCAGGAAATATATAAGCCTGCATCCTGTGGCGTAATTGCCGGAGCTGCAGGTGCTGAAGGCGGCTGCCAGCCGCTGGGGATCGCGGGAAGATCACAGGCTGAAAACATGATAATAATCAAACTGCAAAAAATAAGAATTATGGTGTTTTTTCGCACAGGTTTCACCTCTGATAATGCTATTTTATACTTTTTGATGCGTTGACAGAAGAATAGTATCAGTATACCGCAATACTTTGATAATTTCTATGGATAGGTTGAAAAAAACTAGTGGCTTTTTGAAATCAGTTACACATACCCGTTTTCGTGTTTGGCAAAGGCCTACTCATCCAATGACTCAAACCAGACATTGTCAATATTCGCATTATTTCCGGTGTCAGGATAGCAGCCGGTTTAAAGCCATACTTCCGATACCGGATCATTCTATCCCTTTTTGAATACAAGTTCATCGGTCTTTGCTGTTTTTATCCGGTCGGCAACCACGGTGTCTCCCTCCTTCAATTCACCGGAGATCAGCAGTTTCGCAACAGGGTTCTGCACGAGGTTTTGAATCGTCCGTTTCAGCGGCCGCGCGCCATACAATGGGTCAAACCCGACTTCTACAAGAAATTCAAGCGCGGTTTTGGAGAATTTTATTTCGATCTTTTTGTCCCGCATCCGGTCTCGCAGCTGAGCGAGCTGGATATGTACAATTTTGCCAATGTCATCCTTGGTGAGCCGGTTGAAGGTAATGATTTCATCGATCCGGTTTAAAAACTCCGGCTTGAATGTTGCCTTGAGCAGCTGGTCGATTGCATCACGTACATCGCTCACCTTCGCCGCTGTCTGGATGAGGTCGCTGCCCAGGTTGCTTGTCATGATGATGATGGCATTACGGAAATCGACAACGCGGCCCTGGCCGTCAGTGAGCCTGCCTTCGTCAAGAAGCTGGAGCAGCACATTAAACACATCGGGATGGGCTTTTTCGATCTCGTCAAAAAGACAGACAGAGTAGGGGCGGCGCCTGACTGCCTCGGTGAGCTGCCCGCCTTCCTCGTAGCCGACATATCCCGGAGGCGCTCCCAAAAGCCTTGAGACCGAATGCTTTTCCATGTATTCGCTCATGTCGATCCGGGTAAGGGATTTTTCATCGCTGAACAAAAATCCCGCAAGGGTTTTTGCAAGCTCGGTTTTTCCCACCCCGGTGGGACCAATGAAAATAAATGATCCGAACGGACGGTTCACATCCGAGAGCCCCGCTTTGTTCCTGCGGATTGCATCAGCAATCGACTGAATTGCTCCTTCCTGGCCGACTACCCGCTGCGCCAGAATGGATTCCAATTTGAGCAGTTTTTCTTTTTCCGAGGCGAGCATTTTTGAGACCGGAATACCGGTCCATTTTGAAACGATGGCGGCAATGTCTTCTTCGGCAACTTCCTCGCGCAAAAGCCGGGTTTCGCTGTTTCCCTTTTCAAGCTTTTTTGAAATGGCCTCGAGTTTTTTCTGGAGATCCGGAATATGCCCGTGTTTTATTTCCGCTGCCCTGGCAAGATTTCCTTCGCGCTCATATTTTGTTTCTTCAATATTGAGCTCTTCAAGTTTTTGTTTGAGGGTGCGGATTTCCTCAATTTGCTTTTTTTCATTCTGCCACTGCACTTCCATGGCATTCCGCCGCTCGGTGAGTTCCGAGAGTTCTTTTTTTATTTTTGTAAGCCGTCCTTTGCTTGCCTCATCCTTCTCTTTTGACAAGGCCTGTTTTTCGATGTTGAGCTGCAGCATCTTGCGCTGTATCTGATCAAGTTCTGTCGGCTGGCTTTCGATCTCCATTTTGAGCTCGCTTGCAGCCTCATCGATGAGGTCAATCGCCTTGTCCGGCAGAAACCTGGCGGTGATATAGCGGTTCGAAAGTGTTGCAGCGGCAATGATGGCCTCGTCCATAATACGCACTCCGTGGTGAACTTCATAGCGTTCTTTCAGCCCGCGAAGAATAGAGATTGTATCTTCAACAGAGGGTTCGCTGGTAAACACGGTCTGGAACCGGCGTTCCAGGGCGGTGTCCTTTTCGATGTATTTACGGTATTCATCGAGTGTGGTTGCACCAATGGCATGAAGCTCGCCGCGCGCGAGCGCAGGTTTTAAAAGGTTTGATGCATCCATGGAACCTTCGGCCCGGCCGGCACCCACCAGATTGTGGATTTCATCGATAAACATGATGATCGAACCTTCTGCTTCGATCACCTCGTTGATCACTGCTTTTAACCGATCTTCGAACTCACCGCGGAACTTGGCACCGGCGACCAGCGCGCCCAGGTCAAGGGCGAGGACGCGTTTGTTTTTCAGGGAATCGGGGACATCTCCCGAGACAATTCTGCGCGCGAGTCCTTCGACAATGGCGGTTTTTCCCACGCCGGGTTCTCCAATAAGTACCGGATTGTTTTTTGTGCGCCGGCTTAAAACCTGCATAAGCCTTCGGATTTCCTCGTCACGCCCGATAACCGGGTCGAGTTTTTCGCGGCGCGCAAGGGCGGTGAGGTCTTTGCAGAAGCGTTCCAGTACCTGGTATTTGTCCTCTGGATTCTGGTCGGTGACTGTCTGGTTGCCGCGGATATCCTTGAGCACGCGCATGACACTGTCGCGGGTTATGCCCGCTTTTTTAAGCACCGCCTGAGTATCGGATACCACATCAAGTGAAGCAATAAGCAGATGCTCGGTGCTGACATAATCGTCTTTGAGTTTATTGGCCTCGTCTTCGGCCTTGAGAAACAGTTTCTGCATCTGGGGAGAGAGCGATGTGCTGGTATTGTCACCGACAGCCTTTGGCTTTCTTGACAAAAGCTGGGAAATCTCGGACTGAACAGCAGTTGCAGAAACACCGAGTTTTGCAAACAGGGGAGCGATAATACCGCTGTCCTGCGAAAGCAGGGCGGAGAGCAGATGCTCGACATCTAATAGAGGGTGGTTCTGCCGTGAGGCAAGTCCCTGGGCTGCTTCAATCGCCTCCTGTGCTTTTACCGTAAAGTTGTCAAGTCTCATAATTTATTCTCCTCAGTTTACTTGTATAATTCTTACAGATAAAAATAGTGAAAGAACCGGGATGGGTCAACGGACAGTCGAAAAAAAGTGACAATGCGAGTTGATCGGCGGCGAAGTATTCGCCCTGGACGGATGCAAGCTGTATTCCAACCGATCCAGGGAGTGGAGCGGGACATTCAAGGAGCTTGTCAACAGTAAGATATTTGATAGAGAGAAGATTGCGAAGTATTTGAAGCTTGAAGCGGCCGGGAAGCAGGCAGGGGAAATTAATCTGTTTCTGAATAAATATGTTTTCTTTTTCAGGTCATGGATTGTCAGCACCGGTAAATATGTGCCCCAAATGTATTGACAGAGCAGGCAAAACCGCTATCAAATTCCTTATAGCGTTATGTGCGGTTTCGTTCAACAAATAGAAGTCTTAAAGTTGCTTGATGTTTAGTAACCAATAATAAAAAAAGTCGTTTGTGTAATTATCAGCACAGGTGGCTTTTTGTTGTCAGCGCAGCGTTTAGACTTCTATTCACTACGCTGTTGCACGGGTCTTTATCTATTAGATAGGTTAAAATATACTTTTTTATTATCATTATAAATGACTACAATTTTATCCAGATTATTATCAAAAAAAGCATCTTTTGGGTATCGTTTGGAATTATTATTTACCATCTCCATTAGGATAGATTTTTCTTTGGAAGTATCTGGTTTTACACCTTTGTATAAAGTGATAAAGGTTACTTTGTCCTGAAATCCAGAAGTCATGAAATATATGGAATAATATTGACTTTTATATTCGAAAGTCCTAATAAACTGGAATTGATCAGATGCGAAATCTCCTGAAAAACAAGAAATTAATAAAATTGTAATAATTATCAAGAATACTTTTTTTATCATAAAATATCTTTCCATAAAAAAATAACCGTGCAATTGCACATAACGGTTAGGAGTGAATCTCTCCAGACACGGAAGATTCACTCCCGAGTTGAAAGAAACCGCCGTACAAAAATTATTCTCCTGGTATGTAGTTTGAATAATTTTCCTGTGCCTGTTAAAAGGTATACAATACAGGTGTATT
>JAFGJO010000050.1 GCA_016929065.1 Spirochaetales bacterium | reverse complement strand
TCACATTACCATCATCAAGTGCCTGGGCAAGCATGTCGAGAAAATGTATTTTTTTAATCATTGACCTTCGGAAAGTGAGGTATAGGTGACCGGATTGGTAAAATTATTGACGGTGACACCTGAAAATTGTTGTGCGGCACCGATGCGTACGGAATTACCCGCGTAAGAGAAAGTCGCGACAAGACCCGTCACGTCCGTGCCGTGGGGAACGTTCACTGAGATTGTGTGAGCCGCTTCGTTGACAGTCCCGGCAACCCCAAGTGACGAAAACCCGAAGGTCCAGAAACATTTCGCGGGATTAAGAGCGTTCGTCACGGTGACGGTATAATCCTGAGTCGTTTCATCTGCGGCGACAACGGTATAGGCTTTCGGACTGCCGAAGCTGTTCACCGTTACTCCGCTGGTTTGTACGGTGCTCCCGATTCGCACCGACTGTCCGGTAGCGGTGAACGAGGCGACAAGACTGCTCTTGCTGCTCCCGTATGGTATTGTCACGGCGATCGTGTGGTTTTCCTGGTCAATTACCCCCACCGCTCCAAGCGCGGGAAAACTGAACGCGGTAATTTCCTTCGAGCCGCTGGGCGCGATCGTAACGGTCAAGGTATATATTTTCATGGAGCTGTCGGCGGCAAATACCCGGTATTCCACCGGAGCGGAAAAATCATTCTCGCTTACCCCATTGTTAAAAACAGTAATTTATTAGATAAAGCATTTCTGGTTTCTGTCTTGGAACAAGACTGGTCAGTGATTGGACATCCATGTCCAGGGAAGGGCGGAGTCCCTATCTTCATTATTCTTCATTCGTGATCATTCGTGTACGCGCGGTCATGGTGAGCCTGTCGAACCACGCGCGGAAATCCGTAGTTAATTCTTCTTCAATCCTGTAATACATGTATTATCGTCTTTTCCCCCGCCAAATCGCCGAACGCATCATCACCAGCATGAAAGCGTTCGTGGAAGTCTTTGTGCAGGGTGTCGCAGGGTGATTATTAAAAACTCGAACTAAACCCGGAAAGCATAATTACTATCCGGGTTCTCAGCATTGCGTTTAAAAATGTATTTCACATCACGGCCAGATTGGTTCTGTGTTCCCGGAACCCCATCCTGTTGAAAAATCGCCATGGGCTGTAACATTGTTCACATCCCAGCCGCTAAGGTCATGATTTGAAAAGGCAGAAGCGTTATAAAACATATACTCCATGTGTTCAACACTACTCACATCCCATGAACTAAGATCGCCATTAAATGAAGTGGCTTCATAAAACATTAAGTTTAAATGTGTGGCATTTCCAACATTCCATGAACTGATGTCGTTGTTAAAAGCTGTGGCATGTTCAAACATCCCGGAAAAATATTTGACCTTACTGACATTCCAGGAGCTGAGGTCGCTATTAAATGAACTGGCGAAATGAAACATTCCCTGCATTTTTTCAACATTTCCGACATCCCACGAGCTGAGGTCACTGTTAAAGGCATCATCATAATTAAACATATTGCTCATATCTGTAACACTGCTTACATCCCATGAGCTGAGATCTCCAACTTTTAAAGTTGTACCGGAATCAGCTTGAAACATATAACTCATATCTGTAACATTACTCACATCCCATGAGCTGAGGTCAATAATTAATGGGAAAATGTTAGAGAACAAATGACTCATATTTGTAATACTGTTCACATGCCATGAGCTAATATCTCCGACAAACGAGTCCACGCCTCGAAACATATTACTCAAATCTGTGACATTGGAAAGATCCGGAGTGTCTTTGGATGTGTATGTAAAGTTCGAACAGCCATAATAAGCAGAATCCATCCTTATCCACTCTTTATTCCCCCAATTCGCTATCGTTAAAAATTTTTGCGCATCTCCTGAATTATTAAAGTATATTCCCGGAAATGTGCCTGATATGCTCACTGTATAGGTGCCGGCAGAATCATAGGTATGTGTAATTGTGTCGGTTACGCCTGTATCGCTGTTTCCATCTCCCCAGTCTACTATATAATTATATGTTTCAATGCTGTACACTGGAATGGTTATCTGGGTACCTCCCGAAGTGCCGGGATTGTCTGTTTTCCATTTTGTTATGAATAATTCAGGCCACCATGCATATAAGACAACATTTGCAGTACCTGCATCGAACGAATCACCTTCAAAAAAGGTTGTTCCACTGCCATCTGGTTCAGTGTTCCATACAATATTTTCATTTCCGCATTTCACCAGATTTCCCGGATTTCCCAATACAGTTATGCTTTGTCCATCCGCATATGTCCCGTCATCTAAAGGGACCGTCCCGCCTGAAGCACCATTACTGTTATAAGTGACAGAATATGTACTTTCTGTTGCTGGAAATACAGCAGTCACTACACCGGAACCAGCCGTGTTTGTTACGGTTGTTGCTCCGTATATAGTAAAAAAGTTTGAGCTCACATTCTTGAAAGTGTATCCTGATTTTGCCGTTAAGGTAATAGTCGCAGTATAGACAGTTGAAGCTTCAAAAGTTGCCGGAGCACCAGACCAGGAAACTGTTCCTGTGTACTGGTAGGTTTCAGTAATTTCTGTTACCGGTGTACCACCATAAACCGGTGCGGTAACCCCGGTAATCCATGGGTAGGAGACCGTGCTATCTCCTGGTTCCCCCATGATGGCGCAGGCAGAAACAGCAAGAACCGCAATTAAAACGAAAAAAGACATTTTTCTTGGGTTTTTCATAGATACTACTCCTTTTTATTGCAATTACACTATTATATTGCAAGGTTTTTCGGCTTTCATATATAAAAGAATTAAAAGTAAAATCTTTTATTGTTATGATGCCTGTGCAGGTAATATGTTGCACGAAAAAAAGGCAGATTCAGATAAAAAAAACCATAATAGCAAAAAAATCGTAGACATCTTTCTTCATCTTGTCAATCCTGCCTGCCGCGTATACGTATACAGTTCACTGTGTGCGCTGGTTAATCATGTCTTTTATTTTCTGATTAAGTCGTGGACGTTTGAGCGCAGCTCAAACTCCGGACGCTATAGGCGATAGCCCATTGCGTCATTTCTTATTCAGCGAGATGCAGCGTTTATCCCTTTTTTTGCTCACCCAAAACCCTTATTGATTTTAGGGCAAAGTATTGTTAATGTTGGACCAAAGTATTATTGACTTTGGGGCAAAGTATTATAATAAAATCGAAGCCTGCTTCTTTTCCCTGGAATTATGTCACAATCATGTAAGCTCTGCGTTTAGCCGCAGGTTATATAAAGGGCGAACCCCCTTACTCTCCATTCGTGTACATTCGCGTAATTCGTGGTTTTTTCTTTCACATCTTAATCCGCGTTAATCTGCGTACGCGCGCGGATAATCGCGCGGGAATCCGTAGTTAATTATTCTTATCTTCTTCAAATTTGTTTACAAAATGATAGGAATTTTTATAACCCATCTGCGTCAGGAAGATCCCTTTTTGGACCGATTTTCACCCTGCGCTGGTGATCCAATCGCCTATCATCCTTTCTGATAAAATTATAGCATGTTGACATCGGCTTTTCAACCGGAAGATTCTGAAATCCATTTTGAACAGGATACACCTCTTTCCTCATAGTGTATTATTTTTCGGGAATTTGTAGTTTCTGAAAGGGGACAAAGAAATCATATCCGCAGTCACCGCACCTGACGGGTGAGATCGATTTCGGTATTATCTCATTGCCGCTCGCCGATCCCGCACTTGCGATTACCGATTTTATTGAAGTCAAAGATATTTTCGTTGCTTCAAAAAAATACAGCTTCCTGAATAACCGCATGTGCACCATCGAAGAGATTTCAAAACTACCATTTCTGCTCTTGTATAAAGACAGCAGAACCCGCCAAAATCTGGATTCCTTTTTTGAATCACTTGGAATAAACATTTCTTCGGCAATTGAATTTGAGAGCATGGATCTTCTGGTTGAATTTGCCCGGATCGGCGCGGGGATCGCGCATGTACTGTTTGAAAGTGCCCAGGAATATTTAAAAAGGAGCAAGCTGTTTCAAATTGCCATAAAAGATCCGCTTCCAAAAAGAAAACTGGGAATTGCAGTCATAAAAGGCGGGGCAGTCTCAGCGGCTTCCGAGCGGTTTATCAATGTATTGGTTAAAAATATATAATTAATAAAACCTTTTATTTTGAATGCAGCCTACGAATACAGACCTACTGTGATTCAATAAATTGATTAAACAGAGCCCAATTTTCATTTGTTTTATAGACCGATAGACTGGCTGCAGGTACACGAATAAAAGTCATTTTTGGACAGTTATCGAATGTACCCCACTCCAAAACCGGAGGAGTATCTGATTGCAGCGTAATAACCATTAACTTTGTACAGTTGGCAAATGAACCTTGTCCAATGTGTCCAAGATTTTTCGGCAGGTCCAGGTGGGCAAGGCTTGAACATCCGGAAAATGCTTCATGTCCTATCGAAGTCAATGTTACTGGAAATACCACCTCTTTCAGATTTACACATTTGAAAAACGCATCTTCATTAATCTTTTGTACGCCATTTGGAATAACCACACGCTCAAGACTCTGACAAGAAGCAAAGGTGGAATACTCTATTAATTTCAGGTTTTCGGGTAAAATAATTTCTTTAAGAGCAACACAATTCTCAAATGCCGCTCCCCCGATTGTTAAAACACTATTTGGAATATTTATTTTGACAAGACTGCTGCACTGCGTAAAAGCATTTTTGGCAATTGATTTTATCCCTGACGGCAGAGTCAGATTCTTCAAATTACTGCACCCCGAAAAAGCATACTGATCAATTGAGACAAGTCCTTTTGGGAGTGCGATTGATGACAAACCAGTCCATCTAAAAAAAGCATATTCGTTTATTGCGGTTAAGGTTTCAGGCAGTTTTAACGTGGTCAATCGGATGCAGCCATCAAAAACATAGCCGCCTATATAGATCAACCTCTCTGGAAGTACAAGATTTTCCAGGTTAATACAGTCCTTGAATGCAGAATCCGGCAAGGACGTAATACTATCAGGAAGACGAATTCCTTTTAAACGACTACAGCCAGAAAATATCCCACTTCCCAGGTCAGTACAATTATTAGGAAGTTCTACATTCTCAAGACTGCTGCAATTTGCAAAGATTGAATGACCAAGAGTTGTAATATATTCCGGCACCTTTATCGTTTTAAGACTGCTGCAATCACAAAAAGCTCGTTCCCCAATTGAGGTAAGCAGAGCTGGAAGCTCAATGCGGGTCAAACCTGAACAATATTCAAATGCACTTTTTTTTATCTCTTTTACACTTGCTGGTATTGAAATGTATGCGAGACTGGTGCAATACAAAAAGGTATAACTGTTTATTGTCGTAATATTTTCAGGAAGAGTTGCACTTCTTAAACCGGTGCATTCCTGGAATACATTCGTACCCATTTTTACAAGACTTTTTGGCAGAATTATATTTTCCAGGCTGCTGCAACCTTGAAAGGCGCAATCACCAATCGCAAGAAGCGTTTCAGGCAGACGGATGTCTTTTAGTTCGCTGCAAAACGGAAAAGCCAAATCCCCGATAGAAACCAGCTTTTTTGGAATATTGCACACCTCAAGACTGGTACATTTCATAAACGCAAAATCACCGATGACCGTAATACTATCCGGCAGTTTGATGCTGGTAAGATCGCGGCAATGGATAAAAGCATTTTCTGATAATGCCGTTACTTTTTTACCCTGCCAGTATTCAGGGACAATAATACTGCCGACCGGCTTCACCGGCCCCTTGCCTACGCTGTACTCCGTACCTTTATTAATGAGCGTATATTTCAAGCCATCAGTACCAGTACCCAACTTATCATTGGGCTGAGCTGTGGTTTCAGGAGCATAAATACCATTACTTATAAAAAGGACTATCAGCAGATAAACTACTATAGATAGGAAATTAAATGGATAAGATGTCATTTACACAACCAATCTTTAATAAAGTTTTGTTGAATGGCCAAAGGTTTTTAATTTGAGTAATCTCCAAAATTGAAAACATAATAATATACCAAAAATATTATATACCTTGATTTGTGTACTTTCAATAATAAACAAAATATGAATCGGAAAATA
The DNA here is from genome assembly GCA_016929065.1 of Spirochaetales bacterium. GTDB lineage: Bacteria > Spirochaetota > Spirochaetia > SZUA-6 > RPPD01 > RPPD01. Next base: position 489 of record JAFGJO010000050.1, on the reverse strand, counting down.
TCGCATAACACATCCAAAACTTTCCTGTAAAACGAGCTCCCTAACACTTAAAAAATCTATATTTCATTCCAGCACCGGCAGGCATATGGTAAAAGTACTCTCCATCCCCACTTCACTTTCAACAGTAACCCTTCCCTGATGAGCCTGGACAATATGTTTTAAATGAAAGGAAAAGTTATAATCAATCAGCGCCTGAAGGCACCATTTTGGGGCCAATTTTCATCCTGCACTGGCGATTCCTTCTCCATTCATCCTTTCTTCCGAAAATATAGCACACTGAATCAGCCTTATCAACTTAAATGTCCTGCATCTGTAAAAGTAGTAAAAACACCAATCTGCTTAACTCTGCGTGCAGTTCCCGGTCGTGCTTCAAAATCACACGCAGACATTTTGGGATAGTAAAAACGAACTGCCGGTGCGGCAACTGGAGGAGCAGGTCATGTGTACTTTTGAAAAACCTGTTGAGGTTTTTCAAAATATTCCTTAATT
>JAFGJO010000049.1 GCA_016929065.1 Spirochaetales bacterium | reverse complement strand
GATCGGATTCAGAGGACGAAGTCGGGCACCAAAGATAGTTTGTTTTTTAATATACATACTGTGTGGATGCGGAGGTTCGTACTCTGGATAGTCAGAATTATTGTCTTCCATTTCAATAATATATACAAAAAAGAGTGTGAAGCGTCAAGTGATTATAAAATTTATTACACCATAAAAAAATCTCACACAGAGATATACAGCGTAAATAAAGAAGTAAGGATACGGGGAATTCACCTCTGGAGAAAGTGAAAAACAAATAGTTGCCATGAAGCAATATCAGGTCTGCTTCGCATTTATCCTGAATTATAACTCATAGAGCCAATAGACCGTTGGCGGACTCCAGCAATCTGTTTGAAGTTATTTTTTATAAGAGTGCTTCACCTGGCGTGCATTGACGGTGACATACGGCACAGTTTCAAAAGTCCTGTTGATCTGCAGTCTTATTAAGGCAATGGAGGAAGTACACCGGAAAACGGTTTGCCGAGACGGTCCTCGAAAGAGCCTGCTTCGCCCGCAGTCTCTGATGATTCCTTTACGGATGCTTCTGAAGCCTCAAGCCGCTCTTTTTCAAGAGGAGCAAGAAATGACGTCTGGGGCGCAGCCGCCTCTTCTTCGATTTTGGCGAGATTGGGAGACCGGTTTAACAGCCCCAACACAAAACACGTGATAAAAAACAATCCGGCCAGAATTCCGGTAAAACGGGTGAGCACATTGCCCGAACGGGTTCCAAAAGCAGTAGAGCTGCCCCCGCCAAAAAGTCCTCCGATGCCATCGCCCTGGTCATCCTGAATCAGAACCACAAAAGTAAGCAACACTGCGATCAGCGCAAACAGAATATACAAAAAAACGATAAACATACCTTTTTCTCCACCAAATTATTTAAAAATTTACAATCGGCACAAATTGGGCAGCGGTCAATGATGCTCCGCCGACCAGTGCACCGTCAATATTCTCTTTTGCCATAAGCTCTTTGACATTATCCGGTTTTACCGAACCGCCGTACTGGATAACAAGTTTGTCTGCCACTTCCCGGCTGTACAGTGAGGCAGCAAGTTTTCGGATCACCTCATGGGTTGCATCTGCGTCTTCCGGTGTGGCTGTTTTTCCGGTTCCGATTGCCCATACCGGTTCATAGGCAATAACAATCTTTTTCATCTGTTCTGATGATACACCGGCGAGGCCTTTTTCACACTGCTCTCCGACCACTTTGTTTGTTATTCCCTGTTCCCGTTCCTGCTCTGTTTCACCAACGCAGAGAATTGCCGTCAACCCCTGTTCCAAAGCAAGCTTTACCTTTTTATTAATGAGTTCGTTTGATTCACCATACACATGCCGGCGTTCAGAATGCCCCAGAATAACATGGCTCACGCCGATATCCCTGAGCATAAGCGCAGACACTTCGCCGGTATGTGCACCAGAGAGCTCTGACGCCATATTCTGTGCTCCAAGAGCAATCGTGGTTCCGGAAATGATCGGTGCGACGGCCGAAAGAGCGGTAAATGGCGGTGCAATCATGATTGTTGTATCTTGTACAGACCCAAAGGCCTGTACAAGTTCATTAGCTAATGCAACGGCTTCCCCGATGGTCTTGTGCATTTTCCAGTTTCCGGCAATAAACGGTGTTCTCATTTCTCTTGTATACCCTTTCATATAACAGAACTGATTCTGTTCAACAGAAGCCTTTTACATTAAAAAAGCGTCAGGGAAATAGTATCACTCCCCTAAAGCCGTGAATTAATTACAGGTTGTAAAATATACAGGAATCGGACGTTTTATGCAAGCGCCACAATACCCGGAAGCTGTTTTCCCTCAAGGAATTCAAGTGATGCACCGCCGCCGGTCGATACGTGGTCAATCTTGTCGGCAAGGCCGAATTTGTTGACTGCGGCAACAGAATCACCGCCGCCGATCACCGTCGTGCCTGTTGCATCGGCCACTGCCCTGGCGATCTCCAGGGTGCCGGTGGCAAACGCTTCGAACTCAAATACGCCCATTGGGCCGTTCCACACAATGCTTTTTGCCGCGGCAATGCGATCCTTGCAGAGTGCGATTGTTTTCGGCCCCACATCCATACCGATGGTTCCGGTTGGAACATCACTTCCGTCAACAGCCTGAGCAGCCGCAGTTTCTGAAAACTCTGCAGCGACCACGTGGTCAAGGGGCAGAATCACTTCAACCCCCTTCCCGGCTGCTGCAGATAAAAAGTTTTTCGCGGTTTCAAGGAATTCTTCTTCGCAGAGTGAGTTCCCGATCTCTTTGCCCTGTGTCTTCAGGAATGTATATGCCATTCCGCCGCCGATGATAAAGGTACTCACCTTCGGCAAGAGCGATTCAAGCACCGCAATTTTCGTGGAGACTTTTGCTCCCCCGATAATCGCAACAAAGGGCTTTTCGGGATTTGACAACAGCTTTCCGAAGAATTTAACTTCCTTCTCTATCAAAAAACCGGCTGCCGCAGGGAGCAGATGAGCTACTCCTTCTGTGGACGCATGCGCGCGGTGCGCGGTACCGAATGCATCATTGACATACACATCACCAAGGGCCGCGAGTTTTTTGGAAAACTCTGCGTCATTGGCAGTCTCTTCCTTGTAGTAACGGACATTTTCCAGCATGAGAATTTCTCCTGCTGAAAGATTCTTTGCCAGGGCTTCGACTTCTCCGCCGATACAGTCAGGCGCCATTTTTACCGGTTTCCCCAGAAGCTTGCTGAGCTTGTCGGCAATCGGCTTTAAACTGAGTTCGGGTTTTTTCTCGCCTTTGGGGCGTCCAAGGTGACTCACAAGAATCACCGATGCGCCCGGCTGTTCAAGAATATAATTGATGGTTGGAATAGCCATCTGAATGCGGGTGGCATCAGAGATCATTCCATCCTTGATGGGGACATTAAAATCAACCCGCATGAGCACGCGCTTGTTTTTTATATCAATATCTTTTACGGTTTTTACCGACATGAATATTCCTTCCTGTCCTGTGTTAGACAAGCTTTTCCATAAGGTCAACAACACGGGTTGAATAGCCCCATTCATTGTCATACCATGAAACAACCTTGACCATGCCTTTTCCGATTTTCATGGTCAGCTTCGCATCAAAAATTGAAGAGTGGCTGTCCTTGACAATATCCATGGAGACAATCGGATCTTCGGTATATTTGAGAACGCCTTCCATCTGGCCTTTTGCCGCTTCTTTCATCGCATTATTTATTTCTTCAACCGACGGATCTTTTTCAAGTTTCACGGTGAGGTCGACAACAGAACCGGTCGGAGTGGGGACGCGCAGTGCAATACCGTTCAATTTGCCGGCGAGTTCGGGAATAACTTCACCGATAGCTTTTGCAGCACCGGTTGACGTAGGAATAATGTTCAGCGCGGCAGCGCGTGCACGGCGGAGGTCTGAATGCGGAAAGTCATGTACCTGCTGGTCGTTTGTATAGGCGTGAACTGTTGTCATGAGACCTTCAATAATCCCGAAATTGTCATTCAGTACTTTGGCAATCGGCGCAAGACAGTTTGTGGTACAGCTCGCGTTTGAAACGATGAGGTCTGAGTCTTTCAATTCACTGTCATTTACACCCAGAACAATTGTTCTGTCTACTTTGTCTTTGGCCGGAACAGTCAGAATTGCTTTTTTCGCACCGGCTTCGATGTGCCATAGAACCTGTTCACGTGCACGGAACACGCCGGTTGATTCGATGGCCACATCAACACCAAGTTCTTTCCACGGCAGCTGTTTCGGATCCTTGATCGCATATGCCTTGATTTTTTTGCCGTCTACGATGATATGTTCATCATCGGATGAAACAGAATACGGAAATCTTCCATAAATTGAGTCGTATTTCAGAAGATGAGCAAGAGTTTTGTTGTCGGTAAGATCGTTTACGGCGACAATTTCGATGTCATCACGTTCGTATGCGATTTTAAACACATTTCTTCCAATTCTTCCAAATCCATTAATTGCAATTTTCATTGAGTCCCCCTAATGTGGTTGATAGTAAAAAAACGGCCTCTTTCAAGAATGAAAGCAGACCAAATATTTATTTAACTTCTAAATCGGAAAGTGATAGAAGTTTTTTTCGATACCGTCAATATAAGAAAAAGCCATGGTTCTGTCAATTATAAGCTGTGGATTATAGGCATTTTTTTATGCTATTTATTGTTCTCAGGATTGAATAGTTTCACAAGGCTGTTTTCCCAAAGCAGCTGGCCGGGCATTGTAATGACGATAAATTACCGGTAGTATACTGCCATGAGCTCTATTCTTTCATTACAGGATGTCAGGTTGGATGTCAACCGAAAGACAATTCTTTCCAACATTTCCCTTGATATTAAAACAGGCAGACATACCGCAATAATAGGAAAAAACGGGGCAGGAAAGTCCTTTCTGCTCCGGACCATCTGCGGGGAGCACTTCCCTACTACGGGAGTTGTCACGCTACTTGGAAAAAAACTGGGAACCTATGATATCTGGAGGCTGAGAACCCATATCGGCATTGTCAGTGACCGGCTCCAGAAAGAGTATTTTTCCGGGTCCACCGTTGAAAATGTCATCGCCGCCGGTTTTTTCGCAAGCAATGGATTATTTGATGAAATAACCCCGGCAATGAGGGAGAAAATTGAAGAAATTATCGAATTTTTGGAAATCAAGCATTTACGGGGACGGAGGTTTGGTGAACTCTCCCACGGCGAACAGCGGAGGACATTGATCGGCCGTGCCCTGGTGAATAATCCGGAACTGCTGCTTCTCGATGAACCCTGCACCGGCCTGGATATCGCCTCCCGGGAGGAGTTTCTCACGACTCTCTCAAAGATTGCACAAGAGCAAAAGACAACCATTCTGTTTGTCAGCCATCATCTGGAGGAGATTATCCCGCAGATTCAAGATATTGTTTTTATAAAGGAAGGAAAAGTATTTGCTCAGGGGAAAAAAGAGATTATGTTTACCGAAAAAATGCTTTCTGACGTATTTGATCATCCTGTCCGCCTTTTCGAGCAGGATGGACGGTTCTTTCCCCGTCCCGGGGCTTCTTAGAAGAGAAGAAGGTTCTCGCAGAGCGCGCGGAGGACGCAGGAAAACACAGAGGCGAAGAGAAAGAAGTGCAGTCTGACGGTTTCCTAATTTTTCAAAAAAACAGGGCCGATGGTGGAAAACTGTATATCACCCGGCAGGGTAGCATCCGAATGATTGAATAGAAAATGACAGATTTACTATACCCACCGAATATGGTAGTATCATTAATATTGTTGAGAGGAGATTTATTCCAATGAATATTCAAAAATTATTTTTGGCAACTTTTACAGTTTGTGTACTATTTTTATTCTCTGTTTGTGACACACCGCAAACAGTACCGTCGCCAGGTATATGGGGGGCTGAACTTCTCCTTGAGACTGATGATACCGGATCAGTTGATCCTCCACAGATTGTATATGACAACAATGGCAAATTTATCGCCTCATGGTCTCAACATGACGGAACGCGAGATAACGGCTGGATATGCTATTATTCGCCTTCAACCGGCTGGGAATTGCCATTGTTATTAGAGACAGATGATAACGGTGCCGCGGGAACCGCGGTAATTGCATTTAACGGGTCAGGGAGAGGATTTGCAGTCTGGCCACAGTCTGACGGGATAAATTACAATGTCATGTGCAGACAGTACATCCCTGAAACCGGCTGGGGTGCACCGTTGAATATCGAGAATTATGATGATGATTCAGCAGACAGTGCCAAAGTGGCAGTTGACGTCGCAGGAAATGCGTTTGTCGTATGGCTGCAGAAAAATGGGGGAAGGGCCACCATCTGGTCAAATCATTATAACATTACTACGGGCTGGGATGGCCCTGTTCAGATAAGCAATGCCGGTTTGTATATTGCCGGGAGTGCGGGTATTGCTTGTGATAAAACAGGCAATGCAATTGCGACTTGGTTGCAGGTTGATTCAGCTCAGGGTGATATCTGGACGTGCAGATATGATTCTTCCACAGGCTGGGATGCCCCGGAGATTATTGAATCAAATATCCCCATGTCCTCCGGCACCCCGTCTATTGTTTCTGACGGTGATGACAACATGATCGTCATCTGGACCCAATCCAACGGTACTTTTTCCAATTGCTGGACACGCCGTTATATCGCAGGTACCGGATGGACAACTGCGGTCAAGATTGACAATAATTCCGGTGAAGCCTGGAGGCCGGTGATTGCAATGAATGAATCGGGGAATGCATTTGCGGTCTGGAGCCAGTATGACGGAATTGATTATAATATCTGGGCAAATACCTTTTCCCCCGGCAGCGGTTGGGGAACAGCACAATTAATTGAATTTTCCGATGATGGGGGCGCAGCATTTCCTGATATTGCGTGTAATAACAGAGGAGATGCAGTTGCTGTCTGGAGTTATGAGGATGAGCCCTATCTCAATATATATGCCAACCAATATATCAAGGAAAGCGGCTGGGGTGATGCATTCCTGATAGAAAGCAGTGATCTCGGTAATGCGGGTCTGGCAAAAGTTGCTTGTGACTCAAATAAAAATGCAGTTGCCGTCTGGCGTCAATATGATGGATCGCGGGCCGATATCTGGGCCAACAGTCTCAAGTGATATATATATACGAAAACCACCTGGTAGTCAGGGGGTGAAAGCTTTATTTCACCCGGCCGGCGTGCATCCAGATTATTGAATGAAGCAACAGAATAAAAAAAACAATAGACTCGTCCCGGGACCATCTTTAGCGGGAAGAAAATCAAACAGTATTAAGATCAGGATGAGTTACTATCCTGTTGATCCTGTCCTCTATTTTCCTTCGCGAGCTCTGCGAGAACCCTTTCCTCTTCGCGGGCTTCGCGTTCTGGACGTGAGCTCCTCATCCTGCATCCCCCGCAGATATTCCTCCAACCTGATCAAATCCGCAGTAAATGCCCGTATACCCTGTGCCAGCTTCTCGGTCGCCATGGCGTCTTCATTCAACAGCCAGCGGAATGTTTTTTCATCAGCATGTATCTTTTTAATATCCATATTCACCGCGGTTTCCGGCTTTAGCTTGCGTTCAAGATTACCGTCTTTGTTCTCCAGCTCTTCAAGTAATGCCGGGGAAACAGTAAGCAAATCACAACCGGCGAGTTCGATGATTTCCCCGGAATTCCTGAAACTCGCTCCCATGATATTGGTTTTGATATTGAACTTCTTGTAATAATTGTAGATGGCGGCTACCGACGAAACACCGGGGTCTTCTGCCGGGGGAATCGAATCCACACCCCTTTCCTTCTTGTACCAGTCCATAATACGTCCCACAAACGGAGATATAATTGTCGCGTTTGCATCAGCACAGGCAATCGCCTGCACCAGACTGAACAGCAATGTCATATTGCAGTGAATTCCCTGTTGCTCAAGTATTTCACAGGCTCTTACCCCCTCCCATGTAGAAGCAATTTTAATTAATACTCGCTCTCTGCCTATTCCTGCTTTTTCATACAATCCGACAAGTTTCCGCGCCTTTGCAACCGTGGCATCGGTATCGAAAGACAACCGCGCATCAACCTCTGTGGAGACGCGGCCTGGAACTATCTTTAATATTTCTGTTCCGAATTTCACGCTCAGGGTATCGATGCAGTGGTCAATCTCTTCTTTGGACTGCCTGCACGCTGCTGCGGCTTCATTCATAGTTGCTTTATATTTTGGATCTGTTGCAGCTTTTAAAATAAGGGAAGGATTGGTGGTACTGTCGATTGGTTTGTATTTCTCGATTGCCTTGAAATCACCGGTATCGGCCACAACTTTGGTGTACTGTTTTAACTGATCAAGCAAGGACATATGCTGCTCCTTTTTTTATTTGTTCTTGTATTAATATACAAAAAGGAGGCCCAAAATGGAAATGAGACAGAGCCCCATTCTTCTTCATCCTGTTCATTCTGCCCGCTCTTTCCCTCTTCGTGTTTTTTCGTACTTTTCGTGGTTGAACATCCTCCCCGGATCAGCCCTGATGGTATTTGATCACCCTGACGTTCTCAAGGGTAACGAGCCCCTCGCTTACATGTTCGTCGATAAAGGGAAGAAGTTTGTCGATGTTTTCCTGCGTATCAACAATTTCAACGACAAGCGGCAGATCCAGCGAGAGGGAGAGTATTTTCGCACTGTGAATCCTGGAGTCCGCACCGAATCCGAGTATTCCCCGCAGCACAGTGGCTCCGGCCAGATTGAGTTCACGGGCTTTCAGGACAATTGCCTCATACAATGGCTTGTTTGTATGCCGGGCCGATTCTCCAAGAAATACTCTCAATAATACTGCAGTTTCCGGTAGTTTCATGCGTGTCTCCTTTTTTAAAAAAGCAGTCCGGCGGTGTAAATCCCCACAAAGGCGAACACCAGGCCGAAAATATTGCTGACTAAAATATTGATCATCCCCTGTTTGATTTCTTTCTCACGGAACAGATTGATATTCTCGAGAGCGAATGTAGAGAATGTTGTAAAGGCACCCAGAAACCCGGTTATTACAAAAACCCTGATTTCGTCTGAAATTATCATTTTATCAAAAACAACAAATATAAACCCGACAAGAAACGAACCTGTCAAATTCACGGCAAGTGTCCCGACCGGGAATAGCATACCGAATAAATTTGAGATAAATCTGGAAACAAAATACCTAGACAGGGCACCGAGGCTGCCGCCCAAAGCAATTGAGAGAATTAATGCCATTTATTCTCCGCATTTTTTAGTATGATGTTCTATATTACTGAATTCGCTTCATTTTTGGAATCACCCCGGAATGAAAAACCAGGTTTTATTCTGACGATCTGTTTATGTCAAAAATACAGGGAACAACATAAAAAAATCTTGAAATTTAAAATAGAAACTTGTTATAATCAATTCAAAAAGAAAAAGCCGAAGGCGGAAAGATATGGCAGATAATCCTTTTTATGGAATCAAGGTAAAATTTAATGGAGACAAAAAATTTCAGACTGAGCTGCTTCACAGAGTCGACCAGTATTTCAAAGATTCAGGACGTTCTTCCAAAGACAATCCATTAATGTATTTAAAAACCTGTATCATTCTTGCACTATTCACCGGTGTTTATATTTTATTGGTATTTTATGCTGTGCATATGTGGCAGGCAATCACTCTTTCGATGGCACTCGGGTTCGTTGTTGCGGGCATTGGATTTGCTATCCAGCATGATGCATCGCATAATGCATATTCCAGGCATATGTGGATCAACAAAATTATGGCAATGACCATGGACCTGATCGGCGGCAGTTCCTACATATGGAAATGGAAGCATGTGATCTTCCACCACCGGTACGTTAATATAACCGGATATGATATGGATATTGATCTCGGCGGTATGGGAAGACTGTCCCCGCATCAAAAACGGCGAAAGTTTTTCCGCTGGCAGCATTTTTATTTATGGATTCTTTATGGATTACTGGTTTTAAAGTGGCATATGTTTGATGATTTTAAATCAATCATTACCGGGAAAATAGGTGTCCACCGGATACCGCGTCCAAAAGGCCGGGATTTGGTAATTTTGATTCTTGGCAAACTGGCATTCATCACAATTGCTTTCGGGATTCCGCTGTTTTTTCGCCCGATCATTCCGGTGCTGTTTTGTTACACCATCATTGTGGTGGAAATGGGAATTCTGATGAGCATTATTTTCCAACTCCCGCATTGTGTTGAAAATTCAGGGTTCCCCCTGCCGGAAAAAGAGAGCCGGAGCATGAAAACTGCATGGGCAAACCATCAGGCAAATGTCACCCTGAATTTCGCAACACGAAACCCTGTGCTCACCTGGTTTTCGGGAGGATTGAATTTTCACAAGGAACACCATCTGTTCCCCACGATCTGTCATATCAATTATCCCGCGCTTTCAAAAATCGTCCGGAAAGCCTGTCGGGATTTCAAAATAGAGTATAAGGAACATTCTTCAGGCTGGGCTGCGATCGCTTCCCACTACCGGTGGCTGCGTATTATGGGAAGAAAAAATCCCCGGAAAACCGCCACCCGGCAGGGCTCTGCGTAAACTTCGCATGAATTGAGAAACTTGATCCGTTGGATATTTGTATTACATTTAAGCAGATCTTTTCATGAGCTGAAGGGAAAACATCTGCTCTTTTGGGTACAATTCAAGATAATCGGATTGAAAATGCTGTTACAGGGTGATATTATAAACCTTTATAACTTTTCCTGTCATTTCTTCAACGTTATTATTTTCATGATCCAGAGATCCGGTTTGTCATATAATCCGTACTTCGTTTGAATGGGCTGAAACAATGTGAACCACCCGTCCGAAACTCCTTCCCATCCGAAATTAAGATGTACTTCAACACCCGATTCGGAATTCCTCAACCCGTCTATCACCAGAGCATGGCTTTTTCCCTCTTCACCCACAGTGCTTCCCGTTATATATATAAGCAGCGGTCTTTTTTCGGCAAGTTCACCGGTAATGAATGCGATGATTTGATCCTTTGAACTTTCCGGATACCGTATTCTGCTTGTCTTCACCGGAAAATGTTTTTCCAGACGGGCCCGCCGGACATCTGTATTACCGATGTATCCTCCGGTTCCAAAATCCTTACCGGTAATCAGGGATACATAATAGAGAAACCGTGCCGTTTCAATCGCGGATTTTTCGGGTGTATCAGAATCAATCTTGGCGGTAATGGCATCGATCTTTACGGGAGGATGATCAAAATCCGCTGAGACATCATAATGAGTGCCCTGATAGGATGTAGAACCGGCCGGAACCAGACCATGATAGAAGAGGATCTGCGCCAGCGCAACTGACCAACAGCCGAGACGCTGGTTATCAGGCGTAAAACGGGCATAGCCGTCTCTCTGTTTCCAGGAGGTTTTTAACAGCGGAAGTATTTCCGGATTCACGGGATAAAGGTAAATGACAGAACAGAGAATAAAAAAATAAACCGTAATTATCCGTACGAAAATTGGTGCTGGGTTTATGTTCATCGTTTTGTTGATATTGGATAATTTCATACACTTCTCAAAAAACTGAATTTAAATTTTCCTCAACAAGAAGTATTTCCTTCAATCTGAAGATAATTATATAACAATTTTTTGCAGATGAGAAGGGCTCAGCTTAACAAGACTGTTTCTTATTAAAAACACTCTTTCCCTTCACTTTCATTTTGAGATTCATCCTGCGTTGCTTGAAGATGAAAAACCCGCACACCCACTGCAATGTGCCGGCGGAGCTGCCAGATGAAAATAAAAATGTGCAGTTGTTCCCGTCATTTTTTTAAAAACCCGTTGGCCCTGGGTGCTAAAACACCGCTTGCCAAAACATCCAGATCGATTGTACAATCGTATCCAGTAGATACGATGAATCCTTTCAGAGAACTGCCAGACAATTTTTTTATTCCCCTGTCCTACAAGAACAAGGAGCATTTTGCAGCGCTTCTTATTTGCTATTATGAGCTTTTTCTCGAATTCCACAGCGGTGTCGAACGGGCGTTTGTTGTCTCTTCCTTCGAGCGGTATTTCGAGGGGCTGGGAAACGCGGTTCCTGTCATTGACGAGGAAGACGAGGGGGAACCGGTAAACAAGGAGCCGTCCGCAAGCCGTGCAGGAGAAGACCGGGCGGATACAGGTCCCGCTGAAAGCGCATTGGAACAGACCGGATCGCCCCGAGGACTGGCCTCTTTTTTTCTGAGGCGCCTGGTTTGGTACGGGTGGATGAGCGAGGAGGTGCTCGCCGATTTTACCCAGGTAATCAACATGCCCGTGTGGGCGAAGCACTTTTATATCGCCCTTCACGAGGTGACCAGGGGCACACAGGTAGAATACGAGAGCCACATCATCGGTGTGTACTCCTCTTTGTGCTCGGATTCCGCCGCGGAAAACGGACACCATGCGGTCCTGAATGCGCGCAACCACACGCGCCTGCTCATCGATTCGCTGAAGATCCTGAGCCAGAACATCAAGACGCATGTACAGAAAATATTTGATGCGAAAACAGAAGTGAAGGATATCCTTCACTTTCACTACGATATTTACATGCGGGAGATCGTGGACAAGGCGTATAACCGGCTGAAGACATCCGACAACCTTTCCAAGTACCGTCCCCTCGTTAACCGGAAGATTAATGAGTTTCTGCAGAATGACGAATGGCTGTCCAGGGCCGCGGTCAAGCTCGCCGTGATCAGAAACAGATCGGGGGTAGAGGCAAAAAAAGAGATCATCGATATCCTCAAGGAAATCCGGGACGACCTCAAATCCATCGATCCCATGCTCGAGGAGATCGACGATAAAAACAGGCAATATTCGCGCATTTCCACGGAAAAAATCAAGGCCCGGCTTTACGCGGACAGCTCACTCCAGGGCAAGATCGGCCGGATTATCCAGGCGATCGTTTCGGGTAATGGCGGACAATATTGCCCGGAAGTGAGACATCACATTCCGGGTACGGGTTTTTTGGCCCGTGAATCGCTTTACATCCGAAGGCACACCCGTGAAGAAGATGTGAAGATACCCGCTCCCGTTGACAACGCCTTTGAGATCGAGCTTTTGGAGACCGAGCTTGTGCTCCGCATCAAAAACCAGCTCAACCCGGCCAAGATAACGGAATTCCTGAATACGGCATGCGGGCAGGACGGTACCCGCGCCAGGGCAGAGGATATGGTGGCCGACACCCCGTCGTTCGTGCGCCTTCTCTATGCGGCTGCCTACGCAGAGGGGCGGCAACCCGGTTTCCCCTTCCGCGTGGAGTGGGGAAAAAAATCAGTGCGCAAGGGGCGGTTTGTTTTCAGGGAGCATTCTTTTATGAGGAGCACAGGATGATCGGCGACTGGTCTGTATTCGAACACTTTTCCGAGCGTGAACAGGAGCTTTTCGCCCGCGGAGTCAATACCCTTATTTCGGGAGGCTTCATTCTTGACATGCTCGACCGGGACAAACCCCTCTATCGTTTCATCCTCTCCCACGAGGAGGCGTTCGATACCTACCTGGGACTCTCAGGCTGGTCGCTCCGAAAGGACGAATCGCTGGGCGTAATCGCAATCAAAGGACCCGGCATTGCCCGGTTTTCGCTCAACCTTGAGGAAACGATCGGGCTTTTGGTAGTACGCGTGCTCTACGAGGAAAAGCGGCTGGAGATATCGCTTGCTCGCGAACGGACAGTGCTGCAATCCGAACTCCAGGACAGATACCGCGTGCTTTCGGACCGCGCGCCCGGAAAAACCCGGTTTGTGAACATGCTGCGGAGATTCCGGACCCTTCGCCTGATTGCGATCAAGGGCGAGGAGACCGATCCCGATTCGCTTATCATCCTGTATCCGTCGATTGTCTTCGCCCTGGACGGTGAATCGATTGACGAAGCCCACGATCGGCTGAAAAAGCTTAAATCAGCTGCGGCGGATACTTACGAAGAAACGGAAAATATCGATGAAGACACCGATCCGGATATTTTTTCTGAACCGGAGAGGGGGTAACACGTCATGCTTCTTCTTCGCCGGACCCGCCTTATCAACTGGCACTTTTTTCACGATGCGACGCTCGAACTCAGCGAGACAACGCTCCTGGCCGGAGATAATGGGAGCGGAAAGTCCACGATTATCGATGCAATCCAGTACGCCCTCGTCGCCGACATCCGCAGGCTTCAGTTTAATGCGGCAGCAACCCAGAACAGGACGAACCGGACGCTGGAGAGCTACTGCCGGTGCAAAATCGGCGCGACCGAGCTTGATTACTACCGCAATCAATCCCGCACCCATGTCGTCCTTGAATTCGATGATGATGAAAACCGGTTCCTTTCCGGGATCATGGTTGAAGCAGACGCACAGGGCGAGGTGAATGAATCCCTCTGGATACTTGATCATGGAACGCTCGATGATCTTGTTTTTACGGACAAGGATTCCCTGCTCACACCGTCCAGCTTCCGGGAGAAGGTAAAGGCTTCTGGCGGCATCGTCTGCTCCACAAAGAGGGAATACGCATCGCGTCTCACCACTCTGCTCAAGGTGCACCGGCGCAACACCGATTTTAACCCGTACTTCGCGGCATTGGTCCGGTCTGTGTCGTTCACTCCCTTTACGTCGGTAGACCGGTTTGTCTGCGACTACATTCTCGAGGAGCGGCAGGTCGACATCACTGCGATGAAAGAGAACCTTCTTAATTACAAGGAAGCCGAGCGGGAAGCCCTCTCCATCGAGGAAAAGATAACGCACCTGAAGCGGATTGCCGGGCGCCAGGTAATGATCGACCAGTACATTCTCCAGATCACGCTTCAGGAGTATCTTCGGCACAGAATCAATCTTGAAATTAACACAAAAAAGATTTCCCAAAACGCATGCATGCAGGCTGACGCGGAACGGGAGATTTCCCGTATCGACGGCCTCCGGGACTACAACGAACAGCTCCGGCAACGGCTTTCCGGCCAGCTCGATGACGCAAAGCTCGCCCTGAACAAAAATGACACACACATCCTTTACAAGAGGCTTTTGGATCAACAACAGGAGATTCAGTTCACGCTCGGAAAGGAGCATGAGCGTATGGAAAGATTCCGGCTTCTTAAAACCCAGAGCGAGACTCTTCTGGGGCGGGGCATTGACGATTCCATCGAAGCAGAAACCGCGCGGATCGAAAAAGAGAAGGAAGAAAACCTCCGGAGAATGCTCGGATTCGAACGTGAACGCGGGGAAACCCGACAGAGGCTCACCGACCTCGCGGCTGAAGAAAAAGACCTCCGCAGGGGAATCCTTCGCTACCCGGAGAGTACCATAGAGCTTCTTCACGCATTGCGGAAAAAGTCGATCGAGGCGTGGATATTCGCGGACAGAATCGAGGTAAAAGACCCGTCATGGCAGAACGCGGTTGAGGGCTGGCTGAACACGCAGCGCTTCAATGTGCTCGTCGCGGAAAGCGACTTCCCGGAGGCCCTCTCTGTCTACAACAATCTCCCGAAACGCATCGCCGGTGTGGGACTCCCCGATCTCGCGCGCATGCTTGAATCCAGGATCAGGCCGGGCTCCCTCGCAGAAATTATCGAGGCCGACTCCCCGCTTGCGCGCAGGTACGCGGCATACCTGCTGGGAGAGGTGATGATGGCCGGACTCGATACCCTGCGTGAGCATGAGCGGGCAGTCACGCGCGAGTGCATGAGGTACTCGGGGTATACCGCGTCCCGGATCAAGGAAGAAATATACTCGCGGTGGTACATCGGCAAGCAGGCGAAGGAGAAAAGACTTGCTGATCTCGCGACCCTGATCGAACTCGCGGAAAAAGAACTCGCCTCGGTTGAATCACGGCTTAAAGAGGAGACGCAGCAGGAGACAGTCCTGCGAAACGTGTATGCGGCTCTTTTCGAGATGAAAGAGTTGTCCACAGCATTCGAAAATGCAGAGCGGCTCGAATCAGAACTTCAGGCCATCGGCAACAAACTCGCCGCAATCGATACGAGCAAGTTTAAGGAACTTGAGAAGCAAATTACGAACATCGAGGCCGCGCTTGAAGAGCTCAGAATAGAGACCCAGAAGCTCTACCAGGAATATGGCGAACGGACCGTGGCATTGCGGAATTTGAGGGACGCAGCGCTGGGACTGGAGGAGGAGAGCAGGTTCCTTGCAGAGAGCCTCCATACCTTTGTCGCATCGCACAAGGAGCTTGCGGATCAATTTGAATCGTATTATGCAGAACGTACAAAAAATGACCGCTCACTTTCCGCGCTCACGCAAATACAGACAAACTATGACGCTTCCATGAAAGGCCTGGAGACAAAACTCCAGAAGGAACGCGGGGAAAATCACAAGGACAAGCATGCCTATAACCTCCGTAATCACACCTACATGCAGGAAGACAGCGATGATTCCGAACCATTTATCCAGACCCTTGAGACGTATCGCGACACACAGCTCCCCGCGTACAGGGAGAAAATAGAGAAAGCCCGCCGGGAAGCAGAGCAGCAGTTCCGTGAGCATTTTGTCTCCAGGCTCAACGAATACCTTACGGACGCGAGAGAAAACTTTTCCGAACTTAACCACACGCTCAGGGACATCCCTTTCGGAAAGGATATGTACCGGTTTCACATGGAAGCCCAGCCGGAAAAAAAACGGCTGCTTGACGCGATCAGGGAAGCGGCGCAGATCGAGGATTTGTCCGGTCCGCTTTTCGCGGGGCTCTCATCCGACGACAGAAAGCGATCCATCGAATCCCTCTTCGAATCGATACTGGAAAACGACCTTCAGTCAGAGGAAGTACGTGAGCTCTGCGATTACCGCAAGTATTTCCGCTACGATATCATCATCAAACACACCGATACTACGGGTGAACAGACGGCAAAGCCGCTTGAATCCTCCCTGTCGAGGGTACTGCGCGAAAAATCCGGGGGCGAGACGCAGACGCCCTACTATGTCGCGATCGCCGCATCCTTTTACCGTTTCTACAAGGACGAACCGAACGCGGTCAGGCTCGTGCTTTTTGACGAGGCTTTCAACAAAATGGATGACGACCGCATTGGGCGTATGGTCGATTTTTTCAAAAAACTCGGTATGCAGGTAGTCACCGCGGTGCCCACAGAAAAAATCGAAACAATTGCCCCCTTTATGGAGAGGATCAACCTTATCATCCGCAAGAATTACCGGGCCCATATCCGGGACTACAGGCTCCTGGCGGAAACCGGCAAAAGGGAGCGTGAATGACCATATCTCCGTATGAGCGGGCCATACTCGAACGATTCGCCGCTTCTTTTCCGGCATCGGCCCACTATCGCGAGGGACGTCCGCTCCGATTTTCAGGCTGGGAGCGTTACTTTCCGGAGATTACTACGGACGCGCAGGCCAAGGAAGCGTTTCTCGCATCGGTTGAATCGCTTGCAGCAGGCGGTGTGGTGAAGCCTGCGTGGAAGCGGTACCGCAAGGGGGATGTACTCGATGCGCTTTTTCTTTTGGACAGCGAAAAACTTTACGGGCTGCTCGGCCGGCCGCATCCGGATTCGATCCGGATTGGCATGCTCACCTTTCTTGACGACATGGCAGGGACAACGGCAGATGAATGGATGGCTGTTCTGCAAGACCATTGCCGACGGCTCCTCGAAAACAGGGAGCCGTTCCCGGTCGCGAAAGCCGAAGAACTCGCCGATGTTTTCCGTCTCGCGGCATGCACGAGGGAAGCGGCATCAGGTCATTCCATTCGCGCATTGAGCGTCAGGCTTTTTCGGGATTCAAAGCGGATCGAAAAGATCCTCCCGGCGGCCGACCAACTGAGCGTGACCGCCACGGGGGAAAAGCTTTCCGCCCGGCTCGGCCTCGAAAGAAGCTATCCGGAATCGACGATCGCCGGTGATGGTGCAGTTTGTTTTTCTGACGGACGGCGATGGGATCTGGGCGGCAGGATTGCGACACTTCCTCTTTCCACAATCAGCACGGTCGCACGCATCGAATGGCCGCATCCGTCACCCCGCATCCTCTCTATCGAAAACAAAGAGACATTTCACCTGGCATGCGGCATTCTGCGTGACCGCTTCGACGGATTTCTCTACACATCGGGTCAGGTGAATGCCGCTGACCGCGCGCTTCTTGCGTTGTTTACAACAGCGGGCGCATCAGTTTTCCATTTCGGCGATCTTGATCCCGGCGGGCTTCTCATCTACTCAAAAATACATGAGGTGACCGGGGGAAGCGTCCGGCCGTATTTGATGGACATGGACACATACCGCGAATATCTTCCGCATGGGTATTCCATCACCCCCCAGGCAATAAAGAAACTGGATTCTGTAACCCTTCCCGCTCTTGCGCCATTGTGCATGGCAATGCGCGAAACAGGGCTGGGAATTGAGCAGGAAGTCATCGACCTGCGGAAATACCCGGGGCAGTTTTCTGCCTTGACCCGGACTGAAAGAAGGGCAAGATGAACAGGCAGGCAAACCGGATCAGGGAAAAGAAACAATTGCACAGCTTGTCAAAACAGCGGGTGAGCATTTTCTGGTATCAGGCCCGGCTTGTGAAAGCGCAATAACCGCAATTGAAACCGAGCTGGATGTGACATTGCCGGAGAGCTGCAAGTGCTATGTGAAAAGGTATGGGCACGGGGGAATCGGGAATGTGGAAATATTCGGAGCAGCATCCAATACCGCGAATAAAAATGGTTCTCACAAAGAAAAAATGGAGTTGTTCGCCTGGCATAAAATATGCTATTCGGCTTTTTTCATCCAGTTTGAGCTGGAATGAAAGTCTGATACAAATGAACCGGGCGAAACCAGTTTGTCAAAAAGGTCCCGGTCATTTGGATCAAGCGTCATTTCAGCAATGCTCAAAGCAACTTTGAAATGTTCCAGGGTCCTGGGGCCGACAATCGGGGAAGTCACTCCCGGCTGATCTTTCAGCCACAACAGGGATAATGCTGCCGGGTGCATGTTTCTCTCCTTCGCCATTTCCTGCAATTGCCTGGCAACATCGATAGCCGTTTGCGTGATCCTGTGGCCGAATCCGCCCTTGCCCCGTGCTGCTTTTGAGTTTTCCGGACGGTCATCGGTCGACTCGTAGCGTCCGGCAAGGATCCCGCCTGCAAGCGGTGACCAGGGGAGGAGAGCGATATTGTACTTGATGCACAGGGGGATGAGTTCATTTTCCACTCTGCGGTCAAGCAGGTTATACGGAGGCTGCTCGCTGACAAATCTGTTTATTCTGTTTTTTTCACTGACAGCCAATCCCTCCATAATGAACCACGCAGGAAAGTTTGATGTGCCGAAGTATCGTATCTTTCCTGCCCGTACCAGGTCCTCAAGGGCCCGGAGGGTTTCATCCTGCGGCACTTCAAACCCGGGACGGTGGATCTGGTAAAGATCAATCACCTCGGTATCGAGCCTCTGTAACGAAGACTCACATGCTTTGACGACATTCAGCCGCGACACTCCCCTGTCATTAATGTTTTCACTCATGGGATTGTAGAATTTTGTCGCAAGGATAACCTGATCGCGTTTTTTGTTTCGCCTTAGCGCCTGACCGGTAATTTCCTCGCTCTGCCCGCCATTATAAGAATTGGCTGTATCGATAAAGTTGATCCCATGATCGATTGCATGGTCGATGATCTGCAGTGCGGTTTCTTTGTCTGTTGCGCCCCCGAAGTTCATGGTGCCAAGACAAATCGGTGAAACGTTGATGCCCGTCCGGCCAAGTGTTCTGTATTCCATGGCTGTATCCTTTATCAATGAAAGATTATTCCATAGTAATTAATTGGCCGGGAAAATGGAAGCCTTTTCGAAATAATCCCGAGATACAGTCACGCTGCAGCCTGTACTCAATCCTTTTTAGCGTCTTGAAAGTTTTCGATCACAGGAATATGATTCTCACTATCCATGAAAAAAAATATACCAGCAGTCGATGACACACGATTCTCCGGTTTCAGTGATCTCTATCATGATGTGCGGCCCCGGCCGCCCGTAAAAATCTGCCTGCTGTTGAAATCATATTTCGGAAAAAGTGAAATCAATACAATACTGGATCTGGGCTGCGGCACCGGGCTGTCGACAGCAATCTGGAAAAATCACAGCAAACGGTGCATCGGTATCGATCCAAACAGGGACATGCTGGCAATTGCCCGAAAGAAATATCCCTTTTGTGAGTTTATCGAGGCCAGCTCATATAACACCGGGCAAAAAGACCATTCAATCGATATTGTCACCTGCTCCCAATCGTTTCATTGGATGGAACCCGAGGCGACGATCAGGGAAGTGACACGCATTCTTGTGCCCGGCGGTGTTTTCGCGGTGTACCAGTGTACATGGCCGGTGAGCATCAGCACCAAAGCAGAAATTGCGTACGAAGAACTGTTTACAAAATTGAGTGCGATTTACATGAAGTACAAAGATACAACACCTGACGCAAAAAAATATTCACAGCGGACACCTCCCGAGGTCATGCGAAACTCCGGTGCATTCATCTATTACAGAACAATTTTCCTCGACAACACCGAGCCGTGTGACGCGCAGCGGTTTGTCGATATTGCGGCGTCCCAAAGCTCGGTTCAGGAATTATTGAAACTGAATATTGAAGAAATACAATCACCTCTCTCTGAATTTAAAGAAAAGGTGTTTGAAGATATAACAGAAGAACAGACCATGCAGGTCAGCTACATACTGCATGTGGGGATAAAAAAGGACCTGTAAAAAACTCGTCTTTATTCTCTTGACACGTTGTATATACATTGTTTATACTCTCATTATGACTACTATTTTGAAGAAATGGGGCAACAGCCTTGGAATAAGAATCCCCACTATTATGGCAAAAGACCTCGCCCTGGAAGATGGCTCAGAGGTTGAAGTTGTGGAAGAAGAAAACCAGATCATAATCCGAAAAAAAGAAAAACCCGGACTGGATTTCTTTCTCGATCAAATAAATGAAACAAATCTCCATACAGAAGTGGATTTCGGCAGACAAGAGGGAAATGAAGTTTGGTAAATAAAACGTATATTCCGGAAAAGGGAGACCTGATATGGCTGAACTTCAATCCCCAGACAGGACATGAACAGGCGGGGAACCGGCCGGCTATCGTACTCTCTCCAAAAAAATATAATGAAAAGACTCATTTGCTCATTGCCTGTCCGATATCGAGCAAAGAAAAAGGCTACCCGTTTGAAGTACCACTGTCGGGTAATAAAATCCAGGGGGTTGTTCTTGCTGATCAGGTGAAAAATGTCGATTGGCAGAAAAGGGAGGCAATATTTATTGAAAAATCAAAAAAAGAAGATGTACTGGAAGTGCTTATCAAGCTGCTGACAATACTGGAACATTAAGCCGGAGAATATCAATGACCCCGAATATAAAACAAACAAAACTTCCAGTTCTGCTTATTGCCCTGTTTCTCCCCGCGGTTATCACCACAATCTACATGCTTTTTCTGAAAGATACTGTCTGGGGGAATATCCTGATGATTTTCCAGATTGTCTGGTTAGCCGGCTGGCCACTGCTCCGGGGACAACCTTCACAGATTATTACTGAAATAAAAAACTGTAAAAAGAAAATACAATCAATAGCCGCAGGGATCATCTCGGGAATTATATTGTTTGGAGTCTTGTTCGCGGGGTATCAGTTTTTCAAAAATGACCTGCTGCAATATGCTTCCCGCGGGTATGGAGAAGCAGATCTCGCCGCGCTCCGGCAGCTGTTTTTTGTTTATGCTCTATTCGGCTGTGTGTTTAATACTTTAATAGAAGAATTATACTGGCGCCGGTTTGTATTTGGAAAACTGGAACAAAAAACAAACACAATCGTCGCAGCAGTTGTATCAGCCATCTGTTTTGGGATTCACCATTATATCATGCTCGTTTTTATATTTTCGCTTTTCTATGTACTGCTCATCGGAACACTCATTGTGGTTGCCGGTTTTATCTGGAACATTCTGTTCAGTAAATACAAAACGATCATTCCAGGCTGGATCTCTCATGCATTTGTAGTGGCAATGCTCATGATTGTTATTGCGGACGTGGTGTATGAGCAGGGCATTATTGACATATAACTATATTGTAACTATATCATAACTCTATTGATTTTATGAGGAAACGATGACCAATCTTACCGTAAGAAATATCCCCGATGATATTATGAAAAAAATAAAGGCTCTATCCGAACGAGAGAAGCGGAGCATCAACAATGAACTGTTAATCATACTCGAGCGGGGCCTTGAAACAATCATACCGGAAACGCGGAGTGTAAAAATCAATAAAGATCTTCAGATAGCTCTCTGGAAGGAAATATGCGGGAAATGGGAAGATGAGCGAAAAACTGAAGAAATAATACAAGACATTTACAGCCATCGTTCACCTGGCCGGAATATTCAATTATGATCCTGATCGATACTGATATTTGTATTGAAATTTTACGCGGGAACAAGTCTGTGATCAAGCAAAGGGAAACAGCCAGCGAGGATGTTGCAATCTCATTCATGACTGTTGCAGAATTATTTTACGTCGCACAGAAATCGGGGAATCTTCAAAAAAACAAGACGCTTATTGATATTTTTTTATTAAGTGTTGATGTGATTGATTCAGATCTGGATATAGCGATGAAATTCGGCGAATTAAAAAGTAATCTGGAAAAAGGCGGCCAGCCTGTTGCAGATGCTGATTTACTGATTGCAGCAATAGCCCTGACAAAATGTGATAAACTGATAACAGGCAACAGCAAACATTTTAACCGGTTCTCCGGGCTAAAAACAGAAAACTGGTCGTAATCGAAGATTCCAAAAGCAGTCGGGATAGCATAAAACAGCCCTTGACGCGGCAAAAAAACAGTAAGCCGCTCTACAGACTATACGGGTATAAAGAACCAAACGACAGTGAACTGACAATGGACAGGGAGGGAAACAGGAAGTATGAACAACAACGATGCAGTAAAACAAAACAAACTCCATTGGGATGAAATCGCACCCATCCAATTAACCCGCAATATGAAAAACAATATGTGTCCGCAAATCCAGATAATATTCATCACCATTTTGATTTGTTATTTTCAGCCGATGATTCGGTTTGTCGAGGATTATTGAGGTAATAAAAACATCCTGAATATCTGTTTCGAATGAAGGATTGTATTCGATTACATAGATCTGTATTTTTTTTATCAGCTTTCCGGTCGCAGCATCCAGAACATCGATAATGCCGCCATTCTGTTTAAACGCAGAATCCAGTCCCCAGTGATTGACCACATATTTTTGCCCTTCAAAGACCACCGCCGGAACATCTTTGGGCGCCGGGCCCTTGGCGAAGGCCACACCGGATAAAAGAATAAAAATTACGAATAATATGGTTTTCATGAGAATCGCACTCCTTTTGACAAAAACACTATTAGACAATAATCTGTGTCTCTGTGTGAGTATGCTTCCTGGCCATGGACGGCCAGCTAAAACAAGCTTACGCAGAAACAATACAATGCCATATAGTATGTGCTTTTATGTATCTCGGGCTGCAGTAAAAATACTCATCGGTTTCTGCGATTTAACGGATATTCAGGGATGAATATCCGTTAATCAGTCGGCATTAAACTGCGCTACCGTATGATGCAGCACATTCACAATATCGCCCAGCAGTTTTGTCTGGTTGTTCATTTCATTAAACTGGGTGGATATCTCGGTAAAATTGCTGCTCAGTGTTTCGATTGCCAGGCTGTTGTCTGCTGAGATCACGGAACTTTTTTCCACCAGTGCATTCATGCTGAATGCTGAATCCTTCATTTTCAATATTTTCTGTGTATTCTGTTCGACCGTTCCCTGAACCTGCTCCATGATACCAAAAAGCTGTTCCGAGAGATTGTTCATCTGCTCACTGGCGGCAGTGATGGAATCGATCTGCTCGTCGACAATTGTTTTTGTCTGGCCTATTGCCCCGACACTCTCTTCAATTGCGGTGCGCATTTCAGTAATTAATGATTCAACATCACGCGTTGAAGACGTGGAACGGTCTGCGAGATTTCTGATTTCATGTGCAATAATTTCAAAGCCCTTCCCGGAAACTCCTGCACGCGCTGCTTCGATTGCGGCATTCAGGGCGAGTAAATTTGTCTGTTGTGCAATATCATCAATGATGCTGATGATTGTAAGAATTCTTTCATTAAAATCACTCATCGATGATATTTTTTCGCGCGACCGGTTGACTTCTGATCCCACCTTTTTCAGCCCGCTGATTTTCTCGTTAAAAAACTCAACCATTTCCGCAAGCCGGCTCGAAATCACATACGAACTGGACACTGTCTGAAGCTGCGTTTCCTCGGCAGTGACGGTGTTGTTGATGAGTCCCATCAGGTTATTGACTGAATGCACTCCCTCTTTTGCTGTGTCCGCTTCGTTGGTCACACGCCCGACCATCTCATTGAGTGTCCGCAATATTTCCTGAATCGAAGTATTGATTTCCTGATGCCCGATCATATACTCACTGGAAAATCGTCCCAGCTCGATCGAACTTTTTGCCAGCCACATTACCATGCTGCGAAGGCCCAACGGCTCGGAATCAAACGTGGCAACAGGAATCCCCTTGTCCACCTGCCGGTTGAGCACTGGAACAAGATCGGCGGAACCGACAAATGCAATGATGCCATCAATCTTGGTGTTTTGTTCTTTGGCCAGTATCGCTTCAACCTCTGAAACCACTTCATCTTTGGGCCGTTTCAGCTGGTTAATTGCATGGATAGAGACAGATGCATTATACGGCTTGATGAGTTCGGCTGCCATTTGTACACCGGCTTTCATCTGCAGAAAGGCATTATTCCAGTCATCAAGGAAAACGACGAATCGAAGCGGCTGTGCCGACTTGACATGCGGCTGCACCGCATCCGCTTTGGGTTTTTTTGCCTCAAGAAGGGTGTTATCCGAAAAATCCCAAAATTGTTCAATGGTATCGCTGTCGACCAAATCCAGAGGAATAAACAATCGCGGCTGGATCGGTTTCCATCCTGCAGCGATATGATTGAAAAGGTGGATGACCGGGTCCCGTCCCTGGGATATGGTCGAACACACAAGTGAAGCGGAAATTGATTTCTTTCTGATAAACCCGGCGATATTTCCATCGAGGTCATGACAGAGCAGATATACTTTTCCGACAAAGCCTGATTCTTCAAGCCCCCGGGCCGCACCGGCTGCGGCGGAATTGCCGGTGATGTAAATTGCATCCACCTGGCCCGCCATTCGTTTGACAAATGATGCAGCATTATCCTGATTTGCCTGTGCTTCATATGTCTCAACTACGGTAATACCCGAAAAATGCAGATTTATATTTGTGACAAAACTACGCTGCCGCTGCGCCATGATCAGGGCGCGCAGACTGGAAGTCACCAGGACGGCGACTTTCCCTTCCCCCTCCAGTTTCTCGCCGATAATCGTTGCACATTCACTGCCTTCGAGCCACGCATCGGTTCCCACGTAACAGACCCTTCGGATTGGTTCATTTGTAATGTCATTGAAATTTTTGCGAATCTGCCGGATCCCCGCCTCGATCTCCGGAGCACCAGGAATCCGGCGGGAAGTAGATTCCATCCGTGCATCAAGATATCCGAATGCGACCTGTCCCAGCTGTTCGGCAATATCAATACACTCCATCATAATATTTTTTCGCAGCTGTTTTGACTGATATTTCTGAAATAAAAATAGAATTGTCATTCCCAGTGCAACGGGAACTGAAATAACAGAAAAAATAATTACAATGAAATCCATTGTCTCCATCCTTCACCATGAAGCTGAAACCCTTGAATAACGCAATTACCATGCCGGCAAAATCGCTGCAAGCTGTTTCTCCCTGCTGCAATTTGGAAATAACCTTATTATATAATGTATTTTAATTAATACCACACTATATATAAATGTAATCTCCTGACAAGATGCTTGTCAAACAACTTGTTATCGCATCAGTATACAATCCTTTTAATATATTTTCGACTGTATTACTTCTTTTTTCCTGCTTTTTTTATCATTAATCAGGACAATAATCTTTTATTTTCTACATTCCCTGACAAAAAAGTTTTGTCCATTGACACCATAATAAATACGCTGTAATTTTATCAAAATGGATTGATAATGACAAAAACCGATAAAACAGTATTTTTTATCATCATACCCGGAATGTTCATGCAAATTCTGGGAAGTATCCTCACCTATGTTGTTTTCTGGGGGCAACCGCTCAGCACAGTTTTTTTTGGCCTCACCTCTCTTTTTATTCTCTTGTATCCAATAGTGTGGTATGCATTTTTCAACGTTGATGTAAAGCAAACCGGCACCGTTCCAGATATCAAATCATCGGTCATCTGGGGAATAATTACCGGTGCAGTTATTTTTGTTGTAATCACTGCCTTTTATTTTGTTTTGAAAGATTTCTTTAACAATTACACTGCCGATGTGAAAACCGCTTTTGTGAATCTGGGAATCATCAATTATTTTATCATTTTCGCGTTTGTATTGAGCATCTTTCATTCTTTTATCGAAGAGTTTTTCTGGCGCGGGTTTATTTTCCGGGGACTCATGAAGAAAATTCCCTACAAGTACGCTCTCCTGACAAGCTCGGCGATGTTTGCCGCACACCATTATATTATCCTGCAGATTGCCCTCCCGTTCTGGACAGCGCTGCTGCTCTGTATTCCAATCGGCATCGGAGGGGCAGCCTGGTGTAAAATCCAGCGTGATTCCAGGAGTGTGATTGGACCGTGGATCAGTCATTTTTTTGCCGATTTCGCCGTGATGGTGTGTATTTATTTTATGTTGTATTCATGACAATGAAAAGAAATATTGCCAATAAGGAAAACAGGAATTCAGGAAAAAAGGGGTTCCACCATGTTTTGGGCATGGAAGTCATTGTTATCCGGTCACTGACTTCGCGGGGAATCTGTCATTATTAAAAGAATATTCCCATGCACCAGAGAGTTACCTGCTGAATTCCTGAAACAAATCGATATATCCGTTATCTTTTTTCGTCCCGGAGATAGTGCATTGCCTTTTCAATGTCTTTCAATTTTTCTTTTACATCGTTCACCCATTCGCTTCCGGGATAATCCTGCATCAATTTGTTGAAATAAAAAACAGCCCGTTTCAATCTGGCTGTTTTTTCATTTGCGGTTTTCACTTTCCGTTTGGCAAACAGCTGAAAAAAACTGTCAAAATAAATTTGGTAGTACTCAAGCCCTTTTTTGTACAAATTGTAATCGGACCCGGCTGTTGCCGGATCTTTTTTTTGAAAACTTCTGTAATGTTCAAGCAGTATCCGATATGCTTCATTAATAGAACCGAGTATTCCGGTTTGCTTCAGCTTGTCTTCATCATCGGCAAACTGATCCGGGTGATGTTGTTTTACCCGTTTCCGGTACGCGTCTTTTACCTGTTGTAAGGTCGCCGATTCTGAAATCCCAAACAGAACCCGGCAGTGGTCAATAGTCACAATTCAAAACCCTTTAAAACAAGCCAGCAATTGTCTCCACCGCATCATGAATCATTTGAGCCCGTTTCTTGCTGCTCCAGATCACTTTTGCCCTGCCTGCAATCCTGCCTTTTTTTACCGCACAGATTTTTTTCATTTTTCCGAATGCCTGGACCGTACCGGAAATCCCTATTGAAAGGTGTTTTGTAATAAGCAAAGCAATCCGTTTGCCTTCAAGAGACGAAACACCCGCCAAATATTTTTTCATCACCGGATTCAGCGAAAAGGCCATGACCGGTGACGCGAATACGATACCGTCATATTTCGCAACGTCAGGCCTTCCCGTTATGGTAAAGCTGTCGGTTCCCGGTTCAACTTTCCCCTCGACCCTGATATCATCGATCTTCACCTTATGACCTTTTTTCACAAGGGCTTCCTCAAGCTTCACTGCGACCAGCCGGGTATTCCCGGTTCCCGAATATAAAATTATTCCTATTTTCATAACTTCCCCCTGCATGTAAGTTGCATGTTCGAAGAGTTGTTGTTTTTCCGTATTTTTTCAAGAGTGACAATATATACAGCAACCCCGGCTCCAAGAAATAAAAATTCCACAATCAGCGCCGCGACAATATTACTGTGCAGTCCAATGCCTATTTTTAAAGAGTTGTCAAAAAAGACAGGTACTCCCTCTGCATCAGCATAAACCGCTTTCATCGGCCATGTCATAAAATCCAGTATCCAGTGACTGAATACAACCAGGGACAGTACAATACCGATCCGGATGTTTCGGGAGATGAGCAAGGCTATCGGGAATACTACGGCAGAAATAATCAACGAACCCAGAAGCCCATGGGAGTAGGGAACATTCCCGTGGGACTCAATGCCGGCAAATGTTAATCCAATGGAGAGGATATCCAGGGCCATTGAACACGGCAATAACAATCCAAGCGGTACTTCTGGAACAGCCCGTTTTGCCGCAAACCCTACTCCAAGATGTGCAAGGCCAGCCATATTTATCTCCCTCCACACCGTTTCTTTATCAGTGTCACGATTTCTTCTGCCCGTTTTTCGACCATATTCATTTCAGAAGCAGAAGACACTGCATCGATATTTATGACGGGTTGTGACCGTTCACTCCCAACAGTAAATAAACCAATCAATTTCCCTCCTGTTGGATCATTCGAAAAATATCCCCTCACATTCTCATCAATTTTCCCTGCCGAGTACATACAGACAATCAGCACTGCATTATAGCCGGACAGATCTGTCTTTTCAAATTCGCCGAGACCTATCCCTTTAAAAAAATATGAATCAGCTCCAAGCGTATCAATCACCTTTCGCACGACCGCGTCTTTAAACTCACTCGAGACCCCGGCAATCAGTATCTTGCATGATGCTTCAGGATTTCCCATCTCGAAAGAAGTTATATCCGGCTGACAGCCTGAAAAGCTCACCAAACCGATAAATATGAACAGTAGATATTTTTTCATGGACACCCTCCTCTCTGTCTTGTGTATAGTATCACAACCCTGACTCTATTGGTACATGAGTATTCATGAAAAAAAGGACTTTACATGCAAATATTACAAATGAACGGACCAAACACAAATGAGCACTTTCAATTTCTTCAAAAAAATGTTATATTAGGGTTAGTTGATAAAAATCATTTATCATTCAAGGAGATTCCATGAAGTATACTTTTTATGACTTTGAGGGCAAAGCAGTGTCCTACATTGATAACGACGAGATAATTTATCTTTTTGAAGGAAAACCAGTCGGCTATTTTGAAAATGATGCAGTGCATTCCATTGCAGGTCATCATTTGGGCTGGTTCGAGGACGGATGGGTGCGGGATCTTCGCGGAAGACGCGTTTTCTTTACAGAATCAGCAACCGGTAAAGGCCCGGTTCCGCCGGCAAAACACACAAAACCGGTTAAGGGAGCCAAACAGCCGGTCAAAACAAAAGGGGATCAGCATTCAAAAAAAATGAAGCCGCCGATATCAAGTTCTTGGTCCGCACTATCGGGTGAAATGTATTTCTATCAATAATTACACAATACCACGGGAAGCCTGATTTGTATGCAATGAGGCAAAACCGGTTGATTCACCTGCGATGGCGAGGGCTTCTTTCGCGGCCTGCGATACGGCATCCCGCATATCGGCACTCGCATCATGAAGATATTGTATCCACTCCGCGGTCTTTACTTTTTGCATACCCTGTATCAGACACATCACGGCATATCCCATCGTATCCGGGGTATCTTCTGCAAGTATTTTTAAAGCTGCAGCTGATGCTTTTGCCTGGTGTTCACAAACAATCTTTTTTGCCGCATTGAGGTTTGCATCAAGGGTTTCATAATCCGGATATTTGGTTTCAAGCTCCTGAAAAGTCATGTGCAACAGGCGTACCGCCCATTGAACCTGAACACCAGGATCTTTACTGGTCTTTTCCACAGTAACCATTTTCTACTCCTTTTTTAATTCCATTTTTTATGACTCTAATTTTATTACGAATTGAAAAGTATTTCAATCAGCATTGGCCTATAGAGTGTATTCGAATCTCTTTCATTCCGAATCAAGAAATACATGCAGACTCTCTATGGTATTAATTTCGTTTTCACAGTATAATGAACTACCAGGAAAGAAGGCATTGAGTATGGAGCGCACCATGAGAAAAATACAGGTTGACATGTCGGGTTTAATATATGCTGTCGAAGACCAGAACGACAGCAGTGTTCATTTCCTTGATACACAGACCGGCGAGGTAATCAGTATCGTGGAAGACTTTGACCTTCCCGAGGATGATGAAATGCGCGACCGTCTTGAGGAATCTCCCGACAGGTTTCTTCCGCTGGAACCCATGGATTCATCGCAAAGTTTTGAAATTATGGAAGATTTTGTCCGGAGCCTTCCCGGAAGCAAAGCAAAAGAAGTGCTGCACGGCGTACTCTGTCAGCCGAAACCGTTTCGACGGTTTAAAGACAGCATTGGAGAATTTCCGAATATCAGTTCCCGATGGCTTGAATTTCATGATTCCCGCATCAAGGAACATGTTGTTGCTTGGCTCGGCGGTCATAATATACAACCGGTGTAAAACCCGCTTTTCACCGGCGTTTTATTTTTCTTTTTCTGATTGAGTGCACTATTTTCGCAATCACTATAAGCCCGGCAACAGCAATCACCGTATTCACAACAGAACGTGTCACCGGCTCATTCATGTCAATGCCGAGTGCAGGCCAGAAGAACGGCTTTCCGCTGCCGAAAAAAGAAAACAGGTTTGATCCCTCTTTCTCCATGGCGGTCCCGGATTCCCTGTTTTGTCCGTAATGCTGTGAATCCGCAGAAGGATTTTTCGGTACTGTAGGACAGGCAGAAAAACTCATCATGATACAGAGCAGTAAACAGCTGTATAAAATCCTGACCCATGAATCGATTGGTGAATGTCGGAACCCTTTTCCTCTCAAGCACACTCCTTTACCGGGCATATTGCACCATTTTGTTAAATATACTTCATTATACTCTAAAACCCCAATCACCGACAGAAAAAAAAGAATGGGGAAGAACAAGCCTCGACGAAAAAACAAGAGGTGTTGACATCCCTCCGGCCCGACATTATGTTTTAAACCAGATACAATGAGCAGTAATTCAGCACCTCAATTTTCCCGAAAGTTCCCTTCTATGATGGACCATGCAAAAGCATGGGCCCCCGGCCATATCACCGGTTTTTTTGACATCTGTGACGAGTCAGATGACATTCTGAAAAAAGGTTCTTGCGGTGCGGGCTTCTCCCTTTCAAAAGGCTGCACAACAACAGTTGCCATAAAAAAAAGCAGCACTGCAATTCCGCAGTATTTCATAAACAATACAGCAGACAATGCCATGGTGTCTGCAAAAGTGATTACATTGTTTTTTTCGCGTCTGGGCATCTGTGTTCCCAAAGGCCTGAAAATCATGCACAACATCGAGGTTCCCTTTGGCGCGGGATTCGGGTCAAGCGGAGCCGGAGCATTCTCCCTCTCGCTCGCACTCAATAAATTGTACGGTCTGCCGTTGTCGGACATTGAAGCCGGACAAATCGCACATGTCGCCGAAGCGGAATGCAAAACCGGCCTGGGAACCGTGCTGGGTGATACCGTCGGCGGGATCGAGACAAGGACCGCTCCCGGCGCCCCGGGGATCGGCGAGGTGCTCTCCTTTCCGCAGCTTCGGGGAACAACGCTTTTTTGCTGTGTATTCGGCCCGCTCTCCACAACATCCGCCCTCTCGGACCCGCAACAACGGCAGAAAATAAGGGAAGCATACGGGACCAGCCTGCAGTCTTTTTTGCGGCATCCGGTCATCGCCCATTTCATGCTTGTAAGCAGAAACTTTGCAGAACAGACCGGCTTTATCACAAACGAAGTCCGTATTGTGCTGAATCTGTTTGACAAAAAAAACATCCCCGCGACAATGCCCATGTTCGGCGAAGCCGTCTACACAATCGCCGATATTTCTTTGAAAGAAACCATCATGGGCATATTTGCACAAATCAAAAAACCGCATACACTGTTTGAAAGTACGATCGCAGAACAAGGAGCACATGTCATCGATGAGCACTGATATTCCGGACAGCCATCCCAGGAAAGTATCTTTGGAAATGCGCGAGCGCCTGGTGCACGGCTGGGAACAAAAAGTGGTGGCCACAGCCGGACTGTTTGCACACGGCCGGGGTGAAGCCTTTGATTATATTCTTGGAGAACAAACCCATGCGGCAGCAGATTCGGCAATCGAAGCCGCCGCCGCCGCTCTTCTGTTGGCCGACAAACCTGTAATCTCGGTGAACGGCAATGTCGCCGCTCTCACAGCAAAGGAATGCGTGGATGCCGGACGGGCAGCTTCGGCGCAGCTGGAGATCAATCTGTTTTACCGCTGCCTTGAACGGGAGAAGGCCATTGAGCAAGTGCTCCTCGCGGCAGGCGCAAAAACTGTCTATGGTGTGGGAGAGGATGCCGACAGCCGTGTTCCGGGACTGGAGAGTGAGCGGGGGAAAGTGGACAGCCGGGGGATATTCCATGCTGATGTTGTGTTTCTGGCGCTCGAAGACGGCGACCGGACCGAACAGCTTGTCCGTATGGGGAAAAAAGTTATCGCAGTAGATCTGAATCCTTTTTCCCGAACAGCACAGTTTGCCGACATCACGATCATCGACAATATCGTCCGTGTATTTCCCCTGTTGATCGAAAAAATTGAAAAACTGAAAACAAAAGACAAAACCGCTGTCTGGAAGATAGTGGACTTATATAACAATAAAAAAACGGTTGGTGAGGTGATCAAAGCTGTCCGGCTGAAACTTGCGGATATGGAAAAAAAGGGCATATTCATGGAAGTACCGAAGGAATGATGAACATGACAAAGCTGCTGGACGGCCTGAAAAGCAAAAAAAAGATTATCATGCTCACTGCCTATGATTTTCAGATGGCGCGGATACTGCAAAGCCTTTCTGTTGACCTGCTTTTGGTCGGCGACAGCCTTGGGGTGGTATTTCAGGGCCATACTTCAACAAAACATGTCACCATGGATGATATCTGCTACCATACAACTGCAGTCAGCCGCGGAGCCGGTATTGTCCCGGTCATCGCGGACATGCCGATTGGTTCTTTTGGCGACCCGAAAACAGCGGTATCGAATGCGAAGCTGTGTATCGATGCAGGGGCGTCCGGAGTAAAGTTTGAAGGGTATTTTCCCGAAATTGCCGCTGCCCTGACAGCGGAAAATATTCCGGTTATGGGACATTTGGGACTTTTGCCGCAAACTGCGGAAAAATATCATGTCGTGGGAAAAGCTGCCGAAGAAGCCGATGCAATGATATCCCATGCACTCGGATTGTGTGATGCAGGCGTCTTTGCCATTGTGTTCGAATGCATTCCCGAAAACCTGGCAAAAACAATTACAGCGGCCATTCCTGTACCGTCGATTGGAATCGGCGCAGGTAAATACTGTGACGGCCAGGTACTGGTCATCAACGACCTCCTCGGTCTTGACCGGGGAGAATCCCACCCCCCGAAGTTCCGTAAGCAGTATGCAGACATCGGCAACACCATCGCCAATGCCGTCAACATGTTTATCACCGAAGTCGACGAAGAACGCTACCCGGATGACGGGCATACCTATCATTAAATAAAATTCAACGTTGCCAAAATCCTCCGTTGTGTATATGTTTAGGAAGGAGCGTTCAAAAGCTTTTGTTGCAAATTCAGGAACAGACAACGGGTTATGACATGACATTAAATCAAAACAGCATCATGCAGAAAGATATTGTACATGGAAGATAAAAAGCTTTCATCGTGGGAAGTACGATGGCGCTTGTATAAAAAACTGAAGCACGATCTCTCATTCACCGGTGACAAGATTGTCGGCTCGATGTGCACTTACCCCCACCCCTTCGCCCAGCGCATGTATGCGGAACATCTGCAAAAAAATGTCGGCGATCCCGGACTGTTCACCGGCACCGTACAAATCGAACAGGAAGCAGTACGGATAATGGGGCGGATGTTGTCGCACCTTCATGCACACGGCGCGATCGTCACCGGAGGGACCGAAGCAAACATTCTTGCCATGTGGACGGCAAAAGAGATATCCCGCGGGAAAAAAACCGAAATTATTGTCCCCGAACATGCCCATTTTTCCTTTGACAAAGCAGCCAGGATGCTCGGATGTACAACAATAAAAATACCCTGTACCGACCGGTTCGTGGTTGATGTAAAAAAACTCAGGAAAAAAATTACCGGAAAAACAATGGCTATAGTCGGTGTTGCAGGCTCCACTGCGCTCGGCACGGTCGATCCCATCGAAGAACTCTCGGACATCGCCCACGAAAAAGATATTTATCTTCATATTGATGCGGCATTCGGCGGATTTGTATTGCCATTTTTGTCGTCACTCGGCAGACCATCCCCCTCATTTGATTTTTCCCTGCCGGGAGTCTCATCGATCACGATTGATCCCCATAAAATGGGGATGAGCGTCATTCCCGCCGGCGGCATCCTGTACCGGACAAAGGAGCTGGCCAGGACGGTAAGCGTTCCGGTCACCTACCTTGCAGGAGGGGAAACCGCCCTTCCCACTATTGTCGGCACCCGAAGCGGAGCAGCAGCAATTGCCTGCTGGGCGTTGTTTCATCATCTTGGCCTTACGGGTTACCAGAAAATTATCCGCAAGGCAATGGACCTCACCGACTGGTTTGCTGTCGAGGTAAACAAGCTGCCCGGCTTCACGTTAATTACTCCGCCGGTTTGTAATGTGGCAGGGATTGTCCATGAAAGATTGCCTGCACCGGACATTGCGAAAAAGCTCCGCAGCCAGGGATGGGCTGTATCACTGTTCAACACCCATTTGCGGATCGTCTTGATGCCGCATGTGAAAAAGCATCACCTGAAGGCCTTTTTAAAAGCACTTAAAAACATTTAACCACAGAATGTAATATCTTCAATGGTATTGCTCACTTTACTCCAGATAAATCCAATCCAGTACTTTAAATTCCGATTTTATTATCCGTGTACTCTGTGGATACTTTTTTCGTCTTCATCATCTCTTCATATTTCCCACAATCCGGATTCACACAGCGGGGATACCTTATTATTAAATCATTTGAGGAGGTTTGTTATGAACAAACAAATAATTACTTTTTTGACTGCAGCATTAATTTTTGCTGTACTGCCGCTCACCATGGCAGCTGCTTCTCCCGCCGATGTTGTCGGACGCGATGTCGCAGACAACGGTATTGAAAAAACATTGTCCGGCACGTTAAAAAGCGAAGACGGTGAATGGTACCTGGTATCCGGCGGCGCCACCTATGAAGTGCATCTTGGACGGATCGGGAATGACCTGAACGGCGGGTTGAAGGACGGGAATGCCGCGACTATCAACGGGTTTGTCCTGGACAACCACATTGCGCCGATCACCGTTGAATCTGCCGGCAAGACGCTCGCTGTCTGGACAAAAGACCGAATTCCGTCATGGGCCGGCAATGGCGACCGCAAAAATGAAGTGACTGGCAATGAACGGTTTGACCGCGGTTCGATGAATGACAACCGTGGATATCGAAACCGTTAATTCTGCACAATCCCCCTTTAAACCGGTCATATGAATTATCATTCTTTGACCGGTTTTTCACAATGAAGCCAGGAAAACAGAAAAAGAAACGCTTCACCCTTTTCAGAAAGCGATTTAGATGTTTCAGCTTTACTAAAACTACTCGCGCGAGCTGCTTGAGTGAGTCTCGCAGAGACCTCCCCTCGGCCAGCTCGGGACAGGCTCTGAATGCAGAAAAAATAAGAATAAAACCAGTGGAAAAAAAAGGAAATTACCGGACTTTGCGCATCCCGCAATGAGATATCATATATATACTTTTCAGCCAACGCCGTCCCAGCAATAGGTGCATAGTTTTTCTTTTGGCAGTCCGACTGCTGCCACCATGTCATCGAGCCGTTGATATTTTAACGATGTTAAACCCAGTTCTTCTTTTATTATCTCCACCATCTTCTGGTGTTTATCAGAATCCGGATTTGCATATTCTTCCAGATGTGCATCATCTTTTCCTTCAAGCTGCTTTATGGCTTTTCTTGCAGCCAGATCAAGTTCCGATCGCGAACGGGAAAAGTTCAAAAACTTGCAGCCGTACACAAGGGGCGGACACGCAGGCCGCATATGAATTGCCTTTGCTCCGGATTCAAAAAGCCGCTTTATTGTAAACCGCAGCTGTGTTCCCCTTACAATTGAATCCTCACAAAACAGCAAACTTTTATTTTCTATCAACTCCTTGACAGGAAGCAATTTCATTGTTGCGACAAGATCCCTGGTTTTTTGTGCCTGCGGCATAAAACTTCTGGGCCATGTCGGTGTATACTTTACAAACGGACGGCCGTATCGGAGTCTTGCTTCATTGGCAAATCCAATTGCATGTCCGGTGGCAGAATCCGGGATCCCCCCCACAACATCAATATCCTCTTTTTCTCTTTTTGCCAGTGCTGCCCCGCATCTGTTTCTCACAATCTCCACATTTATATTTTCATAATTTGAACTCGGATAGCCGTAATACACCCATAAAAAAGTACATATACGCATTTTCTCTCTGGCCGGAACTACTGTTTTATATCCATGTTCTGTTACAAATATTACTTCTCCAGGCCCAAGATAATATTCTGTTGAATATCCCAGATTGTAAAAGGCTGACGTTTCAAATGTCACCGCACAGGCATTCTCTTTCTTCCCGACAATTACCGGTGTGCGGCCGAGCTTGTCTCGTGCCGCAAAAATTCCCTTTCCTGTTAAAATCAAAATAGAACAGGAGCCCTCGATAGCTTCCTGGGCAATTTTCAAACCCTCTTCAAAACTTTCCCCCTGATTAATAAGCGTTGATATTACTTCTGTGGGATTTAACTCGCCGCTGCCCATTTCTGAAAAATGAGTAATCCTGTTTTTGTATGCCTTCTTCTCCAGCGCATCAATATTTACAACAACCCCTACGGTGACAATCGCATATACTCCAAGATGTGAAGCGATCACAAGAGGCTGATCCTCATAATCGCTTATTACACCAATCCCTTTATTCCCATACAATAAATCCAGTTCATCTGTAAACTTGGAACGAAACTGTGCATTCGTAATATTATGAATCACACGTGATATTTTATTTTTTAGATTTACTACCGCGAGTCCGCCCCTCATTGTTCCCAAATGAGAATGATAATCCGTTCCATAAAAAAGATCTGTTACACAATCTTCATTTGAGGCTACTCCAAAAAAACCGCCCATAACTCCACCTTATAGTTACTCGAATGTGTCCATGATAGCTTTTTTTATTATACCGTGCAAGAATGGAACAATATTCCCTTCAGTGCAACATTTCGTGCCCCTTGCAAAATCATTTAAAAAACAACATGATGGGATTCAACGGAATGTATTTTGGTCAAAAGAAAAACGAAACAGAATAAAAAGATCACCGTAAATACAGATGAATGGTTCAGGCTCGATAACGCGGCAACACTTTACAGCCTGATATCCTCGCCAAAGAACACCTGCATGTTCAGGCTTGAGGCAGGCCTGACAACAATCATCAATGTGACGGTGCTCCAGAAATCCCTGGAAACGATTATTTCGCGCTTTCCCTATTACCGGGTGAACCTTCAGCCGGGTTTTTTCTGGCACTTCTGGAATTCCAATCCGGAAGTCCCTCACGTTGAAGCCGATACCCCGGCTCCCTGCGAGGAGATGGCAATTACAAAGAACAATACGTTTCCGTTTCGGGTCCGCGCGCACGGGAACAGGATCGCCGTTGAATTTCATCATAGTATCTCGGACGGATACGGCGCTCTTGTGTTTTTAAAAACACTACTCTCACAATACTTTCAGTTAAAGGGTATCAAAGGTCCATTATGGCAAAATGTTTTAAAACCGGGAGAGCTCCCCGACCCAGCTGAATATGAAGACGCCTATAAAAAGCACTGCCGTCACTTCGTCCCTTCTCCACCGAAGGACCCGCAGGTATTTTCCCTGCCGTTTAAAACCGATTTTTCAATTCCGGATATCCGCACCACGGGCACCATTTCATTAAAGCAGCTGCTGCCGAAGGTAAAAAAACTCAATATCAGTCTTACCGATTTTCTTGCTGCGCTGCTCCTTGAAACATTTCAGGATATTGTGTACACGATACCCTTTGCGAAAAGAAAAAACAAAATGAAACCGCTGCGTATCCTTGTCCCTGTCAACCTGAGAAATATTTATTCATCAAAAACAATGCGCAACTTTACCTTGTATGTGAATCCGCAGATCGATCCACGGCTGGGCAAATACAGCTTCAATGATATCCTTAAAAATGTGTTTCATTATATGAAATCCTCGGTAAATCCGAAAAACATCAGCATGCAGATCAAACGGAATGTCCGGGCAGAACTCCACCCCCTGCTTCGAGCCACTCCATTACTGCTGAAAAAAATCCTGCTCCGCGTTGTTTCTCTATTCATGTACGCACAGACAAACAATGCCGTGCTGTCCAATCTTGGCCGGGTGGAATTCCCCGCAGCTGTCAGCGAACATGTAACTGACGTCCAGTTTATTCTGCCGCCGGGGCGCGGTGTAAAAATATGCCTCACACTTACCAGCTTTCAAGATACATTATATTTGAATTTTCTGCGCGGCCATCGGGAACCGGAAATTGAAAAGCGATTTTTCAGAAAACTTGCCTCTTTGGGTATCCGCGTCACAATCCTTGATTCACAGAAAGGGTACACACATGGCCATTTGTAAGGAATGCAATGTTGCAATTGAAGGGAATGCAGCACAATGTCCGCTCTGCGGAACACCCCTGTATTCAGGAAAAAAATCTTCAGCAAAAAAAATTCGGCAGGAACCTGTTGTTGAACCAGCCGCCGAAAAAAAGGGGAATTACCGGGTACTGCGGTTCATGGCATGGGAAATCATCAGTGTTCTTCTGGGATTTATTCTCATTATTATCCTGCTTACCAATTTTTTGATTGAATTCACCCTTACCTGGGCGCTTCTTCCTGCCGGCGCACTCGTTTTCGCATGGCTGCTTGCCTCGATCCCCCTGCTTTTGGGAAAAGCACCCTTGAGAATTTCGGTTTTCTCTGCTGTTTCAGTCATGCTCTTCCTGGCTTTTCTGGATTTTATTCAGGATTATACAATTTCCTGGTTTTATATTATTGCCATTCCCATTTTTATTCTGGTGAGCACGGTTTCCACGGCGATTTTCATCGCTGTGCTATTCTCAAAAAAACGGGGAATCAACATTGCCGCATACATCCTGTTCGGTATGGGGATTATTCTTGCCGGTATTGATCTGATTATCAGTTACTCGATTTATCATTCACTGGCTCTGGGCTGGTCATTGTTTGTTATTATTCCGGCAGGATTCACCGCAATATTTCTGCTTTATATTCATTTTCGAATATCAAAGGCCGGTGATATCAGGAAGTGGTTCCAGATTTAAACGCCGAATGACTTCCTGTGTAACAGGACGTCATTGTTTATTCATCCCGGAACTTGTCCCGGATTGTTCTGAACTGCGGATGAATCTTCATGAAAATATCCACGATCTCCGGGTCAAATGCCCTGCTCCGTTCACCGGCGATATTGGTGACCGCCTCTTCATGACTCATGGCCTTCCGGTACGGCCGGTCACAGACCAGCGCATCATACATATCACAGACCGCAACGATTCTGGCAGAAAGAGGAATCTTGTCGCCGAACAGGCCCCGGGGATATCCCTTCCCGTCCCAGCGCTCATGGTGGGCCAGCGCGATTTCACGGCCCAGCGACAGGTAATCTTTTTTTCCGCGGAAACTTTCCAATGTTTCACCAACCAACAGAGTATGCTTTTTTATGGCGGCAAACTCTTTTTTTGTCAGACGGGCAGGCTTGGTAAGGATGGCATCCGGGATTCCCACTTTGCCGATATCGTGCAATACAGATGATACTGCAAGGTCCTCAACATACTGCTCGGTAAGATGTTTGTCGCGGGGATGAAACACATTATAATATTCCTGTCCCAGCAACCTGGTATAGTGTTCGATCCGTTCAAGATGCTTCCCGGTAACATGGTCATGTGCTTCCACGATTTTTGCCAGATAGTACACCGTTTCCTTGTTTTCGATTTTCAGTTCCTTGATAAGCCGGTACAGGGAGGTGATATAGAATTCCCTGCTTCGTATTGCAGAAACCAGATCGGTCCTGTCGCGGGTAATTCCCACCACATATTTTTTTTCGCGGAGAGTCACTGCCATCATCTTGATATCAAAAAAAAGGCTCTGTTTGTCTTTCCGGATAATCTCTATACTCCGCAGAAAAAACTTCTTTTTTCCGCCGAACAGGGCATGTACTGTTTTTTTAATTGTTGCATCCCTGACAACATCAAAAAAATTATAGTTCCTGTAGACTGCATAATTTACCGAAAAATATTTGCAGAACGCGGGATTGACAAACTCGAATTCACCGGCCTCGTCGATCTCAAAAACCCCATCAAAACTGGAGTCAACAATTGTATTCATTTTGCCGTGTTCGGCACAGAGTATTTCGATTGTCGAAAGCAGATCGTCAACTTTCATGGCACCCGTCTTTTTTTTCAGTCATCATCCGCAATAAGCAGCATTCTGCGGTGATATGTATATAGTAAGAATAATTTTGAATCAGCACAAGAGGGCTAAAAAAACTTGTTGTTTACATTCCAACGTACTATAGTATAGAATGATGAGTAATTATACCAACTTTAAAAAGGGAATTGCGGTAGATAAATGAAGATATTGGTTGTGGATGACTCCCGCATCATGCGGAGCATCGTGAAAAACACACTGAAGACCATGTATGATGTGGATGAAGGTTTTATAGAAGCCTCCAACGGCGAGGAAGCTTTTACGGTACTTGAAAACAACAGGATCGATCTTATGCTCTTGGACTGGAATATGCCGATATTAAACGGCATAGATCTGGTACGCAAACTCA
The DNA here is from genome assembly GCA_016929065.1 of Spirochaetales bacterium. GTDB lineage: Bacteria > Spirochaetota > Spirochaetia > SZUA-6 > RPPD01 > RPPD01. The sequence continues at coordinate 2,977 of JAFGJO010000049.1, read as the reverse complement.
GGGGAATGGCTGAATTTAAAAACCTTCCCATTATCATGGTGACTTCCGAGGCGGCAAAATATAATGTCATTGAGGCAGTGAAAGCAGGAGTCAATGATTATCTTGTCAAACCGGTCACCGAAAAAAACCTTTACGAAAAAGTAAAGAAATTTCTAGATTAGCAGGAAGTATTCATGGATATCAAATATATCAATCCGTTCATAAACGCCACCATTAACGTGTTTGAGGACTTTTTCAAAATCACTCCAGTCGTGCAGAAGCCATATATTGTAAAAAATAACGAGGACCATGAGTGGGATGTTTCTGCGATTATCGGGATTGCAGGTGAGGCCCGCGGCGCGGTGGTCATCAGTTTTACCGAAACACTGGCAGCACTGCTCACTTCAAAGCTCGTCAACAGACCGGTATCGTCCATTAATGATGATGTCATTGATACCATCGGCGAGGTGGTCAACATTATCGCAGGAAATGCAAAAAAGGGCCTCGAGGAATACCGGCTTATGATATCCCTTCCGTCCATAATCAAAGGGAAAAACCACCAGTTGGCCTGGCCGGTACGGAACCTTCCCATCGTTGGAATCCCGTTCAAGACAAGCGAAGGGCCGTTTAATTTGTCTGTCGGCCTTGAGAACATCATTACTGTATAACAATATCAGGAGAACAACTTCATCATGATTTCTGTCCGGCGATTAATGCGCAACCTCTTGACCAGCGGAACACTCGACACACTTGACAATGAGCTGCGCCGCCGCGTCATCATTCTGAATTTGATGATCATTGCCGGGTTCGTCATGCTCACCGCATTTGGAACAATCGCACTATTTGAAACAAATGTAATCCGGGCGATCATCGATTATGCACTTGCTTTTTTTATTGTTGCCCTGTTTGTAGCGATGAGGATATTCCGCACCTTTCATTTTGCCTCATACGCCGCGACAATAGCAGCAGGCCTGGTATATCTCTATATTTATTTCAGCCCCGGCCCGGACAGTTCCGGTGCCGTCTGGCTTCTTTCATTTCCGGTTATTGCAATTTTCAATGTCGGCCTTCGGCCGGGAGTGGTTTTTTCAATCGTTTGTGTAATCGTTATTACTGCTTCATATGTTCTGGGACAAATCCATACTACTTTCGAAATTGTGAATACCATCGCAGGGCGGCTTGGATCGACCCAGCATTCCTTTGATTTTGTTATCCGCACGATCGGCACATTCATCATTATCATGCTGTTTTCCGCCTTCTATGAATATGTAAGAACCGCAACACAGGCCCGCCTCGAAGAAGCGAATTTGGACCTGGAACGAACATCCCAGGATTTGCTGAACCGGAAACAACAGACCGACAGCATCTTTAAAAATGTGAATGACGGTATTTTCCTGCTCAACAAATCGCTCTGCTTTGACTCTGAGTATTCTCATGCGCTTGAAGGGATCATAAATAAAACAAAACTCACCAAAGTTTCTTTTCTTGATATTTTGAAAGACAAAATCCCCGAAAAGGCATTCACCGCAACCGCCGATTACCTTGAAATGTTTTTTTCTCCCAATGCAAATCTTGAACTCCTTGCAGATATTAATCCCCTGGAAGAGGCTGAGCTGAACTTTCAGATGGGTGAAGGCGGATTCAAAACGAAGTATCTTGAGTTTGCATTCGCACGAATCGGTGACGAAGAGCGTTTGTTCAAAATTCTGGGCACGGTACGGGATGTCACCCCGCAGCGGGAACTGGCGAACCAGCTTTTGGTTCAACAGGACAGAAACAAAAAGCAGATGGAAAACCTGTTTCAGATTATCCAGGTTGAACCCCGGCTCATGAAAGAGTTCATTGCAGATGCCGAGGAAGAACTGGAAAACGTCAATGCAGTATTAAAATCCGACGAGGAAGACTACCGGTTCATCCTTGATACAATTTATCAGTCTGCGCATGCAATCAAGGGGAATGCCGTACTTTTAGGCCTGGAGACAATCTCCGGGATGCTCCATCATCTGGAAGATGACATCCGCGGCCTGCAGGACAAAGAGGCCAGCTGGGATGATTTGTTTCAGCTCACTGTCCATCTTACTGAAATTCAGAATGAACTGGAGATTATCCGTCAGCTGATCGATAAAATAGTTTCGTTCCAGAGCAGCATGGCAAGCGGCTCTGCCGGACAGCGGAACCTGATGCTCAGCTATATCGAACGGGTCATCAACCGGCTGCAGGAAGACCTGGGCAAGGAGGTGATCCTCTCTGCAAACCGGTTCTCCGGCGATCTTATTTCTCCCCGCTACCGAAAAACCATCAAGGATGTGATCATCCAGCTCACCCGCAACGCCCTTGCCCACGGTATTGAATCGCCCGAGGAACGGTCTGTAAAAAACAAACAGCGCATCGGGACCATCAGTATCGCAACAGAACGGCAGGACGGGAATCTCACCATCACCTTCAGGGACGACGGCCGCGGTTTCGATGCTGATAAAATACGCGCCAGGGCTAAACAGCTTGCGATGTTTCAGAACACCGATATCGATTCACTCTCGAATTCACAGGTCATCGCACTTGTTTTCCGCGAGGGGTTCACATCTTCGGATACCGCGACCATGCATTCCGGCAGGGGTGTGGGACTGCGCCTGGTGAAAAACAAAATCGAGGCAGGCGGCGGGACGTTCAAGATACGTTCTGCAAAAGACAAATATTCCGAGTTTGTGATCAGCTTTCCGACATAAGAAAATACTTCAACCGCAGATTAACGTGTATGTAAAAATCAATTTCAGTTTCGAAAGAGTTGTCATCGCGATTCAAGAAGATGATATTCTGGATATCCTTGGACATCCTGATAAAAGGAAATACAGGAATCAACACCTTATTATTGCAGAAATTGATTCATTTGAATATGTAATACCTTGAATTCAATCTCACTTTCCGAAGGTCAATGATTAAAAAAATACATTTTCTCGACATGCTTGCCCAGGCACTTGATGATGGTAATGTGATCTGGCAT
>JAFGJO010000048.1 GCA_016929065.1 Spirochaetales bacterium | reverse complement strand
GTAGAAATTATAGGCTGTTTGCGAGGCCGGTTATACAAAGAGTGCAGCCGGCCTTTACGGAAACCCTTTTGGTACTTTCGTATACTTTTGTAGTTGAACCATTTTATCGATTTTAACATCATGTACACTTTTCGAAAAACGCAGGGTGACCCTGAATGAGCAGAATCGTTTCCCTGTTTCTTTGTATCAGGAAAAAAATAATGTTCAGCACGCTGGTTCTGTGCTACACTTCTTGGTGGAGGATGTATGAAAACACGAAAAAAAGGATATCTCCCGCTATTGATTTTAACGATGTTATTTACTCTTGCCGCTATTGTTACCATAATTCCCGCAATGGCCAGCAAATTGTGTCTCCTGGGGTATTATGCGCATTGTTCCTTTACCCCAATAAGTACGATAATCTGTCTGCTGGGTTCTTTGATTACCTGCATTGTGCGAAGCAGGCTTTTTGTTTTACGGAGTTAAAGAAGAGTTCTCGTAAAGATCGCGAAGCACGCAGATGAAGAAGAACAGACAGGAAAGAGAAGTTGGGTAATGCATCAAAAAAAAGTACTCATCCCTTATTTTTCATCCTGTTTATCCTGCCTGCCTGGCCACTATTCCAAAGTGATCAGGTAAATCCTGTTCTCTTTTTTCCTTCTTGTCCGTTGTGAGCAATTTCCTGAATCTATCCCGGTGCCTTCTCAAGTCTGACCACATACTCTTCGAAGGTGTCCAAAGCTGCCTCAACAGGCGCGGGTGATGACATGTCCACTCCGCCTGCGGTAAGCGATTCAATCGGATATTTCGACCCGCCTGTTTTCAAAAAACGCAGATAGTCGTTGCGTTGTGCATCACCCCCCTCAAGGACACGGCGGGAGAGGGCGATTGCCGCAGAGAGGCCGGTTGCATACTGGTACACATAAAAGGCCCGGTAAAAATGCGGAATGCGCAGGCATTCAAGGTCGCTTTTTTCATCCAGTTCAACCTCGCCGCCAAAGTACGTTTCCATGAGCGAACGGTAAACCTTTCGCAGGGAATCGAGTGTGAGCGGTTCGCCTTTTTCGGCCATGGTGTGTGTTTTGTATTCAAACTCGGCAAACATGGTCTGGCGAAAGATGGTGGCAATAATGTTGTCGATTTCGCGGTTTAACAGATATGCCTGAAACGCTTTGTCATCGGTTTTGCTGATCAAATGATGCAGCAAAAGTTCCTCATTAAACGTGGAGGCAACTTCTGCCTCGAAAATGGTGTAATCATAATGCTGAAAAGGATTATTTTGTACGCAGAAATACGAATGCATCGAATGGCCTGCCTCGTGGGCGAGGGTAAAGACATTCCTGAAATCATCTTCCTTGTAATTCAACAGGATGTATGGATCACCAAAATAACTCCCTGCGGAAAAAGCACCCGAGCGCTTGCCTTTGTTTTCATACTTGTCGACCCAACGGCCGCGAAGGCCTTTGTCAAGAATCGATATGTATTCCTTTCCCAACGGTGCAAGAGCGGCGAGCACCAGTTCCTGCGCATCATCATAGGAAGTCTTTTTTTCAATGTCTTTTACAAGGGGTACATAGGTATCCCAGTGGCAAAGAGAGGGCAGCCCCATGATTTTTTTACGGAGCCGGTAATACCGGTGGAGCGGTTTCAGCCGTGAATGTACTGCCTGTATCAAGTTGTCATATACCGATTCATCTACTTTTTTGCCAAAGAGCGCCATGTGCCGGGTACTGTTGAATCCCCGGATTTTTGCCTGGCTCACTCCTTTATGAATGCTGCCCGCAAGCAGGGCAGAGAGTGTGTGTTTGTGTGCGTCAAATTCAGAGTAAAACTGATGATATGCCTTTTTGCGCAATTCTGCGTTTTGGCTGATTAAAAATGAAGAAAAAGTGCCCTGCGAGAGCGGGCGGGGGCCCTCTGGTGTTTCAATATTGCCAAAGTCCATATCGACATTGGTAAGCGCGGAAAAAGCTTTCGATGAAACTGCTCCTGCCTCGATTTGCAAGGCGAATATTTTTTCTTCCTTCTCGCTCAAGGTGTACGGCTTCATATGCAGATCTTTTTCAATCCGGATTTTGAAATCGTTCAGAATATCCATCGAAAGCCATTCATGGATGATATCGTCGGGAATCTGCATCAGCTCGGGGTGAAAAAAACTGACCGCAGCTTCTTCCCGGGTGACAAGACTATAGTATTTTCCCATTCGGGCCTGGTTGACCTGATTGCCTTCATCCTCGCTGGTTTTCAGGTGAGCATAGTTCCCCAGCCGTTCCAGGATCTTGTAGATTTCATTAAGTGCGCTGCACGCATCCGCCAGCTGTTGCGGATTATTTGCCAGAGTGCCTTTGAACCCCAAAAAATCATTGACCATGATATCGATCCGGGAAAAATCTTTATCCCAGCTGGTATCATCGGGGTAAAGCCTGGAGAGGTCCCATGTGTCATCCTTTGGAATCGCATCCCGTGTCGGGATCGTGACGGTATTTTTCATGTTACTATCCTTTCATAACAAATACTTTTTGCACCATTCGATTGCCGTTTCGATCATGGCGTCTGTTGCTTCATGGCCAATATCATAATAATCGTGAAATGCAAAGCATTCTTTTTTCGTATAAATTAATTGAGCTTTCCCGGCAAAATCACGCAGATCTTCGATGGGCATAAGCTCGTCATCAACGCCATTCTGCACGAGCAGGGGGAAATCTGCAATCGCATCCAAAAACCGGGCAGGCTCTTCACGGGCGATTTTTTTCAGTTTTTTATTGTCAAAATACGGAGCAAAACGAAGGTCCTCGAGGATTTTGCTTTTTATGTTTGATTCCCATACCGGAGTCCCGATGATCGGCATTGCAACTTTTACACAGGGAGCCCTGAAATGGGTAATGTAATGAAACACCGTCATCGCCCCCATGGAAGTCCCAATAAGCCCCACCCGGGATGTGTCGGCAGCCGGGTGGGAGCTGTATACATCGATGATGCTGTTGATGGTTTGTGAAGTGTCGAGAATGATGTCAAAAAGACAGGACTGCTGTTCAACCGATGAGAGGGCGTCATACTCATCAGAGAGCCTCTCGCCGTGATCAAAGGCATCAAATGCACAGACAAAGTATCCGGCCTCTGCAAGATAAAACGAATGAGTGAGTTTTCTTTCTTTTTTACTGCCGAATCCATGCAAAAACAGGATCACCGGCAGTTTCCGGCCGGCTTGCGCCTGATACACATCCAGAACAGGAATGCCGCCCGAATCCTTTTTATCTATTATAAATCTCATATTTCAATATAAATAATATAACAGGAAATTAAAAAAAAAGGAAAAAAATGATGAAATCGTCTTGTTTTCAATATATTTCAATTGTTTACTCCCGTCTTTATTTACCGATAATAATACTATATCGAACGCGGATTCACAATGCAGGGGATATCCTTTATGAAAGGGATAGAGTGTATTACCGGAATATATCTGCATTGCAGGTCCCGAGATATTTCATTGAAAGAGAGAGCAAAAAATGAAAAATATTATCGGTGAGCAGCCGCAGGCAGAAAAACAGATCATCCGGGAGGGGATTCGGGCAGAAGTGTTTATCAGCTTTATCCGGTTACTCTGCTTTGTTGCCCTGTGCGGCTTGGCGGCCTGGCAAATTATTGCAGAACAGCAGCCGCTGACTTTGAAACTGGTCACTGTCGATGTCATGTTCCGTCTGGGCGGGCTGTTTGTTTCTTTTTTTCTCCTTGTTTACAGTTTTGTGTTGTCACGCGGCATGTTTAAAAAATTATACCGGTTTTTCAGTTCATCACTGAAATATTTTGCGATTACACTGGATGTTGTCTGTATCAGCTATGTCATTTACACCGCGATGAGGAGCCTGCCGTTTAACAATGAATTTGTTCCTGCTTTTATTCTCTATTTCTGCCTTTTTGGGGTGCTCTATATTTTTTTGAATACTGCGAGAGGCAGTCTCTATGCAGGGATTTATACTGTTCTTTTTTTCCTTGGAATGTTCGCGGGTCTGACCCTGCTTGTCCCGGGACTCATGTGGTCCTATTATAGCCTGACCAGTTTTACAGATTTCAGAATCTATCTTCCGGCGGGACTCTTTGTCGCCTGCATTGTTTTTTCGTTTTACCTGATCTTCCGCAGTCATAAAAATATTTTCAGAACCGTTATCGTGGACCGGCTCGGCAGAATTGCCGGTGACATTGGTACCGGCCGGATACTCCAGAATAAGGAAAAACTTCCCATCGAAGGGACACGGACAAAGGCGACGGTGGTCACTGCAGTGATTACCAACTATGGGCGTCTGGCACAGGAACTCTCTGCAGCAGTGCTTGCGCAGCTGCTTGAGGGGGTTTACCGGGAGATTCGGCGTGCGGTTTTTCTGGGCAATGGGATCATCGCTTCCCAGCAGGCCGGCAAGGTGGTCGCGGTATTCGGAGAATCATTTAACACCGGAGGCGATGCGACCGGTGCGGTGAACGCGGCTCTGGCCATCGCGCAGTACTGCGACGGCTTTAACCTGAACCGTGTCCGCTCCCGGGAACCCAAAGCGGAAGTGGGCATCGGCATTCATACCGGATGGGTAATATTCCATCCGATTGGTACAGATGAAAGCATTGATTGTGCTGTCTTTGGAAAAACCGTCGACACATCAGGGGCTATATTAAAAATTACAAAGATCGTGCGTGCACCGGTGATTGTCTCGGATGTGTCCTACCGCGAACAGGAATCAAATCTGGAATTCCGCAGGCTTGGCCGTGCCCGCATCAAAGACCGTCCCGAGACGGTTGGGGTGTATGCATTATATCCTGATTCACCGCAAAACAAACGGGAAAAAAGAAATTTTGAAAAGATTGCAGCACGAAAGGAACTTGTCGTATGAAATACGGGATAATCGGATTTGGGAATATGGGCACTGCGCTCTGTGAGGGGCTGATAAAAAAAAATATAAAACCGGTCGTTGTTGAAAAACATCTGCCGCGCAGGGAGATTGCAGAAAAGGAATACAACCTTGTTGTCATGGAAGCGGACGAAGCGGCAAAAACGGCCGATATCATTGTTCTTGCAGTCAAACCGCAGGAAGTTGCAGCTCTGTATCCGCTCATCGGAAAACACACCGAGGGGAAGGGCATTGTCAGCATGATGGCCGGCGTATCGATCGATGCAATGGCAAAGGCATTGAATACAAAAAATGTCATTCGCTTCATGCAGAACCTGGCCGCTTCAGTGGCTGCCTCACCGGTCGCTGTATCCTGTCATCCTGATTGCGGCGAAAAATATTCAAAAGAAGCACTCTCTATTGCCGAAGCAATCGGAACACCCTATGAAATCCCTGAAAAGCTGATGGCCGCCTTCACCGGACTCTCGGGTTCCGGAATTGCTTATGTATTTGAATTTATCAATGCACTGGCAATGGGCGGGGTCGAAGCCGGGATTAAATATCCTGATTCCCTGAATATTGCCCTTGATACAGTCGAGGGAGCGGTGAATATACTCCGCGCTCAAAAAATACATCCATCGGAACTGGTAAGCCGTGTTGCCTCACCGGCCGGGACTACTATTGAAGGGATCCGTACACTCGAGGACGGCGCGTTTACTGCCATTGTCATGGAAGCGGTGAATGCCGCGGCACAACGGGCACTTGAGCTGGAGCTGGAATAATAGAAGAGAATGTGGGGCGATTTTCGCTCTGCGCTGATGATTCCTTATTTCATGGATGCAGTTGACTTATCATCACCTTTACAGGAAAATAAAAAGATAATCATGTAAAGGATTAATCATGCTGAATATCAAATTTAGTGTCATAGTTATATTCATAACTGTTGTCTGTGTTTCATTATTTGCAGACGACGCACTTGTCTGGAAAGAGACAAAAACAGAACACTTCGTGTTTGTCTTTCAACAGCAGGATAAACAGGCTGCCGCCGAGCTGGCAAGCGTGTGCGAAGATGTGTATAGAAACGTATCGGAGTTTTTCAACAGTTCTCCGGCCACTGTCCGGTGTGTTATCCGCGGACAGGTCGATTATGCAAACGGCAGTTATTCCCCAATGCCCGATCACCTGGAATTGTTTGTCCGCTCGCCGACCGGTCCCTGGCTTGGAGCACGAAGCGAGCAATGGCTGAAGCTTCTTTTAACGCACGAGCTCGCTCACTATATCGATCTTGTCAGCAACAAGGGCTTTTTTTATACCCTGTCGCTTTTTATGGGGGAGGGGGTGCGGGCAGGTTCTGCGGGATTCTGGCCTATGTGGCTGATCGAAGGGATTGCCGTGAACCTGGAAACAGATTTTTCAAAAGGCGGCCGCGGCCGCAATGCCTTTTTTGAAATGACCGCACGGGCAATGGCAAAAGACCATAAACAGTTCAATCTGGGACAGCTGGAATATTCATCAGTGTATCCGCCCTCCGGAAGATTTTATTTATATGGTTATTTTTTAATCAATTATCTGCGCCGTCATTACGGCGATGATATCTATCAACGGGTCCGTGACTCCTATCTCGATTTTCCCTTTTTTGGTCCATGGGGTGCCCTTGTTGCCGCGACCGGCAAACATCAGGATGTCCTGCTTGCGGAAATGTATGATGAGTTGAATGAAATCTGGGCAGATGATTTTACACTCCCGCAAGGGGATCTCGTTTCGCCGGATGAATACGCAGATTATGCACTCCCAGCTCCCGTCCCGGGCGGGTACATCACCTGGCGTACTTCATTGACCAAAGCGCCTGCATTTGTGCTGCTGGACAGCAGTTTCAAAGAGGTGCAGGTGCTGTTTGAAACCAGCCTGTATGACAGCAGTTCGTTCGGTGTCTCTGCAGACGGGAAACTGATGGTATTCTCTGCCTTGCTGCAGCAAGGCAGCAATAACGACGCAAAAACCATTTCGGAATTGTACCGTATGGACATCTCCTATTCAGGTGCGAAAGATGCCTTGCATGCAACCCGGGTTGCCGTGAAACGGCTGACATCCGGCGGACGGCTCTGGCACCCTGCTGTTTCCCCTGACGGCACCCAATGTATTGCCGTGAAAAGCAGCGGCTCCTACAGCCGACTGGTGCGTATTGATTTGACTGCCGGTGGTGAAAAACCTTTATTGCAGCTGCTGGAAACAAATATGTTTAATCCTGTGTTTTCTCCGGATGGAAAAAAGATTGTGTTGAGCGTGAATACACGCGGCTTTCAGGATATTTGCATTATGGATTTGTCAAAACTGCCTGCGGTTGTTCCCGAAATTGCTGTATCACCGGTCCAGGGGCTCCCCGATTACGTTTCATATGTACTGGGGCCGGACAACAGCGGGGATTATTTCCCCCGGTTTGCCGGAGATGATACTGTTTTGTTTACCTCGGACCGGAACGGCACCCTTGCGCTGTATTCTATAAACCTGACATCCAAAATATTGTTGCTTGTCCACGCTGACCCTGTCGGGGTTACCGGTGCGTTTGAAAATGGGAATGCTGTAGTCTATACCAGTATGACTTCCCGGGGTGACTGCATCAGGCTGATGGACAATCATATGCTGTTATCCGAACCGGTTGCTCTTCCTGCTGTGCAGCCAATCCCGCCCGCATATCCATGGATGCCGGTTGAATCACAAAACTTTATCGACTGGCCCATGTTCCAGTTCTGGCTCCCGAATGCCGGATTTTTCATCGGCGAAAATAATTCGGTGAACCCGTTTTTTGGCATCACCCTGTATAACAATTCACTTCTGGATTCCAATGCATGGGATTTGAGTATTGGATCGCAGTTGTTCTTTCTTCAGCCAGAGTTCCTTTTTAATTTCCGCACCAGTGCCGGTCCGGTGGATTTTATTACCGGTATCTCCCATACATTTTCGTGGATAAATGCTGCCTCCCCCTTTTACCGGGAGGCATTGTCGGAATCGTTTCTTGTTTCCGTTCCGCTTGTTGAGCGTCAGGAACACAACCTGCTTGATTTTCTGCAAATCTACGGGGGGATCAGGCACAGTTACCTGATAGATGATGCAAACGCATTCAGTTTTTTTAATGGATTTAAGCCGTCATTGCTTGCAGAAAGAAATGTATTGTCGGCGATGGGGGGAGTCATGTATCTCCACTACCGGTTTGGAAGCTATGCGGAAATGTTCCCCATATGGTCGCTTGTTTCGGCAATCGATTTTCTGGTTCCGCTTCCGGTATTCGATGAAACCGACACCGGAATGGTTCTGCTTGGGCTGTTCAGCTACACCCTGCCGGGATTCGCCGACCTGCATGCAGTGAAGGTCGGCGTCAAGGCAGCATACGCGACTGATGAACTCACCGGGACCAGCTGGATTACACCAAGGGGAATGTTCGGGCTGATGAATCAGACAGAGAACGGGGAATTTCTGCTCTCGCTGGATTATCTGTTTCCCCTTGCTACTCTGGATGCGGCATTATTCGGCGGAGTGCATGTAAACGGCATTGGTATGGGCCTGCATGCTGAAATGCTCGCGGACTGGAACATCGGCTCCCCCCTGTTCGAATTTGAACATACACTGTATGTCGGCCTTGAGTTTACCTTTCTTGCCGGCATAGGAGCATTGACTGTTCCGTTTGGTGCTGGAATAAGTGCGCGGCTCAATCTGGATACTATCCAGAGCTTCAATATTTATTATGACCTTCGGCCCTATTTTTTTGTCAATCTGGACAGTTTCTTTTATGCACGGAATGTTCAGAATCCGGCCAGGCCAAGGATCCGCCGGTGACACAGGCTGTTCGACTTATCGTTCAAGCCAAGGGCGTAGCCTCTTTTTTTCCCTGTTTTCCTGCCTTCCTGCTTTCATTATTAATTCTTTTTCCTGTCATCCCTTTTATCCGTATCATGTTTTACAAAACCATCATTTTAAACTACAATTATTCTGTACAGCAGGGTGCAGTATCTGTTTTATAAACCAAAAGGAGTACTTCATGAAAAAGGTTCTCATGTTTATCGCAAGCTCTTCTCCGGTTCAGTTTATTGTCAATATCGTAATATATGCATTCTATGCCGCGGTTTTGGGTGCCAGCCTTGCTCCCTCAATTGCTGTTATTGTATGGGGTGTTCATCAGTTTTTACTGAATCTGCCGGCTGATTACCTTTATCTGGGGCTGCAGATTCTCTACTTTGCATTGAGCTGCGGGGTGGCGTTTTATCTGTATATGATGTGGGGTTCTTTTTTTATGGGACTGTTAATACGAATCCTTTCGATAGGGATGAAACCGGGGACGTACCCTGCTGTATCTCTGACAACACTCCGCTGGATCATTTATTCGGGCATTTTTACGATTGTTGTCCGGACAATTCTCCCCATCACCGTGATGTCGTTTTTCTGCAAACTGTTTTTCCGGCTGCTCGGCTGTAAAATCGGAAAAAATGTCTATATTAATTCGCCGAGCCTTAATGATGCAAAGTTCCTGGAAATAGGTGACGATTCAGTGATCGGGGGAGGTGCAGATATCACCTGCCATACCTTTGAAGGAGGCCGGCTTACACTCGGCAGAATCAAAATCGGCAAAAGCTCGGTTATCGGGGCACGGGCTTATATTTTCCCGAATGTGACGATCGGCGACCGCTGTTCTATCGGCGTTGATACGATAATACGGAAAAACCGCGTTATCCCGGATAAAAGCATGGTGGGCATTCCCGCGGGCATCCCGCTCAAGGCTGTCGCGAAATTCGAAAAAGAGCAGTGGGGCGAGTAAAAGTACCCGATGTGGAACCGGGATTCAGGATCAGGGAAGCATTGAAAAGGGTATGCCCTCTATAAAAATAAGGATGGAGTAACTGCTTATTAATGACATAGTCTGTCTGGTGCTGTATATTAATTTACACAATACATCTTGTCAGAAGACAGCTGTGCAACTATAAGGAGAATCTTATGGGATTTTATCGATTATGGCATGACACATTGGGCAGTGCGGGCGGCACGCATATCAGCGGGAATCTGTGGCTGAATGTGCTGAGCAAGCCGATTACCCGCCTTGTACCGTTTTTATATACACAGATCATCCGCGGGCGTGTGGTCAATGCAGTCAGCCGCCAGATTCACGGCTCAAAGATGTTTCTTCCGAAACAGATCATTATTGAGCCGACAATGAAATGCAATATTGCCTGCAAGGAGTGTTATGCTCCGAATAAAAACATCTTCATGACCGCGCAATGTCTTGAAAAGATTATCCGGGAGGCCATGGCGCTGGGGATCAGCCGGCTGGTGTTTATGGGCGGCGAGCCGACGGTCGAAAAATCATTCTCGATGATTGCCCCGTTTATAAAAAAATATTCGAATGCCTTTTTCACTTTTTGCACAAACGGAACATTAATTACCGACCGCCTGGTTCATGCGGTCAGGGGACGGAGGAATGTTGCATTTGCGGTGAGTGTTGACGGTCCAAAATCCATGACCGACGAAGTCCGGGGAAAGGGAGTTTTTGATACTGCAATGGCGGGAATACAGCGGCTTGTCGATGCGGATGTATCGGTCGCTATTTCACTGACAACACGGGCAGATGACTGGTTGCAACAACTTGATTCCGATTTTATCAAATCGGTCGTTGATAGGGGCGTTGTTGTTATTTATTCTCATTTCCAGGTGAAAAATCACAGGATTGTTCTTCCGGAAATCGACCGTTTGCGGTTTTTAAAGCATCTTCAAATGCTGGTACGCAAGTACCCGATTTTTTTTAATGAAGGGTATTTTGGAAAAATGACGCCCCATGGAATTGTCCCCCGGGAAAACCACCAGGTATGCATCGATCCCGAGGGCAATGTCAGAACAGACCGTTTTGAATACACGCCGACGTATGGAAACGTGCTTGAAACACCACTGCAAACAATTTTGAAAAATCCGGCCCTGGTAGCGTACAAAAGAAAAAACAGGGTTGATGCCAACAATTATCTCTCTGATATTATCAGGCCGCTGCGCGAGAAGGGGTTTCGGGTATATCAGCCCAAAATCCTGTATTAATCCGGCTGACGGGAGTGATGCAGACAGTGCATATTATTTCAAGGACATCTGCCTACTGCCGGGAATGCCAGGTCATGCATGACGCACGCATTGTCAGGAGAGAAAACTGTATCTATGGAGTACTTGACTGCCCGGTGCAAAAGCAGGAATATCTGCTTTCGGCGAATGCAGACTTTTTTATACAAAACAGAAACAGGTCCTTTTTTTCATATATTGACAGGAATCGGCCTGTACAAAAAATTTATAAAAAACCGTATGCGACCTTTTTGAATTTGACCTTTCACTGTGATGCCGGCTGCAGTATCTGCTTTGCAAATGCCGTGTATCAGGAGCACCCGCAGTTTTTATCCGCTGAACAACTGGTTGTCAGACTGAAACGACTGAAAAGCCGGGGTATAAAAACCGTTTCCCTGTTCGGAGGGGAGCCGACCCTGCATCCGGATATCCTCGGAATTATACGGATTATAAAGAAAACGGGAATGCGGGCGATTCTCGTGACAAACGGGTATCGTCTGGGAAGAGACCCGGGGTTCGCAAAAAAAGTAAAACGGGCAGGTGTATGGGAGGTGGATATTCAGTTTGATACTCTTGATCCGGCTGTACACAGACTGCTGCGCGGTGACCGGCCTTTGTCCTTGAAAAAACGGGCACTTCGGAATATTGTCAGGGCAGGGATACGCCTGGGCATTGTGACAACGGTGATCCGATCGAATGCAGATGAGCTTCCCGGTCTCCTTGAATATCTTGCCGGGTTGGGGCCGCTGTTAAAGCGGGTTATGATTCAGGGAGCGGTGAATTCGGGACGGTTCGGCATCGATGATTTCGAGATTATCGACCGCGAGACTATACTCGCCGGGATCTGCAGCGCAGCAATATTTCATACCACGATGCACGTGAATGATTTTTGGCCGTTTCCCGGAATACAGCCCTGGGGGCTGTATATGCATCCTGATTGTACAGTGGTCAATGTTGTGGTGAATACTGCGAAGAAAACCCATACAATGAAAGATCTGCTGCGTGTGCCGGATGTATGGAAGGCTTTGCAGTCGATTGCACCCGGCAGAACAATACAGAACCGGTATATCAAACCTTTATTGGCGGTCATCCGCGGGCTCCGGTATCGTGCAGTCATTCAGCTGATCAGTATCGCAATACAGGGTCTTGTTTTCCGCAGAAAGCAAAAAATTGCGATGTTTGTTCTTGCGGTTGAAAGCTATGAGAGCGCCCGGTTTCAGGATATTGAAAAAACAGACTTCTGCCCGACACTGCAGTCGCTTAAGGATGAGGATGTCTGTGCCTGTATTTACAACAGCAGAGGAAAAGAATACCATGCGTCAAGAATGAGCGAGCGTGCACGCGGCGAAGTGTAGCTGATCTATTATAGAGGAATAAATGCTTTTTGGAAATCAGACATCAAATTTGTACTATCTTGTCCGTTTTTTCCCGCAGTGGTTTCGCTTCTCTTTAAGGGCGCTGTTTATTGTGCACAAAGCTGAACGCCGGGCATTTATCAGGGTGATCCTGCTCCGGCTGAAAAAAAATATCCGGTCTTTGTCAAAAAAAATATTTCGAGGCATTTCTTTTCCCACTTCGCTTCAAATAATCGATTCTGTGGATTGCGGCGCATCGTGTAAAGGGTGCTTTTTAAGAACCTATCATGACCAGAAAAAGCGGATACCGCTGCCGCGTCTTGCATTGCTGTGTAAAGAGGCTGCATCCATGAATATTTCGACAATATATATGCTTGGTGCTGATCCCTTTTATCGTGAAGATATTGATACATTAATCAAGGTTCTTGGCCGGCAGCGGCATCAATTGTTTCTCTTGTTCACCGACGGACTCAAAATATCGGCAGAAAACGCAGGCAGCATGAAGCGGGCGGGGAACATTATCCCCATGATCAGTGTTGACGGGATGCCGGCAGCGACCGATGCCCGCAAGGGAACCAATGCGGCTGAAACACAGCTGAGCGTGATGCACGCTATGCGGAAAGAACGCATGCTGTTCGGAACCTCGACTATGGTCAGCCGGCAGAATTGGAAAGAAGTGACCACTGCCGGATATCTGAAATTTTTACAAGAACAGGGAGTTTCCCTCGCTGTGTTTTTACCCTATGGCGCGGTGGATCCGAATGACCGGGAAAATGTTTTGTCAGGAAAGGAATACAGCAGTTTGTTTGACATCACACTTCGGCTGAACAAACAGATAAAAAATATACTCGCGTTTGATCTTTTGGGGACAGAGGAGCAATTCACTGCCTGCCCTGCAGGGACCTATACCTTTTGCGTATACCATAACGGCCAAATCGGCCCGTGTTTTGCCGTTCCTGCCGCACATTCCCGGGCCTCGATTTATACCCGGTCTTTACCTGATATTTTTTTCAATGACCCGTTTTTGAATTCCCTCCGCCGGGAAAAAAAACGGCTTGCGGCCCGGGGAGAGAAACTTCGCTGCATGCACTATCACCACGCGTGGATCGACGCATACCGGAACCGCTATGCTGATGAGACCGATATTATTTCTGAAGACATATTTCAGCGGTACGGGCAGCGGTAGGACACGTTTTCTGCTTTACTTTCAGTTTGACATTCGATACAATACGGCAACTATGTACTCCTGCTCGAAGCAGGCAAAAGAGTTTATGGAACGAAAGGAAGCAATATGAGTGAAGTTGAATCATTACTCCCGCATCGGAAACCGTTTTTATATGTAGACAGGATTGAATCTGCAACCGGGGAGGAGATTATCGGGTATAAAAAATTTACCGATGAGGAATATTTTTTTGCAGGACATTTCCCGGAATATCCGGTTGTTCCCGGCGTGATTCTTGTTGAAACCATGGCGCAATGCGGAGGAGCAGGGGTTGCAAAACTTGGTGCGCTCAAGGATGCCCTGTTTTTTCTTGCCACCGTTGACAAGGCCAAATTCCGCCAGCAGGTGCGCCCCAACGATGAGGTGAAGATCGTGGTAAAAAATATAAAAATCAGTAAAATTGCCATAAAACAGGAAGGAAAAATATTTGTACATGACAAAGTCGCAGCCGAGGCAGAATGGCTCTGTATGGTCGGCAGCAAAGACAGCCTGAAATAAGCGTAGTATGGGTTCCTGAAGACGGTCCGGAAGATTCGGTCTGGAGATTCAGGAACCTGATTTTTTAAAAAAATAGTTTAATGAAAAATTGTCTAACAAATCATTAGAAAGTCCATATAATTATAATAGTACCCGAAAGGCCTCCACTAAAGAGGTCTATATGTGTGAAAACATATACTTTTTACATTATTGAAAAACGCCGATGTATAAATTAGAATTGAGGAAGTATGAAGATACGATCGAAGATAATTCTCGTTGTTGTCCCGGTGTTGATTTTGTTTCTGGGGATTTCCGGGATGTGGGCGTATTTTTCCGCAACATCGGGAATTACCCGGCTTGCGAACAGCTTTTTGAGCTATAAGGTCAAAACCCTCCGTGAGGAAACAGAAAAGCAATGGGGCCTTCTGGTGGACAACAACCTCACGGACAACACCGAGATGATCAAGGCTGCCCAGGCGGGAGTCACTTCCGAGGCCATCAACAAGATGGAAAGTCCCACAGAACTTATTTTTGCTGTTGACAAGAATCTTGAATTGACAATGCGGACAAACGAAATTGAACTGCTTGAGTCAGATAAAGAAATATTGAAAAAACTGTTCGATGAAAAGTCACAGGAACTGAAAACGATAACGCTCGGCGGGGTTGAACGGGTCGGAAGAGGTTTTTATTTCGAGCCATTCGGGTGGTTTATCATGATCACCGAACAAAAAAGTGAATTTTTCAAGGATGTAAATACCATCACTTATCAGACCGCAGGGACCCTGATCGTGTCGATTATTTTTGCCGTCATCATCCTTTATATCGTGGCACAATTACTGACAAAACCGCTGACTACAGTGGTGAACACAATGAAAGAGATCATCACGGACAGTGATCTTACCAAGCGGGTGCCGGTAGAGTTTCAGGACGAGACCGGAGAGCTTGCGCACACCTTTAATCTGATGGTCGGCGAACTGGGCAAGGCTGACCGACAGATTCGCAAATTCGCCCTGGATGCAGTACTTTCCCAGAAACGCGAATCGAAAATTAGAAATATTTTTCAGCGGTATGTCCCCCAGGAACTCATCGACAAATTTTTTGAAAATCCCGGTGAAATGCTTGTCGGTGACAACCGGGTATTGTCAATCCTGTTTTCTGATATCCGTGATTTTACCACTATCTCGGAAAGGCTTCCTCCCGACGAGATCGTTAACTCATTGAACAGGTATTTTTCTGTTATGGTCGATATCATCTTTGGCCGCAAGGGAATTGTAGATAAATATATCGGCGATGCGATCATGGCCTTTTTTGGTGCGCCGGTACGGCACGAGGATGATGCACTCCAGTCGGTGATGGCAGGACTTGAAATGACAGAGCGGGTTCTGGATTTTAACCGCGACCAGGTCAAGCGGGGGATGCCGGCATTCCATATTGGCGTGGGCATCAATTACGGCTTTGTGACTGTGGGGAACATCGGCACAGAAAAAAAGATGGATTATACGGTTATCGGCGACATGGTGAACCTGGCTTCACGGCTGGAGGGGTTAACCAAGGATTACAAACAGAAATTATTGTTTTCTGAAAGCCTTCAGCGGAAAATCAAGGACAAGTTGTATTGCCGCGAAATCGACAGGGTTGCGGTAAAGGGGCGTGCCGACGGGATAAGAATATTTACCACCCGGCGTGAGCTCAGCAGTCTGGAACGCGAAGCCTGGGAGATTCATAATAATGCAATGGAGCCGTATTATGCAGGTCAATTCCAGAAGGCCGCCGCAGGATTTCGCAATGTCCTGAACATACTCAAAGATGACCATGCTGCAAACATGATGTATACACAATGTGTGGAATACGAGCAGAATCCGCCTGCAGAATGGACAGGTGTACGGAAAATGGATCATAAATAATTCAGAGAAAAAGTTATACCAATTGATTGTCAAAAAAGTTAAAAATCGCCAAAAAGGAAATATTCGATCAAAATATTGTTTTTTTAGCTGATAAAGTATTACAATGAGTGTGAGGGATTTGATGAAAAGGTTTGTTACCCCGGGTGTTTTTATATTTTTTGCATTTTTCTGTGTCTCTCTTTCTGCACAGTCAACCCTTCCGACCAACCAGGTGAGTTTTTTCTGGAATGTCGTGTACACTTCGAGCGCAGACAATGCGAAATACACCGATCTTATTGCCCGTGCCGTACTTATTGAATTCGAACAAAAGGGGTTTTATCCCATCCCCGGCGGCAATGTGTATGATTTTGCCGAAACTGCCTCCCGGTATACAAAACAGGAGGATATCGAAACCACCTATCTTCCTGCTCTGTTGGAGAAGGCTACACAGGAAAAAAGCAGTTTTGTTGCAGTGGTCAGTTATTACAAACAAAATACCTCATTTATCCTTGATCTGTATGTCTGGAATATCAATGGCAAACGGGTGTTCGCGGGGTCGACCAGGGCCCGTTCCAGCCTTGAAATGTACTCGCGTCTCAGTGAAGTTGTGCAGGATTTTTCCACACGAACCGGAAAACTCGCCAAAGCAGAACCAACGACCACAACGATTGACCCCGATACGGGAGAGGAAGTCAAAACAGTCCGCGAAGGATTTATTCAGCAGATTGTTCTCTATTCATGGGATGAAGGAGCGGAGATTTTTGTCAATTCGACAATTCTGGCGGGTGTCATTACCGACGGCAAGCTCGTCCTTCCGTATATGCCGCTTGCAGTAAACACCAGGATGACTGTTGAAAAACGGATGAACGGCTATTATGTGGACAAGGAAGAGTTTGTGCTCGATGAGGAATGGATGGAGCTGCGGCTGCGGCCCATGGAAAAAATTACCACGCATGAGGGGCTGGTGCTCTACAGTCTGGGACAATTTGCGGGATTCGGCCTTGGGTATCAATACTATATTACGCCATTGCAGTTCTTTGTCGGAGCCGAGAACTACTTTTTTCTGCAGTTCAGCGATTCCGGCGGTGACAATACGGTATTTCACGATGACATTCGGGTTCTCGGCGGCATGTACTTGTTTGGCGAACCCAATTCTCCCTTTCGGCTGAATTTATCCGCCGGTGCAGGGGTGATTCTTACCTATATTCAGCTCAACGAAGCATATTTTTTTACTGATTTTTATCTGAATCTGCTCAATATTTCTGTTGAATTCCGCGCATGGCGTGTAATCTTTTTTATCCGGGAAGAAATAAAAATGGGGCTGGGAATCGGCAATAATCTGCTTGGAAACAAATTCTTTTTTCTGAGGGGTCAGATTCCCATCCTGACGTTTGGAGCAAAACTCCCGCTTTAAAGGAGGGTGTGATGAAACTGCAAAAAAAAATCATTTTTTCAACCTGTGTAATTTTGCTTTCTGTAATGTTTGTCCAGTGCGATGAAGCATATCTTGACCTGTTTCCGCGTTTTATTGCGGACATTTCACAACTGAAAGATATGGAATCGCAATTTCCTGATTCATCAACATCTTTTGACCTCTCTGTCTTTGATTCCTATGGTAAAACCTGCATTTGTATTGTTCAGATTATTCCCGACAAGGAAAACAAACTTGTCGTGTTGACCGGTGATTTCGATGTCTTGTTTACCGGATCGTCTGCCGGATTCGGCAGGGTGCTCATGAATGAGTCAGATTCAACAGTTCTGCGGTTTGTCTGCGGCAGGGATTATGTCATGTATGATATGGTTGCACGCAGTCTGACAATAACCCCGCGGGTCTACCCCGATACCGGCGATTTTGTCATTGCCCGTACCGGGAATAGTGGTGAATATGTCATGTACCGGACCGTATGGGATCTCGGATATAATCAGACATCATTTGAAAGATATAATTATTCAACACTTGCGGGACCTCCCGCAACAGCAACCAATACTTTTTACTTTGGGCAGCCTGGTGTGTATTATGCAGCCGAACTGGGATTCTATTTCACTGATTATTCATATGACCCGGACTTTGACATTCCCGCAGTACTGCTGCGGAATACCCGCACAAATGAAGGGATCATCATGGTGGAACCATATGAACTCTCAACACAGTATTTTCTCCCCCCGATTATTCCGGGAGGGGCACAAAAAACAAACTACGGCGGCGGGGATATGGTGTTGGAGCACACTGACGGATACATACGGTCGCATGGCCTGTATTATGATTTTATGTATTCCATGCTGAATATTTATCAGCAGCACGACCAAATTCCCGCATCCCAATTCAGCGGTTATAAACTTGGATACAGCATGAACTCCATGTACGTTTTCAATACATCGGGCAAACAAATCTATCGGACCACTCCCTGGTGGCAACATAAAGATGACGGATAAAAAAGGAGAGGCATATGAGGGTGTGGTATACAGTAATAATTTCCATAGCTGTTATTTTCCTGTCTCTGTTTCTTGTTTCATGCGATCCGTTCAATCTTTCATTTTTTCCCTCATATTTGAATGATGTTGAAATCATGAAAAACCTTTCTTCCGGTACATCATTTGTCGATGATAATGAGGTTCAGGAATACGCACTTGGAGCATTGTATGATGGAAATGCCGAATATGTATTTCTGGTCATGCGGAAATATACCGGCAGGCAGCGTCTCATGATTTTTCGTGATGACCTTTCGCTGTATTGGGATTCTGACGCCAATTTGAGTGTTCCAGATGATACCATCGAGCGTATTGGCAGAAGATTTTTTGTGAGTAGAGACGGTTTTTTTGTTGTGGGGAATCTTGCGATTGATATTTTACTTGCGGCACCAGCTATCATGCAGATTGTCCAACCCCCCGGAGGCGGGTATTATCAAAATGGATACGGCG
Source organism: Spirochaetales bacterium (assembly GCA_016929065.1). Lineage (GTDB taxonomy): Bacteria > Spirochaetota > Spirochaetia > SZUA-6 > RPPD01 > RPPD01. Next base: position 33,646 of record JAFGJO010000048.1, on the reverse strand, counting down.
CGGAATTGAACTTTGGACCAGCAGGCGCTCCGGATATGCAGGATGTTTTTTTCAGGGATTGGGATATGACCGATCTGGAGTATCATTACTGGGATAATTTTGCTACTGCTCCTTCAGGCGGCGCAGTGACAATGCATTTTAATTATTATAACCTGCGCGTATCTTTTGCCCGGTCTTTTAAAGCTGCAGGCGGGGGGTACGCGTTCACTGCAATCATCCTGCACCGGGAGGACTGGGACGGGAATGATTTTCGAAGCTGGGCAATTCGGTTGAATGGAGACAACGAATTTGATTCCATTCCCTTTCTTGTTTCCAATACGCCTGTGTATCCAGTATTTGCACTGGGAGATACCTGGGAGGATGCGCATGCAGTTGATGAAGGAATTATTTTTCGAAGTAAATACAATGGGAATTTGTATCTGCTTGGCTGGGATTCCATTGTCATCGCGCAGACAAATTATGAGGGGCGTTTTACCGATGTAGTGTATGATTACGGCAGCACCGGTTTTTATTATATCTATGATCCAAAAACACAAAAAATATTCAAGGTAAAAAACTGGTGGCAATGATGGTTTTCTTTCAGCATAAGGCTGTCCGGTACTCCGGTACAGTAAACGGTCGTGTGCCGGAAGACAAAGGCATCGCTTTCCTGGAGCCGCAAAACTCGGAGGTTTTACTGTCTATCTTATTGTTTCGTAAATGATTGTGGTGTTATTGTAAAATGGATTGAAATTAATGGTTATTTCTGGACAAGTGCCCGAAGGCTTCGCAGCAGAACCCCGAACAGTTCATCATCATTTTCTTTCAGCCGGGCATCGATGTATTGTATGCGCTGCGCAATGGCCGGCATCTTGTTCATTGCTTCAATAATATCGAGCATATCGCTGATCGCAGCGGTTCTGCCTGCCTGTTCAAATGCATTATCATAGCGCTTGATTCGGTCCAAAAGCCCGGGAAAGGTCACCCCAAGGGATTCCGATGCCAAAAATGAATCAAGATACGATTTTCCAATTGCGAGTTCCTCAAGTGATCCGGTTTTTATCACTGCAGTCTCCCTGCGGGCATAATCGGAATATGCTTCACGGACTGCAATGTAATCTGAATAGGCAATTTTAAGTTCCTCTATTTCGGTCTCGACTGCTGAACGCCGGCCCTGTTCTTTTTCCAGTAATTCCTGAAGAGAGGCTCCATCGACCTTCAATTTGCCGATTTCTGCCGTGTTTGCAGTTATTGATGCGTTTAATGCAGTGATCTGCTCCTGGAGGTCAGCGTTAAACGCTTCCAGTTTTGATATTCTTTCTTTCTGGTTATTAATGGTTGCCTGCTTTTCGTCTTTTCCCGCATCAAGGGTTTTTTTCAGGGCGGCAATCTCCTGTTCGTATTTTTCTATCTTTTTTTCACTGGCACGGTTAAGCTCTGTGATTTCAGTTTCTTTCTGGCTGATATCCTTTTTTAACCCGGCAATTTCGACGGTTCGCGTTTCCCGTTCGACTTTTGCAGAATCGTTGAGTGTGGCAATTTCGGTTTCTTTTGTTTTTATCTGCTGTTTCAGGGCTGCAATTTCACTGGTTAATTCTTCTGTGCCCATCGTTGATTGTTTTTTCAAATCTGATATCTCGGATTCTTTTTCGCTGATTGTTCTCCTGAGTGCTGCAATTTCTGCTGCATGCTGTTCTGACGAAGCAGAAGAACCCGATTCAATATCATATATTCTCGTTTCATATTCCTGTACCTGCTTTTTTAACGCGGCAATTTCCTGTTGATATACTTTTAAATCAGCAGAAGGAGCAGTAGTTGCCTCAATCCGTTCGCTTGCCTCTTTGTTTTTCCCCTGGAGCGCAACATCAATCCCTTTTACTGCTTCCTGCACCTGGGTTGATTGTGGATATCCGGTGATGACCGACAGATATGACTGAATGGCAGCATCATACTGTTTGTTGTTTGCCTGGGTGTTTGCCTGCGCGATAATGCGGCCGGCTTCCGCGGAATTAACCGGAGCCGTGGAGACAGTTGCCGGTTCAGGAGACGGTTTTAAAGTAGCGGCTGCTGAGGCCGATTCAACCATGTATCCGGCAGTGCTGATCTGGTTGACAATGTCATTTGTCGCCTGTGAAGAGGGGAGGTATCCCAGTACGCGTCCGTATGTAGTGAGTGCCTGTGCATATTGTTTTGCATTATAGGCGGCCTGTGCAGTCGCCAGAAGTTTGTCAACCTGGGTTGTCCTGAACCGTTCAACATCTTTTAACTGTTCAATAAAATAGGTGTGGCTCTGATTGATTTCGGGGATCAGCTGCAGGGCTTTCAGATATTCCTCGTCGGCCTTTTTTTTATTGCCTGAGCGGAATGCCGCCTCGGCATCAAGAACATGGGTGCGTATTTCTGTAATGGCTTCCGCCTGGGTTATAATTGTATTTGTCTGGGGAGATGTTTTGTTTTTCTGGCTGGTCACGAGGTCTTTCAGGCTTTTGATGACAAACAGTTCAACGTCATAGCGTCTGGCGATATCGGGGACGCTCATGACTGCGGGGCCTGCAAGATATCCGTTCAGTTCATCAAGATGAATTTGGGCGATATCAAATTTGTTCCCGACAATATCATTTTGAACAAGTTTGTAATACCCGATGATCTGTTCATTGATCAGTGCAAATTTTTCCCGCTGCTGTGACAATTCCTGTATCTTTTGTTCGGCCACGAGAATCGTCTGTTCCTGACGCTTGAGTTCCAGGGAATATTTTTCTTCGGTCGCAACAAGGTCGTTGTTCGCCTGGGCAAGGGCCTGGTTGAACTGGCTGCGCTGTACAAGAAGCTGTTCTTCCTGTTTTTTGCGTTCTGCTTCTGCCGCCCGCCGGATAGCAGCCATTTGGGCTTCAAGCTGGGCGTCCTTCTCGGAACGGAGCTGTTCGAGCTGCCGGTCGATATCGGCCTGTGAGACCCCAGCAGCCAAAAGCCGTCTGCGTTCCGCATCCATTTCAAGATTTATCTGGTCCTGCAGCGCCTTGACGCGGTTGTCGATTTCGGCATTCATGTTGTTCTGCAGATTCTGCAAATTTTCATTGACCGACGCAAGACTTTGCTCGATTGCCGACTTTTCCGCATTCAGCCGGTTTAATTCGTCCTGTGCCTGTTTTTTTAACTGTTGGATAATGATATTGGAGGTTGTATCGAGTGATCCCTTCGAAGAAATCATCTCTGCATCGCTTTTCTGAAAGAAAAGGTACAGGCCGAAAACCGTGCAAATCAGGATGATGACCGCGGCAATATTGATGATGAGCGGAAAAACCACGCCGGTTTTCCGGGCTTTTATTTTAAACAGGTCCGGGGTCACCTTGATTTTGGTTTTTTGAACCATGGAGTTGATGCTTTTTATAATATCTTTCTGGTCTTCCGGGGAAATTCCGGATTCACCATTGCTTTCGATGAGATCGGTGTATGTCGTGTCGTCAGCCTCTGTTCCGCCGCTCAATAATTGTAATGCCTTTTTATACAGACCCGTCACGATCATTCCTTCCTTGAATTGTAAAAAACCTGCAGTTATCACTACTATCGGCATATTTTTAAGCTGATGAACCAAAAGATTCATAAAAAAACATGCTTTTATCTACTGTAACAAGTATAAGCAGAGTTTTGGGAAAAATCCATACAATATTCATTCATTATCTGAAATGGAAACAGGGACAGCAGATTGGGTATGGTTGTTAGGCTCCCGGACATTTTTACCATGAAAGGAGGAACAGTTACAGTACCTCTATTTCCCCGCTGGTTCTGCCAATCACGATGCAGGTGACCGGGCAGGTAAAAATACCGCTTTCCACAACGCCAGGGATTGATTTCAGGTTTCCTTCGAGTGCACGTGGATCATCAATTCCGCCAAAGGCAACATCCAGGATCATATGGCCATGTTCTGTCAGGACAGGGCCTGCAATTTTCTGTCCCATGCGGAGAAGCGGTTTTCCCCCCAGCTTCTCTATCTTTTTCCGGACAATATACAGGGCTTCGGGAATCACCTCGACTGGAACCGCGAATACCGCTCCCAGTGTTGAAACCAGTTTGGATTCATCGGCAACTATGGCGAACGCCTGGGAAGCATACGCGCATATTTTTTCCCGCAGTAAAGCGCCGCCTCCGCCTTTGATCAGCCGGCGCCGGGAATCGATTTCATCTGCACCGTCAATGGTCAAATCGAGTTTTCCCTGTAAAAACGGGTCGCGCAGGCTTCGAACCGGAATGCCGATTGCTTCGCACTCAAGCTGTGTCTGCAGGCTTGTGGGGACTGCGATGATGTTATTCAGTTTTTTCGCTGTTAGCAGTTCGCCAATTCGGTGGGCGATCCAGACTGCTGTGGAACCGGTTCCAAGCCCCAGTTTCATGTTGTCATGGACAAGTGTATCAACCGCTTTATATGCAATCTGCTTCTTTAATTCTGATATATCCATATCGTCTTCCTCGCTGTTGTGACATTTACGGGATTTTCAGTACATTTATATGACAATGTACTATTGTTGTATTCGAAATCAAAAAAAAAGACAATCGGTTTGTGAAAAAACGCATTGTGAAAACAGATCTTCGGTCTGCGTCTGAGACATTTTTTTAAATAATTTAATTGACACGATATATGGCTTTACGTTATTCTGGTTGTTCTCTCAAAAATATAAGGAAGGACAGCAGCTATGGACCAGAAAATTGATGATATCCTTAAAAAAATTGCTGAAACACCAATTCCCAAAGTAAAAAAATGTGCCATTGCATTTTCCGGGGGGCTCGACTCCACTCTTGGCATAGAGCTGCTCCGTCGTGTTTATAATGTTGATGAAATTGTCGCAATAAACGTTGACGTGGGGCAGGGCGAAGAAGAAATCAAAATGGGGCGCGATCGTGCGATCAAACTTAAACTCGACCCCATTGTCCTTGATGCCCGTGAAGAGTTCACCGAAACATGGCTGAAAAAGGCCATTTGGGCAAATTCAGACTATAACGGCTATCCTGTGTCGACGTCCATGACCCGTCAGCTCATCGCACGGATTGTTGCCAAAAAAGCCCGGGAACTGGGGTGCGACAGCATCCTGGAAGGCTCCACCGGACGCGGAAACGACCAATACAGAATGCACAATGTATTCAAATATTTTGCTCCGGAACTGGAAATTCTTGTTCCTGTCCGTGATTTTGATTTGACCCGCCAGCAGGAGCTTGAACTCTGCAAGGAGTGGGGTGTGCCGGTCGATGAATTTATTGTCGGCGGAGACGACAAAACCATGTGGTGCCGGTCGATTGCTTCGGGGGCAGTGGATTTGAATCAGGAAATTGCTGACAGTATCTGGATGTGGCATATTCCGCCGGAAAAAGCCCGGGACAAGGCCGAGATTGTCGAACTTGAGTTCGAGGCTGGAGTGCTTACTGCGGTAGATGGCAAGAAAATGCAGCTTGCTGAAAGTATTCCTTTATTAAACAAAATGGCAGGAAGAAACGGGATCGGATTGATCGATGTATTTGAAGACGGTATAATGGATTTAAAGAGCCGGGAAATTTACGAAGCACCCGCTGCACAGCTCGTGCTCAAGGCCAAAATTGATATCGAAGGTGCGTGTCTTTCAAAGGAAGAACGCCAGTTTAAAAAGATGATCGATGCAAAATGGGCGTACATGGTCTACCATGGAGAATGGTTCCACCCGCTCAAAGCTGACCTTGATGCTTTTATCGAACAGAGCCAGAAGGCAGTATACGGCAAGGTGAAGATGAAGCTGTACAAGGGAAGCATGACGATTGTCGGCCGTGACCGCCCGCATTCATCGCTTTTTTATCCGGAAATCCGTTCAATCAAGGCAGAGGGGTTTGACCAGCGATGGTGTGCGAATGCCGCAAAAGTCCGCGGGCTGCCGTTTGAGATTCTTGCAAAACGAAACCAGAAATTGAAGGACGGAAAATAAGACGTGGCCAAACTGTGGCAGAAAGATTATGATCTAAATACTCTCATCGAACGGTTTACTGTGGGGGAGGACTATCTTCTTGATAAAAATCTCATCGCCGCTGACTGTGTCGGTTCAATCGCACACGCGGCGATGCTTTCTTCTATCAATATCATCTCCAACGACGAATATTCGGCCTTAAAAAACGAACTTCTCAATATTATCGAAGACAACAGAAAAAAATCCTTCACCATTACTGTCTCTGATGAGGACTGCCACACCGCTATTGAAAACCGCCTTGTCGAGAAGCTCGGCGATGCGGGGAAAAAGATTCATACCGGCCGCTCCAGAAACGACCAGATTATCGCCGCGGTGCGTCTGTATACACGTGATCTGCTTCTTGAGCTGATTGCCCGGACATTTAATCTGGTTGAAGCCTGTATTGCGTTTGCAGAAAAAAATAAAAATGTCCCGATGCCGGGGCGGACGCACATGCAGATTGCCATGCCGTCATCCGTCGGGCTGTGGGCCGGCGCATTCGCAGAGGAACTCATCGATGATCTTTCCCTTGTCTTCGCTGCGTATCGTCTCAATGATATGTGTCCGCTGGGTTCTGCAGCCAGTTACGGTGTCCCCATTCCCCTGAACCGTGAAATGGTGAGCGATTCCCTGGGATTTGAAAAGCTGCAGAATAATGTTTTGTATGTCAACAATACCCGTGGAAAAATCGAATCCATTGTTTTGGATTCCGTGGAACAGATCGTCCTTTCCTTGAGCAAGATGGCGCAGGACCTGATTCTGTTTTCAATGCCGGAGTTCCGCTACTTTGTGATCCCGGCAGAGCTCTGTTCGGGTTCGAGCATCATGCCGCAAAAGAAAAATCCATGCGGGCTTGAACTTATCCGGGCAAAATCCGCAACGGTTTCCGCGTCCGTGCTCCAGATAAAAGGAATTATCAAGGCGCTGCCGTCCGGGTATAACCGTGATTTTCAGGAGACGAAGGGCGCGTTTCTGCGGGGCATGCACACTGCTCTTGACTGCATCAGGGTGATGACGCTGACAGTGACCAAACTCGGGGTGAATGAAGAAAAACTGAAAGCAGGGTTTATCCCCGAGATTTATGCAACAGACAGGGCATTGGAGCTGGTTGCTCAAGGGATGCCGTTTCGGGATGCATACAAGGAAGTCGGCCTGAATCTTGATACACTGTCGTCCATGGATCCGGTGGAGGCACTGCAGGCAAAGACGCATACCGGCGCGACCGGAAACCTTGGCCTTGATTGTGCGCGAAAACAGCTCGAAGCCCTGAAACTGGATTTTGTGCAGAAGCAGAAAAGAATCGAAGACGGTTTCACCAGCCTGATGGGTTTTCGTCCTGCTCTTTTTTCAATCGACGAATAGTCATCACCAGCCCTTGCCTTGACGGACTTCCTGTTTTATTGTAGGATTCCCCTGTCATTTGTTCGGTAATTGAAATTTGTGAGTTCTGTAATCACTGGACAGGAAATGATTTCTGTTCAATGAGAGTGTTACCGCGAACAAAAAAGAATACTATTTTAATCCATAACCATAGATGTGATGTTGAATTGTTCAGTGCAGTACACCTGTTGCGAATAAAAGTTCAAAATCCGGAAATGTCGCAGCGAGTGACCTTGTACAATAATAAATAATCAACCTGAGGGGGGATCACAATGGCCTGTTTCCGTGAACAGGTTCTTTTCTGCGAGCATTGCAAGAGGGAAGAAAATCTGCCTGTCTGCTGCGGAAAGGAAATGGAGTTTGATGGCACTTCTTTTTTTTGCGACATCTGCGGCCGTGAGATAAAAAAAATACCGCAATGCTGTTCGGCAACAATGCAGGTTCGATCAAGTCTCAGAAATATAAAACAGGATATTTTTAAGGCACAGTAACGTATGCGAAAAATTGATCTTCAGGATATTGGAATACTTGCCTGTCCGGGCGGTATTCATTTTGCGGAAGAAGTAATCGGGCATCTTCGGTCTATTGCATCCCGGAAAGTAAGTTCACAGCTTCAATCTCTTTCAAAAAAATACTCCATTCCGGAGAAAGATCTGCTGCAGAAATACTCTCTGAACAGGGATTTGTTTACCATACAGGACGCTTCCCCTCACCACAACGGATCAAAGCTGATTCCCGATTTCCGGATTCATGCATCGTTCACAAGGTTTGCGAACGGTGAATTTAAAACCGCAATAAAAAGTTCAATACGGGGAAAAGACATCTATATTTTTCAGGATGTTGCCAATCACTACCCCATTACATTTTCCGACAGCCAAAGCAGTCATTTTTTGACGGTCAACGACCATTTTTTCTGCCTGTTGACCACAGTCGATGCTGCCCTGCAGGCGGGTGCCGCACGGGTGACGGTTGTTGTCCCAACGTATCCGTATTCACGACAGCACAAGAAGAAGGGCCGTGAGGGGCTCACTGCTGCACGATTCGGTCAAATCCTGGAATACATGGGCGTCAACCGGATTATTACATTGGATATTCATTCCCGGGAAATCGAAAACTGTTTCAACCATCTGCGGCTGGAGAATCTCCACGCCTCCTATCAGGTGCTTCGGGCGCTCTCAACGGTTGTCGATCTTAAAGATGACAGTCTGGCGATCGTGTCTCCTGATACCGGTTCAGTTGAGCGGAACAAGTTTTATGCATCGGCGTTAAACCGGCCGCTCGCGATGCTTTATAAAGAGCGTGATTATTCAAAAGTGACGCTGAACGCAAAGGACAGCAATATCACCAATGTCCATCTGCTTGGATCTGTTGAAAACAAAACCGTGTTTATGGGGGATGATATCCTGGGAAGCGGCGGGACGCTTTTAAAGGCAATGGAAAAATTGAAGGAACGCGGCGCAAAAAAAATAATCTGTGCGGTGAGCCTGCCGTTTTTTACCGGAGATGCCATTGACCACTATGAAGAGGCCTACAGAAAAAAGCTGTTTGATACAATCATTGGGACCAATGCAGTTTTTCATGATGAACGGCTTCATTTGCGGGAATGGTATCTTTCTGCGAATGTATCACGGCTGTTTGCAAAAACAATTTTTAGATTGAGTTTTAATTTGTCGCTGAGCCCGTTGCTGGATAACCGGGATATCATCAAACGGCTGCTGCGCGACAAACAGAAGCAGCGCAAGTAATTGGCACCCACGGCACATTTCGTTAAAAAATTGTGATGACGCAATAGAGATACAGGGGAATTCCGGAAAAAAAGGCAGAGGAATTCTTCACAGGCCTTTTTCCTATTTTTGAAAGCGAGGAATAGAGTATGATCATTCTTACCCTGAACTGCGGGAGTTCGTCAGTCAAATACCAGGTGTATGACTGGCAGGAAAAACTGGTTATTGCAAAGGGGCTTGTTGAACGGGTCGGCACAGCCGAATCGGTCATTGAGCACCAGTCGCGCGGAAAAGAAGAAGTAACCAGAACACAGTCATGCCCGTCCCATAAAGAGGCAATACAACTGATGATATCCCTGCTGCTTGACCGGCAGGTGGGCGCGTTATCCGATATTACCGTCATTCAGGCTGTCGGCCACCGGGTGGTCCATGGGGCCGACCGGTTTGCGAAATCGATCATTATTACACCGGACATCCTCGACATGTTCCGCGAAGTAAGTGATTTGAGCCCTCTTCATAATCCTGCCAATATCATGGGCATTGAAGCGGCGCAGGCTGTTCTGCCGGATGTCCCCCATTGTGCAATTATGGACACAGCCTGGCATCAAACGATGCCGGACTTTGCATACACCTATCCGCTCCCCTATGAATGGTACACCGATTACCGGGTGAGAAAATACGGTTTCCACGGGACTTCACTTCTGTACGTGGCCAAACGAGCAGCAGTTCTCTTGAAAAAAAAGCCCCGGGAAACAAACTGTATTTCCCTGCATATCGGGAATGGAGTGAGCGCGAATGCGGTAAAAAACGGGATTTCCGTTGATACCTCCATGGGACTTACGCCGCTCGAAGGCCTTGTTATGGGCACTCGATGCGGAGATATTGACCCGGCCATCCCTTTCTATATTATGAACAAAACCGGGCTTGCGCCAAAGGATGTTGAAACCATTCTCAACAAAAAAAGCGGAATACTCGGTGTCACCCAAAAGTATATCGACCGTCGCGATGTTGTGTCTGCAGCCCGGACTGGAGATCCACAAGCCCGGCTTGCGATTGATATTGAATCCTACAGAATAAAAAAATATATCGGCGCATATACCGCTGCTCTGGGGAGTGTTGATGCGCTTGTCTTCACCGCCGGAGTGGGGGAAATGAATCCGCCAATCCGCCAGAAAAGTCTTGAGGGGCTTGAATCCCTGGGGATTGTCGTTGATCCGCAAAAGAATGCCCTGTCCCGAACACGGAATGCAGAAACCGAGATTTCAGCTCCGAACTCAAAAGTACGGATTTTTGTGATTCCCACTGATGAGGAAATGGTCATGACCGAAGACACCCATGCCTTGTTGACCGGGACGTATGATGTTCACACAAATTTTACGTACTCGTTTCAGTCTCCGGATTACAGAAACAAGCTCAGGGATGAGGCTTTTATCCAGGATTGCGAGAAAAGCCCGGGATTGAAAAATATCGTTGCCGGATAAATTGGTATAAAGTGTAAATAATTGTAAATATTTTCTGAAATTACTCTTTCTTCCCGGCATGGTTCTTGCTATATATACTCTGTTCACTCTTCTTCTGTCAAAAAAACTGAATGTGACAGTTTCACGAAATTATTCCTCACAAATATTTTACAGGGAAGAACTTTCTGATGACAACAAAAAAATTCTCTTTTCCTTGTATTTTTCTTTTTTGCATTGCTTCCCTTTTTTCTGATTTTGTACTGACCGCCGAAACAGCCGATTTTGATTCATACATGATCCAGTCCCGATTTGTCATTCCGGATTTTCAGGCATTTCTCAGGATTCGAAACAATGAATTCGAGGCAGGCGGAATCGGGCACGCATGGATCACTGTTGGGACGCTTCGGCTCAAGGGACTTGTCCGTGCGCTCTATCATCCCATGGGCTACAGTGTCCGGAGTTCCCAGTATACCGAAGCATCGGAAATACTGCTTGCCTCCGGGGTTGAGGAGAAAGCCAGCCTCGGCATATCGTTTTCACCTTTACCCGGTACGTTTTCTGTTTTTGCATTCAGGCATGGAGACGACATGTACCAGGCAGGATCGATTCTTCGGTTTTTTCTGTTTGAGGATATATGTACCGAACTGCTGATGAGTGCTTCATACCCGCCTGCACGGGAGAATGAGGCGTGGTATATGCAGAGTTTTCCATACCAGGGCGGCCTGCTGCTGAATGCAGCCTCAAGAATTGCCCTGAAAAAAAAAGGGATATTAATGCTGTTCGATTTATTTTACAGTGGCGGCGAGACTGCAGCCCCCGGATTTTCCTGGACAGCGGTTGTTGATACTGTGTTTTCGTCTGTCCGGTTTTCGTGTTCTGCTGCGGGCCAGACTGAATCTTATATACAGGCAGACGGATCGCAGGATGATCATGCCTTCACAGGCCAGTCAGCAATTGATCTCAATGTGTTTTCTATTCTGTATTTCGGGGTAATGTATAAAAAGTTGTTTATGAAAAATACTGCACCTGAATATTTTTTTTACAGCGGGACAGAGGAACTGTCTGCCAGGATTTCAGCTGATCTTATTAATGATGATTTTGCGGGTGTGGAGCTTTGGATTTCGTTCGGGGAAATATCAGAAAAAAAACCTCTCGTGCTTTATCATGATACTTCTTCATACTCGCTCGGTGCGAAAATCAGTGTAATGCAGATGTTTTCATTTCAGGCAGAAGCACGCTTCCTGATAGAAAACAACCGGTTGCGCCATGAGCATACTGCACGGCTTAAATTCAAAACGGGAACATTCAGTTGTTCTGCCGGAATAAAAGGAAAGTTTGGCGATGCTGAGGCAGTATGCTCCGGCTCGCTCCGCTGCGAGGTGAGTGATGACTGGGGCAGGTTTTTTTTCAGTGTTGAATCAAGGAATGATATTTCGTTGTCTGAACTCAGGCAGATATACAGCATTGCCGATTGTTTTGACTGCCTGATGCTGAAAACGGGTGTGACGCTGCGGTGGTGATATGGTTAAACATCAGGTTGGATTATGAACCCCGGACAAGGGCAGCAGGATGCGGATAACCAGTTCGATCAATAAAATGACCATGATAAACGCAACAATGCAGCCGGCGCTGATGAAAAGATACCCGTTACTGCGGATTATCCCGGAAACAAGAAGGATGACCAGCTCAATAGCGCTGGAAATAATCATGATGAAGCGAAGCGTTACGGTGAAGTATTGGCGAAGAAAACGGAAAGCGAGTTTTTTTTCCAGATTACGTTTTTCGAGAAAAAACAGAATGATAAATAAAAAACCGATAAACAACAACAGTACTGTCGAAAGAATCATCAGCACGGGGCCGTGTTCGGGAAAGAAATGCATGACGGTAAACAGAAATAAAATACCGAGGATGCTGATGGTGTTTAAAAAAGTAAAGATAATATTTACTGCTTTCATTGCGTGCTCTTCTCCCTTTATAGTAAAAAGCTGTTTTAAAAGCAAGTAGGCAGTCAGAAAAAAGTCATTCCCGGAAAACAACTTTGTGATGATCTGCATTGACAGGAAAAATAAAAACCCGTAGCATGTGACCAATTACAGAGAAAGGATGAATGCTGTATGCAGGAATTGCTTGTGTGGATATATATTATGAATACATCTTTGTTGATTTCTCATGAAATTGACGCGGCGTATTGGAAAGCATGGGAAATATTCGGCTTTAAAGGCGGCGCGCCGGTATTTTTGCTTGTTCACATTCCCGCGGTGTTCCTTGCGCTTGCAGGGCTCCTGCTGATCGTCAGGTATGAACCGCTGGGCCTGGTCTTTGCATGCATCATGAGCATTCTGGGAGTCGCAGTCTTCGCGTTTCATATGATTCAAATATTCCAGGGGAGCCAGGAGTTTCGAACGCCGTTATCACTGGGGATTTTCATTGCTGCCTTTGTGACATCCCTTGGGCAGGGCGTTTTACTGCTTTTTATTTTTCTTTCATAAAAAGGGGTTACAGGACCGGGCGTTTCATCCGGAGAATGGAGTGTGATTCAAATTCGCCCACCCGTTTAAAAAAAGATTTTAATTTTACCGGTGAATAATTGAAGATTTCTTCGGTCACATCGAAATTGCCCGGCTCGGTATATTTTCGTCCCAGATGAAAGATTGAGTTGATGGAATCTGCAATGACATCACCGGTGTTTTCTTCCTGGTAAGCGAGATTTCCCAGGTGCAGGGCAACCCTGAATGAGATAAAATTGGGAAAATAGGATTCTTCCACATCGTGCATGAATTTATAGAGCATGATGCGGAACCCGCAAAGCACGGCATTGCTCTCGTTTGCATTAAACGGGAACAGGATAACCCCGCCGAACTGGGACCACATCCACATGCGGCCGCCAAATGCAGTGATGTTCCGCTCGATATAACGGCGGAATACCTCCAGCGCGCTTTCCAGATTCCGTTTTCCGAATTTCTTGAGGATTTCCTGTTCATCATCCATTTCGACAAACATGATGGAAAATGTATATTCTTTACCGGGATGGATGTCCTGCCATCCGCCCGCCACGGGAATATATTCAATGGATTTTGCTGCAATCTTTTTTTCGTGCTCGGCTTCGGCTGAAAAATCGAGACGGAATTTTTTAAGGTAATTGGTCACTTTCCGGATACGCCGGACGCCGAATTCCTCTTCGATTTCCTTGTGGATGGCGATATCTACAACGCCGGCATGTATCAGATCAAGAGGTCTCTTTATTTTTTTCTTTGGATCAAGCAGCCCCAGGAAAACATGCTGCCTTCGTGCAATGGATGAAACAGTCTTTTCCCATTTCTCTCCAATGCTTTCAATATCAATATAGACAATCACCGGTCCGCTGTACTGTGCGAGGGCCTTCCTGATTTCGGAGGTTGGGAGAGAGTAGAATCCCTTGGTTCTCATGTGTTTCTGAATGGAGACTGAGTTGGTAAAAATGACTACATCCATGTTTATTCCTCCCACTCGAGCCGGTACTGATAATTGTATTTCCCGTTGCGGAGCGTTACGGGTTTGAAAAAAAGCTCCAGTTTGCTTCCCAAATCAGAGTATACCCCGGGTGATATGATAAGACTGTCGGGTGTGGCGTGATTGCTCATTATTTTATCGAGCGTGCGCAGAGTCTCCGACTGAATGTCGGTCGCGTTGAATTGAAACTGACATGATCCGTTATGTACAGCAATCCGTATGGATACCGGTTGTTTTAACGGGCATTTAAACAGATTATACAAAAAAACATCAAGCAGAATGTCAATCCCGCTTAATACTGCTTTGACGTTTTTGTCATCAAAATTGAACGCGGCGAGGCCGCCATCTCCCTCCCAGCACCAGATACGGCCGTTCCTTTTTTCAACCTGCCGGGTAAAAATATCACGGAGATTACTGTAGACTTCCTGTATGACTTCCCTGTTATATTTTCTTACAAGCTGTGTATTATCCACAATATCGATACTCATGAAGGTGAGGTCATACATTTTTCCTTCAAGCAGAATTCCCCAGTTCTGGGTTTTTTTCCCGTCGCTTTTCTCAATAAAAGACCCCTCGTCGGCATTATAGGTAAATCCGAGTGCTGATATCTCCTTTATTATCTGCTGAAGAAACCGGATACTTGTGGTTTTTCCCATCAGTCCGTTTTCATGGACATCGATCAGCACTTCAATAAAATCGATAAGCAAACCCTGTGCGATAATGTCTGTGGTGATTTGCCGTGCGGCATTGATGTTCGGAATGGGGATATTGGCAGGGAAACCGGTGCGTTCATACAGATCATAGTCAGGGTCGACATTCTTTGCGATACGGACCATGGTGTGAACCGGAAGTGACTGGGAGAGCGCATCGATGATGATCCGTTGCAGCCGGGATGGTATTTTCATACTGATTCACCGCAGATAAAAAGGAAAGATCCCTCATTCACATCCGGAAACCTGCATGTTTTTCCCGTTCCCGTGGGGCGGGTATTGCTTATATTCACCATAGTTAATTTATAGTACAGTCCAATTGAAATTTCAACGAGTTTTCTTCATCGATTTATTGTCGCGTTTTCCGCTCTTGATTTTTTCTGATGGAGTGTGATACGGTTTTTTGGTATATGGACACAGAAAAAGCGAACAAGCCAAAACAGCAATATCTTCACGATGCATATAAACACCTTTATCAGGATTTTACACCGGGATATCGCCATGAACCAACAGACTGTGCCGGTTTCTGGTTTTGTTTTCATGATGATTTGCTCCTTATCACACAGAATGAGGAGGGAAAGACAACTGTTCCCAGGGGGGCATGTCCATTGGGATCATCTGAATATGACGGATGGCCGCTGTATATGGGTGCGTACAAGGGGATCGACTGCTTTGTTCTCCGGTTATCGAAGGGAAACCCGCGAAACAGTTCAAGGAAATTTGAAAAACTCAGGCCGTTATTTGATATCCTGCCGCCCGAAGAGTTTGCATTGGCTGGCCGTGCTTCGCAGATTTTGCATTGGAATTTGACACACCAGTTCTGCGGTATCTGCGGCGAAAAAACCCGCGATGCAAAGACTGAACGTGCAAAAGAATGCCCGCAGTGCGGGGAGCTGTACTACCCCCGCGTGACCCCTGCGGTAATTGCGGCGGTAACGAGAGGGGATTTGCTTCTTCTGGCCCGGTCCCGGCGCTGGACAAAACAGATTTTTTCTGTTGTTGCGGGTTTTGTCGAGCCGGGTGAAACACTTGAACAGGCAGTCGAAAGGGAAGTCAAGGAAGAGACCGCAATTGAGGTAAAAAATATCCGGTATTTCGGCAGTCAGCCGTGGCCATTCCCGACCCAGCTGATGGTGGCCTTTACTGCAGAGTATAAACAGGGTGACATCGTGGTTGATGAAAATGAGCTCCAGGAGGCAAAATGGGTTTCGCGGGAAGAGATCAAAACCTTGCACCTCCCGGGATCGCTGAGTATTGCCCGGGAATTAATTGATTGGTTTTTATCATCAGAATGACTGTTCTTGACAGGGAAATCAGGATTGCTCTTCATTTTCATCAGGGGCAAAAAGGATTTTGTATTCTTCTTCCGAAATGATCTCCTTGTCATGACTTCCGTCTTTCATTTCACCGGAGAGCGCATCCGAGATCTCGGTCTCATATTCGCGGTGGCGGGTTAATAGCGGTTCGATGTTGCCCTTGTGCTGTTTCATATGGATCGAAAAGGGGAACTTTTCCGAGACAATTCCGTTTATGACGTCAGTGAACTGGGCATTGAGTTTGTGAATGCTTTTCAGGTAATTGACCCGGTTTACCTTCAGGCTGGTCGATTTGAGCTGATTAATAAAAAAATCAACAGAACGCGAGACAAAAGATATTTCTTCAACGATTTTATCAAGAAAAATAGAAGGATCCAGTTCAAGGAGCAGGCCGTCGGCAAGTTTTTTAACCGAATAGGCAAGAAAAAAAATGTCGTCTTCAAAATTGATTATCCGGGTCATATTTCCTCCCGTATTTTGATTTTATATAAAAATATCGTAAATTTCATAAGTACATTCAAATGAAGTGTGCCCCTAAAACAGCATTCCATGCTGTTAGTCTGTTTATCGGAATAATTGTATGACCACTTGACACAAACGGTATTTGCCGTTATGTTATGAAAACCTCTTTATCCGTATCAGCGGAAATTAAACCAGAATACGGATCAGCATGACCAGAAGGAGGATATTATGCACAAATATGAGGCGACCTTCATCCTGAGTCCTTCAGGAGAAGCGTTAGAGGCAGGGAAAACTGTCTTAAAATCGGAATTTTCAAAATCAGATGTCAAAGTACTCAAAGAGGAAGACAAAGGACAGCAGGAGCTGTCGTATCCGATCAGAAAAAATAATCGGGGACATTATCTTTACTTTGAGCTCGAGGCCCCGCCTGACAGTATTTCAGCAATCGAAAAGAATCTGAAAATTCAACCAGAGATCCTCAAGTACCTGTTTATCCGGGTTGCTTGAGAGGTTTGAAATCTCCAGACAGGGAGGAATCCAATGGCAGATATTAACCATGTGGTACTCGTCGGACGTTTGACGCGCGACGCAGAGCTGAAATATACAAACACCGGAACACCCGTGTGCAAGATTTCGCTTGCAGTAAACCGCAGAAGAAAGGTTGATGATCAATGGACCGAAGAAGCAAATTTTTTCGAGGTGGTAATTTGGGGTAAAATGGGAGAAGCCCTCGCACAGTACCTGGTAAAGGGAAAGCAAATTGGTATTGAAGGGGAGCTCCGGCAGAATAAATGGGAGCAGGACGGACAGCCGAGAAGCAAAGTGGAAATCATTGCAAGCAATGTCCAGTTGCTGGGAAGTAAAGGGGGCGCGCCGAACGGCTCCAGGGCAGACCAGATGTCCAGCCCGACATCAATACCAAAAGACGACTTTGAGGATGATATTCCATTCTAAAGTTTCAAAAACTGTTCCTGCAACCAGGCAGAATACAGTGATAACTGAATGAGAGAGTGACAGGAGGAACATATAATGTCCGATAAAGATTTTGACAAAATGGAAGACCGTGACGGCAAGGATTTCAGCCGCAGCGATAAAGGATTCGGTGGCCGGCCGCGTTCACGGCCCTTTTTCAAGAAAAAGGTATGCAAAATTTGTACCGGCAAGGTGAAAGTCGATTATAAAGACGCGGTTTCGCTGCGTAAATTTGTTTCAGACCGCGGGAAAATACTGCCCCGTCGTATTACCGGAACATGTGCCAAGCATCAGAGAAAAGTTTCACAGGCAGTGAAACGGGCGCGGGTGATTGCGGTTCTGCCGTTTGTCTCCAGACAGGGTTCATAGAAACCATGTACGGATCGAGAAAAATGACTATGGAGAGATATTATGGGAAAGCGTGTTAAAATAATAATGAGTCAGGATGTGATAAACGTCGGTGAAGAGGGCGAAATCCGTGAAGTTGCTTCAGGATACGCACGGAATTATCTGATTCCGCAAAAATTTGCTGTACCGTTTAACAGTCACAATTTGACCATTTTGCATCAGCAAAAAGCGGCCATTGAAAAACGTCGTGAAGAAAAGCGTGTCAAGGCGCAGGGGTTAAAGGAGCAGCTTGAGCAGCAGTCTCTTGAATTTACCATGCAGTCCGGCGAGAGCGGAAAGCTTTTCGGCTCGATTACCAATGGACATATTGCTGAAGAACTGCAAAAAAAAGGATTTCCGATCGAAAAGAGAAAGATCGAAGTCCCGGAACATCATCTGAAACAGGTCGGCGAATACACCGTGAACATCAGATTGTATGGTGACAATGTCGCAAAGATCAAAGTGAGTGTCAAAGCCGCTGAATCAGAACTTGCAGCAAAGGAAACCAAAAAAGCCAAAGCAAAAGCGGCGGATACTGTTGGTCAATCAGCGGAGCAATCACAATCAGATGTTGAAGAAACCGCTCCTGTTGCGGAAGAAACAATGACCGCCGAGACAAATGAATCGGCAGAAACAGAAACAACCGAAGAAAGCACAGAAGAAGCATCTTTATAAACTGCTGATAGCAATGTTTCACAAGCTTTGACGTGAGCATTCTTGTACACTTCGGTATGAGCATTTTCCTGGGAAAATAATTTTATGACATGAGTTGCTGGGAACAGTATTCTCATGTCATGATTTATTTGATACGCTATACACAAGGCTTTGGAATGACATTAAAAGACAAAATACCTCCACATAATGATGAAGCAGAGTATGCAACTCTTGGGGCGATGCTTCTGGACCCGGAGGCCATATCGACTGTGATTCGATTTCTCCGCCCTGATGATTTTTATAAAAATGCAAATAAACGGATTTACCAGGCAATTCTGGATTTATATAACCGCGGCGATGCGGTTGACCTCATTACCCTCACCGAGGAACTGAAAACGAAGACCCTGCTTGAATCAAGCGGCGGTCCTGCGTATCTGTCTGAACTTTCATCCCGCGTTCCGACCAGTGCCAATGTCGAATATTATGCCAAAATCGTACAGGAATGTTCGATCCGCCGGCAGCTCGCGCGTGTCGCATCCGAAATGGTAGCGCAAAGCTACGAAGACAAATACGATGTCCGCGTGATCATCGAAGAAGCCGAGCAGGCGATATTCAAACTCACCGAAATGCAGAGTTCAAGCAATTATTTCGCGGCAAAGGATATCGTCCCAAAGACAATCGAGGCAATTGAACGCGGGTATCACACCAAAGAAAGCTATACCGGAATTCCGTCTGGTTTTGAAGTGCTTGATGAACTCACCAGCGGATTCCAGCGTTCGGAGTTTATTGTGATCGGCGCGCGTCCTTCGGTAGGGAAAACCGCTTTTGCATTGAGTATGGCTGCGAATATCTCCATGAAGCAAAAAACACCGGTCGGTTTTTTTACACTTGAAATGTCGGGAATGGCCCTGATCCAGCGTTTGCTCAGCAGCGAGGCCCGGCTTGGCTCAAAAAAACTGAGGAGCGGACTCCTTCGCCCTGCTGATTTTCACAGCATTACCGAGGCTGCAGGAAAAATATACGAAGCCGAACTTTATATCGAGGATTCGCCCAATCTGAAACTGCTTGATCTTCGCGCATTAGCCCGGCGGATGAAGCTCCAGCAAAATATTGAAATTATCTTCATCGATTATCTCACACTTATTCAGGCAGAGAGTTCCGATATCCCCCGGCATGAACAAATCGCGGAAATATCGCGTTCCCTCAAGGCACTCGCGCGCGAACTGGATATTCCGGTTGTCGCACTTTCCCAGGTAAAACGGGAGACAGAAGGAAAGCGTCCCACGCTTGCTGATCTGCGTGAATCGGGTTCCATTGAGCAGGATGCCGACGTGGTGATTTTTCTGCATCGGGAACGTCAGAGCGACCGCAAAGCGGATGACACAACCAGTGAAGTGGTCACTGAACTCATTATCGCAAAACAGAGGAACGGCCCGGTCGGGACCCGGCATGTGGCATTTATTCCCGAGTACACCCGGTTTGAGGCCCTGTCGAGTGATGTGCCTGTGTATTAGGCTTCCGGCTTTGGTTGAAAGTTCTCCTGTGTGTACCAGGCTTTTTTTGCTTGATTTTGGATGAAAAACAACTTAGGTTTACACAAGGAGGAAATGCGCCATGTCATTACGGGACCAGTACAATTTTGAAAACCTCGAGAATGAAACAGAACGCCTTGTCGTGGAATATCTTGAAAAGGAACTTGCAGACAAGAAGGGAATCTGTACGTGCGAAGATTGCGTGCTTGATATGGCGGCATATGCCCTGAACAAGTCCCGGCCCTGTTACCGGGTCTCATTGCTTGGAAAGCTGTATGCACAGGCAAAAGAAGAGGACTCCTCATTTGCCAAAGAAATTCAAAAAGCCGTAAAGGAAGCGGTTAAAAAGATTACTCAGAATCCTTCCCACGATTGAGTGTCTTGAACTTCAACCGGTATTTTTCGATCACATTTGAACCGAATCTGGTTCCTTCGAACACATTCAGGTAGTCTTCACCGTTTCCCTGGGTGAAATATTTGCCGCCCCTGGTAAGAAGAATCCATGACATATCCTGAAACAGGTAAAAGTGCAATATAACATCAGTCGATCCCGCATCCCAGACAGTAATCGATGAATCGGAGTTCAGGGAGAACAGTTTGGAATCGGTGACAAGAATTTTTTTAATAATTTGCGGCGATTTTTCCAGTTTGGTTATGGCACCATTTGAATACGAGTACACCGTGTTGCTGCCGAGTGCGAAATACAGTGTATGGTTTATCTGGTCCAATGCGAGCGTCGAGAATGTCGAATCGTTTTTTTCGGAATAAATCGTTGTTTCGCTGGAGAACATGTCGCCTGTCCGTTTTTTTATCACTGTCCAGTAATCATTGTCCCTGGTTTCAAAGCCCAGGGTGTAGAGCACCTTTTTATCTGTGTCGTATTTCATATCAAAGATCACCGCGGCTGAATCGGGGATAATTGTGGTTTCTCCTGATTTTGCATTGATCAGCATCAGCGGGCTGTCAAATTCACTCAATTTGTTTCTGCCGCAGAGAAAAAGATCTTTGTCGATGATTGCGGCAGTGTTGATTCCCTGTGCAGTGTACTGGAAACTGGATCGGTAGGTGTCCGGCAGCAGAACCCGGGCTACCCCGCTTGTTTCCAGGCTGACATACGCGGGCGCGGAGAATATCATGTTGATCAGTGGTTTTGAAAAAGAGGTACATTGGCGCACGCGCGAGAATTCATCGTTGTCCATAAGCGAGAGAGCGCCGTTACGGTCTCCCTTTGGCCATAAATACAGGCCCTTATCAGGAAAAAATGAGAGTCCGATATCTGCATTGCTGAATGGATTCCTGCGGGTAAATGTTGACAGTTCATCTTCGGATAGTGTGGCCTGTTTATCCTGCGGCCCCAGAAAACTGCTTCTGATGATGACAATATTGTTTTGTGTGCCGATTGCCAGGGTATCATTCGAAAATGAAATATCACTTATACGTGCAAGGGTGTTTTGGAAAAGGGTTTCCCTGCGTCCGGAATCGGAATACCGATAAATGGTACCGTTCTTGTCTGCCGATAAAAGGCCTTTTTCCGAAAACGTGAACGAGGTAACAGGCATGTCCTTGTCAACCGTGATGCTCCAGCCTGGGCTGAATTTCGATCCGTCAATTTTATAACGGGATATCCTGGAGGACCCCCATGCGGGCCGGGTGTAGCATACGATGGAATTTCCCTCCTGATCTGCAACCGAAAAAACAAGACTGTCAAGTTTGATCACCGCGCTTTCCTTCCCGGTTGAAAGGTCGATCAGAAGCACGCGATTTTCATCAAATCCAATGATATTCCTTTTGTCAGCGGTTATCCCGATCGGTATAAATGTGGTTTCAGTCGGAAATTCGGTGATTTTTTGCTGATTGGAAACGCTCCAATAGGTTATTTTTCCTGTCGGCTGATAGGTCATGAAATTCTTTTCTGTACCGGAAAAGGTAAAATAGGTCACGATGCCGAATCCGGTTTTGAATTTGGATATCGAAGCGCCAGTCCCCGCATTATAAAAATGGAGACTCTGCCAGTTTTCATCGCAGACGACAAAATAATTGCCGAGCGGAGAAAAATCGAAAAAAAGCGGCCGTTTCTCATAGGACATCTCATATAACAGTTTTTCTGTGTCCCCATTCCAGACCGAGATGACAAAGCCGTTTTTCTTTTCGCTTAATACTGCGGCATTATTTTTATCCGGATGCACCTTGATGGTGTGGATCGGATAGTCGGAAATGCGGAAGGAATGGGTCGTTTTGCCTGTTTCAATATCCCATATCCGTAATATGCCGTCCTCACCTCCCGAAAGCAGTGTTTTGGAATTTTGGTGATATTCCATCGCCCTGATGGCGCCGGAGTGGCTGGTGTTAATTACATAGCGTGCTTCGCTGAATGCAACACTCCCGGTAATGATCAGGGTAATAATCGCTGCGAAAAGTTTTTTCATACATCGTCCCATGTGAAGAGCCGGTTCAGCGATACATACGGCGGAGTCAAAAATTCATTGAACGGTTCAGAATTGATCTTTGTATCAATTTCCTGCACTGCCTGTTCGTATGCTCCCATGGGTACTTTAAAAAGACCCACCTCACCGCTTTTAAGGCCCTGGATATGAAAGAGGAGTGCATCCTCTTTTCTTTCATTATAGTACACATTGATATCATTTTCAGTTTCATTTTCATCGGATTTTTCAAGGAGTTTTGACATGATATTGTATTTCAGGTATTCAACAACCTGGTCATTCAGCCTGTCGGAAAATATTTTAATTTTTTCAAGGAGTTCAGGGTAGCCGATTACAATACGCTTATTGCCTTTTTTCCCGGTTGGAAGGTTTTTTAAAAATGACACACGCTCAAGTTCCGGGACAAACTGAATATCCCAATTGTTTTTTTTACTGGTAATGTGTGTGGGAAATTCCGGCTTGAGCAGTTTTCCGCATGACGGACAGGACACGCTCATGAATCTCCCGGAAAGGATGTCGTTCACAATCCCGGGTGAAGCATCGGTATCGTATTCGGTACGGATATCCGCAGAGAATTTATTTTCGCATAAACAGGTCAATTCAATCATATGCTCCCTCAATTAAAGAAATTTACGAGAAATGAAATGTCATTCAGCAGAATAAAGACAAACAGCACCCCGAAGAGTGCGATCCCGATGAGCTGAATATTCATCAGAAACCGGGGCCGCCATGGCCGTTTTCGTATCCATTCTATGGAAAACAAAACAACAAAGCCCCCGTCGAGCATGGGCAGCGGCAGAAGGTTCATGAATGCAAGGATTGTGGATATCAGTGAAATCAGTAGAACAAAATTGACCACTGCCTGATCGAATCCACGCTCAAAACTTTCTGCAGTGCTCACACCGATAATCACTGTAGCCGCTACCGGGCCGCCAAGCGCGTTGCGGACATTGATTTTATACGGAATCAAGGCCACCAGCTGCACGATTTTTCGGATCGTCAGGTAAATTTCTGAAACACTTTTCCCGGCAGCTCCAAATACAGAATATTGCGGTGTATGATACACCCCTGTCAGAAAGGGGATGTCAAGGTTCGGGACGGTCTCCTCTTCATTTTTGTCATTTTTGATTGTTTTGTAGGGAATAATCATTCTCTGCGTGAGTGTGACTCCGCTGCGGTCAATCACTGCCGTCACGGATTCAGGTTTATTTTGCAGAAGACTACTGATATCAAGCTGGTGCCGGACAGGAGTTCCATTCAGCGAAACAATCCGGTCGCCGGGCATAAGCCACGGGTTTTTTTGCTTCATCGCCTCCCCCACAGACGCAATCACCGGTTCCATCCAGGTGTAGATACCAATGGTTCCCTTGATGCGTTCGGTATCAAGGTCCGGGGTAATGGATAAAGACAACTGCCTGCCGCCGCGGTCAACCTCGATCGGGATTGTCTCTTTTGGATAATCAGAGATTGTCCGGATGACATCGCCCCAATGCTGGACAAGCCGTCCATTGACATTGACAATTCTATCGCCGGTTTGCAGTCCTGCCTGGTTTGCCGGAGCATCTGCAGGTACCCCCGAAATGAATGAAAAGTCGCTCGCAAGAATAATCCTGTTTGAATAGGAATGTTCCTGAAAGCCGACGATATACAAGATGGTCAAAAAGATGAAGGCGAACAGAATATTTGCTCCTGCTCCGGCAAGAGAGACAATGATGCGTTTCCACGGCGGAGAATTATAATAGTGTTCTTCATCGTCCGGAATGCGGTCAAGATTTTCTTCCACTGCGCGGGCAAACAAATGTTCACCTTTCATTTTGCAGAATCCGCCGATGGGGAATACGGCAATCTGATAGGTGGTCTCCCCCCATTTGAACCCCACCAGTTTTTTTCCGTATCCCAGCGAAAATGTCTCAACCTTGATGCCGAGAAGTTTCGCGGCAACGAGATGCCCCATTTCATGAATAAAGACCATTATGCCGAGGCCGAAAAGGCCCAGGGCGATTTCGCCAATCATGATTAAAATATCCAAATTTATTACCTCTTTCGGAGTAGAATTTCTCTTGTTTTTTGTCGTGCCAGAGTATCATTTAATATAACATCATCCAGTGTGGTATTCAAGTTTGTCCATGAAGCCGAAAGTGCCTCCTCGACGACAGCTGCGATGTCGTTGTAGCGTATTTCCCGGCTGATAAACGCCGCGACTGCTTCTTCGTTTGCAGCGTTGAACACAGTGGGGAGGGCACCGCCTTCGCGGCAGGCTGAATATCCCAATGCCAGAAGGGGATATTTTATAAAATCAACAGGGCGGAACTCAAGAGTGCAATGTTCAATATCGAGCCTTCCAAATCCGACATCAAGAAGGTCGGGCCAGGTGAGGGCGTTTTGAATGGGAATTCTCATATCCGGCCTGGAAAGCTGGGCGTACAATGAGCCGTCGGTTGTCCGGATTAAAGAATGCACAAAACTCTGGGGGTGTATGACCACGCGAATTTTTTCGAGCGGCAAGTGAAACAACAGGTTTGCCTCGATGACCTCAAGGGCTTTATTGGCCATGGTCGATGAATCAATGGTAATTTTCGGCCCCATATCCCAGTTCGGGTGGTTGAGTGCGTCTTCCAGGGCCACATGTTCGAGTTTTTCCTTCGGGAGGTCCCTGAAAGCACCGCCGGAAGCGGTGAGAATGATTTCTTCCAGAACCGGCCTGCGGTCTTGTCCCAAAAGATGAAAAATGGCTGAATGTTCCGAATCAACCGGGATCACCGGAAGATTGTTTTTTGCGGCCTCCCGCAGTAAAAGGGGCCCTGCCATGACAATCGTCTCTTTATTGGCCAGTGCGAGTGCCTTGCCCGATTCGATCGCAGCAAAGGATGACAGCATCCCGGCCGAACCGGCGATGCCATTGACCACAATATCCGCATCAGTTTCTTTAATCATCGAAAGCAAGCCGTCTGCACCTGCAAAAAATGTTGTGCCGCCGGGTAGTGGGGTGATCGCTGCTGTGCCGGCCATTGCCGCGGCCAGTGGCCGGAATTCTTTTATTTGTCTTTCAAGAGTAGTAATATCGGTGTGGGCGGAAAGAGCAACAACCCGAAACAGGTCCGGATGCCTGCGGACAATATCGAGTGTGCTTGTGCCGATTGATCCTGTGCTTCCAAGGACGATCACGGTTTTCATGGCTCATACGGCTCCTTGCTGTATTGCAGTAATGTTATTGAAAAAGACCGGCAGTGAGGAGAGGGTAGAGATAGAAAAATACCGGTGCTGCCGGCAGCAGTGAATCAATTGCATCCATCAGGCCGCCCCGGCCCCCCATGAGAACTCCTGAATCCTTGACTTCTGATGACCGTTTCAGGGCCGATTCAAACAGATCCCCGATAATTCCGAGCACACCCAGGATTGCCCCGAGGGTGATCGCCTTCCAGAGAGACAAAGGTATTGCCCAGGGAAAAATGGCAGCTGCAGCCAGTACGATGCCAATGGATGCGATAAACCCTGCGATAAAACCGATGAGTGTTTTTTTTGGGCTGATGGGAAGCTTTAATGCTTTCCCCCTCCCAAAAAATCTTCCCGCAAGATACGCGGCAATATCATTGGCAAAAATGGCTGCAATAAAAAGCAGCAATGTTGCACTGGGTTCCTGAAGAGTTGAGATTCTTGTAATAAATGAGAGCAGTATTCCCGGGTAGACTATAACAAATATGGTCGAAGCGAGCAGGGGAAGCCGTTCATTCATTTTTTTTTCGTCGCGTACAATGATCCCTGCCATAAAAATGATGGTGATGATGCCGATCAGCCAGTACAGGCTGAAGTTGGGGATAAGAAACCCGGTTGATTCGGCATACACGGCGGCGCCGTAGCTTGCCGCCAGAAGCGGCGCAAAAACCGGCCAGGTGGAGATTCCCTTGCCTTGAAACATTCCGCAAATTTCCTGCGAGGCAAGAAAGATGACGATGATGACCATCAGATTAAAGACGAGGTGGTTTAAAAAGGGAAGAAAGAAGATCGCTACAAACAAACCGGGAATAAAAATGGCGGTAAGAATTAATCGGGATTTCAGGTTGCTCATTTGGCGTTTCCAAACCTCCTTTTTCTCTTTTGAAAATCCAGGATTGCCTCGGTCAGGTCATTTCCAGACCAGTCCGGCCACAGTTTGTCGCTGAAATAAAATTCAGCATAAGAGCTTTGCCAGAGCAGAAAATTGCTCAGGCGCTGCTCTCCGCCGGTGCGGATGATCAAATCGGCATCGGGGAAATTCGGCTGATCCAGGTATTTGCCCATTTCTTTTTCGGTCCCGGGTGCATGGCCTGTTTTTTCAACGCAGCGGCCGACAGCGCGGATTATTTCGTCTCTCCCGCCGTAGTTGAGTGCGAGATTGACGGTTAGTCCGTCAAACCCTTTTGTCTCGTCGATTGTTTCGGAAATCGATTTTACCACGCCTTTCTGCAGGCGGGTTGTTTCGCCTGAATGAACAATCCGGATGTTGTTTTCACGGTAAAACTGATATTCCTTTTTCAGGTGTTTTTTTACCAGGAACATCAGGTATGACACTTCTTCTTCGGCACGCTTCCAGTTCTCTGTCGAGAATGTATACAAAGAAACATATTTCAGCCCCGTTTCAGCGGCTGCCTTGACGACCCGTTTTGCGGATTCAAGCCCCTCGATATGGCCTTTGTGCCTGGGCTTGTTGCGCTGTACTGCCCACCGTCCGTTTCCATCCATGATGATGCCGACATGACGCGGGAGGTTCCGCCGGCTTATTGTGAAAGAGGAAGATTGTGGTTTCGGCATCAGACTTCGAGAATCTCCTTTTCTTTTGCCTCGAGCACATGATTCACTTCTTCTATATATTTATCGGTCACTTTCTGGATTTCATCGGTTGACCTCTTGAGATCATCCTCACTGATGGTATGCGCTTTTTCAAGGTTTTTGATTTCTTCGTTTGCATCCCGGCGGATATTACGGATGGAAACGCGTGTCTGTTCCGCTTTGTTTTTTGCGATCTTAACCAGTTCCTTGCGGCGTTCCTCGGTGAGCGGCGGAATACTGATCCGGATTACTTTTCCGTCATTGTTTGGGTTAATCGAAAGTTCTGATTTCTGTATTGCCTTTTCAATTTCACCCAGGACGGATTTGTCCCACGGCTGAATGACCACAAGCCGTGCTTCGGGGATTGAAATTGTCGCAACCTGACTGAGAGGTGTTTTTTGCCCGTAATAATCCACTTTTACTGCATCGAAAAGCGCTGCAGATGCTCTTCCGGTCCGAAGTCCGTTAAATTCCGTATTCAGGGCTGTAATCGATTTTTGCATCCTTTCTTCGGTATTCTTTTTTACTTGTTCCGGCATATATTCCTCCTGTTATGGACTGTGAAAGTTCTTTACGATACTATCATTTCTCGTGATTTTATTAAAGACGGTTTTTGATTATTCCACAAGTGTTTTCTGAAATAATCAAAAAAAAGGGAACAAACCCGTCCGGATTTGTTCCCTGCAGAGGTTTTATTCTTCTGATGGAAGTTCTTCGCCGACTTTAAAGTAGATAAAATCAACGATGGCAAGTGTTGTGCCGGTTTCCTTGCCGGCATTTTCCAGAACCTGTCTGACCTGGAATTTCTCATCCCGGACATAGTTCTGGTCGACAAGACAGATTTCGGCGAAATGTTTTTTCATTTTGCCCTTCACAATCCCGGCAAGAACGTTTTCCGGTTTTCCGAGCTGTGACGCCTGTTTTGTGAAAATCTCTTCCTGTTCCTTCAGATACGACGCATCGATCCTGTCTTCGGAGACATACAGTGGACTGAAGGCCGCAATGTGCAGGGCAAGATTGAACGCGAGGTCTTTCACTGCATCGATATTTTTTACATCCGGATTGCCGGCTTTTATTTTGAGAACGACGCCGATTCTTCCTTCACCGTGAATATAGCTGCTGAAAAACTCGTCTGCAGCCGCTTCCATGGTGATAAATCTGCGGAGTTGAATGTTTTCCTTGATGATTCCGACTGTCGAAGTGATTTCATCTTCCATTGCCTTTGTCTTTTCTTTCGGATTTTCCTGGAGCACGATTCCTGCGAGTTTGTTCCCGAGTTTCTGAAAGTCCTCGTTTTTGGCGACAAAATCGGTTTCACAGGAGAGCTCAAGAACTGCCGCGCGTGAATCTGATGCTTCGATAAAAATGCGGCCTTCGTTTGTTGCACGTCCCGCGCGTTTTGCTGCAGCGGCAAGTCCGAGTTCCTTGAGAATTTTTTCCGCTTTGGCAAAATCGCCAGCAGCATCAACGAGTGCTTTTTTGCATTCCATCATTCCCGCGCCTGTTTTATCGCGCAGCTTCTTCACTTCAATTGCTTTGATTTCCATATTAGGCTCCTTGTTGGATTTTTTCCTGTGGATTTACCCGGCCTGTCATGACCGGGGATAAACGGCAGTATGCTGACAATCAAGAGCACATGCGCTTTTTCCGTTTCATCCAGCTGTATAAAATGCGGCACCAAAATGGTGCCGCAGTAGTTATTGTATTAAAAAAGTCGATGCGTGAGTCGAAAACGTTATTCTGTTGCTTCAGGAGTTACTTCAGCAGCCTTTGTTTCTTCATCTTCCGATGCAACCTGTTCGGGCGCTGATGCTTTTTCCTCTGCCGGAGTTTCGTCTTTGGTCTCTGGCACGGATTCTGGTGCTGTTTCTTCTTCGTCCTTTACGAGATATTCGGAATATTCCGCTTCAACAACGGGTGTTTCGGTCTTTTTTTCCTCGTAAAATTCTTCATCTTCATCGGCCAGCGCGTCCTTGTCAATAACCGTATCTTTTGATTCAATTGAATTTTCATCTTCCTCGTTTAACGAATCGATTACTTCGAGACCCGCCTCGTTTTCGGCCTCAACTACAGCGTTTGCAATAATTTGCGTAAACAGCGTAATTGCACGAATAGCGTCATCATTTCCCGGAATGGGGAAATCAATGCCGTCAGGATTACAATTTGTATCAACAACTGCCACAATAGGAATACCCATTTTGCGGGCTTCATCGACAGCAATTTCTTCTTTTTTGGTATCAATAATAAAAAGAATTCCCGGCAGATCCTTCATTTCCTTGATTCCGCCAAGGTTTTTTTCCAGTTTTGACTTTTCCTTGAGAAGCCGCGCGACTTCTTTTTTTGTCAGGCTTTCAAATGTTCCGTCAACTTCCATTTTGTCGATTTTCTTCAGGCGAAGGATCGATTTCTTGATTGTCGTAAAATTGGTGAGCATGCCGCCCGGCCACCGGTTGTTGACATAATACATGTTACACCGTTTGGCTTCGCGTTCAACTGCCTGCTGGGCCTGTTTTTTAGTGCCGACAAACATCACTGATTTGTTTTCCAGAACGACTTTTCTGACTGCTTCATATGCGTCTTTTATCGAAGTGATCGTTTTCTGAAGATCAATAATATGGATACCGTTTCTCTCGGTAAAAATGAATCGTTTCATTCGTGGATCCCAGCGCTTGGTCTGATGACCGAAATGTACGCCGGATTCTAAAAGGTTTTTCATAGTGACAACTGCCACACGTGTCCTCCTTGCTTGATTAAAATAGTATAGTCCCTTTTATGTTCATGTACTGTGAGTGACACAAAGGAACTGTAATATACTATAGTATGGGATTATTGAACAGTACTTTTGTTCTATTTATACACTGTTTGAAAAAGTATGTCTACCCTCTGCCAAAGTTATACTGATGTTCTTTAAGCATCTCATAGAGCAACTCCAAGGGTAATCCAACCACGTTACTGTATGAGCCCCTTATCCATTCAACAAAGAAACTGCCCTGTTCCTGAATGCGATAACCGCCTGCGGCCCCGGTCCATTCGCCGGAATCCAGATAAAACCGGATATCATCGTCATTCATGGTCCGGAATTTGACCTCGGTGGTGCAGAGCCGGGCGGCAATGGGCTGCTGTTTTTCAGCCAGCAGGGCTATGCCGGTGTGGACCTTGTGTTTTTTTCCGGAGAGCCGCCGTAAAAATGATTCCGCCTCCTCGATCCCTGACGGCTTGCCGACAAATGAGCCATTGATCTCGACAAGTGTGTCCGCCCCCAGTATCCAGCGGGGCGATTCCTGTTTGAAAAGTTTGATGATTGTTTCAACTTTATGTTTTGCAATCTCCATGGCAGTCTCTGCCGTGGCATCCTTGAGGAATGCCTCCTCATTGACCTGGGGGGGGAGAATTTTGATGGGTATTTTGACTTTCTGCAGCAGTTCACGCCGACGGGGTGACCCTGATGCAAGAATGATTGTATCCATATAATTACTCTTTCCGGAGTATATCCGTTTTTAAAGTTTGAAGAACAAAAGACCGCCTGCAGCACATCCCATTGCCATGCCGATGTTCGGGCGTATAAATAACGCAAAAACATAGAAGTCAAATCCCAGCGGTTCTTTCAGGGTGAGGGAGAAGGTACTTCCAATCATGCCAAGCAGGCGTTCAAAGATCTCCCATGCCAGTCCGCCGATCACCATACCGAGAAACAGGGTCCCGATAAATAATGGAATGTTTTTTTTTGTCAGCTTCATAAGATTGGTAGAATATATACTGTATTGGGGATTAGTCAAGTAGGACTTTTGGCATGAATTCCGGTTTTTGTTGAAAATGATAAATTTCGCATTGACTTTGCACTCTGTTCGCGTTATTCTCTGTTGTACTGGAACTGCTTATGTATAACCCGAAATATTTCTTTTTATTGACAATAGAATATTTCTGGATGGAAGACGTGGAGTTTCAATGTATTCCTTTATAACAGGACACATTGAAACTTCAAATTTGCGACCGAATTATTTTGTTTCATGTCTTACAGATGGAATAATTCAGTCGCAAAACGGGCAATTAGCTCAGCTGGATAGAGCGTTGGCCTCCGGAGCCAAAGGTCGTGGGTTCGAATCCCGCATTGCTCATATTTTATTTCAAGGTTGCAAATATGGGGAAACTTGAATTAATTATTGACAAACTGAACAAATATCTGCTGCGGCACAGCTGTGCAAAAATACCGGGGAATCCCGAGGATCTGGATACCCTGTATGAATCCGCCCTGCGGAGCATCTGGAAACTCTCTGATCTTGAAGAGCGTGAAACCATGGCAATCGAGATAGCCAAGGCCCTCTCAAAATACTTCGGCGGAAAAAACCTGGAAGAAGCCTACCGCGAACTGGTGATCAAACTCAACGAAGAAGAAGCAGAACTGAAAAAGCTTGCTGAGGAACAGGAAAAAAAGCAGCGGATGAGCAATCCGGATTATGTGCCTTCGTTTGATGAACTCTTTGAAAACGACAAGAAATAATTATTTTATTATTCTGTTCACTGCCTTTTCAATATCCGCTTTTGACACAACGCCAAGGACAAAGTATTCCCACTGTTTTTCCTGTGAACCGTTATCGTAAGAGAGAGCATATTCAATCCAGTATTTTTCGAGAAGCGTGGAGCGTAATGTCACCATGGAAGAAAGCCGTTTTTTGGGTATCCCGGCAGCTTCAAGTTTTTTTTGGTATTCTTTTTCAACAAGATCAAATATCTCACTGTCGAACTCGAAATTGACCACCCAAAAAGTCAGGCCCTCAAATGACTTTCCTTTTTTACTGGCTTTCAAATAGTAATATTCAGATGAGGGGAATCTGTTCAGGTAATTGTCAAGTTTTCCTGATACAGCAAGTTCATCTGAAGCAAGGTGTATCCAGTCCGGAATATCTCCCAGTTCCTCGTCCTGATGGGTAGTCTGTTCTGTTTTTACAATTTTCTTTTCCTTTTTTTCCTCAGCGGAAATACTAAAAACTGCCATTGAAACCAGCAGACACGTTGTAGATATCATCAGAATATTGTTTTTATACATTGTTTCTCCTCATTGCCACATTGAAGTGGTGGGTATACGTGAAAACAATATACATACAAATTCCAGATTTTTCCGGGAAATATTAGAGTATTGAGGATATCCATATTCTGTAGAAAAAAATGGTTCCTGTAATTCCTCCATCCAACAATAAAACGCTAAATATTTTTTTCGTCCCCAGTGTGAGTCATTCTCCGAGCATTGGGGGCAAAAAATATTTAGATTTATGATAATTCTGAAAGGAATTACAGGAGCCGATTTTGTTTCTGTGAGTATAACTTGGGTTCGATTCCCTTTCATACAAACATAAAAAAAACATCCCATAAGGGATGTTTTTTTATGGAGGTGGCGGGAATCGAACCCGCGTCCTAAGGTGCGTTTCAAAAACCTTTACAAGCTTAGCTCATGGTTTGATTTCAGACGACAACCGGCACATGAGCCAACCTATTGTCATCCAAGGTCATGAAAAATTTCCCTGAAACACCATGACCAATGCTCCCGGTAAGTCCCGGTTTCTTTCAAGCATTTACACGCTCGGAACAGTGCATGTAAAGCCCGGTAGCTGAACTAAGCAGCTACTGCGTAATCTGCGTTATTGTTTGCAGTTATGTTTGTGCCGGTTTAAGGAGTCAGCGCTCCACTTGCAGCCCTTGACCCAACAAATCCCCAGTCGAGACCTGTATCACCCCCCTTGAAATAAAATTCAATGTACATATTATGTACATGTTTAATATATCGCTAAATTCTGAAATAATCAATATTTTGGTAAAGATAAACCACGAAACCAGGAAAAAGGGGGCTACGCCCTGTTTTGGGCATGGATGCCCAACATCGATTGGTTTTATAGAAAGGCAAAAACCGGTTGAGGGAGCGTATTGTATTTTTATATAAAGTAATGATCCTGTGAGGAAGCTGTGAAGGAGCTGTTTGTTTTTGCACTGGCTGGCGAATGCACGAGGCATGAGCCAGACTGGTTCTCGCAAAGAGCGCGAAGGATTCGATCAGTATTTGGACTACGATAAAAGACATATTCTGTATATCGATCAAAAAGCACATGGGATCTTGTTTCCGATACAGAGTTGAAAACCTTTTAAAAAAGACTTGATGAAAAAGAATACATTGTCACGGAATAGGAAATTGGAAAACTGCTGATGCCAACTCGGTGGCCTGCGCTTATGGATAAGACATGGATGACCATTCATGAACAGGGTGGAGCCACCCTCTTTCTCTTCACTTTGCGTTCCTTCAGACTGTGTGAAAAGTCAGCCAAAAGAGAAGAAAATAAACCACAGATTCCCGCGCGATTATCCGCGCGTACACAGATTACGCAGAT